>NZ_CP160452.1:659663-1319327 GCF_041295575.1 Sporosarcina pasteurii | reverse complement strand
CTTCCCTGCTCATTATTTCTAACTTTCATCAACATCCCCCCTCCTTAGCGCAGCTTACTAAACGTCGTTTCAATATTATAGGATAAGTTTTCTATTTTCAGTTCTAATTTAAATTGTTGATTTTCATTTCTGTTAATCATAAACACATGTTCATTGCTGCAATGATTATTATAACAATACGTAAAACCTTTCGAAATAATATCTCCATCCATTTTTAAATATTGATTTTCGTTATCAATGATGAATTCAATCGAGTCGTCTTCTAGCTTCAAATATTCATTGCGAATCATTTCAGTAATATAATTTGCTTCTTGTTGCAGTCTTTGATTTGTCGAACTCCGATCAGATGCTTTCAATCCATTAATTAGAACTGAACCAATTAGGGTTGTAATCAAGCCAATAATTGCAAGCACCGCGAGCAGTTCAATCAAGGTTAGACCTTTTTCATTTTTCATGGCGAAACCTTATCCACTTCAAAATACATTTCTGTTTCAAAAGATGACTTTTTGGTTTTTGCTAATGAATTCACTGTAATCTTAGCTAACTTTAAATTGGAAGGGCCATCAGATATGTGTATGCTAACTTCAAACTTTTCGTCGCCCAAGGAAATATACGCTTTCGTTTCCCCATCCATTGAATAATCACCATTTCTAATCTTGGCTACTATATCCTCGGCCACTTGAACAGCTGTCAATTTCTCTTTATTATATTTTGTATGTTTGGTAGATTGTAATAATAAACTTGAAAAACTAATAAGTACAATAGACAATATTACAATGGATGCCAAAACCTCTATAAGTGTCAAACCACTTTCTTTTCGATTGACGTTTATTCTCTGCATCACTGTCACCCTATTCGTGTCGTATGTATACCTGTTACTCTTTATCCTACTGAAATAAATAGTCTAATATGTATATGCCTATTTTACCACACTAATAATTTAACTGTCATAAAATCTTTACAAGAAGAGCTATATTACCTAATAACACTGATAATCTTATCAAAATGTTTTTCAGATTCCATCAAATATAAAGTATACTTGTTCACTATCAGACCGCGGACTTGGTGGCATAATCATTTTACCTATCATCTATTAAACAATTTCAATAAAAAAGTCTTGTGCTACCGACAAATTATGTCAGCCAACACAAGACTTTTATCGATTTTTACTTACCGATCATTTCATTCACTTTATCCTGATTATTGTCAATCCACTCACGTGCAACAGCTTCTGGGTCGGCATTCTCGTCCTCAATTTTTACAATCATCTCTTCGACCTCATCGAGCGATATGTGCCAATTACTTAAAAACTGATGAACGTCAGGCGCGTTTTCTTTCAGTTCATTATTCGTGATCACATGAACAGCTGCTGTTTCAAAGAAGTTTTGTTCATCAGCTAATACTTTAAGGTCATATTGATTAAACATTGTATGTGGACGCCATCCGAAAAAGCTCACAGGGTCCTCATTTTCCATTAAACGCCTTGCCTGGGCGAGCATGCCGCCTTCGGATGAATTCACTTGTTTTAAATCCAATTCATAACTCTCTAGTAGTTCATTAATAATACCAGTTACATTCGCTCCGCTTTCTATTCCATATACTTCATTACTGAATAAGTCTTCTTTTCCTTTTAAGTCATTGACTGAATTAATGTCTTCCATATATGTAGGTACTACTAATCCTGTCTCAACGTCATCATAGCTAATTGCAGTATCTTCTACTTGATCTGCATATTTTTCTAAAAGATTTTCGTGAGCAGGCAACCACGAATCCATAAACACGTCAATGTCACCACGCGAAAGGCCAATATATACGTTTGTTGCATCCGCACTAATTTCCTCTACATCGTATCCCATATCTTGGATAATTAGACTTGCGATTTTTGTCGGTGGAACAGTACTTGTCCATGGCGTAACGCCAAAAGTAATCTTTTGATTTGCTGTTGTCTCTTTTTCTCCTCCGTCTGAAGCGCAACCAGCGACAAATGCTAATAGTAGAACAATCATCAAACCCAATGAAAATTTCTTCAAGATTATCTTCCTTTTGTTTTAATATTTTTATCCCCTAAATTTTGCGTAATTCGATCCAACATAATGGCTAACACAACAATTCCCAATCCGCCTGTTAATCCGAGTCCAACGTTAACGGTTGAAATTCCTGATAATACAGTAGAACCAAGTCCGGGTGCACCAATCATTGAAGCAATTACCGCCATAGATAATGCTAACATCATTGTTTGGTTTATGCCAGCCATCACAGTTGGCATTGCGAGTGGAAACTGTACTTTAAAGAGCAATTGCCACGGAGTAGAACCGAAAGCTCTAGACGCTTCAATGACATCGCTTGGAACTTGTTTAATTCCTAGGTTTGTCATACGAACGGCTGGTGGGGTTGCAAATACAAAAGTAGCAATCACAGCCGGTACACCGCCAAGTCCAAATAATAGAATCGCAGGGATTAAATATACAAAACTAGGCAACGTTTGCATGAAGTCTAAGATTGGACGTACCATTTTATCTACTGTTTTGTTTAATGCACTCAAAATACCGACAGGAATGCCAAACATAATCGAAATAACAGTTGAAACAATTACAATGGCAACTGTTTGCATAGCTGCCTCCCAAATATCGACTGCACCTAGATAAACACACCCGATAAAAGTGAAGAGGGCTAATCCTTTCCCGCCAACCTTCCATGCTAAAATAATTAGGAGAAGTGCCAAGATTTCTGCAGGAACTGCACTTAGTCCGTTCGTAACAACATCTATAAACCACCGCAACACTTCACTAATTCCATCAAAGAAACCACCCATGTTTGGAATTAACCAACCATCAACAAAACGGTTGGTCCAATCCTCCAATGGAAATTTAAAATAATTCATACCAATACCACCTCGTCCTCTTCAACTTCGTTTTCCTTGTCTTTTTCTTTACCAAGTACAAGTCCCGAAAGAATCGAGGCACGCGAGACGATTCCAAGCAGTTTTCCACCTTCAATTACAGTAATTGGATATCTTGCTTCAACTGCAATTTCAATCAGTTCGCTTAACGGAGTATTCGGAGCTGCGGTATGTATTTCCTTAATTAAAAGTTCTTGCAACGGAATATCTTCTTTGTATGCTTTAATCGCTTCGTCAATTGTGAGTAACCCTTTAAAATTATTCTCTCGGTCTACCACAAAAATACTTGATGCGCCTACTTCATTCATTTTACGAATAGCCATTCGCGGACCATCACGATGCGTCATCAATACTTCAGGACGTTTCATGACATGGGAGGCTTCTAAAACTTTGGAACGATCTACATCTTTTACAAAATTAGACACATAATCGTTTGCCGGATTTTCCAAAATTGCCTCCGATGTTCCGATTTGAACAATTTGGCCGTCCTTCATAATCGCAATGCGATCGCCTAACTTTAAAGCTTCGTCTAAGTCATGGGTGATAAATAATATTGTTTTCCCTAACTTCCTCTGTAAATACATCAGTTCATCTTGCATTTCTTTACGAATAATTGGGTCTAATGCACTAAACGCTTCGTCCATGATTAATATATCTGTATCATTGGCAAGGGCTCTTGCGATTCCAACTCGTTGCTGCATGCCCCCACTGAGCTCGTGAGGATAACTATCCTCGTACCCTTTTAAGCCTACATCTTTTATCGTTTGGAGTGCTTTCGCTTCTCGTTTTTCTTTTTGTACACCTTGAATTTCAAGACCGTACGCAACATTACTCAAAACAGTACGGTGTGGTAGTAAGCCAAAATTTTGAAACACCATACCAAGCTTTTTTCGTCTCGTTTCAATGAGTGCTTTTTGATCCATCTTTGTAAAGTCTTCTCCGTCAATCAGAACTTCTCCGCCTGTAGGCTCGATTAATCGGTTGACCAATCTTATTAATGTAGACTTTCCGCTTCCTGACAAGCCCATGATGACGAAAACCTCTCCTGTTTCAACCGAGAAGGTGGCTTGATTTACGCCAACCGTCATGCCAGTCTTTTGAAGTATTTCATCCTTTTGTTCCCCTCTTTTGAGGCGATCTAAACCTTGTTGTGGGTGGGATCCAAATACTTTTGTCAGGTTATTGACTTCAATCTTATACATGTAAACTCTCCTTTGGTATTCATCAACTATGGCGCTTATCGCCTAATACCGATTTTCCTACCTACTTGCTTTGGAGTTTCTAACTGTTTATGCGCCTTCCATAGTGTTTCGACGATTGATGCAATCGCTTTCGGAAACGCTGCTGCTTTTCCTTGCGCCGTATCAATACCCATAAGCATTTGCTCACTTGTTGAAACGATTTCGCCGTTACCATTTTTCATAACGAAAAATATGTGCAAACGTTTGTCATCTACATCTAATAGTTGTGCTGTTACGGCAAGCATTTCCCCTTCATTTGCTTCGCGTAAGTAACATAAATGCGTTTCTAATGTAAAGATTGTATATTCATGCTTGTTTATGCCCTTTTCATCTAGTCCAATATGCGCCATGAAGGCATCTACTGCTAAGCTAAAAACACGGGCATAAGCCGCATCGTTCATATGCCCGTTATAATCTACCCACTCAGAACGTACATGATCTTCATAGTTAAATGATACGTGTTCCATTTTAATGCTCCCTTTTTATGTTTCTATCTAACTAGAAACTTTATTTGGCTCATGCCAATATTCTTCAACTAAATCTAGTAACTTCACTAAAAACTCGTTACGCTTTACTTCCAATTCAGCAATGGGTACGTCTCCTGCATGAACTTCACATCCTGAAATTACTTTTTCTTTTAAGTCATTTGTCAATTCAGGTGCTTCTAATTTTGTCCATGGTAGCTTAAGTGCAGGGCCAAATTGCTCTAGCATATGACGCATTCCTTTATCGCCGCCGGCTAAATGGAATGTTAAAAATGGTCCCATTTGTGCCCAGCGTAACCCGGCGCCGTATATAATCGCCGCGTCGATTTCTTCAGTCGTTGCAATCCCATCGTTAACTAAATGTAAAGACTCACGCCAAAGCGCTTCCATTAACCGATCTGCGACATGACCTTCAATTTCTTTTTGAATAATTAGTGGTTTCATCTCGATGGATTGGTAAAACTGGTTTGCTCGCTCCATGATTGATGATGTGGTCGCTTCACCGCCTACTAGTTCAACGAGTGGTAAGATATAAACCGGATTAAATGGATGGGCCACGATTAATCGTGCTGGATGTTGTAATCCTTCTTGTAATGTACTCGGCTTAATTCCCGACGTACTAGATGCTATAATTGCTTCCGGTTTTGCGTATTGATCAATGCTTTTTAATACATTTTTCTTTAATTCTTCTCTTTCTGGCACGTTCTCTTGAATTAAATCTGCATTTTTAACTGCTTCTTCAATTGTCGGTACAAAAGTAACCCGCGCAGTTGATGCACCTTCCGCAAGCCCCATTTGCTCTAAGGAAGGCCATGCACGCTCTATAGCTAAACGAGTTCGCTCTGCTGCACCTTCTGCAGGATCAAAGGCAACCACGTCGTATCCCATCGCTAGAAAGCGAGCAATCCAACCATTCCCAATGACACCAGTTCCAATGACAGCCAACTGCTCAATCTTGTTCATCTTGGAATTCATAGTTGATTTCCTCCGTGTGGGTTTCTTAATTCAAAATGAACACGTGCCTCTTCAGGTGTCATCACTTCAATTCCATTCGCGTGTAACATTTCAACTGCCTTATCTACGAGTTGTTCATTCGTTGCAGGTACCCCTCTCGTGAGATATAAATTATCTTCTAAACCTACGCGGATGTTCCCACCTAACATGGCTGTTTGCATCGCAATTGGTAATTGCATACGTCCAATTCCAAACGCAGACCAATGTGCATTTTCGGGTAGGCGATTTTTTAAGTACATAATTGTTTCTACATCTGCTTCTGCTCCCCAAGGGATACCAAGACAGAACTGAAACATCGGATCTCCATCGATCAGTCCTTCATTTATTAATTGCTTCGCGAAACGTAAATGTCCAGTGTCAAAACATTCAAGTTCAGGCTTCACACCACTTTCTTGAATTAGCTTCGCATGTTGTCTAAGCCAATCTGTTGGACTCATATAAATCATGTCGCCAAAGTTGACACTTCCGCAGTCAAGCGTACAGATTTCTGGTAGTAATTGGCCAACCGGAGCATGGCGTTCTTCAGGCGTTTGAATCCACGTTCCATCTCCACCGGCTGCTGGTGTATCCAGACTAGGGATAAAGTCTCCACCGCCTCCTGCTGTAATATTGATGACAACATCGGTTTCAGAATCTCTTATCCGATCAACAATTTCACGGTAATGTTCGATATTGTGGCTAATTCCACCTGTTTCCGGATCACGTGCATGCACATGCGCAACTGTAGCACCCGCTTTTGCAGACGCAATTGCTGATTCCGCAATTTCTTTCGGCGTAACAGGTACATGTTCATTTATTTTTGTTGTATCCCCTGCGCCTGTTACAGCAGCTGTTAATAATACTTTGTTCTTCATTTTATCTCCTCCAAAATGTCCTAATGCATTTACTATACCGTCTGGACGGTTTTGAAACATTAAATAACACTATACTATGTGAGTCGTCTTGATTTCAACCCCTAAAAAAAGAAAAAAGGCATACCAGCATGACTTTTGAATTACAAATTCATCGTCAAAATACTGTTATGCCAAGCTCTATTCGTTCGTCCATTTCCTCAAGGTTTCGTAAATTAATTCTTTTTGCTCATTTTCAATCGGATTAATCCCAAAAAGATCTGCTAGCCATATTCCATCCGTCGCTAAACGAACAATCGTTGCCATAATTGGATCAAGGCCATCGTCTTCAATTTCCTGCTGCCATTCCGAATAAGCTTCATGAATTGGATTGAGTAATGCTGGATTCACTGCCTTTGCTGCAAGTAAACCAGAGTGCATATCTTTATTCTTATATGCTTGTTTAAAAGTGACATCTAAATAAGCACGTGTCCACTTTCCTTTGTCTTCATTGTCTTCAGCTGCACTTTTAGCAATTTTACTTCTGTAATTTGTCGCCAAATGCTCTACCATTTTTTCAACTAATACTTCTTTTGATCGATAATGATACAGTAATCCGCCTTTACTGATACCGGCTTCTTCTGCTACTGCATCTATCGTTAAATCAAAAATTCCTTTTTCTGCCACGATTTTCGATGCAGCATCAAGAATTTCAATCCTTCTAGAGTTTCTATTCATTGCAGTCACCTCAATTTCGCCTATTTTCTTTGACTATACTATCCAGACGATCCTATCTCAATTAGATGAGCATAAATATATGCTTAATAGGCTCTTCTTTGTTTCTTTTCATTTCTCCGATAAACAACCCCCACCAACATTGGCGGGGGCATTAAACGGATCATTTAAATGTCTTTCAATTCCTTCATACGCTTCTCAACCGTCGCGTATTTTTCGAGGTAGTCTCTTTCTTTTTCACGCTCTGCTGCAACGACCGCATCTGGTGCGTTCGCTACGAAGCGATCGTTAGATAATTTACCTTGAACGCGTTTCACTTCGCTGTCCCATTTTTTTAGTTCTTTCTCTAAACGGGCAAGTTCTTCTTCAATATTAATAAGTCCTTCAAGTGGCAAGAATAGCTCAGCACCTGTAATCACAGCAGACATGGACTTGCCTGGTGATTCGATTCCTTTTCCGATTGTTAGTGTTTCCGGGTTACAGAATCGCTCAATATATTTGCGATTCGCTTCTAGAATTTCAGTCGTTTTATCTTCTCGCGTTGAAATATATAGATTCACTGGCTTACTCATCGGCGTATTTACCTCCGCACGAATATTTCGGACAGAACGGATAATATCCATCAATAGTTTCATTTCTGTTGCACGTGCTTCATTAGAAAGTGATGCATCCACAACTGGCCATGAGGCAATTGTAATAGATTCACCTTCATGCGGTAAGTTTTGCCAAATCTCTTCTGTAATAAACGGCATAAATGGATGTAATAGTCGCATTGTATGATCTAACACGTATGCAAGTACAGAACGCGTCATTTTCTTTGCAGCTTCATCATCACCATAAAGTGGTAATTTAGCCATTTCAATATACCAATCACAGAAATCGTCCCAAATGAAGGAGTACAACGCACGGCCAACTTCACCGAACTCATATTTATCAGCAAGTCGTGTCACTTGTTCAATCGTTTCATTTAGACGTGTTAAAATCCACGTATCTGCGACAGATTTCTCACCTGTCAAATCAATTTCATCATAGGTCATGCCATCCATATTCATGAGCGCAAAACGTGATGCGTTCCAAATTTTATTCGCAAAGTTCCAGTTTGACTCAACACGGTCCCATGAGAAGCGAATGTCTTGACCTGGCGAAGCACCCGTTGAAAGTGTGTAGCGAAGCGCGTCTGCACCGTATTTCTCGATAACTTCCATCGGGTCAACGCCGTTATCTAGTGATTTCGACATTTTACGCCCCTCTGCATCACGTACAAGTCCGTGAATTAAGACGTCTTTAAATGGACGCTCTCCCGTAAATTCGATTCCTTGGAAAATCATGCGGGATACCCAGAAGAAAATAATATCATATCCTGTAACGAGCGCATCTGTCGGATAGTAACGTTTAAACTCTTCGTTGTCAACATCTGGCCAACCAAGTGTTGAGAACGGCCACAATGCAGAAGAGAACCAAGTATCTAAAACGTCTTCATCTTGTCTCCAGTTTTCAATATCTGCAGGCGCCTCTTTCCCGACATATACTTCGCCTGTTTCATTATGATACCAAGCCGGGATACGATGGCCCCACCAAAGTTGACGTGAAATACACCAATCATGAATGTTTTCCATCCAATTTAAGTATGTGTTTTCAAAACGTGATGGAACGAAATTTACTTTGCCTTCCCCTTTTTGTAACTCAATTGCAGCTTTCGCTAGTGGTTCCATATTTACGAACCATTGCGTTGATAAATATGGCTCAACAACGGCACCGCTTCGCTCTGAATGTCCAACCGAGTGTAAGTGTTCTTCAATTTCAAATAAAACGCCCATCCCTTGTAAGTCTATTACAATTTGTTTACGGCATTCAAAACGGTCCATCCCTTGATACTTACCAGCTAACTCGTTCATAGAACCATCCTCATTCATGACGAGCACGCGTTCTAAATTATGACGATTTCCGATTTCAAAGTCATTTGGGTCATGGGCAGGCGTAATTTTTACCGCACCGCTTCCAAATTCCATGTCGACGTAGTCATCCCCAACAATTGGAATTTCTCGACCGACGATTGGAAGTGTAACTGTTTTTCCAATTAAATGTTTGTATCGCTCATCTTCCGGATGAACCGCAACTGCTGTATCACCTAGCATAGTTTCTGGGCGAGTTGTCGCAATTTCGATACTTCCAGTACCATCTGTGAGTGGGTAACGCATATGATAGAATGCACCTTGCACATCTTCATGGATTACTTCAATGTCTGATAATGCGGTTTTCGTTGCAGGATCCCAGTTAATAATGTATTCACCGCGGTAAATTAAACCTTTGTTATACAGTTTAACAAAAACTTCTTGTACTGCTTTCGATAAGTTTTCATCTAGTGTGAAACGTTCACGGGAATAATCAAGTCCTAGTCCTAATTTGCCCCATTGTTCACGGATATGGGAAGCATATTCTTCTTTCCAGTTCCAAGTCGCTTCAAGGAATTTTTCACGACCTAAATCATAACGTGATTTTCCTTCTGAACGTAGACGTTGTTCAACACGTGCCTGTGTCGCTATACCTGCGTGGTCCATTCCTGGTAACCATAGTGCATCATAGCCTTGCATACGTTTCATTCGAATAATAATATCTTGCAATGTCGTATCCCAAGCGTGTCCTAAGTGTAAAACGCCCGTCACGTTCGGCGGTGGAATCACAACTGTGTATGGTTCTTTGTCACTATCAGGCTGAGCTTCGAAGTACTTTCCTTTCAACCACCATTCATAACGGCCATCTTCGATTGATTGTGGTTCATATTTTGTCGGCATTGATAATTGATCTTTTGACATATTCGTGTCCTCCTTTAATTTTCAGCAATAAAAAAACTCCATTCGCCTAAAAGGACGAAGGAGCTATTCGCGGTACCACCTTTATTTATGTACACTAAAAAAAGCTGTACATCTCAATCAATCATAACGGCTTCAAACCGGCTTTCGCTACTGTTTTGGAATTAATCATCGACAACCAAAAAACATGTTCACGAAAACTGCTCACGGGTGACATTCAGTAGGTTGTTTACAGGGCTTTTTCACCGGTAGCCCCTCTCTTTAGAAAACAAGTATTACTTACTATCCCGTTCATCGCATCTATATGCAGTTATTCTTAGTATAACGGAATAGCCTTTCATTCGTCAAGGTCAATGGTTGCTTTTCAATACCTTTAAGAAAGGATTTTGTTATGAGAAAAGGATATAACCCGTATCTCCTTCCCCCTTGGCTTCGGAAAACGCGATGTTACTGTAAATCGATTATTATTCCTATCGCGGCATTTCAATTAATTCGAATGATCATCGTTCCCACAACTGGAGACTTTATTTTGCTTTGTATCCTTTGCGCATTAGCTTTCGCCTTGCACAAGGACATCATTTAGGCGGAATCCAGTCGTTGAAATGCCGTCTTCTAATTCAGAAATAAATGAGAGCACTTCATCTTCAGTAAAAGAAGCGGTTTCGACGACTACTTGTGAAGTATTTCTGACTGATTCGCTTTCATGACTAGCTACGGCCACCTCGGTTTCGGTTTGGGGAGTAGTAGATTGTCTTGTTTCAGAAACTTCTTTTTTAGCACTAGCCGCCGCTTGTTTATGTTCATTCGACTCTTTGGTTGCTTTCACTTCGGTGACAGCTTCTTTTTTTTCAGCTTTTGTTTGTTGCTTTTCGGCGACTTCTTTTTTGGTAGTCTGTGTTTGTTTTTCTTCAGCAACAGCTTCTTTTTTCTTAGCTTCGGCACTAGCAGTTTTGGCCGATTGGTTTTCTTTCTGTTCTTCGCGTGTTTGATGAATGCCAACTTCTTTGTATGTGCATTCAACGTCCCAAATAATCGACAGACATCCGTTTTCATCAATTTCATGTGTCGTATTCATTGTTTTAATATCAATAGGGTCATCCGCTTCAGGTGGGAAATCAATATTAAATGGTACTGCATATTCAAAATACCCTGTTTTTCCGTCAATATCTAGATCATCAATTAAAATAGCTTCATTAATCTCACTATTGTCGTTCTTTCTTTCCTCTAAATTAACATTTACAGCAAGATGGTAAATCCCTGTTAACTTGGGCCGTCCTTCTACTTTTTCTAATGTAAACCTTGGTGTCACTTTAAGTTGATCGGCAGATGCTGGAAAACCTATTTCTGGTGAGAAGGCAAAGTTCTCTTTCATTTGCCATTTTACATTTTTCATACGATCTCTCCTCCTATTCCTTCACAGACAATTGTATGCATCGATCTAGTTACTTAGAATAGAGTAGCTGTAAGTTAATCGAAAAGCCTTTCCCCATCAATTGTGGAGAAAGGCTTTGTTTGATTATCTTGCCAGCTTTGCAAATACTTTATGGAAAGCTTCAACTGTTTTTGCAATATGTTCTTCTGTATGCGCTGCAGATAAAAACATCCCTTCGAACTGTGAAGGTGGAAGGAAAATGCCTTCTTCTGCCATTAAGCGATAATACTCTGCAAACAACTCAAGGTCAGATGTTTTCGCTTTATCGTAGTTCACAACTTTTTCATTGGTAAAGAAGAAACCAATCATAGAACCTGCGCGGTTAACAGTATGTGGAATATTATATTTTTCTGCTGCTTCACGGAAACCTGCTTCTAACTGGTCGCCCAGTTTATTGAAGTATTCGTATGATGCTGGTGTTAACTTTTTCAATGTTTCAATTCCCGCAGTCATTGCAAGTGGATTCCCCGATAATGTTCCTGCTTGGTAAACCGTTCCTGCTGGTGCAATATGACTCATAATTTCTTTTGATCCACCATAAGCGCCTACCGGTAAACCGCCACCGATTACTTTACCAAGACAAGTTAAGTCTGGTTGAACCTCGAAGTATCCTTGTGCACACTCATAGCCTACACGGAAGCCTGTCATCACTTCGTCAAAAATTAGGAGTGAACCATTTTCAGTTGTCAGTTCACGTAAACCTTCTAAGAAACCTGGCTGTGGAGGAACAACACCCATATTGCCTGCTACAGGTTCAACAATTAATGCAGCGATATCATATCCGTATTCCTCAAAGGCTAGCTTTACGCTATCTAAATCATTATAAGGCACTGTGATTGTATTGCGTGCAATTGATTCAGGAACGCCTGGACTATCTGGTAGACCTAGTGTCGCAACACCCGAACCTGCTTTAATTAACAAGGAGTCGCCATGTCCATGATAGCATCCTTCAAATTTCATTATAATATTACGACCCGTATAGCCTCGTGCTAAACGAAGTGCACTCATTGTCGCTTCTGTCCCTGAAGAAACCATACGCACCATTTCCATCGATGGTACACGCTCAATCACAAGTTCTGCTAATTCATTTTCAGCTAATGTCGGTGCGCCAAAACTTGATCCTGTTTCTGCTACACGTTGAATGCCTTCTACAACGTCTGGGTCAGCGTGTCCTAAAATAAGTGGTCCCCATGATAAGACGTAGTCAATGTATTCATTGCCATCAATATCTTTAATCATTGCCCCTTTTCCACTTTCCATAAAAATTGGGTCCATGTTTACCGATTTAAATGCACGCACAGGTGAGTTTACACCGCCCGGCATATGGTCTACTGCTTTTTCAAATGCTTGTTTTGAGTTCTTATAATGTTTTTCCAATTATTTACCCTCCAACCAACGTGCTGCATCTTTTGCATGGTACGTCATAATTAAATCAGCACCCGCACGTTTCATACTCGTTAATGTTTCAAGTACAATTTCTTGTTCGTTAATCCAACCGTTTTGTGCAGCGGCTTTGATCATTGAATATTCCCCACTTACGTTATACGCAACGACTGGTAATGTAAAATTATTTTTCACATCCCGCATAATATCTAGATAAGAGAGTGCTGGCTTCACAATTAAAAAGTCTGCACCTTCCTCTACATCTGCTTCCGCTTCACGTAGTGCTTCAAGACGATTTGCAGAATCCATTTGGTACGTTTTACGGTCTCCTGATTGCGGTGAGGAATGGGCTGCATCGCGGAATGGCCCATAATAGGACGACGCATATTTAACTGCATACGACATGATAGGAATGTTGACAAACCCTGCTTCATCCAATCCTTGGCGAATCGCAGCAACAAATCCATCCATCATGTTTGATGGAGCGATAATATCTGCGCCTGCTTTCGCTTGGCTCACTGCCGCTTTCGTTAATAGCTCAAGTGACGCGTCATTCACGACATAACCGTCTTCTACTACTCCACAATGTCCGTGGTCCGTATATTGACATAGGCAAGTATCTGCAATAACAACGAGATTTGGATGACATTCTTTTGCAAGTCGCGTCGCCCTTTGAACGATGCCTTCCTCTGCATAAGCTTGGGAACCTACAGTATCTTTTTCGTTCGGTACACCAAATAAAATAACCGATGGAATCCCTAATGAAACAACTTCGTCAATTTCTTTTTCAAAATGATCAAGTGAAAGTTGATACACGCCAGGCATTGAAGCGACTGGATTTTTAATGTTTTCTCCTTCAACTACGAAAATCGGATAAATGAAATCTTCTTTTCGTAAAACAGTTTCGCGTACCATTTTGCGTAGCGTATCTGTATTTCGTAAACGTCGATTGCGACGAAAATGTAATTGATTCAATCTAAACATCCTTTCGACTTGCCAACTTATCGACAAGATCTTTCAATGTGTATGTATTGGGTCGAACGTGAACATTTGCGCCCACTTTTTCCAACGCTTTTTCAGTGATATGTCCGATAGCACCAATTGTATAGCCTTTCCAACCTACTACGGGAACCACTTCTTCCGCAAATACTTCTACTGCAGATGGACTAGCAAATAAAACAGAGGTTTTTTCTGTCTCTTTTAATAACTGAACAAGCTTTCCCGCGTTATCAGTTACTCTTTCGGTCTTGTAAATCGTCCATTCATCCACTTCAAACGGCAGTTCTTCCCGTATTGTAGGACCTGCGATGGATCCGCGTAAAAATAAAAGCCTGCGTGCTTCATTCTCCGCTGGTTGAAATTGCTTTACAAAAACATCTGCACTGAATACGGTCGGAATAAACTCTACAGTAAAACCAAGCTTTTCGAGTGCCGCAGCTGTTCTTGATCCAATCGCAGCAATATGCGATGGAATCGTTTCAACAGACACATTAAAACGCTCTAGTTTTTCTTTAAATGCGGCAACCGCACTTTGGCTCGTAAAGATGAGCCAATCGTACGTTGCGCAAGCTTCCAAACGAAGTTGGTCTGTCGATTCTACCAATTCCGCCACTTGAATAAGCGGCAATGAAACCGGTGTTCCACCGTATTCTTCAACTAAGCTAAATACATCTGTTGCCCTTGGCGTTCCGGTAAAAATAATCGTTTCACCATTGAGTGGTGGTTCACTTGTTCTCATTGTCTAAATCAGCCAACACTTTCTCGATTACTTCGCTAGCACCTTCTGCACGCAATACTTTTGCTACTTCTTTTCCCGCCTGTACAGGATCCGCATGGACAACCGTATGTTTGAACACTTGTTTTGCGTCTGGTGATGCAATAAAACCTGTAAACTTAACGTTGGATCCTTCTAATTGTGCATAACCTCCGATTGGCACTTGATCCGAGCCATCCATTTCAGATAAGAATGTACGCTCTGCTGTTACTTCATCCCAAGATTTCGGATCATTTACTTTTGCCAGTTCATCGAGTAACTCCTTATCATCCGAACGACATTCAATCCCAAGTGCACCTTGTCCCACTGACGGAATGACATCTTCAGCCGAGAAAAATTCTGTGACAATATCATCATCCCATCCAACACGTTTCATCCCTGCAGCAGCAAGTATGATTGCATCGTACTCACCTTCACGCAATTTTCCTATGCGCGCTTCAATAGTTCCACGAATCCATTTGACTTCAAGGTCAGGACGCATTAATAATAGCTGTGAACTACGACGTAAACTCGAAGTTCCTACAACTGAGCCAGCAGGTAAATCCATTAACTTCACATGGTCAGTAGATATGAGTGCATCTCTTGCATCAACACGTGGTGGGATACATCCAATCATTAATCCTTCAGGCAACTCAGCAGGCATGTCTTTCATGCTGTGTACCGCAAAATCAATTTCTTTATTAAATAAAGCATCTTGAATTTCTTTTACAAATATACCTTGCCCACCTACTTTAGAAAGCTTCACATGAAGGTTTTTATCACCTTTTGTCATAATTTCTTTAATTTCAAACTCAAATGGTGCACCTGCTTCTTTCATTTGCTCAATAAACCACTTTGTTTGAGTCATTGCTAGATTACTTCTTCTTGAACCAACAACAATTTTTCTCAATGCATTCAAACCCTTCCTAATGAACTCTTTCCTCTCTCAGAATCCTTTTGTACTATATCCAAAAATGAAATCCGGATAGAGTACTCCCAAGAAAAAAATTAATAATGACAAATAAAAAAGCAAATATATTTGCCCACATATGATTATTCCCTCGTAATCTTCCAGTTTGAATCCCAAACAAGAGAAAACTATAAACAATTAATATGAAAAATGAGCCGACAATTTTCATATCAAAAAATGACCATTCTGATAGGACGATATGCGCCCATTGCATGCCCAGGACTAAACTAATAAATAAAAAAGGGATCCCAATAATTATCCCCGTTTTCATGCCTGTGGCAGTTTGTTGAAGCGATGGTAATCGACCAAATTGCTTTGTCCATTTTTTCTCTTTCAAATTACGATAGAGGAGTAAATACAATACCGAACAGACAAACGATATCGCAAATGCAACGTAAGACAATATCGCAAAAGTAATATGGATAAATAGTAATTCTGAGATTAACGCATCCCCTATTGTGGACTGCTTAATTTGTACAGGGGCAAACGTATGGATGGTCATAAAGATAAAACCAATTATATTTAAAAAAAACACCGCATAGCCGAGTTTTGTAAAAAGATGAAGGACAATTGATATTGTAATTAATAGCCAAGCATAAAAGTAAATCCCTTCAAACAAGGACAATACAGGGAAACGTTTCGTTTCAATTATAAATAGTACAAGAAAAATCGATTGCATACTAAAGACGAGCATTAATAAGCTAAAAGCATTGCGGTGTGCGATGCGATCTTTATTCAAATAATCTATGAAATAAAATACTAGACTGACCGCGTACAAGACGACCATCCATTCATGCAATCTTGACATTGTAATATCAGTCATCATGCCACTGCCTTTCTAAAACTATCAAGTATAGCGGAAAAACAAAGGAATTTCCGTATTTTTCATATAGCATTCAAATGCGGAAATTCCTTATTCGCTTTAAAATGTCCACTCAGGTTTAGGCACCGGATTATTCTTCGCACGAACTTTTAGTCGTTTTTTCGCTAACTTTGCAATTGCTTCTTTTTCTTTCTCTCTTTCTACTTCTTCCTCAATTCCGAAAATCTTTTGGAATAACTCTAGTTTTTCAGCAGAGTTAGGTTCCATTGCAAGTTCTTTTGCTTCTCGGATAGGTTCTCTAATTAATTGGTTAAGAATCGATTTCGTATGCTTACTTAATACCTTTTTCTCACGTTCTGTTAAGTCAGGAATTTTATTTAATATGCTTTCCATTGTCGTCCGTTGGATTTGCAAGCCTTTTTCACGTAGCGCAGTAATTACAGGAACGACGCCAAGCGTTGCAAGCCATTCGTTAAATTCTATAATTTGACCTTCAATCATATAACCAATTTTTTCGGCAGCTCGTTCACGTTCTGCCAAATTGGCATCCACAATACTTTGTAAATCATCAATATCATATAGAAATACATTGGAGAGTTCACCAATACGTGGGTCTAAATCACGCGGAACAGCAATGTCAATTAAAAACAAAGAATTGCCTTTACGCATACGCTCTACATATTTCATTGTCTGATAATCAATGACATATTCGGTTGCGGCCGTAGAACTAATTAAAATATCCGCCTCTACAAGCGCACATTGTAATTCATTCATTGGCTTTGCGACGCCGCCAAATTTCTGAGCCATCTCTTCAGCCGTCGAAAAGGTTCGGTTCACAACTGTTACTTTTTCTGCACCGCTACCTTGTAAATTTTTAAGTGCCAATTCACCCATTTCGCCGGCACCTAAAATCAACACATGTTTATGATTTAAGTTTCCAAAAATTTGTTTTGCTAATTCAACTGCTGCATAGGAAATAGATACGGCATTCGCACCGATGTCCGTTTCTGAATGCGCTCTTTTCGAAAAAGTAATTGCCTGTCTAAATAGTTGATTGAAGACAGTACCGGTTGTTCCGATAGATTGCGCCTCTAGAAAACTATCCCGAACTTGCCCTAATATTTGAGTTTCTCCAAGGACCATAGAATCCATGCCAGCCGAAACTTTCATTAAATGTTCAATCATGTCATCATTCTCGTGAATGATTAAATGATTTTCAAATACTTTTATCGGAATCGAAAACCATTCCGATAAAAAGCGCTTTATATAATAACGTCCAGTATGTATCTGATCGACAACTGCATAAATCTCTGTTCTGTTACAGGTTGAAATAATAATGTTCTCTAAAATACTTTTTTGTTGTTGAAGTAATCGCATTGCTTGCGGCAGTTCTGATTCAACAAACGACAGTTTTTCTCTTAATTCTACAGGTGCCGTCCGATGGTTAACACCTACTACAATTGTATGCACTTTGGTGCTCACACCTCTCAACGTTCTTATATTTCATTATGATTAGTATAACATATATCAATCCCCATGGGTTCACCAAATGTGAACACCTTATGAAATGCATAGGTTTCTAGCTTGTTTTTATAATTGTTCTAATATAAATATAACCAGTTATATAATGTAGTTCAAAGATTATGTGTTTTTAAACTTAGCCTATCTCATTTTTGTTATATATACAATAAAACGGATGATCTTTTGATGATCAACCGTTTCATTGTTTAGAAAAGCGAATGCCTTTAATTTTATTATATGTGTTAATTTCACAGGTAGAAGACTTTTTCTGTCGAGGCTAAGCAGCGCTTTCCACTTTTGATTACATCCAGTTCCAAGCGCTAGTCTCTCGGGTCGTTTCGGTCTTTCCGAAAAGGCACAAAGTACGTGCCTTTTACGGCAAGCCCTCCAACGCCTGTCGAGGCTAAGCAGCGCTTTCCACTTTTGATTACATCCAGCTTCGGGGGATAGATGCTCGGGTCATAAGTCAAGCTGACACTGCGGCAAAAAAACGCCGCTGTTTCAGCCTGCCTTATGCCTGTCGCATCTAGGCAATCCCCCTCAGCTTTTGTTTACATCCTTTTTTTGATTTCTTTCCAGGTTTCTTCCATGCCTGTTCCTTTTTCAGAGGAGAATAAGATTAATGGATCGTCTGGTCGCATATTTAACTGGTCGCGGACAATTTTTAAATGTTTATTTACTTTCCCTTTAGGAATTTTATCGGCTTTTGTTGCAATAATGATTGCTGGAATTTCAAAATGGTTTAGAAAATCATACATTAACCGATCGTCTGTCGTTGGCGGATGACGAACATCAATGATTTGAATCACTGCACGCAATTCTTCACGTGTCGTTAAATATTCTTCAATCATTTTTCCCCAGGCTTCACGTTCGGTCTTTGAAACTTTTGCATATCCGTATCCAGGTACATCGACAAAAAACAACTGTTCTTCAATTTTATAAAAGTTGAGTGTTTGTGTTTTTCCTGGTTTAGAAGATGTTCTTGCCAAACTCTTTCGTGCAATCATTCGATTAATAAAAGAAGACTTTCCTACGTTGGAACGTCCCGCGAGTGCAAACTCTGGATATCCTTCGTCAGGATATTGCTCAGGTCTTACCGCACTCATAATCATTTCTACGTTATGGACTTTCACTTGTCCTCAGCCTCCAATGCGATGTCTAGGACTTCTTCGACATCTGTTACAAATTTAAAAGTTAGTTGTTTACGGACACTCTCAGGGATATCCTCAATGTCTCGTTCATTGTCAAACGGTAAAATAATTGTTGTTAACCCTGCACGATGTGCACTTAAACTTTTTTCTTTTACCCCGCCAATTGGAAGAACACGTCCACGAAGCGTAATTTCACCAGTCATTCCTACTTCTCTCCGTACTTTTCGCTCCGTTAATGCAGAAACGAGTGCGGTTGCCATTGTAATTCCGGCGGATGGTCCATCTTTCGGAGTAGCTCCCTCGGGAACGTGGATATGAATGTCATTGGTTTCGTGAAATTTCGGGTCGATTTGAAATGCTTCCGTTTTGGATCGTACATACGAAAGTGCTGCTTGTGCAGACTCTTTCATTACGTCACCCAATTTCCCGGTTAACATTAACTCTCCCTTACCAGGTGAAAGAGATACTTCAATTTGCAATGTGTCTCCCCCTACTTGCGTATAAGCAAGCCCTGTTGCTACACCGACTTGATTAACCGTTTCCGCAAGTCCGTACCTAAATTTCTTTTTACCGAGAATATCTTCTAATGTCTTTGATGTAATCACTACACGCTTTTTCTCGCCAGTCACAACTTGTTTTGCCGCTCTTCGGCAAACCGCAGCAATTTTACGTTCTAACCCACGGACGCCTGCTTCTTTTGTGTAATAGCGAATGATATCAAGAATCGCTTCATCATTTATCCGTAAAGCAGCACCTGTTAAACCATGTTCTTTCATCTGCTTTGGAATTAAATGATTTTTAGCAATTGTACTTTTTTCTAATTCTGTATAACTTGTGAGCGAAATTATTTCCATTCTATCACGTAGCGGACCAGGTATCGCACTTAAATCATTTGCAGTTGCAATAAATAATACTTCCGATAAATCAAATGGTTCTTCAATATAATGGTCACTAAACGTTGCATTTTGTTCGGGATCTAATACTTCTAACATGGCCGCAGATGGGTCACCGCGGAAATCGTTGGACATCTTATCAATTTCATCCAATAAGAAGACTGGATTTATTTTCTCAGCTTTTTTCATCCCTTGAATAATTCTTCCAGGCATCGCACCGACATACGTTCGTCTATGACCTCGAATTTCAGATTCATCACGCACACCACCTAGTGATATACGAACAAATTTACGGCCTAATGATTCTGCGATTGAGCGTGCTAAAGATGTCTTACCTACACCCGGTGGGCCTTCAAGACATAATATTGGACCGCGTAGTGAATTTGTTAATTGACGAACGGCTAAATATTCAAGGATCCGTTCTTTCACCTGTTCTAACCCATCGTGGTCTCGATTTAAGATTTCAGCCGAACGGTTAATATCTAACTGATCTTTTGACGCAACGGACCAAGGGAGCGCGACAAGCCAATCAATATAGCTACGTATGATTCCACTTTCAGCTGAGGCTGCAGGAATTCTTTCATATCGATTTAATTCGCGCTCTGCAACTTCTTGAACACCTTCTGGCATGTTTGCTTGTTCAATTTTCTCTTTCAGTTCAGCAATTTCCAACCCTTTTCCATCTTTATCACCGAGTTCTGTTTGAATCGCTTTCATCTGCTCGCGCAAATAAAATTCTTTCTGCGTCCTTTCCATTGCTTGTTGGACACGTGCAGTAATTTTATTTTCCATCAACAGTACTTCTTGCTCATTGTGCAAAGTGTTTATAAGCCATTCAAGTCGTTCATCCACTTTCAATAATTCAAGCACTTCTTGTTTTGCTTCAATTTTGATTGGTAAATTCGAGGTAACCATATCCGCTAATCTTCCTGGCTCACGAATTTCTGCAATCGAATTAAACGTATCTTTTGAAAGCTTTTTAGATGCCTTCACATATTTTTCAAAGTACTTAACGAGTGTTCGCATTAACGCTTCAATTTCAACATCAACTTTTGTTGTGTCTTGATAAGTTGTTACATCGACGACACTAAACAAGTCATCCTCTTCATACTTTGTCCATTCAGCCCGCGCAATCCCTTCAATTAAAACCCGATGCGTACCGTTTTCTAATTCCTTAATCGATTTAACAGCGGCGAACGTACCGATATCGTATAAATCATCTCGTTCTGGGTTTTCAATACTTGCATCTTTTTGGGTTGCTAAAAATATGAGGCTGTCTTGCTCAAGTGCACGTTCAATTGCAAAAATAGATCGTTCACGTCCCACATCTATATGTAAGATCATGGTCGGATAAATGAGGATTCCACGAAGCGGTAATAAAGGAATATTTGTATGTTTGTTTTGTTTCAAGCTAAAAACACCTCCGTTGGAATAAAATATGTATAGATAGAAGGAAAAAGCTGACAACCTACATGCGCAAATATCTATGCACAATCGGTGTCAGCTTTGTCCTTCAGGCATTACGCCGAGTCTTTATCATCTAATATCGTGTATTCAGACCCATCTTCTTTTAACAAAATAGGACTTGTTTTGTTAAGGACTGAATCTTTTGTAATTACACATTCAGTCACTTCTTCAAGAGACGGTAATTCATACATAATATCTAACATGATGTTTTCAATGATTGAACGTAATCCACGGGCACCGGTTTTCCGCTCTATAGCTTCTTTCGCAATCTCCATTAAAGCATCTTCTTCAAAACTTAGGTTAACCCCGTCAATTTCTAACATCTTTTGATACTGCTTGACAATCGCATTTTTTGGTAATGTTAAAATTTGTAACAATGCATCTTCATCAAGCGGCTCAAGGCTTGCAAGTACCGGTAAACGACCAATAAACTCAGGGATTAGACCGTAATTTTGTAGGTCTTCCGGAATTAATTTTGAAAGAAGCGAATCTTCTTCAACTGGCTCTGTCTCTGTACCAAATCCAATGAGCTTTTGACCAATTCTTCTTTTAATAATATCGTTAATGCCATCAAAAGCGCCACCAACGATAAAGAGGATATTCGTTGTATCTAATTGGATAAACTCTTGATGCGGATGCTTACGTCCACCCTGTGGCGGAACACTTGCAACCGTCCCTTCTAAAATTTTCAGTAGCGCTTGTTGAACACCTTCACCTGATACGTCTCGTGTAATCGATGCGTTTTCAGATTTGCGTGCAACTTTATCGATTTCATCGATGTAGATAATGCCTTTTTCAGCTTTTTCAACATCATAATCTGCTGCTTGAATTAATTTTAGTAATATATTTTCGACATCCTCTCCGACGTAGCCGGCCTCTGTTAATGACGTCGCATCTGCAATAGCGAATGGCACATCAAGAATACGGGCTAACGTTTGAGCGAGTAATGTCTTACCACTTCCAGTAGGTCCAATCAGAACGATGTTAGATTTCGCAAGTTCTACATCATCAATTTTACTACCAGAATTGACACGCTTGTAATGATTATATACAGCTACCGCGAGCGATTTCTTTGCTCGGTCCTGCCCAATTAAATAGTCATCAAGAATACTTTGTATTTCTCTCGGTTTTGGGACATCTTTTAACTCGAAACCTTCTTCAAGCTCGATCTCCTCTTTGACGATTTCGGCACAAAGTTCAACGCATTCGTCGCAAATATAGACCCCTTGGCCTGTTACAAGCTTCCGAACTTGTTCTTGGGATTTTCCACAAAAGGAACAGTTTAAATTATCTTTTTCATCGTTAAATTTGAACATTATGCTCACCCCTTTTCAAGTGACAATATTACAAGACTCAATCCGTATAATCAACTAATTTGGACTCAATTAATTACCAATTGACTTGAAAATACTTATTTTATGTAAAACAAGGTACGGTCTACCGTACCTTGTCCATATATCTTTTTCTTATTCAGTAATTTTTGCGTTTTCCACAAGGAATTCAACTGTTTTATTGAAACGAAGGTCGTTTTCAAGTACTGAAGTACCACCTAATGCTGCTTTAATTTGCTCTACGTCCATACCGAATTGATCAGACATTTTCTGTAATTCTTCGTTAATGTCTTCTTCTGCAACTTCGATGTTTTCTTCTTTACCAATTGCTTCAAGTGTTAATGAAACACGTACACGGTTTAATGCATCGTCTTTCATTTGGTTACTCAGCGCCTCTTTATCTTGACCTGAGAATTGGAAATAAAGATCAAGGTTCATACCTTGCTGTTGTAGACGTTGTTCGAATTCACCCATCATGCGCTCAACTTCTGATTCGATCATGACTTCTGGAATATCGATTTCTGAATTGCGTGCTGCTGCTTCAACAAGATCATCGCGAAGCGCTGTTTCAGAAGCATTTTTCTTTTCTTCAGCTGTTTGTTCTTTCATTTTCTTACGTAACTCGTCTAGCGTTTCAACTTCTTCGTCGATTTCTTTTGCAAGTTCGTCATCTAACTCTGGCGTTTCTTTTGCTTTAATTTCATTAACTTTCACTTCGAATACAGCTGGTTTACCTGCAAGTTCTGCTGCATGGTATTCTTCTGGGAAAGATACTTCGATTTCTTTTTCTTCGCCGACTTTCATACCAATCATTTGGTCTTCAAAGCCTGGAATGAAAGAACCTGAACCAATTTCTAAATCGAAGTCTTGTGCTTCTCCACCTTCAAATGCTTCACCGTTAGAGAAACCTTTGAAGTCTAGTTTAACTGTATCACCGTTTTGAACTTCGCCGTCTTCTTTTACAACTAGTTCAGCAAATGCTGTTTGGCGATCTTTTAATTGCTCTTCAATTTCTTCATCTGTTACTTCAGTTTCTTGACGTGTCACTTCTAAACCTTTGTATTCTCCTAGTTTCACTTCAGGTTTTACTGTAACTGTCGCTTTGAAAATAAGTTCTTTGCCTTTTTCCATTTGCTCGATGTCGATTTCAGGACGATCTACTGGCTCAATTCCTGCTTCTTCAACTGCATTCGAATAAGCATCTGGTAAGATGAAGTCTAATGCATCATTGTATAAAGCTTCTACACCGTACATTTTTTCAAACATTTTACGTGGCATTTTTCCTTTACGGAAACCTGGAGCTTGTACATCTTTCACAACTTTTTTAAATGCTTGATTAAGACCTTTTGTAACTTCTTCTGCTGGAACCTCAACTGTTAAAACGCCTTGGTTACCTTCTTGTTTTTCCCATTTAATTGACATGTTAAAAAACCTCCGAATCTTTTGTAAATCTATTTTACACGTATATGCAATTTTGACAACTGTTTCAGTATAGCATAACGTCATGATCTTTCAATATATTTTATACTGGTTTAAAATCTGAATCGTTGTCCAATTGTTTGATGAATGCAAGAAGGGGTGTATTGGGAAGTTCTTCACCTGAAAATAAACTATCTATGTATTCAATATAGGCATTTGCAATTTCCTCTTTAGAATAACTTCCCCAATCGAACGGATAGGCAATAATCATAAATTTCTCGACGAGGCCATAAGCTAACTCCAATCGTGATGGGTCTTGGATTAAAAGCTTTTCCAACTCAGCCAGAACTGCTTGCGTTCGTTTATCCTGACCTGGTAACGCCATTGTGGCTGGTATGACTTCTTTCTCGAAACCGAATTTACGAACCGTGACTTGTCTTGAGTATTGTGCTTGGTGCAATAGCGTCAACGCAAATGTTACGACAATCGGAGAAAGTTCGCTACTTTCCACAATATCCTCTAACACTTCTATGATTGCATGAAGATCCGTTCCGTCTAAAGAAGCAAGCAATTGTTGTTGACCTAATCCATCCATCGCCAGAAACTCTTCTAACGTGAATGGTGCATCTGCCCCTATTGGTTCTTCATTACCATATCGTAACGCCAGCCGTTTGTTTAGATCGCGTAAGTATTTAAATTTACTTAGCATTCCTTGAGGCACAAAACCTTCTTCCAATAAGATATCAATTTTCATTTCAACATCTTCATACTCTTCTAAATGAATGAGTATCGTCAAGTACAACTCCATCGTACCTATGTAATCTTCGGGTCCACGATTTAATAACATTGCCGTTATTTCCTTAGCACGCTGAAACGCTTTTATTTCATAAAGTGCAATTGCATAAGGAAGTAAAAATTCATCCGATTCTGGTTCAAATTGCATCGCTTCTTCAAACGAATGGACAGCTTGTTCAAATTGTTGTTGCTCAACATACTGCATTCCTTCACGAATTAACTTTTCAGCTGTTCCAGGAAATACAATTAAGTTGCCCTTTTTTCGAAGCTTACCATATTTTTTACGCACGTGAACCACCTACTTTCATCCATCATTACTATATCACATGAAGGGTTTGATTCAAATAGTTTTCATATGAATTATGAGGAAGAAACATGGTTTTTATTCTTTTACATTAAAAATCTTCAAAAAAAGATGTAGAAATAAAATTATTCTTCATCATCTTTTTCAAAAGTATTTTTGGAGCTACTATATAAACCACTTGCGGATAACCCTAGCATTGCGCCTACAAGGGCTCCTTGCTTCCAGTAAAAGTCTGTCACATATACGACACCTACAATAATGCCTAAGAGTAACGATATTAATGGTAAGAATTTCTTATGCACTCCTGCGCGTTTAAATATCTCTACGATGCCTACCATTTAAGAATGCAAAATCACATCATACACTTCAAACATCGCATCATCCCCCTTAAGTTTATGTGCAAACTAATTTCGGCAGAACGGCAAACCAATTAAACATATTGTTTTAGATGATTAGGATTGGAACATTTAACATGTTCCTCATAGTGGTGATGATTATAAATAAAAGCGACCACTCTAGAAATAGCCGCTTTTTTCAGTGCTTACCTACTTGGGTCATCATGTTTGGATTTATTTTTTAGAACCAAAAACTACAGAAGTTACAGCGTCTTCTGCGGTCATCTCGCCCTCCACGAACGTCGTTGTGACGATGTTTCCTACGATCATCTCGCTCACCTAAAACATCGTTACGACGATGATTTCTACGATCATCTCGCTCATCCCGAACATCGTTTTCGCGGCAACGATGGTGGTCGTGATGGTGGTGATTCTCATCACGTCCGCCTAACACTTGCTGGCATCGGCAAAACAATGTCTCCGATTGTCTACGATTGTTGTCTTCAAAACATTCACAAATCAACCTAACTGGTCGGCTTTGATCATGGTTATGATGATTACCTCTACAACACATTTGCTCCCCCTCCTTTCTTTATCAATTAGATACGGCCGTTCTATATAATATATGGACAAGGTTAAACTTGAGTTGGACATACTGCCTTTACGATCAACGTTTTCTTCAAAAACATGATTAAATATTTTCCTAACGCCTTATGATCCCTAGAGATAAAGTATCTCCTAACTCATGGATGAACGAATTAGTTATTTTTAATTGCTTTATTCAACGCATCCTGGGTTTTAGGACCAAATATGCCATCTACTTCAGTAGGTGTATATACAGACTGGAAACGCTTTACAGCATCAAGCGTTTTAGGTCCGAAATACCCGTCAACGCCATTATTTTTTGCCCCTTTATCAGGATAAAAACTTATACTAGCCAATGCTGCTTGCATCGCTCGAACATCTTCGCCTTGATCTCCGAACCTTAAGATTTTTTTACGGATAGGCTGCTTAACCGGTTCTGCCTTCAATGCTTTTTGAGTTTTCGGACCCACAATTCCGTCTGCTGTTAATTTTTGAGATGATTGAAACGCTTTCACTGCACGTTCTGTTGCCGGACCAAATGAGCTGTCTACCGTTAGTTTATAACCGAATTTATTTAAATCGGTTTGGAGCCGTTTGACTGCTTCGCCTTTATCTCCATACTTCACTATTTTCACAGAGGAAGCCGTTTGTCTAGCCAATGCTTCTTTTAATGCTTTTTGGGTTTGCGGCCCATAGATTCTGTCTACTGTTAGTTTATAACCGAGTTTGTTTAAATCGGTTTGGAGCTGTTTCACCGCTTCTCCCCGGCTTCCAAAAGATAAATTACTTGTTGCTAGTTCAGCTGTTGTTTGAATGAGTCTTTTAAAAGTAGCCCAATTGATTCCTTTATCCCCTTTACGTAAGTGATGCGGGCAGTCTTTCCCACTCCAGTGATTGTGTTGCACAACGTTGTTGATTGGAATTCCTTCATCTCTCATAATTTTCTTCACTAAAGCCACAGCATTGACGACTGCTTGCCGAAAATCACCATCTACATTCACACAAATCTCTATGGCAATAGATTGATAGTTGCCATTTCCAACACCGTCACCTGCATGCCAACATCTAACCGTATGCGGAAATGATTGTATCGCTACCTTGTCGTCTACTTGCCAATGCCAGGACGCTGAAAATCCACTCGATTGCAAATTTGCATGCATTTGCGCGCCTGCACCTCTAGAATAATTTGCCGTCTCGTGAATGGTAATAAACTTACGTCCATTCGTTCCAGGAAACGTATTCTTACGACTTGTCACGAATTGTTTTTTTATCCTCACCAATTTTAAATCCTCCTTTTTACATATAAAATGTAAGCCCAATGATCGTTGTCCAGGCGCGACACAAAAAAAATCGCATATGAATTGCCCGTAAGTTTTGACAACTCCATATTTATAGAATAAAAACCTTCACCCTCTATATAGTGTGGTACGTTAAAAAAGGATACAAAAATGCCACCCCAAATACTGGAACGGCATTTTTTTCACATATTATTTATCCTTCTTTTTGTACCTGTACATCCTCTTGTGGTTTCGCCCGATAAACAGTAAAGGCTAAAATCACTGCGACAATGGTCATTGCAAAGGCTATGAAATAAACCAACTCAACACCCGCCACCATCGCCTCACTTATTGTAGCCGGATCACTTGGTGTGTTCGATTGTTGTAAAAAACTAAGCTGTCTTGCATTCAATATGCTGATAAATACCGATACACCGATGGCACCACCAACTGGCTGTAGTGTTGACATGACTGCAGTTCCATGAGGATAAAGTCTTTTAGGCAGTTGGTTGAGCCCGTTTGTTTCTGCAGGCATCATAATTGCTGAAACACTTAACATAATTAATATATAACCAACTATAATCACCCATAAAGATGTCTCTGCTGTCAATCTACTCATCATGAACATTGTTCCACTTAAGACAAGTGTAGCGGGAATCATCAATACACGCGGTCCAAATTTATCAAAAAGATGGCCCATAAACGGTGACATAATTCCATTCAAAAGACTACCCGGTAGCAAGACTAATCCCGCTGTTGCCGCTGTTAACGCTAACGGCCCTTGCATAAACATCGGTAAAATAATTTCCGAAGCAAACATGGTCATAATAATGATTAAAAACATAAACACTGCATGGGTATACATCGGATATTTAAAGACCCGTAAATCCATAACAGGCTCCTCCAATTTAAGTTGTCTCAAAACAAATAATACAATCCCTATTACACCAGCAATAATCGCAATTAAAACATTCATACTTAGAAAACCGTCCGCACTTTCTCCAGCGGCACTAAAGCCATATACAGTAGACCCAAAACCTATTGTAGAAAAGACAATAGAAATAATATCAATTTTTGGTTTTGTCACTTCAGATACATTCACTAAAAACTTATAAGCAAACGCGATAGAAAATAAAGCAAAGGGAATGACTGTGATAAATAAATAACGCCACCCTAAATATTCAACGATGACTCCGGAAAGTGTCGGCCCAATTGCAGGCGCAAACATAATGACAAGACCAACCATCCCCATCACTTTTCCTCGTCGCTCGGGCGGGAAGATTAATAAAAAAACATTAAATATAATCGGCATTAACAACCCAGTCCCGACCGCTTGAATTAACCGCCCGATTAATAAAATTGAAAAAGTCGGTGCCGATGCACTAATCATCGTACCAATTGTAAAGATTATCATTGTACTTAAAAATAATTGTCTCGTTGTAAACCATTGTAATAATAAAGCCGAAACAGGAATGACGACACCCATAACAAGCATAAAACCAGTTGCCATCCACTGCACTGTGGTTAATGAAATACCGAACTCTTCCATAAGTGTGATGAGTGCAATATTTAAAAGTGTTTCATTTAAAATCGCGAAAAATGCCCCAATTATAAGGGATAGCATAATTGGTAATACTTTCACATTCGGATTGTCGGCAAGAAATTCGTATTCCTTTGTTCCAGTTGATTGTTCTTTCATATAGGATAGTTCTCCTTTTGTTTATATTTCTTTATCATGTGCTTGCTAGTACAGAAGTAATCGGAAAAGTGCATACCCATCCTATATCTTTTAAGTTATTCTGCTAAAATAAAAGAGAACAACAAAAAAAGAGAGAAGAGCCTCTCTCTCTGTTTACATATGGGCTTATAAAAGGCATACCTATCCCGAATGCTCTAGACAAATAGAGCTTGTGCAACTATTCAATTAGCTCATTGACTTGGATGTCATCCGGATTCTGATAGACTGCATTTTAATAAAGCCTCCGACCGATAATAATAAAATCCATAATATCATCCACATACTCATATTGCAATGTTATTTGGGAAGGTCCTATGCCTGTTTAATTAAGCATTTAATTAAACAAAAAGGAGAAGCTAACCGAACATTTAATGTTCTGTAGCTTCTCCTTTTATTCTATACTTTAATAACTCATTGTCCGTAAGTATCTTGCACGGCTCCCCGCACTACTTAACAATCGTTACAGGGCACTTCACATACTTCATCACCCGATGACTCACACTGCCCACAATCATTTCTTGGAATGAATTGAGACCTCGGCTACCTACGACAAGCTGATCAATCGCATTTTTATTCACATATTGAATAATTTCTTGACTCGGTTTTCCTTTTAATATTGTTGTTTCAACATCAATCTGTTGCTTGCTGGCTAATTCAATTATAGGGTGTACTTTTCGTTCTCGCTTCAACCTTAAACTTTCAGCACTTTGGGTTAATAAATACTCATCCTTCACCTTGTCTAGATCAATCACCATAATGACTTCTAAACTTGTATCTGGTAAATATGTGGCGAGCATAATCGCATGTTTTGCAGCACGCATCGCATTATCCGAACCGTCAACTGCAACTGCAACTTTCATTTAAACCCCTCCCTACATGAGTTGTTTATACAGTTCTTGACTTGAAGAATTTAATCCTGAAATTTGTACATCGATGCCTTTTTGTTCAAGTTTTTGTCGCACTTTCAAAATCGCACCAACTGCCGATTCATCCCAAATTTGACTGTCTTCAAAGTCAATCGTAATTTTATTACCATCTATATGCTCAAACGACTGGATAAATTTCGTCGTTGAGGCGAAAAACAAGGGTCCCTTTACTCTATAATACCCGTTTTCCTCTGAAACTACCACTCTAGAGATACGAGCTACGAAAAATAGAGAACTTAAAATAACGCCTAAAATAACGCCAATTGCTAAGTTGTGGGTATATAAAATAATCGCTACAGTAACGAGCATGACAATCGATTCTGATTTTGGGGCTTGTTTTAGAAACTTAAACGAACTCCAATTAAACGTTGTCGCACTTACCATAATCATCACACCAACTAGTACTGGCATTGGTATATCGATGACAACATCACCTAGCACAATAATCAGGAACATTAGAAACGCACCTGCGACAAATGTTGATAGTCGACCACGACCACCAGATTTTGCATTAATGACAGATTGGCCGATTAATGCACAACCAGCTAATCCACCAAAAAATCCATTGATGAAATTCGCAATCCCTTGTCCACGAGCCTCTTTGTTTTTGTTACTTGGTGTATCTGTCATATCGTCTAGTACTTGCGCGGTTAATAAAGATTCTAACAACCCGACAATCGCTAATGCTAATGAATATGGCAAGATAATTTTCAACGTTTCAAAATTCAATGGAATATCTGGTAAGAAAAACACCGGTAACGTAGACGGCATTGTTCCTAAATCACCGATTGTTTGCAAATTGACTCCACTTAAAAAGGCGATGACCGTCATAATGATAATTGCAAGTAACGGCGCCGGTATTAGTGTAAAAAAGCGCGGTATTGCGTACACTAGAATAAGCGTTACAACCGCAAAAATATACGTCATCATACTTCCACCGATTAAATAAGGCATTTGCGCGAGAAATATCATAATGCCGAGCGCATTTACGAAGCCTAGCATGACGGAATTAGGAATAAATCGCATTAAATTCGCGACCCCGAATATTCCAAGTAGGAATTGGATAATTCCAGTCAAAATTGTTGCGGCCAATAAATACTGTAAACCGTGTTCAGCGACTAAACTAACGACGACTAAGGCCATAGCACCTGTCGCGGCTGAAACCATTCCTGGTCTTCCCCCAACAAATGCAATGATGACAGCAATTGTAAATGATGCATATAGTGTAACGCGTGGGTCAACCCCAGCGATAAATGCAAAAGCCAATGCTTCAGGAATAAGAGCCAGTCCAACTACAATCCCCGCTAAAATATCAGCGCGAATATTCCCAAACCACTCATGTTTAAATGTCTGCATAGAAAATCTCCTTTATAGTGATATAATGTAGTTATCATATCATCTTCCCTCCCAAAACTAAAGGCTTTTGGGAACAAAGGAGTGAAAAAATTGAATTACGGATACATGCGCCCAATCGTTCAAGACCCGCTTATGCAAAAACAATTATTATCTATTGAAATTAATCAATTATTTACGGAATCTCATGCCTTTGCAAAAAAAAGAACTGAACTCGAAAACCTATTCATGTCAATCCAAAAAGGCGATAAACTGTTTGTCCAAAACATTGAAACACTCGCGGACTCATTACATCATTTCTTAGATATTTTACGACTTGCAAAACGTGATGAAATTACAATCCATTTCCTTGATGAACAAATCACGAATCAGTACATCACAGAAGGCTCTATCCTTACATGGGCTGAATTTTTCACCGAATTACAATCAGCTTTTTTAAGTCATACGTCTACATTCGCGATTCAAGCAGCAAAACAGCGCGGAAAAACAATCGGGCGACCGAGAAAATCAGACGATAACTTGAATAGAGCTTTTGCTATGTATCACAGCAAACAATATACACTTCATCAAATTAAAGAAGAAACAGGCATCAGCAAATCAACACTTTATCGATATTTAGATTCAAAAAGATAACACTTGAAATAAAAAACTCTTGGAGCCGGCCTTTCCAGTGTTCATAAGCTATTCTGCACGAACTTTCACTTCAAAAATGGACGGCTCCATTTTATTTTTTATTACCGTTTCATTAAACATGGCTACTATTTCCTTCCTCACTTCATCAGAAGCTTCGGTATTGGTTAATAAAACCTCAATACGAATATCTTCTTTGGAATACACCATACCTTGCATAATATGTTCATACCCTTGTTCGCTTATTTTTTTACTCACCTGATCAAAAAATCCCCCATCTTCGATTAAAGATTCCTCAAACACCTTGAGTTGCCTTTCTTCCGATAAAAAAACTGATGTATGTCTCGTCACCATACTTTTAAAATCGTCGACGTTTGACAGGATAGGAAATAAAGCAAGTACCACGACCAATAACGCAATTATCGTCAAACATCCTTTTTTCATAAACATCCCTTCACCTCTTCATATCTTTTTATAAAGATATGAAAAGGCAATGGTTCTTAATTACAATCATAAATAATTGTTTTCCTGTATTCTAAAAGAAATCCCCCATCTATCGGAGTTGAACGATAAACGGGGGGATTGTTTTCAAGGCTTATAACTTTTACTCGTTAAATACGTAGCATTAATCCATGAAGTAATTGGAATGATGATCGCGATGCCGATACTAGCGCACAAGATTGTAACAATTTCGGCGACAAATATTTTTGAATTAACAATTTCACCAATGGAGTACGATAAATCTTTAAACAATAGGATAAGCGCTAAATAACCGCCAATAAAAGCAAAAAATAACGTATTCGTATCCGTTCCTAAAATATCTCGGCCTATGCGCATGCCCGATGTAAACAAATCTTTCCGACTCATGTTCGGATTATGAACTTTCAATTCACGCATCGGTGAGGAGATAGCGATTGCAACGTCTGTAATGGCTCCAACTGTACTGATGATGACAATGGAGACACTAATTTTCACAAAATCGATGCCAATTAACAACGAAAACGGTGCTAACTCGACAATTTCTTCTTCGCCAAACCCTTGGATCATCGCAGAACTCGTGATGAAATAAATGAACAAAAATAAAACTATGAGCGTGACAATCGTTGAAACGAACGCCATTTTCGTCTTACCGTTCACTTCATTAACATAAAATAGATTGACACAAACGATGCTGATACAAGCCATCAACGTTAATATAATGGGATTTGTATTTGGATCCATCATAAAGAAAACCATCACTAAAATAACCCCGAAATTGATAAACAAAGAAATAAAAGATTTAACCCCTTTTTTACCACCAACAAGCACCATCAATCCAAATAAAATCATTGCCAATACAACTAAAACATTCATAAGCGTGCCCTCTTTCGATTAACGAAAAGTATCGCCGTATAAAGTCCAATTGGTATCGTGAGTACGATGCCAATCCCTCCTGCTAATGCTCTCGCTAGTTCTAAGGAAAGATTCATGGACAACGTAAATCCTAACGGTGCGGCATTTTTCAAATATAAAATTAACATGGGAAGCGAACCACTTATATAAACAAAAAACAAAATACTTGTCATCGTTCCCATAACGTCCTTCCCAATTTCCATCCCCGATTTTTGTAATGCTTTTGAAGTGACATCTGGATTTTTCTCGTATATTTCAAAGATTGAAGCGGACATCGTAATCGCAATGTCCATCACTGCACCAAGTGAACCGACAAACAAACCCGCCATGAAGACCATTTGGTACGGTCTCGAAATAAACTGCATTTCTTCATAACGAAGTCCATTTTCCGCGGTAATCCAAATGACAAAATATGTAATTAAAAGCGAAGCGAATGTACCGATTAATGTGGCGATAATCGCAGCATACGTTTTTTCATTAATACCGTTGACAAGAAACAAAGAAATAACAGTGAATAAAATAGCGGTCACACCACATATCACCACTAAACTAATCGATGAATTATTTACGTATACGTCTAATGCGAAAGATAATAATGCCGCATTGATGATTAAACTGATGACAGAAAATAGCCCCTGCCTCTTACCAACAATGAGTAATGTAAAAATGAAAACCCAACAAATGATAACGAGATACTTGTCCCGTTTCACGTCTTTAATCGTCCCGCTCAGCATATCGTTATTTGACGTACTTTTATCGAGTAATATAAATAATTCATTGCCTACCTTATATTTTTGATCATACGCACCCGAATATGAATATTCATTGATCAGTTCAATTCGCTGTCCTTTTTCCTTCCCATTTCTCATCTCAGCCACGAGATGTTGAGTAAATAGCTTATCTATATTATTTCTAAAATCAGTTACTTGCCTCTCATCGATTATCTCCGCCCCTACTACTTTGGCAATTGGGCGATCGTAAAATGAGGCGTTGTTAAAGACAAATATAAATGAAGCGATACAAACAATCGCTAATCCAACATACAATATGAACTGTTTATATTGATTCTGAAATAATTTCAAAGGACCCCCTCCAAAATTTAGCTAGCATTGTAAACCAAACATTTTTCCTCCTGATAATGGGGTTAGACTATCAATTAATAGGCAAACCGTCAAGAATTCCCATTTTATTATTTCATCCATGTGGTTGTGATACAATCATGTCGACTTATCATTATTTTGTAGGAGGAGATTTGTATGTGGACATGTCCCAGTTGTGAACGTAGTTTCAAAAGGAAAAACCAGCCACATTCTTGTATAGCTGTTCATTCTGTTGACGATTATATTGATCAATTCCCTGAAACGGGACAAGCACGACTTCAAGAGCTTAGGACACTAATTCGTCAAGCGGCACCCAATGCAATGGAGAAAATCAGTTGGAATATGCCGACTTACGTACAGAACGGCAATATTGTTCACTTTGCAATGCAACAAAAACATATCGGGTTACATGTCGGGGTGGCGGCGGTTAAGGCGTTTGAAGACGAACTTGCAAACTTTAATTATGCAAAAGGAACGATTCACCTTCCGCATGCACAACCTTTACCGAAAGAACTTATTCAGAAAATCGTTCACTTCAATATTGACCTTAAATTAAATCAATAATTTCTAAATGAGTGAATACTCAATCACTTTATGTCATGATAAACTACAGTAAGGGGTGTGAATAATGAATACGTTCATTGAAACAAAAGGAGAAATTTCACAAGAAAATGAAGTTTTCATGGCAAATTGTATGGTTACAATCCCGCGTACGACGATGTCTGTATATAGCTATGTGGTAGATGGGGTGCTAATTGATACAGGATCGCAGTCACTTAGAAATGAATTCAGCATTTTCTTTGAAATATGTGATTTTGACCAGGTTGTATTGACTCATTTCCATGAGGATCATACGGGCAACGCCGCATTAATTCAACAACAGTATAAGGTACCTATTTATATCCATCCAATGTCAACGCACTTAACTGAACAACCACTACGTATCCCAGTTTACAGGAAACAAATTTGGGGAGATGTCGAGCCATTTACATCACAGCAGCTTGGCAAAACATTTCAATCACGAAATGACACATGGGAAGTCATTGAAACACCGGGACATGCAAAAGACCATGTCGCTTTTTACAATCAATCAAAAGGGATATTATTCACCGGCGATTTATTTATTACGCCAAAAGTAAAACTCGTCCTAGTAGACGAGAACATTCTTTCAACACTCGATTCATTAAAAAAAGTCCTAACCTACGACTTTGAACAAATGTACTGTTCTCACGCTGGCCTTGTTAAGAATCCCAAAGCGATGATTCAATTAAAAATCGATTATATAGAAGAGGTGGAAGGTAAAGCATTAGCTCTAGCGAAAGAAGGGAAAGATGTTTACGAAGTAACCGCCGAACTTTTCCCCAAAAACTACCCTTTAATCGCAGCTTCCAACTCAGAATGGTCGGCCGTTCATATGGTACGTGCTTTTTTAAATAGAGGTTAATGATGACAGGTTTCCAAATCACCATGAAAGTTTAAAACAGTTTGTTGGTTTAAACTTTCATGATGATTAAATTCCCACACTAATTGGGATACTAAGTTAAGTATATAAATAGAGGAGGCTAAACAGTTGAAACGTCATTATTTCATAGGCATTCCCATCCCGACGCAAGTTGCGAAGATTGCCGAAGAGTTTCAGAAAGAATATTCCTTACATAAAACTTATAAAGTGTTAACTCATGAAGAGGATTTGCATGTGACATTGCTTTATTTAGGTGCAGTTGAAGAGCAGCAACTTCCTGCTGTGAAAAATCAGCTAGCTGAGATAGCCAAAAAGACAGCTTCTCTTTCATTATCCATAAATGGCTTATCTTATTTCGGGGCAAAAAACGGGCCTAGAGTAGTCTATTTAGCTGTTAGCGATAATCATTCACTGACCAAATTACAGCGAGAGATTAATGCAACTATCCCCTCTTTGTTAGGGATGCCAAAAACGGATCGGTTCGTCCCGCATGTCACAATCGCCAAAAAGCGGAAAACGCAGGAAAGTCAAATCATTGAAAAACAACCGTTCAATCCAATAGATATCTCCGTCCCCTCTTTTTCATTATTTACAATTCATCCAGAAAAATCGCCAAAATACGAAGCCATTGCAACGTTTACGCTGCGTTGACGATTAACCCAATGAAAGCGGCTATCACTTTCACAATTCAACGGCATTAAACGTGTCACCTCCTTTAATCGTGCCGTTTTTTAATCCTTTCGTAAACCACCGCTTTCTTTGCTCGGATGTTCCGTGGGTAAAACTGTCAGGTACGACGACGCCTCGTGTTTGAAGTTGTATCGCATCATCCCCAACTGCGCTGGCTGCATTCAACGCTTCCTCAATATCCCCTTCTTCCAATACATTCATATTTTGTTCATGGTGGGCCCATACCCCAGCAAAATAATCTGCTTGTAATTCCAATCGGACTGAAACTTGGTTGAACTCCTTTTCACTTAACCTAGAACGTAGCGCGTTCACTTCCGCATTCGTACCTAATAAAGTTTGCACATGATGTCCGACCTCATGCGCAATGACATACGCTATCGCAAAATCTCCCGGTGCTTGAAAACGGTTTTGAAGTTCTTTAAAAAAACTTAAATCGATATAGAGTTTACGGTCTCCCGGACAATAAAATGGACCTACAGCTGAAGTAGCTGACCCGCAAGCGGACTGGACACTGTCCGTAAATAAAACCATTTTTGGATTTTCATAAACCAATCCTTGTTCGTGAAATATGTTAGACCAAACCTCCTCAGTATCCGCTAGAACAACTGAAACAAACTCAGCAAGTTCCTTTTCTTCCGCTGTTTCCACATAGGGAGTTGGATTCTCTTCTGTTTCAATTTGCGACATATTTAAAACATCACCAAGGTTCCCTCCGCCTAAAAAGGTAAACAACAAAACAATAATAAGTCCGCCGATGCCACCGCCAATTGCGAGTCCACCTTTTCTTTTCCCTCTTTGATCTTCGACGTTCGCGCTTTTTCTTCTACCTTTCCATTCCACTGAATTTCCTCCTTCAAACGATCAGGTAAATATTTATTTCCTATCGTTGGTATACCCAATTCCCAATAGAACTCACCCATTTATAAAAGAACATGTAAATTTTAAATGATTAATAAGTATTGAGCGCCTCCTAACTTAGGTGAATAAAATTACTCAACAATGGAACGCTAAGTTTCCAAAGGAGGAAAATACAATGAAAAGTAAAAACTTTACCGATACAAATATTGAAGAAGTAAAAAAACTAAATGCCAATTCAGGATTATCCTTTAATGAAGTGCTCGCAGAAATTGCTCGAACGGGCGGAAAAGGTACTGCCATTTATAGTGATACGAATCCGGAACAAGTTAGAAAAGCGAATCGTCCAACTACTGATTAATTCCACCTAAAAAGAACGCAAAAAGCCCAAGTTCCAGTTTTGGAACTTGGGCGATAATCATCATTGAATAAAGCGTTTTAAAAAAGCCTCAATTTTCTTTTTGTAATCATCTTTAGCCAACACAAACGCTTCGCCGTGATTAGCACCTGGCACAAGAAGTAAATCCGCGTCACTCGCAGTCGCTCGGACAAGATGTCTCGTCATTTCAGTCGGTACGAAGGTGTCGCTTTCTCCGTGTATATACAATATTGGAACAGGCGTCTTTTTAACTGCATTTAACGCATTCGCTTCTTTAAATGAGTAGCCTGCCCTAATTTTTGTTAACGCGCTCGTGCTATCCAATAAAGGAAAGGCTGGTAAATGAAACATTCTTCTCATTTGATAGGAGAATAATTGATAGACAGATTGATATGGGCTATCCGCAATAATGGCTTGCACTTGAATTGGGAGTTCTTCCTCACCGCTTGCCATTAGCACCGTCGCCGCGCCCATTGATAACCCATGGTAGACCACTTTCGTTTCATCACCAAGTTTATTAACGAGTAAATTTGTCCAATCAATTAAGTCCAGTCGATCTGGCCAACCGAAACCATAATAATCCCCTTCACTTTTACCATGCCCACGCGCATTTGGCATAAAAATGTTATAACCTAATTCTTTATAATAATACTGTCCATATAAACCCATCTGCTTTGCGTGCCCTAAATAGCCATGTGTTAATATAACTAATTTATCAGTTGGCTCGGCAGCAGGTAAATAATAACCAGACAATTTCAATCCATCACGTGATGTCATTGTCACCGTTTCAAATTCTTGTGCATTTACCCAATCTATCCAGTCACCATTTAAAAATTGATTCATTGCTTCATCCGACACTTCTAAGTCCGCATTATTTTGCAAAAACTCTTTCGGACCACGTTTCACTGCCAAGCCGTAAAAAAAGAAACTACCGATAATTTGGCTCCCGATGAAAACAATTGCAAAAAGAATAAGTACTCTTCTCCAGTTCATTCGAAACATACTCATTCTCCTTTAACATAATAGACTCTATAACTATTATAGTAGAAAAAGAGTTGAAAATGAATGAGTTACAACGTTTACATGATTTTACCACCCATTCGCTAGCGAATAAATTATATATGCTTGGACAAAGTACATAGGAGGAGGTGAACGGCATTGAATAAAAACAACAAAACAACAATGAACGTACGTACACATAATCCTTTTGATATTTATAAAGAGAATCAAAACAGCAACAGCAATAATCAAAGTAAAAATGAAGAATTCGGTACGGATTTTAATAGCAAGCAGAAAAATAGGAACGATTCACCTAACAAAAGAAGTAGTAACCAAAACAAATAGCATATGCCGATTTTGTCATTTAAGCTTTGAATCCACCTGAATGAATAGGAAAAGGCGGTGAAATCAGTGCCTAAAAAACCTAACCATAACAAAGGAAAGAAATCGATGAGCGTTACACCACAAGGCTATGGCGATACGGAATTTGCAGAGGAACCTAAAACGAAATTAGAAGAAGCTGCAAAGAAGAAAAACACAAAATAAAATAAGGTAACACAAAGATACCCACCTAAATAAATTGGAGGGCATCTTTGTGTCATTGAATTCTATGTTGCATCCTAGCAATCATTCGATTAAAAGCATTTCTAAGAATTGTCATTCTGCCTTCGATAAATGGCTGCCAGATTCCGAGTACGGGTTTATTCGATAGTAGTAACACAATTCCCGCGGAGATGATTGCAAGCCCGACAACATCGATGAAATGATTCACTTGGAACATGTCTTTTTGACGGAAATATTGAATGAAAAATCCGTGGAGTAAATAAACGTATAATGTTCGCGTACCTAAAGGGGTTAGCAAACTATTCTTTTGTGGGATCCATGCTAAAATACTCATTGCCATCATCGTCGATGTAACGTAAACAAGTAATCGTGCAAGTCCCCCATACGCTGGCATATCTAAATCCCCATAAGATTTCGAAGCTAGTAACCATCCCGAGTTTAAATCTGGTGCGAAATAAATTGCTACGGCCACCACAAATAATACGATAAGTGATGCAATTTTCACACGTTTTTGTTTTAGCCACATGACTTGTTCTTTCGTACACCAATAACCAAAAAGGAAAAACGGGAAAAAGACGAAAGTTCGTGACAAACTATACGTATGCCCAATTTCGCCAAAATAACCGACGACTAATCCAACTAACACCGCAAGCGACACACTTAGTATTGCGGGTAACTTTTTAAACCAAGCTAATAATATATGCCAACTAAATAAACTGAATAAAAACCAAAGTGACCATTGGGGATAAAAGATCCCTTGCCAACCACTCTTTCCTAGCAGAATATAATAACCCGTGTAAAGCAATTGAAAAATTAGATAAGGCACTAATAATTTCTTTGCCAAATTAATAATATATGTTCGATTCCCTGATCCTTTTGCAAAAAAGCCGGCTAGAAAAATAAAGGCTGGCATGTGAAATGTATAAATCCACATATATAAGGTATTCATACCGGCCCCTTCAGTAAAAGGCTGAATCATATGACCAAAGACAACTAAGAAAATTAATACTAATTTCGCATTGTCAAAATATGCGTTTCGCTTCAAACTCATCACCCTTATAATTATGTCTACACTCAGTATATTTGTTATTTACCCTCATTTAAACAGATAAAACGGTATTTTGTATGATTTAATACAGATGTAATAACTGTAAACGAAATGATAAATTATGACGAAGCATGTAATACATAATAGATGAACGGTGATTTAAAAACTTTGATTGAAGTAAGCAAAATAATACGAGCTCAATCATCTAACGTGCTAATATACAATTATCGGTACATATTAGATAGTAGGAGGTTTTTAAAATGGCATATATTTTACAGGTTGATTTCAAACACGAAGGACCTTTTGGCGAAGAAATGGTTGCAGCATTCTCAGATCTTGCAAAAAGCATTAACGAGGAAAAAGGTTTGATTTGGAAAATTTGGACTGAGAACGAGGAAACAAAAGAGGCTGGTGGCATCTATCTATTCGAAATGAAAGAAGATGCAGAAATTTACTTAGACATGCATACAAAACGATTAGAGAGCTTTGGCGTTACAAACGTGAATGCAAAAATCTTTAAAGCGAATGACGCATTGACTGCAATTAATCACGGCAAACTTAAATAAAACATAAAAATGAATCCATGGACATGGCATAAGGACTATCTTATACCTGTACATGGATTTATAATAAATGGCTTCCCTTTCTGCGTTAATATTTCCAATAAATCCATCTACCCTCATGGAATTCCCTTGTACACTCCCCCGTTGACCTTAAATATTCCAAGTGCGCCAACGTTTCGCCAATTGCAAAACGAGTTTCATGGATGGTTAATTCCCATTGAAATAACCGTTTGTATACTTCGTTCACAGTAGATTTCTCGGATAGCGCTGCCAATGTCTCGTTTAATCGATCATCGTGATGCTTTTTAATTTCTTCAATTCGATGATTTGCACCGTAAAAAGGTTTTCCATGTGAAGGAATCACAAAATCAGCATCCAACAGTTTCACTTTATCTAATGAAGCAAGATAGGATTTTAACGGGTTACTATCGCCATGAAACCAATAAGAAATATTTGGTGTAATTCTTGGTAAAATATGATCTGCAGAAAAAAGCACTTGATGTTCAGCATTATAAAAACAAACCATTCCGTCGGCGTGTCCGGGTGTAAAAATCACTTCGTACGCATAGTTACCAATCGGCACTTTTTCCCCTTCAATGAAATAATGGCTAATCATAGGCGCTGGTGTGACAAGCGGTTTGAAGTCAGCCGTGTTTTGCACCATTTTTCTTGCTGTTTTCGGAGAAATGCCCGAAGCCGTATACCAGCCTTCTATTTCATTTATAAATTCATCTGTCCATGCCTTGCGACCATTTTCCGCGTCAATTTTAGACATCGAAACACGCGCACCCGTTTTCTTTTGAAGTGCACCCGCATGTCCATAATGATCTGGATGGTAATGTGTAATGTACAATTCCGCAATGTTTTTATCCTGAATGATGTCGTCCCATAGATTTGATGTTTCCTTATTATTTAACCCCGTGTCAATAATGGTCCAGCCATTCTCCCCTTCAGCCATAAAACAGTTGACATGATTTAATCGAAATGGCAAGTCAACTCGAATTGATGCGATCCCCAATTTCTCTAACATGAAACTCCCCCCTATTCTGTATTTATCATACATGAATCCCGAGTTTTATGTGAAGTCTAATTTGCGAATATAGTTGGATTTGAAGGCCAATTTCTCCAACAATTTAATCCCCTTCGAGACTAAGATCGTTTAGGTTTTATTTTATTCAGTATGGTATTATTAGAAAGAAATTCCTTGAAGAACTAAACAGCTCAATGGAACATTATTTTTTCTTAGTGGACATGCAGTAAATGAACAATTTCAGGAGGTTTATGAATGAATAATAATGATGTGTTAATTAGATTGAGATATGCGCTTGATTTAAAAAATGCGGAAATGGTGGAAGTTTTTAAGTTGGGTGACTGTGAAGTAGCCATTCAAGATATCCCACTACTTCTAGCAAAGGAAGATGAAGAATATCTCGAGTGTACAAATGCAATGCTCGATTCTTTTTTAAATGGACTAATTATCTTCAAGAGAGGTAGACAGGAACCACAACCGGGACAACCAAAAAGGCCTCCACTCCCTGTCTTAAATGACGATAATGTAAATAACATCATCCTAAAGAAATTAAGAATCGCGCTCACATTAACAAGCGATGATATCATTGAAATATTGGATGATGCTGGCGTCAGAATTTCCAAGAGTGAATTGAGTGCTGTATTGAGAAGAGAAGACCACCGCAATTATAATGTATGTGGTGATCGCTACGTGAGAAATTTCTTAAAAGGATTAGCGATGAAATATAGAGGATGACATAAAGGTGCCAGATACAAGACGCTGGCACCTTTATCTTTATGTCACGACTTCGATTGTTGCTTCAATTTCAATCCCTTCCAAAGCTTGAGTTGCAAGACGGTCCGCTTCCTTATTAGCATTTCGATTGACTAAATAATAGTCTGGGTAAATACTCAATTCTTCCATTTTCGCCTCGATTTTATCTGCCCAATCAGACAAATCCTTCTCAATTGCTGGCCACTCTTCAGTTAAATGGTTTATGACGACACGAGAATCACCAATTATCCTAACCGGTAAGTGATGAACATTGAGATATGCCAATTCTTGCACGGCCATGTATAGCGCTGCATATTCGGCTTCGTTATTGGACTTTAAATGCTCAACAAAAGCATTCTTTCTAAGTCTGTATGACTTTCCATTTTGGTCATAATAAATGACACACCCCAAACCTGCTGAATTCGTTGGTCTATCGTATCCGCCGTCGAAATAAACAATAATATTATGGGGTTCTGTCTCGATTCCTTTCAAATAGCCTTTCATTTCTTTAATCGTCCACTTGCTATCAAACTGATCAACAAACACTACACTTTTCGTCCGTCCAGTCCTCACCAAATCTTCAGCAATTCCTACTGCTTGTGATGCTTCTATCTCTTCGGAGTGAAATGTAATTTCTGCGCTTTTTGATTTACTGTAAATCCACTCAATTCGAACTTTCATTGCAACTCCTCCTGCGAGTCAATTAAATTTATTTCTATAATATATAGTTTACCTAAAACATAAGGATTATATCATTTACGCAAGCATTTAAATGACCGTTACAAATATCCTTCCATTAAACATGTCTGAAAATGTTTAGATCCTATACGGTAAGTAAATAATTCACATGAGTCAATAAGCTATAGGAGGAAAATCGTGATACATACAATCGGATTTACAGATGAAAATGAACTTCTTTTTGATTTTCCTTTAAGTGAAATTCATACACAGAACTTTCTATGGTATTGGGTTGATTTTGACAGGCCTACCGGAGAAGAAATCAATTTATTACATTCTTTTTTTCAGTTTCATCCGCTAGCAATCGAGGATTGTTTGCAACGCCTGCAACGGCCAAAATTGAACTACTATGAAGACTACACTTTTTTTGTGCTTCATTCGATTAGCCAAGAAGATTTGGAAGCTGAGGAAGTTAACATGTTTTTTGGCACCAATTACGTCGTAACCTTTCACTTTCATGAACCTCAAGAATTGAAAGATGCAAAAGAGCGCATTATTCAAAATCCAACGAAATGGGAAGAAGGACATGTTTTTACCGCCTATCAAATTATCGATAAAATCGTGGATAGTTACTTCCCGATTCTTTATAAAATCGAAGATCATTTAAATGATATCGAAGAAAAACTTTCTCCGTCTACGGTTCACCTATCAATGGATTTTGTCTTTGATGTGCGTAGCGACTTACTTAGACTTAGAAGAACGATTATTCCGATGCGCGAACTGTTATACCGTATGTTGAATTCAGAAGTACTGTCTTTTTCAATCACTGAACGCGCTTATTTTAGCGACATACATGACCATTTGCTACGTCTTGTGGAAATCTTGGAATTAAATCGAGATTTGACCTCTGATATTCGAGATAGTCAACTTTCCATTAATTCCAACCAAATGAACCGGATTATGATGATGCTGACCATCATCTCATCAGTTTTCATTCCACTCACTTTTATTGCTGGTGTTTACGGTATGAACTTTGAACATATGCCCGAACTTCGATGGCGCTACAGTTATCTTGCTGTTATGGCCATGATGATTTTTATTGGCATTGCGATGCTATTGTGGTTCAAACATAGGGGATGGCTGCGAATATTCAAATCATAAATTTATATCACTCCCTATCCACGTCAGCTTTGACCTTGCCAGAATTGTAGACATTCATGCTGGAAAAAATTCAATTCCCTTATGGCTTCCTAGGGAAAATAGCAGATCGATTGTTTTGGGAGTAATAAATGCTATTGCATAAAAGGAGTTACAATAATGACCAATCAAAACGAAAAAATGATTACCTATTTCAAAAAGTTAGACCGCAGCTTTTTCATGGATTCGCTTAAGGAATTTGCCCATATGGACGAAGCGGTTCCAATTGGACATGAACAAACGATTTCCCAGCCTTCACTTGTGCTCAATATGACACTCTCACTCGATTTGCAGCCTCATTCAAAAGTGTTAGAACTTGGAACGGGTTCAGGTTATCAAACTGCCCTTCTTGCGGCTTTTTCTGAATCAGTTTATACAATAGAACGAATTAAACCTTTATATGAACAGGCCAAAGAAAGGCTAAAAGAGATTGGGTTTTCAAACATTCATTTTAAATTTGATGACGGAAGCATGGGATGGATTGAACATGCGCCTTATGATCGTATCATGGTAACTGCTGCCACTAGTGAAATTCCACGTGAATTATTAGAGCAGCTAGCCCTTAGTGGGAAAATGATTATTCCAGTAGGGACGCCTGTTCTTCAGAAACTGTTACTCATAGAAAAAGATGAATATGGGAAGATTTATCAAGAAGTGTTGGACCATGTAAGGTTTGTTCCGTTGAAAGGAAAATATGAATAAGTATTGGAAATACGAAACGCACAACCAAGAAGGTTATGCGTTTCTTTTCTATAATGAAAACTAAAAATCATTTACTATTTTTCAGATATTTTGAGCACCACGGTATTTATCTGTAATTACACGATAATTTTCATGATGAATATGTTGCCATTCAGTCTTTTTGTAAGCTACATTTTTTAATCCATCGTTTAATTGGTTAATGTTAAACGGCCTATAAAATTGTTTCTCTGCCCACATCCGTATTGATGAGTACTCTGGATGCTCGGGATCGTGATAAATCTTTAAAAACTCTTCATAACCAGGCGGACCGCCAACATCTTCCGGAGGCGCAGTACCTTCCCCATCAAGTACTGTCGGATATCCGAAATAATAATCTTCCACAACTTCTTCAAGTACAATTCGAATCCTCCAGTCATCCCCGAAGTCATACGTATAAATCAATCCGCCATCTATTTCAATATATTGATCGATTTTAATATGGGTTGGTGACTTAACTTTTTTTCCAACATACTTTCTTCCCTTGTATTCTTCCAACAACATCATATTGTTCGTAATGAAATTATCCTCTATATCCACGCTAAAGGAATGGTATGGTTCGAAATAACTTTGAAAATTTGTAACGAATTGAACGGTTTGATGCAACCGGTGAAATGTAGCGCCCGCTGGTAAAATAACGCGTCGCCAAACAAGCGGTGTAATATTTTCGAATGACATCTTGACAATATAAGCTTTCAAAAGTTCCTCCTACTTTCAGATTTATTCTCAAATCGATGCGTTTAACGAAGCATTAAAAAAACCCGCCTAATACGTACAGACGGGTTATTTTTTATAAGCCGAAATAGAATTAAAGACCATTACACATTATTGAATTCATCTATGTTGATCGATTAAGATTGGGTTACCATCTGGATCTTCCATTGTAAAACTTGCCGGCCCTTCGCTTGATTCATCTGCCTCCATCAACATTTGAATGCCTTCAGCCTTTAGCTGCTTTTGAAGGTCTCGAATATCTGTAAATGAATCGAGATTCTCCGCGTTTTCGTTCCAACCGGGATTAAATGTTAACATGTTTTTTTCAAACATTCCTTGGAAAAGGCCAATGATGCAATTTTCATTTTTCATAATGAGCCAATTTTGAGTAATATCCCCACCCAATGTTTCAAATCCCAGTTTTTCATAGAAGGATTTTGATTTGTAAATGTTTTTAACACTTAGACTTATTGAGAAAGCACCTAGTTTCATATTTCCTCCTTTTCAACATTTATTCACTAAATTTTCAGCATAAATTAATTATACACCACTGAAGTAATCATGCACCTTTGAGTTGATAACTACAGATAAATGACCACTCAAATTTATATCTTCCTCTTTTGATGTATTGAAGGTGAAATTCTGAAAACACTAACATGCTTCACTAGCATAGATCCTGCCTTTTATATATTGACTTCGATCTTCGCTGATTTTTTTAACTTTTCAATATGAGCAACTAACTGTTTATATTGTTGTTCTTGTTCAATCAACTCACGGATTTCTTTCTTCACCTCTTCCAATGGCTGTATTATTTTTCCCTGGTCTTTCGCTTCTACGACAAGCTGATGATAGTAGTCTTGGATTTCTTTGTCAGTGATTTCTTTTGTAGACACTACTTTATCTTGATATTTTTTAAACATAATAGATTCAGCAATTTGCTCTTTAATTGTTTCTTCATCTACATTTTTATCTTCAAATTCTTTCAACATCTCTTTTTCATCTGCAAACTGTTTAGCAAACAATGCATAACCTTCTTCAATCTCTGCTGCGGATACTTTAATTTCTGCTTCTTTTGCTTGTTGAAGTAACAATGTTTGATGCACAATTGTTTCAAGTGCTTGCTTCTTTAATTCCTGACCTGATTCTTGGGCAGATGCTTCTCCTTTCTGTTCTATTTGGCTATGAATGGACCTTAATACGGCATTATATTTCTTACCTTTAACTTCCTCGTCATTCACTTTTGCAACAATTGCACGCTCATCCACTTCTTGGGCCTCTTCTTTCGACTGTTGTTCCTCGTCATCCGCAACTTCTACCTGAACTACCTCTGAATTATCGGATTCTTCGCTTGGTCCTGCGTTCCCTACTTTACTATAAGCCACTAAAGTCATCGCCATCATCACTGCTATGAACAAGAATAGATACTTTTTGAATTTCACGTTGTTTAAGCCCCTTTCAGATCTGTGTTTGCTAATTTCTAATTCGTATAGTGCATCTTATTGAGATTTAATCGAACGTAAAACCATTATTTCAGGATGTCATCTAATTGTTACCTAACTGTCATTTACAAAGTTTTAACAATGTTAATTTAACGCAATTCTTAAGCTAATATTTCAATCGTGTTACAAATCTTGATTCCTTAAAAGGTATGAAATGTGATGATCGTTTAATTTAATGCATTTGATTTCAACTAAGAATAAGCATAGTTATAGATAGTAGAATAGTTAGGAGGGATAAAATGTAATGATCACAATCAGTTTATGTATGATTGTAAAAAATGAGGAGAGAGTCATTGGAAGATGTTTAGACTCTGTTCACTAATTAGTAGACGAGATTAATATTATTGATACAGGTTCTACAGATAAAACGAAAGAAGTTGCTCAAAAATATACGAAACGTATTTATGACTTTAAATGGATTGAAGACTTTTCTGCAGCTCGGAATATTTCATTTCAAAAAGCCACTAAGCAATACATTCTTTGGTTAGATGCAGATGATGTGCTCACAAAGAAGAATCAGGAAAAACTAAAGGTTTTAAAACAAACCTTACAAACCGAAATCGATGCCGTTTCAATGATTTATCATTTAAGTTTTGATGACGATGGAAACGTCACTTCCCTTTTAAGAAGATACCGACTTGTAAAAAATGATAAAAACTTCAAATGGATTGGGGCGGTACATGAATACCTTGCTGTGAGTGGGATTTTATACGACAATGATATTGCCGTTTCCCACCTACCAGTTAGTCATGATCGCCAACGAAACTTAAATATTTATCAAAAACGTATCAATGCAGGAGAAATATTGTCATCGCGCGATATATTTTATTACGCTAACGAACTAGTGGACCATTGTAAATTTGAAGATGCCATTCATTATTACGAAGCATTTCTAGCTTCTAATTTGGGATGGATTGAAGACAATATTAGAGCTTGTTTAAAACTTGCAGACTGCTATGCCCAATTAAATCAAAAAGAAAAAATGATTGCTGCTACTTTAAGCACTTTCACATATGACACTCCCCGCCCAGAAGCGTGTTGCATCCTCGGATATTATTTTATGGAAAAGCATAAAAATCATGAAGCCATCTATTGGTATAAGCAGGCACTTCAATACAAAAACAATGACTTGATGAGCTTTCAAAACACGTCATTTTCTACTTGGTTACCTCATCTACAACTTTGTGTCCTATACGACCGCTTTAAACAATTTCACAAAGCATATGACCATAATGAATGCGCACGTAAGTACAAACCGAAAGACCCTATCATTCTGGAGAACAAAGAATATTTTGATCGTTTTCTAGAGAACAAAGGTCGTAACGCAGAAAATGTATAGAAGACCGACAGATTAACCGCCTCTTTTATCTAGAATGGCAAATCCTTTTTTATTCGAATAGGATGTTAGAGTAAGGAGGTGATTAAATGGGCTCTAACAACCACTTAAATTGGAGATGTGGTGTCTGTAAAAAAGACCCATGTAATTGCAAAAAAGGTAGAAGAGGACCAAGAGGATTAGAAGGAGAAAGTGGAGCAACAGGCGCTACTGGCCCGACTGGACCAAGAGGACCTAGAGGATATCTTGGGGCGACTGGCCCGACTGGAGCGACTGGTGCGAAGGGGGCTACTGGTGACACCGGGGCGACTGGAGCGACGGGTGCAGCAGGAAAAGCAGGAGGTATTTCCCAATATGCGTATATTTATAAACTAGATAGTCAACGAGTCCTTCACGAGCAAGAGATTCGATTTACGAACAATGGCCCAATAACTTCAGGAATAACCCATCAACCGGATTCCAGTACGATTACATTCAATACAGGCGGGATATATGAATTCAACTATACCGTCTATTCGAGACAAGGTAATCAATGGACACTCTTCCTAAATAACACACCACTTCCTTCGTCCACTTACGGAAATGATAGCGGCAATTCACAAACAGTCGGGATTCTCATTGTACGCGTTAATCAAGGGGATGTACTTACATTGCGGAACCATACGTCTACACCGAATCATGTCGACGTTGTACCAAGTGCAGGCGGTACGCAACCAGGAATTTCCGCTTCAATCGTTATTAAAAAACTAGCGGATTGACCTAAAATAAATTTATTTTAGCGGGCAAATTTATCACCTAAAAGAACCTCCCTCACTTAAAACAAAACATGCTATTTTTAAAGTGGAAGAGGTTCTTCATTAATTGTATGGCTATTTGCTAGCTTCTATAAGATGTGGAGCGACAGTAAACGACGCTTCTGTTTTAGATTTGACCTCCTCGATAGAAACACCTGGCATTGTTTCGATTAATTCCATACCCGTTTCAGTAAAATCAAACACCGCCAAATCTGTAATCAATCGGCTCACTACACCTTGCCCTGTGATTGGCAATGAACATGTTTTCTTCACTTTTGACTCACCGTATTTATTCACGTGCTCCATAATAATAACAACACTTTTTGCCCCAGTGACAAGGTCCATCGCGCCGCCCATCCCTTTCACCATTTTACCAGGGATCATCCAATTGGCAAGGTCTCCATTTTCCGCAACTTCCATTGCACCAAGAATCGCCAAATCAATATGACCTCCGCGAATCATTGCAAACGATTCTGCACTATCGAAAAAGGAAGCGCCGGGCACAGTCGTAATTGTTTCTTTTCCAGCGTTAATTAAATCCGGATCTTCTTCCCCTTCTACCGGAAATGGTCCAATGCCAAGCAAACCGTTTTCAGATTGAAGCAAGACATTAAAGTCAGAAGGGATTTCATTCGCAACTAGCGTAGGCATCCCAATTCCTAGGTTCACATTCATGCCGTCTTCGATTTCCTTCACGGCTCGTTTTACAATCAATGTACGCATATTACTCATGTTCATCTCTCCTTTTTAAGCTTTCGCAACCGTTAAACGCTCAATTCTCTTTTCGTAATTTGTTCCTTGCAAGACGCGTTGTACGTAAATTCCTGGTGTGTGAATTTCATTCGGATCTAATTCTCCTGCTTCTACAATTTCTTCCACTTCAGCAATCGTTATTTTCCCAGCCATCGCAGCAAGCGGATTAAAGTTTCTTGCCGTTTTGCGATAAACGAGATTCCCAAGCGTGTCAGCTTTCCACGCTTTCACAAGTGCAAAATCCCCTACAATTCCTTCTTCAAGCAAATAGGTTTTCCCGTTAAAGTCTTTCGTTTCTTTTCCTTCAGCAATTGGTGTGCCAACACCAGTCGCTGTGTAAAATCCTGGAATACCTGCACCACCCGCTCGAATTCTCTCCGCAAGCGTGCCTTGTGGTGTTAATTCAACTTCCAATTCACCGCTTAAATATTGTTGTTCAAATATTTTATTTTCCCCAACATAAGAGGAAATCATTTTTTTAATTTGTTTATTCGCAAGTAGAATCCCTAGCCCACCATCATCGACTCCGCAATTATTACTAACGACGGTTAATTCTTTCGTTCCTTGTTCGCGTAGTGCTTCAATCGATTTCTCTGGTATTCCTGAAAGTCCAAATCCTCCAACAATGAGCGTATTACCATCCTCGATGTCGGAAACCGCTTCCACAAATGACTTATATACTTTACTCATCACTATCCCCTCCATAGTGAATAGTTTACAGATTATATATTTATTAGTAAAATGCATATATAAAATGAGTACTATTCAAATTCGGAATAAATGAAAGGTTTTGTGTGCATGGAATTTAAAGATATTAGAGCGTTTATCGCAGTTGCCAGTCATTTAAGTTTCACAAAAGCAGCAGAGTACACTTATATTTCTCAGCCTACTTTAAGTAAAGCAGTAAAAAAACTAGAACAAGATTTAGGTGTCCTGCTTTTCAATCGTTCTACAAGACACCTCAGCTTAACGGATGCTGGTGAAATCGTTTATAAACAAGGGAAACAAGCACTTTCTTCATTAAATGAGATAGAGAATTTATTGCAAGAATTAATGAATGCAAATGCAGGAAATATTAAACTCGGTATGCCGCCATTAATTGGCACGTTGTTTTTCCCAGATATTGCAAGAAAGTACCATGAACGGTATCCCAACGTAAAAATTAAACTGTTTGAACTCGGTGCAAAAGTCGTGGAAGAACTTGTGGAAGAAGGTCAAATTGATGCCGGGCTTATTGTATTGCCAACAAATGAGACAATATTCAATATACAACCATTTATCGAAGACAACTTCGTCTTATTTGTACATCGTGATCATCACCTCGCGAAACAAAGAAAGGTTGCTCTGTCGGAATTAAAAAATGAGAAGTTTATTCTTTTTGATCAAAGTTTTGCTTTACATAATTACATTATTAGTGCTTGCAAGGATGCCGGATTCAATCCAACGATTTCTTATGAAAGTTCACAATGGGATTTAATTGTTGAACTGATCGCATCGAAACTTGGAATTACATTGTTGCCAAAATCGATTTTTGAAAAACAAAGTAATCCAAATATCAAAATGATTCCACTCCAAACACCTGCATTAAAATGGAAACTAGGAATTATTACAAAAAAAGATACGTACGATTCATTTGCATTGAAAAAATTTATTGAAATGTTTCAGCAGTAGATTGTTAATTAATTTGAATGATTAATATATAACACTTCACCACAGACACGATGGAGTTATAAAAGCGCTCAAAAAAAGTGACTCCATCATTTCAATGAGGTCACTAAAGTCCGCTTTAATAGGGATTGGTAAAACTATTGACTTCCGTTCCGGGCGCACGCCAGCTTAAGGAAGCAAATACTCGAGTCAATCGCAAGACGAAGATTGAAATTGGTCGTATTTCTATGGGTTTTGTAGAAATTAAAGGCGCCCAGTTATATTCTTGCTCATAACGCTTCGCTTGTACTCGCAAAAGTGGTTCTTCGTTACAGCTTTCGCTAATCCCACAGGAGTCAGCACCTACACTCCAATCAACGAAACACATTCTATCGAAGTGATAAAATAAAACATAGTGAATCTGTTTCATGTCTTACTGTCTGTTCTCTCAAGTATTTTTTAGTCAATTAACTAGGGAAGGTATCCACAACACTAGCTCTGGTATAAAAGTTATCAATAATAATACGAAAATAGAGACAGCTACGAACGGTAATACAGCTTTGATAAAGTCCTCCAATTTCACCTTACCTATAGAAGTCGTTAAGAATAAACCTGACCCTACAGGAGGTGTTAAAATCCCTATTACAACGTTTAAGCAGATAATAACCCCAAAATGAATAGGATCTATGCCGAATACAGGTAAAATAGGGATAAAAATAGGTGTTAAGATAATGATTAAGGCAATTCCTTCAATAAACATTCCCAACAATATGAACAACACGTTAATAAGAAGCAGGAAAATCACTGGATTTGTTGTCACTGTCGTCAACCATTCTGCAATCATTTGTGGAATGCGCTCAAATGTCATCGACCATCCAAATAAACTTGCCATTGCAATTAATAAAGTTACAATTGAAGTAGTTATTGCTGTATTAACAAAAATACCTGGAAGCTCTTTTAATTTTAAATCTTTATAAAAAAAGAGGCTAATGATTAAAGCGATAACACAGGCGATTCCCGCAGACTCTGTAGGTGTGAAGACGCCTGTTACAATCCCCCAAATAAGTATTCCTGGAACAGACAACGCAGGCAATATTTGAATTAATGATTTTCCCCTCTCTTTCCAAGGGATTTTTTCCGCCTTCTTGAATTCTTCTTTATAACCTATATAAGCGACCAATAAAACAAATGATATTGCTAAAAGAATACCAGGAATAATCCCTGCTAAAAACATATCTCCAATTGATATACCAGCACTAGCACCATAAATGATAAATAACATGCTTGGTGGAATAATCGGGCCTAACATTCCAGACGCAGCCGTAGTCGCTGCCCCAAACTCTCTCCTGTACCCCTCCTTTTCCATGGCTGGAATCATAATTTTACTCATCATGGCTATTTGCGCTGCTGCTGACCCGATAATTGCCGCGAGAAATGTATTTGCGACAATGTTGACATAGGCGAGTCCTCCACGGAAATGGCCAACAAATTTTTGGGCGAAATTAACCAGTCTAATGGTAATCCCGCCAGCATTCATAATTTCTCCAGCTAACATGAACAAAGGAATTGCTAATAAACTATAACTTTCAAGGGCGGAAAACAAACGTTGTGGGGAATTAATAATCAACCCAAGATTCCCTGCAAAAAATAACAGGATTACACTTGTTATTCCTAATACGATTGCTATCGGGATTCTCAATAACAGGAAAAGAAGAAAAAGTACTAGTGAAATAATCATTCTATCACCTTCTTTTCTTTTGCTTGACGTAATGAGTCCATAAATAAATGAACAAAATGAATTACCATGAAAAACATTCCAATTGGAATTGAAAGATAAGGAATAATCATAGGAATCTGGGTTGTTACTGATTTTTGATATAAAATGGTTGGATTGGAAATCCATTTAATCGACAAATACACTAGCAATAACGTAAATAATAACGAAGTCAATAATCCAGTTATTATCAAGATGTTGCGTAGTGATACAGGTATTCTGTCAACCAGAATTGTTACCGCAACCGCTTCTTTAACTTTCACACTCATACTCGCACCTATAAAGCTTGCAAAGATAAAAGTAAACAAAGAAATTTCCTGCGCCCACAATAAAGGAGAGTTTAAAGCATATCGAAATAAAACATCTGCAAATAATGAAAATAATAAAATGGGCAGTAGAATTATAACGATTACTTTCTCTAGTTTGAACAGGGAGTCACTCACAATTTTAAATAGGCTCAAGTCATCAACTCCTTAATAAATAACCAATTTGACTATAATCGTATTAAATAGTCGGCGGATGTTCCCTTTCAAAAACGATTTCAAATTTGGTTATGTAAGTTACAGTTCTGATTAAGCCTTCTAAGGGATTTATTTTCATTGAATCCAACTTAATCATTCCTCTATTGGCATATACTCTTATATATTTTTGTAGTCCACTTAATATTCTCTAGAGCCCTCAAATAGTGAGGGCTCTAATTATCCAAAAATATTATTTTTTATTATTTTCCTTGATAAAACGTTTAATTAATTCATTGTCGGAAGAATACTTTTCATATATTTTTTCTGCTTCAGTTATAAAACTTTCCTTATCTTCCAACTCTAAAACCGGTAAATATTCTTCCAATTCTATAAGATTCTCACTTTCCCTTTTTAGATGTTCAACTTTACCCCACTCAATTGCAGCATTAACAGCTTCATTTACGATCTTTTGATCTTCTTCAGGAATGTTTTCGTAATTTAGTTTACTTGAAGTAAATATTCCTCCGAAAGCCATATGACCCGTTAACACATAGTTATCCGAAATTTCATAATACTTTTCAGATAATAATGCATTACTGTCAATTGAAGTTCCTTCGATAACTCCGGTTTGGAGGGCAGAATAGACTTCTGTTAATCCCATTGCAATTGGACTAGCCCCTAGACCTTCCCAATAATCAAGTACAGAAGGTCCTCCAGTGAATCGAAGTTTTTTGCCTTTGACATCACTTGCAGTTTGGATTTCATCATTTTTTAAAACCAAATGGTGTAGTCCTGTATGCATATATCCCATACCATTTAATCCTTGTTCACTTAACAAATCCAACATTTCCTGGGCAGAATCTGAGTCCTGCGCTTCTAATGCATCCTCAAGACTATCAAATAGAAATGGCATATTCCATGCATCTAACTCTGGAATTCGAGAGCTTAAATACGGAACTGTAAGTAGCGCAAAGTCTATCGATCCATTTTCTAGCTGCTGAACAATATCAGGTTCCGGCCCCAATTGTCCCCCAGGATATATTTCCAAATTCATGCGGCCGTCTGATCGCTCATCTAACTCTTTAGCAAGGAACTCTGCAAACCCCTGCCAAATATGCGTGTTTTGTGTGACATGTGTCATTTTAAAATTATAGGTTTTGCCGTCTCCAGAGCTTTCTGCTTTCGTTAAGTCATCTGGAGAACAAGCGGAAAGTAGCAGTAACATCATCACTGTAACGATGAGATAAGCTTTTATTTTTTGCATTTAATAGTCCCCCTTGTTGATTGACTTCTAATTAGGTATAACACCAATAAAAGTCCAAAAAGCTTATGTTTAATAAGCTTTTCGGATTAACTGAAATATCAAATTCCGGGATATTTCAGTTATTTATCTATTAAGTTGCTAGTAGCCTTTACTAAATTCGGTTTAACTGAAGCTCGTTGCTTAGCATGACCCTTTTCCCGAATAAAGGCAACAGCAATAGCTGCAAGTACACCCGGCACAGCTAAAAGCATAAAATTTTGTTGGAACGGCAGGTTAAGCGCCAACAGCGCCCCGCCCACTACTGGACCGATAATACCGCCAATTCTTCCTACCCCTGATGACCATCCTACTCCCGTAGAACGAACTTCAGTTGGATAAAATTGAGAGGCAAAAGAATATAAAATAATTTGTGATCCAATAGATGTTGCACCTGCAATTGCAACCAAAATATAAAGTATTACAACATTTGGTTGCAGGCCCATCACGGTTAGAGATATAGCATTTAAGGTGAAAAATAGAGTTAACACGTTTTTCGTACTCCAATGGTCTGCCCACCAACCACCAGTAAGTGAACCTATAATTCCACCTAGGTTAAGCACTAAGAGAAACATCAAACTTGACCCAAAGGCATACCCAGCTTCAGACATTAACTTGGGCAACCACGTACCTAAACCGTAAGTAATTAATAAACATAAGAAAAAATTGAACCAGAACAATAAAGTACTAATCGTTCGTCCACTTTCAAATAACTTTGTGACAGGTATTCCTTTTTTAGAAGGTATGGAAATATCATATACATCCTCATCACTTGGGCGATAGGAAGGATTAATTCTTGCCAGTACTTGACCGATTTCTTTCTCCTTCTTTTGAGCCATTAGAAACCCAAGTGATTCGGGAAGATGTCTGTAAAGAAAAGGAACAGCTAATAATGGAATTGCACCGACTAAAAACATCGCTTTCCAACCTGCGGCAGGAATTAAATAAATGGCTAATCCCGATGCTAAAATCCCGCCAATTCCATATCCACATAACATAAGCGTCACTAATCGATTTCTCATCACTTTGGGTGCGTATTCGGTTACCAATGCCACTGTAACTGGAAATGCCCCGCCTAAACCGAGACCGGCAATGAAGCGATATATGCCAAACTCAGTAGGTCCATTCGAAAATGCGATTAAACCTGTAAATAAACTAAAAAGAACTACACAGAAAATAATGATATGTTTCCGGCCAAATCGATCGGCGAGGGGCGCAAATATAAAAGCGCCAAACATCATACCTATTAACGCATAGCTTCCTATCGTACCTGCTTGTACTGATGTTAAGGACCATTCTTCCATTAATGTAGAAACAACTGATCCATAAACGATTAAATCATATCCATCAAAAACTATGATGAATGCACACCAAAATACTAATAATCCGTGAAAGCGGTTAAATTTTGATTCGTCAACCGTGCGGGCAACATGAATCGAATTCAAATTATTTCCTCCCCTTATCCATACGAATTAAATCAGTACGAATATACAGTATTTAATCACTCGATTGCTCATCAAGTATTCACTTAGAGGTAGCCATTTCACGCAATCCTAAAAATTTCAATGCATTTTCACCATGTATTAAACGTGCTTCTTCTTCAGACAATGTCATTAAATTATCAACTACCTTACCAGAAGGCGCTTCGCGTAATAAAAACGGATAGTCCGAACCAGCAATGATCTGCTCAGGTCCAAAACGATCAATCATATATTGAAGATTCACCGGATCATAGACAAGAGAATCATAATAAAGTTTTTTCGCATAATGGCTTGGTGGATGTTCAGTCTTTCTAATCTCAGGCCAAACTTCCCAACCTTTATCCATTCTTGGCAATAAATACGGCAAAGCACCTCCGCCGTGTGCAAAACATATTTTAAGCGACGGATACTTATCAAGTAATCCACTCATAATGATACTGCCCGCTGCAAGTGCAGTTTCTGACGGCATCCCAACCATATACATAAAGTTATGTCTTGGCATTCTTTCCCCACCCAATGTGGCCCATGGATGTACGAAAAGCGGTATATTCCACTTTTCCGCTGCTGCGAAAAAAGATTCTAAAGAAGGATCATCCAAGTTTAGGCCATTTACGTTGGAGCCAATTTGAAGGCCTTTCAAACCTAATTCATGAATCGCACGGTCCATTTCAAGAATAGCAAGTTCCACATCTTGCAAAGGAACCGTCCCTAACCCGATAAATCGCTCTGGACACTCTTTCACAATTGAAGCAATAAAATCATTTTGCGACTTTGAAAGCTCCAATCCTGCTTCCGGCTCGGCCCAATAAGATAATGTCACCGGAATCGGCGATAAGACTTGAATATCGATACCTTCCTTATCCATGTCTTCAAGGCGTTTTTTTATATCCCAAGCCTGGTCTGTTATTTTCCGGAAAGACTTTCCTTTAATCATAATTTCCGCACCGCAATCGCATGTCCGGTCTAAAACTGGAAAGCGTTCGTCTCCGTATTTGGCAGCAAGATCCGGAAAATCTTCTGAAATGATATGCGTATGAAAATCAACACGCAATATTTTTTCTGACATAACACCCATCTCCTTTAAATACTGAATGAGGTAGACAGATCATTTCTATCTACCTCGTTCTTTATATATGTTAATATTTAATTACAGCAATTTAGTGCCGTACGTAAAGTAACTTTCTGGTGCGACACTACCCCATAGGTCAAGACCTAGTAAACCAACTTCTGGACTCCACTTAATCGGCTCCCAATCTGGTGCGAAGATTAATAGTCCACCAGTCCAAATTTCAACACGGTTACCAGAAGGCTCGATGACGTAAATGAACTGTGCACCGCTTGTACCATGTTTACCCGGTCCCCACTCGATCTTAATATCATTTTCAGCCATTAAGTTACAAGCTCTAATTAGCTCATCCGGCGAATCTAAGTAGTAAGCTAAGTGGTGGAAAAGTGCTCCGTCCTGGTTTGCATTACGCATTAATGCAATTTCGTGGGCAATGTTCGTACGGCTTAACCAAGAACCAATACGGACATCCTCTTCGTTTTTAACATAGTAGCGGTGGTGGATCCCTAAAAAGTCACTCCACCATTGTTGTTCTTTTTCAACATCATTCACCATGAAGTTTACGTGGTCAAAACGACGTGGTGCGACCCCTTTACCCGTATACTTACTTGGGTGACTTGGCATTTTTGATGCAATTGCTGGATCATTGTTCACATATAATTCTTTCTCCCAATATAGTTCAACTGGCAATCCTGCTGGCGATTTAAATTGAATTGAGTCGCCTATTGCTTTTTTCTGACCTGCTTCCACCCAGTTAAAGTCAATGTTCATATCTGTTAATTGCTTTTCAAAGCCTTTTAATGCTTGTTCCGTAGCAACACGCCAACCAACTTGTTTCACACCAGATGTGTCAGATTGCTTCAGTACAAGTGTATGGTGATCAAAATCCTGCCAAGCCCTTAAGTAGACGCGGTCATCTTCTTGATCTGAAATATAAAGCCCCATTACTTCTGTGAAAAACCAAGTTGATTTTTCTAAGTTAGTTACACCAATTTCAACGTGTCCAAGGTGTGCGATACTTGTTGTGTACTTTTCAAGTTCTTTTAACAGTGCTTGTTCTTCAATGTTTTCTTTTGAGATAGTCATGATACATTTCTCCCATTCTATAATGTAATTGTCTTATTAAAAGAAAAATGATTTATTATGATAACGTGTTTGTAGTAATCGAAACATTTAACGCATAACCCCTATCATTCAAACCTCTTCATTCCCTTGAAATAGGTTCTCCTGCTTTGCCCCAATGGGTTTTTGCTACTTCTGTGACGATGACTCGGACGTTTTCAACAGGTGAATCCAATGTTTCTGAAACTGCTTTTGTTACATTTTCAATCACTTCAGCAACTTTTTCTTTTGGTCTTCCTTCGAGAAGATTGACGTGAATAATTGGCATGTATACTCTTCCTCTCTTAAACTTTTATTCTGTTACTATAAATGAAACTTCTCCAAGTCCGTCGAACTTACCGCTAACGACGTCGCCTTCTTCAAGTAACACCGCTCCCGTTAAGGCACCCGATAAAATGACATCACCTTTACGGATTTTATCGCCTTTTTTCGCGAGCATATTCGCAAGCATTGCGATGGCATTAGCCGGGTGACCGAGAACAGCTGCACCTGCACCAAGCTCTTTGATTTCTCCATTAATCGATAATGTTGCTCCGACTAAATCGAGTTCAAATTGCTCTGGACTTTTGATTGTAGTTCCAAATACAACTCTCGATGTAGAAGCGTTATCCGCTACTACGTCGGGTAATGTGAAATTAAAGTTTTCATAACGGCTGTCAATAATCTCCAGTGCCGGCAAAACTGACTCCGTTTTCGCGAGCACTTGTGCACCTGTAATACCAGGTCCTTCAATGTCTTCGCCGATAACAAACGCAATTTCTGCTTCTACTTTCGGATGAATTAAATCACTTAAAGAAACCTTTCCGCCGTTCTCAATTAACATATAGTCGAAAACGTATCCATAAATTGGCTCATCTACATCCATCTGTTGCATTTTTGCTTGGCTTGTCAATCCCATCTTCGGACCAACGATTTTACGTCCTTCCGCAAGTTTCATTGCAACGAGTTCTTGTTGGACAAGATACCCTTCTTCTACTGTTAAATCTGGCTTCAATTCTGCAGTTACTTTTGTAACTTCTCGTTTTTCTACTTCTCCAGCTACTAAATATTGTGCAATCTCTTTTGCAAATGTTGCTTCCATTAAATACTGCCCCCTTCTATACACCAATTTCGACTTTTTGATTTGCGAGCTCTGCGGCCACATCCATGATCATATCTTCTTGACCACCGACGACTTGACGTTTGCCAAGTTCTACTAAAATTGACCGCGAATCAATGCCAAACCTTTCGGCTGCTCTTTGTGCATGTAGCAAGAAACTTGAATAGACGCCTGCATAACCTAATACCAAGCCATCTCTCGTAATTTCTTGTGGTTTTTCTAAAATTGGTGCAACTAATTCTTCTGCAATATCCATCATCTTGTAAACATCTATTCCTGTTTGAATATTCATCTTATCCAGTACTGCAACTGCTACCTCTGTTTGCGTGTTTCCAGCGCCTGCGCCTAAACATCGGATACTTCCATCGATTCGGTTTGCGCCTTCTTCAATCGCAACGAGTGTATTCGCCATCGCCAATGATAAGTTGTTATGTGCATGAAAACCGATATCAATCGATAAGTTTGCTTTTAATGCGCGGATTCTGTCTCTCACTTGCTCCGGCAATAATGCTCCTGCTGAATCAACGACATACACCGCATCTGCCCCGTAGCTTTCCATAAGTTTTGCTTGTTCAACAATTTTCTCTGGACTGGCCATATGGGACATCATTAAAAATCCGATTGTTTCCATACCTAATTCTTTCGCTAATGCGATATGCTGCTCGGATACATCGGCTTCTGTAACATGGGTTGCGACTCGTACCATTTTGGCACCGAGTTTTGCAGCTTCTTTTAAGTGGGACATCGTGCCGATACCCGGGATTAATAGAACAGCTATTTTTGCTTGTTCTACAACGGAAGTCGCCGCTTCGATTAGTTTCATCTCGTCTGTTAAGGACAAGCCATATTGCAAGGATGAGCCGCCTAACCCATCACCATGAGAAACTTCAATGTAAGGTACGTTCGCATCGTCTAATGCTTTTGCTACTTGGGTCACTTGTTCTACAGTAAATTGATGTCGGATCGCATGGCTTCCATCTCTTAAAGCCACTTCTGTAATAAGTACATCACGCTTTTCTGCCATTTAGTTGTTCAACTCCTTCTTCATCCAACTACACTGGAAACTTGATGTTTCGCCCATTCTTCAGCCACTTTGACTGATGCCGCAGTCATAATATCGAGGTTGCCGGAATAAACAGGCAAATAATCACCTGCACCTTCTACTTCGACAAATACTGTGACAGATGAACCGTCAATAATTGGCTCTTGTCGGATTCGATAACCTGGTACATACGCTTGAACTTCTTTTTCCATCGCTTTAATCGATGCAACGATTTCCTCTTTTTTCGCTTTACCTTCTACTGAAACATGAATCGTATCTCGCATTAAAATAGGTGGTTCCGCTGGGTTTAAGATAATAATCGCTTTACCTTCCTTTGCACCGCCAACTTCTTCAATTCCGCGCGCTGTTGTTTCTGTAAACTCATCAATATTAGCTCTCGTACCAGGGCCTGCACTCTTACTGGAAATCGTTGCAACAATTTCTGCATAATCAACAGGTTGTACTTGATGAATTGCATGTACGATAGGAATTGTTGCTTGCCCTCCACAAGTTATTAAGTTAATGTTGTCAGCATCTAAATGGTCATGCATATTTACAGGTGGAACGACGATTGGTCCTATAGCTGCAGGTGTTAAATCTAACACTTTCTTACCTGCTTCCTTTAATAATTTTGCATGATGGATATGCGCTTTTGCAGATGTCGCATCGAAAATGATATCCGCCAACTTAGGTCTTGCTAAAAAACCTTCTATTCCAGTATTAATGGCGACATACCCCAACTCTTGTGCTTTTTTCAAACCATCTGACTCAGGGTCAATGCCAATAACTGCCGTTAATTCGAGCACTGTCGATCTGCTTAACTTCATCATTAAATCCGTTCCAATATTCCCGGAACCTAAGATTGCCACTTTTAATTTACGCATGAAATTCCCCTTTTCATCGAATCAATTTCATCATTCTGTTCGGAAACGAGATTGTACACTTTTATGTAGCGTAAATGTTGTTATTGGCGCAATAGGCGTCTGCCTACAGCGCCAAACCTCATTCATAATTCGCTATTATTCTTCGTTTCTAAAATTGACCCTATCATTTAAAAGTGAATGCTAACTTCACCTAGATGTGCAAATCTTGCTGTAAATGTATCTCCTTCTTCTGCATCTACTGCTGCGGAAAGCGCACCTGATAAGATGACTTCACCCTTACGTAGCGGAATATCGAAATCTGCCAATCGGTTCGCGAGCCAAGCGACACATTGTGCAGGATTCCCAAGGGCGGCCGCGCCAACACCTGTATTCACGAGCTTGCCATTTTTAAGCAGTACCATGCCGACTAATTCTAGATCGACATCTTCTATTTTTACTGGCTTGCCGCCAAGCGCATAGAACGCAGAAGATGCATTGTCAGCAATTGTATCTTCTAATTTAATCTTCCAGTCTTTCACTCTACTATCTACGACTTCAATTGCCGGCAAAATATAATCTGTTGCTTGCAATACGTCTAACGTCGTCACATTCGGTCCTTTTAAGTCCTCTTTTAAGACGAATGCAATTTCGCCTTCCACTCTCGGTTGGAGAACTTTGTCTTTTGGAACCGCATTTCCATTTTCGACAACCATGCTATCTAGTAGATGTCCATAATCCGGTTCATCAACCCCAAGCAAGTCTTGCATCGCTTTTGAAGTTAAGCCAATTTTCTTCCCAACAATCGTCTGTCCTTGTGCTACCTTTCGTTCAATATTCTCAAGTTGAATCGCATAAGCTTCTTCCACCGTTAAATTCTGATCTTCAGAAGTTAACGGCGATGTACCGATGAGCGTCTCTTCTGCTACAAGTAATTGTTTCGCTAATACTTTGAATTTATTTGCTACTGCTGTTGTCATTCATCACACTTCCTTTTACAACTTAATCGTAATATTCGATAACTCGGAATAGAAATCAATGCTGTGCATGCCACCAGTTCTACCAATTCCGCTATGTTTCATCCCACCAAATGGTGTTCTTAAATCTCGTAGGAACCATGTATTTACCCAAACCATTCCAGCTTCAATTTGATGTGCGACACGATGTGCACGTCTGACATCATTCGTCCAGATGGATGCACTTAGGCCGTAATGTGTATCATTCGCTTGCTCGATCACTTCTTCTTCTGTATCAAAAGGAACAACAGTTACAACTGGCCCGAAAATTTCTTCTCTTACACAACGAGAGTTGCGATCTAATCCAGTAATAATCGTTGGTTCTAAGTAGTATCCTTTTTCCAATCCTTTTGGACGATTGCCGCCCGTTAAGAATGTACCGCCTTCTTCACGTGCAATTTCTACGTAGCTAAGTACACGCTCATAATGTTCTTTACTGACGAGTGAGCCAACGTTTGTACCTTCTTCAAAAGGTTTACCAACTGTTAATTCTTTTGTTTTTGCAACAAACTTCTCTAAAAATGCCTCATAAGCAGGTCTCTCTACATAAATACGGGAGCCACATAGGCACACTTGACCTTGGTTAATAAAACTGGATCTGATTGTTGTCTCAACAACCTCATCTAAATCCGCATCTGCAAAGATAATGTTTGGATTTTTACCACCTAGTTCAAAGGAAAGCTTTTTCAGCGTAGCTGCGCCTGCTTTCATAATTGCAGAACCCGTACTTGGCTCACCAATGAAGGAAATTGCATCGACGTCCGGATGTTCAGAAATCGCGCCACCTGCCGAATTTGGACCAAATCCATGAACAAGGTTTACAACTCCGTCCGGAACACCCGCGTCTTTAAGAATTTCCATCAGGACAGTTGCCGTCATCGGTGTCCACTCAGCTGGTTTAATAACCGCTGTGTTTCCCATTCCTAAAGCAGGAGCTAATTTCCAAGTTAAAAGTAGCAACGGCAAGTTCCACGGTTTAATAATGCCGACAACCCCTACTGGCTTGCGTACTGAATAATGTAAAGCATTTCGATCTTCCTGTTGATAAGCTTCTGTTCCAACTGAAATAATGTAATCTGCAAAATGGTGGAAGTTATAAGCAGCCCTCGGTATATCAATTGTGTTCGTTAGCGAAAGAGGTTTCCCAGTATCCAAACACTCAAGACGTGCTAATTCTTCCTGTCTTTCTAGAATTAAATCCCCGACTTTACGAAGAATTTTGGACCGTTCTTCAAGCGTTGCATCTTTCCAAGGTCCTTTAAGTGCTTTTCGAGCAGCTTTAACCGCAAGATCTACTTCTGCTTTTCCACCTTCTGCGACAAGTCCAAGAACTTCTTCCGTAGCTGGGTTTATATTTTCAAAGCTTTTTCCTTCCTCTATTTCCACATACTGTCCACCAATAAAATGACGGCAGTCGATTGCTTGCACTTTTGTTTTCGTAACCATTCAAAATTCCTCCCTAATCATTTTTTAACCTGATAAACGGTGCGATTCCCCAAGATGTATGATGATTAGTTAACTAGCTTCCTCTTTTTCACTACTAAAAGGTTCATCAGACATTTGAATTGAATTAGATGGACAGCTTTCATAAGCATCTTCTAATTCGTCAATCATTTCTTCATCTACTACAGGCGTAATTCCTTTGTTATTATCCAGAAGTCCAAAGGAAATGCCCTCATCGTCATAATCGAATAAATCCGGCGCGGCAATTGCACATGCACCGCAAGCAATACATGTATCCTGGTCAACTATTGTGTACTTTGCCATCTATACACCCCCGTATTTTGTGTTTCTGATCTGATTCATCTACACATTTCCAATTTCACTAAATCGGGTATTTCCGAACAGTGCATTTTCTCATGATTATGAGATGCCTACAGTTTCTTTCGCTTTCGTTGTTTTCTTTTTAAATTCTTTACTCTCCATGAGCGTCGTACTATGCTGTGTCTGCACGCGGGCTGTTGGATCTATATAAACCTTTGCATTACTAACAGCGATTGGTGACTCCCCAAATCCAGTAGCAATCAACTTCACTTTGCCGTCATACGTGCAAATGTCTCCAGTCGCATAGATCCCTTCAATATTCGTTTCCATCTTTGAATTAACAACAATGGAGTTTTTATCGATTTCTAATCCCCAATTTTTTATTGGTCCAAGCGATGAAACAAAGCCATAATTGACGAGTACATCGTCTGCTTCAATTTCTAAAGTTTCCTCGCCTCTCGTTTCTTTGACGATGACTTTTTCGATTCGTTCATCACCCACTAACTCAACCGGAACGTATGGAGTCAATATCTCTACATTCGACTGTTTTAGCAACTCAACACTATGCTCATGTGCACGGAATTTATCTCTTCTATGAATTAACGTAACTTTCTCTGCAATAGGCTCAAGCATTAACGCCCAATCCACTGCCGAATCTCCCCCGCCAAAAAGAACGACTTTTTTGTCGGCAAACTGCTGTAAATCTTGAACGAAGTAATGAAGGTTTTTATCCGCAAACTTCTCTTCACTTTCGATATTCATTTTACGAGGTTGAAATGCCCCATTACCTGCTGTAATAATAATCGTTTTGGAGTAATGGATTTCTTTGCTCGTTGTGATTTTAAAAATATCGCCTTCTTTCTCAACAACCTCTACAGACTGTCCCGTACAAATGATTGGATCAAACTGATGCATTTGTTCAGTGAGTCGGTCAACAAGGTCTTGCGCACTAATCTTTGGAAACCCAGCAATATCATAAATGTATTTTTCAGGATAGAGTGCTGACAGTTGCCCACCTAATTGGGGAAGACTTTCAATGATTTTCACTGATGCCTGCCGCATTCCCGCATAAAATGCAGTAAATAACCCAACAGGCCCGCCACCGATAATCGTCATATCAACGACTTCAGACTGATAATTCATATTTTGAACCTCCTTACTAAAAATTTTCCAATAAATTAACGGCGCATTATTCGAAATTAATACCAGGCCGCGCCGTTAACTAAGGAATATGTAGCGGCCTTTAAACAATTAGACCGCATATGTTTAGCCGTAATTCATAATATAAGGCTTATTTTTCCATGTGGCCGTAAGCTATCTAGTTGTAGTGTTACTTTCTTTTCTTGGATTTTAAGCGCATCATTTTCAACAATTAAATGATAATCTTGAACACCTATAAAAGTATCAATCACATCACGTTTTGTTCTGTAAGTAGTAAAATTACACCTTACAACAATTTTATTGTCTTCCTGGCTTTTAATTCTGACGTTGCTAATGTTACGCAACGTTTTGGAATGCGGATATTCAACATGCGCTTCTTTTTTCAATAATCTTTTTGCTCTATCTTCCAATCTCTTACGATCGTCATGGACGTAAAATAATGATGTTGCCGGATTTGCTGTTGGATTTTTAAGCGGTGGAATCAGATAACTTCCGGTATCCGTAAATAATGCAGCCCACTCTTCTAATTTCCATTCGTCTAGCAATTCATTTTCATGATATAAAAATGCTTCGATTTCCGCGCGAGTTTTCGTCATACTAGTGCCTCCTCTTTTTCTTTGACATCTTTCGATATAATTTTATTCCACTGTCTCCAGAAGCTACGCATTTGCTCCTCATCTGTTGCATGCGGCTGCTCGCCATTGTTCATGCGGTTCATTCCTTTAGAGATGTCATTCCATTCGACCCCAGTATTGTTCAAGTAACCTTCTTGACAAAGTTCAAGCGCTTCGTTGTCATCTGGAGATGCAAATCCGCCTGGTCCTAAGAACTCAAGGAAGTTTTCGTTTCTCATCAATCTGGACTTCTCACTTTCTCCAACTGGTGCTAAGGAATAACCTGTTACTTCCATGTAGCCTGGCTCAACTGGATAATAAGTACGCAGTGTAATAGCCATGATGTCATTAATGACTAGGTTCGGGAAAATGAGGATGTTTCGGTTGTAGTTGGCAATTCTGTCTGCTCTTTCCTCGCCAAACCTTTCAACTAGTTTCTGTTTAATTTCATCGATTTCTTTTTTATCTTCTTCATCCCAAGCAGGAGTCCAACGAGCAACCGGCCTACCCCATGGAGATGTGTATTCCATTACCGCATGTCCGTTCCCTAAATCTTTTCCAATTCCTTCAAGCTTTACATTTTTAGCGTTAGCATCTTGCTCCATTTTGATATCGAAATAAGTTTTATGCGTCGGCATTCCGTGATATAAGTCAACACTGTTTTCTCCAATTAACTTCCAGTTTGCCCGTACACTATACTCTTGAGGATCATTAAGTGCTTCCATGCCAAGCTCAGATTGATCTGCGACTAAGTCGATATACTCTTTCGCGTTGCCTAGGTACTCCTCAAGAGAAACAGCATTCTCATCGAAGTTGACAAACATTAGGCCGCGATAACTTTCAAGACGCTCAACTTGTTTCATATTTTTAGCGCCATCACAGTTAAAATCATCCGCGAAACCATCTTTACCAGGCATTCCGACTAACTCGCCGTCGTTTTTAAAACTCCATGCGTGGTAGAAGCAGCGAAACACTCTTGTATTTCCTTCATCTTCACGACAAACAAGTGCACCGCGATGTGGACATGAGTTATATAAAACTCTAATCACATCATCACTTCCACGTGTAAAGAGTAGGTTTCTGCCGCCTACCTTTTTACGTTTGAAATCACCTTTTTTCGGAATTTCAGTTTCATGACCAATAAACAACCAGCACTTGCTAAAAATTTCTTCTCTTTCCTTTTCCAAAATCTCCTGTGACGTAAATGCGCTTCGGTGAACTAAAAACTCGCACTTTTCCTGATTTTCAATTACGTATTTGCTCATTTGTTTTCCTCCTTATTTCTTTAAAAACATTATTTGTGAAGTACTTTTAATTGAAACTCCAATTCTAGCTTCAGTATGCATCCGTCACAAATGGATACATCACTTTTCCAATAGGAACAATAGGTTTAGTTGCCCTATCATCCTGCTAAATGGATTCTAATACTTTACAAAACCTCTAACGGAAAACGCTTACATGTAACCCATTTTTCTATCCACTTCCTACGTTGGCACCGCAATCATCCCCATTAGAAACCTGATTGAGCTTAAAGCGTCTCGAACGAATTGAATATTCTATAAATTTGACCTAGTCCAAGTATATAGTCTACTATAGTGAAAGACCAATTGATTTTTTTTTAGTTTCACCCTTATATTCAAAATTTTTTCTATTCATTTGTTAACCCGAACTTGCACCTCCCCTCTTAGACTCGGAGGTTGCAAGGAATTAGAAAAAAATTCATTTGACAGAAGAAAAACTTTAAGGAGTGATACATATGGACAAAGTTCAGTTAGAGACATTTCTAACAATCGCTAAGCACAAAAGTTACTCAAAGGCAGCTGAATTATTAAATGTCACCCAACCTACAGTAACTGCAAGAATTAAAAACTTGGAAAAGGAACTTGTTTGCCAATTGTTTGAAAGAGTGGGCAGACAAATTACATTAACTGAAGAAGGAAGTATTTTCGTAGAATATGCCACAAGTATATTAACCTATATGAATCATTCCAAAGAAGTAACGAGATCAGCTAAATATCCAAATGTCAGGATTGGGTTTTCTCCGGGCTATTCATATTCCTTTATTACAGAGGTTATCAATTCTGTGATTGATATTGATAACTTAGGAATTACTATCATCGAAGGAGAAGACTCGGTTAGTTTAAATGAACAAATTTTGTCTGGTGAATTTGATCTCGTCTTCACAAGAAATGTTTTATCACATAAACCAGAGTTAATCTCTGAATATTTATTCGATAATCGTCTTATCGCAGCACTTAGTAAAAATCATCCACTAGCAGAAAAAACAACACTTAGATTAAATGATTTACAAGGACAAACAATCATCGGGTATCGCCGACATACAAAATTATGGTCTGAAATAGAACAAAAACTTATAGGGATTCCGAACGTGAAGAGGATTGAAGTTGATAATAACGAGATGTTAAAAAACTTAGTTGAAAGCGGCTTAGGTATAGGCATAACCCCTTCCCTTGGAATTAATAAACATATAGATACAAATTTAGTAGTTAAAAAAATCGAAGGCATTGACAACATTCCAAACAAAGTTTATGTACAATACAGGAAAAACTCTGCCATTGCCAAACCTATTAAAAAAATCATTTACTCTATTATTAATCATGAAATGGAAAAAACCATGTGAGAAGGGATTTTTAAGTCTATTAATATGGATTGCAACACTACAATTAACTTAAATTACAATCTTTTCAGAAGATACATGCTATACTAATGAAAATTATAACTGACAAGATACTCTTTCAAGTGTCAAAATCCAGTTATATAAATAATTAGCAAGGAAAAGGGGTAATGAAATGGAGAATATTACAGTACTCGGAGCAGGAGTTATGGGACATGGTGCTGCACAATTATTTGCGCAAGCAGGAAAAAACGTACGTATTCAAGCAAGGCGCGAAACATCACTTGAGAAAGCGAAAGATATGATTACGAACAGCTTGAAGATTATGGTAGAAAAGGCAATGCTCACAGAAAATGATATGAACCAAGCATTGGCACGTATTACTTATAAAACGGATTTACATGAAGCCATTCAGGATGCTGATTTTATTCTCGAATCCATTCCAGAAGTACTTCAAACGAAGTTAGATACTTACGAGATTATTGAAAGCGCTGTCAGCAAAAATACAATTATTTCATCAAACACATCAACTTTTCCGTTAAAAGAGTTAACAAAAAACGCAAAGCATCCAGAAAGATTTATCATTACGCATTTTTTCAATCCACCACAAATCGTACCTATTGTGGAAATTGTAAAAGTCGAAGATACTGATGAAGCAGTCGTTGAAACAACGTATGATTTGATGAAAGGTATCGGAAAGTCTCCTGTTGTACTAAAAAAAGAAATTACAGGATTTATTGTCAACCGTGTTCAAGTTGCGATGTTGCGTGAGGCTTTTCATTTAATCGAGTCTGGAGTTGCAACCGCCGAAGATATTGATGTCGCAATGAAAGGAAGCATGGGCTTTAAATGGGCATTTTGTGGACCGATGGAAAGTCAAGACTTGGCAGGCCTACAAACAACGGAAGCCATGGTCGGAAACATTATGCAAGATTTATCGAATACGAGAGAGGTGCCTTCATTTTTATCGGACATGGTGGAGCATAATCAGCACGGAATTCGAACGAATCAAGGGTTTTATCAATATGATGATTACGGCGAACAAGCCATTCATACGCGAGACGATCATTTCTTAGATTTATTAAAGTTGATGCAGCAAAAAGCGGACGCAAATAAAGAACCCGTTCTATCTTCTAAAAACTAGTATTTTTGATTATCATTATATCATTAGAAAAAGAAACCAACCCATTTTGGCTGGTTTCTTTTTCAATTTACTTTTTCTTTTCTCCCCAAAGTAAAATGCTCTCTTTCAACGAGAAAAGAAACCATCAAACTACCGACAATTGCCCAAAGCGGTGCACTGATGTTAAAAAAACTTATACCTGACATGCCAATAATCAAGGCAAAGAAAGCCCCCATTTGAAAATGACTGGCTGAAAAAGCAGCTTTAAGTGAATTAATTAAAACACCAAGCATGGCAAGTCCCGCTATAACACTTACAATTACGCTCGGCATGGCAATAATGAATGGGACGAGTACCGTCGCAAACAAACCGAAAGTTGAGAATAGCCCACCGCATACGACTGCGGCTGCATACCGGTGTTCTTTTTCTCCTACATCCTGATCGGAACAAATGGCCGTCATCGGTCCAGCAATATTAATCGCATGTCCCCCAAAACATGAACCGACAAGCCCAACGATTGAACCATAAATTGCCATCGCGTTGTTCGGCGGTTTATAGCCTTGTGCCATTAATACACCCGTTGCTTGTGCATTTTCTGTACAGATAATGAGGATTGCCAGGGGAATCGCTATCGAAACAATGGCATCTAAACTAAATACTGGCATGATAAGTTGCGGCAAAATGAATCCTTCTGAAATACTTTCAATCTTAAATTGATTTGTCAAAACTGCTAATAAAATAGATAGGATTAATGCAGATAATACTGGAGGAATTTTAGTCCGCATTGAGAGTAAAAATGCAATAATTGCCCCGCCTGCTAAAAGCGGCGAAATCGTTATCGACGTAATCATGTCCGTCGCAAAACGGATCATCACCCCAACGATCATACCCATGACAATCGGGACGGGCAACCAGTTCATCACTTTATCAATTAAACCTGATGTGCCTAATAGTATAATCAATAAATGAGCAACTAAATAAGCGCCTACTGCCTCATTGATTGTAAAAAAAGATAAAGACCCCACGACTAATACTGCTCCCGCAATCGAATGCGCTCCTGCGATAGGCTGACGATATTTTATTGATAAAAAAATACCCAGTAACCCGCTAAAAAAATAAACAGCGAATATCCAACTGATTGTTTCGGAATAAGACAAGCCGTTACTAGTCGCACCTCCGATAATAATGAGGGCGGGTCCTGTACAACCAAAAATCGCTGCAACGACCCCAGCGCTAACTGTTTTAAGATTGAGGCTTTGACGCAATGCGAATCTCCCCATACCATCCCCCCTACAAACATACTCTCCACTCTAACTATTCTGTCTATTGAATGCAAGGGGGGATTTGCTTTTTTAGGTTCATTTGGAAATGATGATACTACTGAAAGAATCGTAACAAACTAGAATAATAGAATCATACAAGTCCAACAATGGCCAGTAAAATTGCTGCAATAAGCGCAATTACTGGAATGAGGACCGCTACGACAAAAATGTCTTTATAACTTTCCTTATGACTCATCCCTGTAATCGTCAGCAGTGTTAACACTGCGCCATTATGTGGAAGCGTATCCAATCCTCCTGAAGCAAGGGATGCAACTCGGTGAAATGCCTCTGGACTCATTCCTGTTTCTAAGGCAATCTCATAATACTTGGAGCCTAGCGCTTCTAGGGCAATTCCCATTCCCCCAGATGCTGAACCTGTTGCCCCTGCGAGAATGTTAACGGCCACAGCTTCTGAAATTATAGGATTTCCTTTGATGCCCATTAATAGCTCCGTCAGTTTTTCAAAGCCAGGGACTACTTTTACAACCGTCCCGAACCCAACTGCCGCACTTGTATTTATGATTGCGGTAACTGAACCAATCGCTCCTCCATTAAGTGCTTTGATAAACATGTTCATTTTACTTAAGTTGAGTAGGATAATTAATAGAATACCTGATAGCAGAGCTGCAACAATGTCCCATTTAAACAAATTCAATGTAACCAGAACAATAAGCAATGGCAATAAAGACAAAATAAATGAAGGCACATGCCCATCAGGATTCAGAACATTTTCATCTTCCGGTTCGGTGAACACTTCTCCAGCGAGTCTCGTTTTACTCTCCCGCCAACTTAAATACCAATAGCCACCGCCCAGCATAATGAGTGCGGCTACAATTCCCATAATCGGCGCTGCACCTGCCGTCGTTTTAAAGTAATTGATCGGAATTAAGTTTTGTATTTGCGGTGTTCCAGGAATCGCTGTCATCGTAAACGTGAAAGCACCCAGTGCAATCGTAGGCGGGATTAATCGCCTAGTAATATTTGCTTCTCTAAATAACGATAAAGCAAGCGGATAAACAGCAAATACAACTACAAACAGACTCACCCCACCATAAGTGAGGACAGCTGCTGACAGAACAACTCCTAAGATTGCACGCTTCGTTCCCAATAATTTTGTAATAGAAACAGCAACTGACCTTGCCATTCCCGTGTCCTCCATCAACTTACCAAATATTGCACCTAGTAAAAACACAGGAAACCAAGCTTTGGCAAAATCAACAAATCCGCCCATATACGTGTCTTTATAAGCATCTAATAAATCCAAACCGCCTGTAAGTGCTACAACCCCAGCAGCAATCGGAGCCACCCAAATAATCGACCAACCTAAATAAGCGAGAACCATTAAAACGATGAGTCCAAGAATAATCCCTAACATAAGATTCTCCTTTTCAAAAGTATTTTACTGTGCAGTATATCCGCCATCAATAATGATTGATTGACCTGTCATGCCTTTTGCTTTATCACTTGCAATAAACAATGCGACGTCCGCAATCTCTTGGACCGCCAACAGTCTCTTTTGTGGGACGAGCGGATAGATGACTTCCTCCAAAACTTTTTCAAGTGACACATTTCGATTTGTCGCTAAGTCGACAAGCTGATTCCGGACGAGCGGCGTATCACAGTAGCCTGGACATATTGCATTGACAGTAACGCCATATTCTGCCCCTTCTAATGCAGCTACTTTTGTAAGGCCAATAACGCCATGTTTTGCACTATTATAAGCCGATTTACCGGCGAATCCGATGACCCCATTAATCGATGCCATATTAATGATTCGACCAAATCCTTGCTTTTTCATCATTGGCATCACATGCTTAATGGCCATAAATGGTGCAATCAGCATAATCTTTGTCATAAGCTCAAAACGTTCAGTTGGAAAATCTTCTATTAGCGAAACATGCTGCATCCCCGCATTATTCACCAATACATCGAGCCGGCCGTACCGTTCTACTGTTCTATCAATTGCTTCTTTAATCTCGTTCTCATTAGTAACATCGCATTTCACACCAAAGCAATCATAACCTTCAGCGACTAGATCGGTGACGACTTCATTTAGTTTTTCTTCATTGACATCCGAAAATGCAACCTTGGCTCCTTCTTTTGCAAACTCCAGCCCAATTTCATACCCTATTCCACTTGCTGCCCCTGTAATAAACACAACTTTATCTTTGTTCAATTCAATAACCTCCCCTAGTAATATTGTTTCATTTTCTGTTGCTAAGCATGATGTTACAGGAAATGACACTTCTTTACTTCTTCTAACAAAACGTATGCATGTCCAAAAATCCTTGTAAATAAAGTGTCCCAGGATAAGTGGATTCAGCTAAAGAAGTGTGAACGCTTTTACCTACAAGTTATCTACCCCCCTCTATACTTAATACTCTATCTATTCCGAAATTGCAAGTACCTCAGTCCTAAGACATGTATACGCTTACTTCAAAGAATAAATGAAAGATTTCGTAAAACTTGGCCAATAGACAGCGAGTTATCTTGTTAACTGTGTGATGCAGTAGTAATAATAGATACCATTTTCAGACAAATTTCTTTACGCAAAAAATCCCAAGCAATTAAACTTGGGATTTCATTTAGTTTATTCTATTTATTTCTTGAAGACCAAGGCGTTCCTAAACGAGGCAATACCCAGCGGTCTAGTCCATACCAACCGGCAACTTTCCAAGCTAAGATTAGGACAATTGCAATCATAAACATAACTGGGTTTGAGCTGACCGTACCTGCCAATAAGAAAGACATATTCATTGTTGCACCGAAGAACGCTGCAATTCCCGTTAGCATTCCGACGATCAATCCAATGCCTACTAATACTTCACCCCATGCGACCATATAAGAAAATGGAACCGCATTTGGAATGACAACATTTTCTAAAAACCAAGCATACCATCCAGCAACGTCCCCTGCTTCAGCTTTTGCTAGAGCACCTTTCATGAAACCTTCTATTGCGACGCCTGCTTTATCGCCAGTCCATGCGTCAGACGTAACTTTTCCAATACCTGCTTTTAACCAAGAGTAACCGAGGTATACTCTTAATACCAACCATATCCATGCGGATGTTGTATTTGAAAACAACCATTTTGATAGTGGATTTTCCTCGACAATAACATTTTTCCCAAATTGGGAATTTCTTAATTCTACCATGTCCTCACCTCTAATAAGTTATATAAATAATTACATGCTCACTAAATTAGTTCATGTAAGTTAATAATGCACCGTGTTCAAATTGTTTAAGTGCTACTAACGCTTCTGCCTTATCTTGGTATTCATAAATCCTAACATTTGTTTTCTCAAAAACTGTAAGTAACCACATGTCCTCTCCCCGCCTCCTCTCTAATCGCTTTTATATGATGTAGCCCAATGAGTCTATAAGATTTGTCCGTCTTATTAACTAGTATTATACGCATTTCACTTTCAATGAAAAGTAGTTTGTGAAACACTTCACGAATGCTTCACAACCTTTTGTCCATTTTGTGAACTACTTCACTTAAATGTTTACCGACTATAAGCGTATTCACTAACATTCACACCCCTAAGGGCTGATTGTTGAAATTAGGCAATCTGAAAGTAAATTTAATGTACGAAGTGGTAGCTATCCGCTTCATTCTTTATAGATGTCCAGTTGATACAATCATCTTGTTGAAATCCACCAAATGTTATTTTGAAATAACTTATTTAAAACCATGAAATGAACAAGAACATAATATAAAAAGACGTATTTTTATCCCCTTAATAGTAGTCTAATATTTCGCAATTATCGTTATCTTAAAACATTATTAATTAAATAGTATTCTGATAGCATTAAAAAACGCTTACATGTATTATGTGTTATATGTAAGGGGGGGATTTATCGTGTCAAAATTAACGAAACAACAAATTATTGAAAGTGCCCCACAAAAAGGTTTTTTCGGGCATCCCAAAGGGTTATTCACTTTATTTTTCACTGAGTTTTGGGAACGTTTTTCCTACTATGGAATGCGCGCAATTCTTGTCTTCTACATGTACTATGAAGTCTCAAATGGCGGACTTGGATTAGATAAGACCATCGCGCTATCTATCATGTCAATTTATGGTTCACTCGTCTATATGTCAGGTATTATTGGTGGATGGTTAGCTGATCGGTTATTTGGAACTTCTAAAGCTGTTTTTTACGGCGGGATTCTAATCATGTTTGGGCATTTAGTTTTAGCAATTCCTGGGAACTTAACGATGTTCTTTATTTCGATGGTGCTTATTGTACTTGGTACAGGACTATTAAAGCCTAACGTTTCTAGCGTTGTTGGTGACTTGTATACGGAAGATGATCATCGTCGTGATGCCGGATTTAGTATTTTCTATATGGGAATTAATATGGGTGCATTCGTTTCCCCATTAATTGTCGGGAGTTTAATGAAGACCAGTTTCCATTTAGGCTTTGGTGTTGCAGCTGTCGGAATGTTCTTAGGTTTGGTCGTGTTTATTGCGACGAAAAAGAAAAATCTTGGACTTGCAGGTACACAAGCGCCAAACCCATTAAACCCTTCAGAGAAAAAACGTGCACTAGTGATTTCTTTAGTATCGACAATCGTGACTGCCCTGCTTGTTGCAATTTCTATTCCACAAGGTTGGTTAACGTTTGATTCGTTTGTAGCATTTGTCGGAATATTAGCTTTCCTCATTCCTACTGCTTATTTTATCGTGATGTATAGAAGCCCAAAAACGACTGAAGTTGAGCAATCAAGAATTATCGCTTATATTCCTCTCTTTTTAGCATCTGTTTTATTCTGGGTCATTGCTGAACAAGGGGCAACCGTTTTAGCGCTTTTTGCAGATACAAGGGCGAATTTGAATTTCATGGGGATTGAGCTATCTCCGGCTTGGTTCCAATCGTTCTGGCCTTTATTTGTTATTATTCTTGCACCAATGTTTGCTTGGCTTTGGGTGAAGCTTGGGGATCGGCAGCCAACAATTCCACAGAAGTTTTCACTAGGTTTATTATTCGGTGGTTTATCCTTTATCGTCATTTTATTGCCAAGTTATTTGGGTGGCGGAGATGCGCTTGTGAATCCACTCTGGTTAGTATTAAGTATTTTCTTCGTTGCGGTCGGAGAATTATGTCTCTCCCCTGTTGGTTTATCTGCAACTACAAAACTTGCACCAGCTGCGTTTTCAGCGCAAACAATGAGCTTATGGTTTTTATCAAACGCAGCCGCGCAAGCATTAAATGCGCAACTCGTTAAGTTTTATTCGGCAGAAACTGAAATTATTTATTTTGGTACAATTGGCGGTTCTGCAATTGTCCTCAGTATCTTGCTGTTTTTCATCTCACCAGTGATTCAGCGATTTATGAAGGGCATTCGTTAATTTATTTTATAAACAAGCATAAATAAAACGAGATTTAGGCTGTTGGAAACCCGAATGATCGCCGGGGTTCGGCAGCCTATTTTTTAGAGTTTAGCTCAATTCTATTCGACTTAGATTGACACAACAGGAGTCGATGCACCTATAATATGTATAATTATCTAATCATTGCACAAAACAGAAAGGATTGATGGATACATGGTTAAAAAAATAGCTGTCATTACTGGAGCCGGAAGTGGATTAGGTGCTTCCCTGGCAAAAAAATATGCGGAAGATGGTTATCACGTTTGTTTACTTGGTAGAACAGAAGATAAATTAGTGCGAACTGCGAAAAGCTTACCTAATAAAGCACATTCGATTTTCTCAGTAGACGTATCGTCTAAACGTGAAGTATCCGATGTTTTTACAAACATCAAAGAAAACTTAGGTAGCGTAGATGTCCTTGTAAATAATGCAGGTGTCGGCATGTTTGATGCAGCGGAAAACTTATCAGAAGAAGCTGTACACCAAATGATTGACATCAACTTGAAAGGGACAATTTTCTGTACGCAAGAAGTACTAACCGATATGAAAGCGAAAAATACCGGAAGCATTGTAAACGTCGTTTCCACGGCCGGATTAGAAGGCAAGAAGACAGAATCCGTGTACTGTGCAAGTAAGTTTGGTATGCGAGGTTTCCACGAAAGTCTAGTAGTCGAGCTACAAGAAACAGACATTCACGTATTCGGCGCGTATATGGGCGGTATGAAAACAGAATTTTGGGATGGCATTTTCGATGTGTCTCAAACAGCAGGATTAATGGACCCTGATGATATTGCCGATATCATTTACCATAACGCAGTAGAAAGAAAAAACTTAAATGTGGAGCAAGTGGTCATTAAAAATCATTGAACGATTTGAATACATGCTCACGACGATTAGCAGTCGTGAGCGTTTCTTACATCATACGCTTTTCACCTGCTTTGCTCCAATATCTCCAATTGCTGTTGCAATTCAAAAATGCACCTAAAGCAATGCACACAAATTCATGACGATTCCCCCTTTAGACATTCCTCTTCACTATATACAAGTTGCAACGATGGTCTTGGCTCTAAATGCTTAAATGTTTTAAATTCAACTAATATCTGAATGATTTCCGACAACCATCCTACAGCGTATTATCCGCTTATAGTGGGCTCTATCGCCAAACTGCTTCTTTATCTAAACTGTCTAATGATTTAAATTACCTTTTTAGACTAGAATTTTGAAATCAAATATAGTACATTGTTTATTCATAAAAAGAAAATCAATATACAATGATAATGTTTTTTTGTTACTGGAAGGCGAGGTTGAAATAATGATGAGTTTCCCACTAGAGGGACCCGTTCTCATATTCGGTTTGGCAGTGTTAATGTTTTTATTCTTCCCTATATTGATGGGGAAATTAAGAATGCCTGCGATTATCGGACCAATTTTGGCGGGAATTATCGTCGGACCCAATGGGCTAGGCATACTAGCTCGCGATTCGACCATTGAGTTACTCGGAACAGTCGGTTTATTATTTATTATGTTTATTGCAGGTCTTGAACTTGACTTTGACGGGTTTAAAAAATATCGAAATCGAAGTATCCTTTTTGGATTACTTTCTTTCGGATTTCCTTTTATTCTTGGAATTATCGTAGGATTATGGCTTGATCTTGGTGTACTTTCAGCTATTTTATTCGGTACGATTCTTTCTTCCCATACGTTACTTGGTTATCCGGCCGTAAGTACATTTGGGGTGACGAAAAATAAAGCAGTCACTACAGCAATTGGTGGTACTTTATTAACGGATAGTTTGGCAATGCTCGTGCTTGCTATCGTAACAGGTGCATCCGCTGGAAACTTAACTTTCGGGTTTTGGATGTATTTGTTAATTTCAACAGCAGTTTTTGCTGCTGGCGTTCTTATCATTACACCATATCTAACAAAGTGGTTTTTTAAACGCTCAAAAAATGAAGCCGCTTTGGAGTTTAACTTTGTCATGGCTGTTCTATTCGTAGCCGGGGCAATTTCATTATTTGTAGGTTTAGAACCAATTATCGGTGCATTCTTAGCCGGTCTTGCACTAAACCGGTACATTTATGATCACGGTCCATTGATGAATAGAATTCGCTTTACGGCGAATGCATTGTTTATTCCATTCTTCTTATTATCTGTTGGGATGTTAATGGATCTTCGCGTATTGATCTCTAATCCCGATGCGTTGTTAATAACAGCATTAATCTTAGTTGCCGGAATTGTCGGTAAGTTGATCTCAAGCTGGATTACGGGTAAGGTATACGGTTATTCAAAAGTAGAAACAAAACTAATTTTTGGTCTTTCTATATCACAGGCGGCTGCAACATTAGCAGCGACGCTTGTAGGATTTCGACTTGGGTTAATTGATCAGCAAATCGTAAACGCGGTGATTGTGATCATCTTGGTAACTTGTATTATTGGTCCCTACTTCTCTGAAAAATATGCCAAAAAACTGGCTATTTCACAGGATAAGGGCGGCCGGGATGAATCACTTCCTGAACGAATCTTAATCCCACTTTCGAACCCAGATACAATGGAATCTTTAATGGATATGGGGTTTGTTGTGAAAAAGGCGTTAAATTCAAATGCGCCGCTCTATCCATTGACAGTTGTTCAAAAAGATTTAAAACAGGCGAGCGATGAGGTATCTCAGGCAGAAAGAATGCTCGAGCATGCGGTGATGTATGCCTCAGGTGCAGAAGTTCCTGTCAAACTCCTAACAAGAGTGGACCAAAATGTTGGATGGGGAATTGAACGTGCTTCTACCGAAGAACAAATTACAACGATTATCGCAGGCTGGGATGGTGTCAGGCAACGAGATGAAAAGACTTATGGAACGGTCATTGACAACTTCCTTGAACATACGTATCAGCGCTCACTGATTACGAAAGTGAGACAACCGCTCAATACAATGGATCGTATTATTTTGATTCTGCCAAATAACGTTGTCTATAAACCGGGGTTTGAAGATGCGATTTCTATTATTAAGGATATTGCTTCCCAGTTAAGCACATCCATTAAAGGCCTTGTTCTTCGTGATGACTTAGATGTCTATGAAAAAGTTTCTGGACGGGTACGCCCTAATATTAAAATTGACTTCCATTCAAAGGATAGTTGGGATTCACTTTATGAAAATGATTTGAACGAAATTAAATCAACTGACCTAGTCATTTTATTAAGTGCCAGAAGAGGTACAGTGGCATGGAATCCTGAATTAGAAGATATGCCGAAGCAACTTGCTGCTTTAAATCGCGGCAACTTCATCGTGTTTTATCCAACGGAAATGAAAGAAACAGATATTCGTGGATCACGTGAATAAAAACTAAGTTAAATCAACCATAGATTCTCCTAAGAGGGTTTCTATGGTTGATTTTTTTTGTTAACCGTGTAGACACTCTTCCCCAATTTCACCAATAGTTCTCCCCCCTATTTTAATCCCTTGTAAATAAGGAGGATTAATATAGATTATTTTGTTATGATAAATTAGAAGCAGAGAATTGTTGGAAAGGAAGATTACTATGCGAGTTGTTAATAATATTGCCGATCTGATTGGAAATACGCCGCTTGTCAAGCTGCGGTCATTATCTCCGGAAAATGGTGCGGCAGTCTATGTGAAACTTGAATTTTTTAATCCTAGCCGAAGTGTCAAAGACCGCGCTGCTTACAATATGATTGTAGCGGCGGAAGCAAGCGGACAATTACAAGTTGGTGCAACGATTATTGAACCGACGTCTGGAAATACTGGGATCGGACTTGCCATGAATGCTGCAGCTAAAGGTTATCGGGCAATTATGGTTATGCCCGATAATGCAACTGCTGAGCGCATTAATCTATTAAAGGCATATGGTGCAGAAATTATTCTTACACCGAGTGAAGAGAGAATGCCTGGCGCAATCGCTAAAGCGAACGAACTTGCCTCCGCAATTGAAAACAGTTTTATTCCAATGCAATTTGATAATGAGGCGAATCCTAATATTCATCGAACAACGACTGCCGTTGAAATCATTGATGCAATGGCAGCGATTGACAGAAAACTTACTGCTTTTGTTTGTACTGCCGGAACAGGTGGAACCGTTACAGGAACTGGAGAAGCACTCAAAGAGTATGACCCTTCAATTACTGTCCATGTGGCTGAGCCAGCTGGATCTCCGGTGTTGTCCGGCGGCAAGCCCGGAAAACATAAGCTTGTTGGAACAAGCCCAGGTTTTATTCCGCATGTACTCAATACAAATGTGTATGATGAAATTTTCAAAATAGAAGATGATGAGGCCTATTATATCGTGAGACAATTAGCTGCTAATGAAGGTATCCTACTTGGACCTTCTGGTGGTGCATCGGTTTTTGCAGCACTAGAGGTTGCCAAGCGTTTAACACCAAATGATACTGTCGTCTGTATCGCACCAGATTCAGGTGAACGTTATTTATCGAGCGACTTATTTCAATTTTAAAATTCAACCTTTTGCCTATGAGATTAGGTGGAAGGTTTTTTTAACTATACATAGTTGACAATTCCGAGTAGTATAGTAGATTATATGTAATACATTTATTCATATTGATTTAATAGGATTTATGAATGAAGGAGGAAATTCAATATGTATTTGACGATTGATGGGATTGAAAAAAGTTTTCCTCATAAAGAAAATGGGCAAGTGAAAGTGTTAGATGCCATTGATTTAGAAGTTGAGCAAGGCCAATTCGTGTCCATTGTAGGCCCCTCTGGCTGCGGGAAATCAACATTACTATATTTAATCGCAGGACTTGAACAACCAGACGCAGGAGAAATTCGGATTGCCGGAAAGAAAGTAACAAGCGCGGGGCCAGACCGAGTAGTTGTCTTTCAAGAAGATGGATTATTTCCATGGTTAACGATTCTAGATAATGTTACCTACGGATTGCGTTTGAAGAAAATTACTAAAAAAGAAGCTGAAGATAAAGCACGAGAGATGTTGAAGATGGTTCATTTAAGTAATTATGCGGATGCCTATCCGCACCAATTATCGGGCGGCATGAAGCAACGTGCATCAATTGCACGTGCACTTGTCATGGAACCGGATATTTTATTAATGGATGAACCCTTTGCCGCTTTGGATGAGCAAACGAGAATGGTTTTACATAATGAACTCCTGGAAATTTGGAAAAAGACAAAAGTGACGATTTTCTTTATTACCCATAACATTCGGGAGGCTGTGCTTTTATCGGAAAAAATCATTGTTTTTGAAACACGTCCAGGAAAAATCAAAGCAACCTTTACAGTCGAAACAACGAAGGATGGTATCACACCAAATGATATTACGCTTCAATTAGAGAAACAAATTTTAACAGCTTTAGAAGCTGAAATTGAGAAAGTAGTAAAGGAGGAAATGGGCGATGACTACAGTTTTAAGACGCGTGATCTTCATCGCGATGCTAGCGGGGATATGGGAAGTCACATCTAGATTATCAGATTTACCCACTTTTATGTTTCCTAGTTTTACTCAGGTCATTCAAACATTACTGTCAGGTTTGATTAGCGGACAAATGATTTCCGCAATTACGAGCAGTTTAGGTCGGCTTCTCCTTGGCTTTTCGATTGCAATCATACTTGGTTTGCTATTAGGTTATTTAATTTGGCGATTTAAGCTGGTGGAAGATACACTTGGATTCCTCGTAACTGCCCTTCAGTCTATTCCAAGTATTGTTTGGTTCCCACTTGCAATTATTTGGTTTGGTTTGAATGATATTGCGATTTTATTTATCGTGACCATCGGGGCAACTTGGACGATGACAATTAACGCGACGAGTGGCTTTAAAAATGTTCCGACGCTTTACCAACGAGTAGGCAAAACATTTGGGTCAAACGGATTTCACTTTTTGCGAACCGTTATCCTCCCCTCCTCTGTTCCCCAACTCATTTCGGGGTTACGAATTGCATGGGCATTTTCATGGCGTGCATTAATGGCAGGAGAATTGCTCGGCGCTGGAAACGGCTTAGGGCAACTTCTTGAGACGGGCAGATCATTAGGACAGATGGATTTGGTCATTTCTGTCATGATTATTATCGGCGTCATCGGTACGATTATGGATAACGTCGTCTTTTTACGACTAGAACGCAACGTCCAGAAGAAATGGGGAGTTAGTTAGGTGAGATTTATTAGCTAAAAGCATTAAAAATAAGACGAAATTAGAGGAGTGATTTGTATGAGAAGAAAATTACCTGTACTTATGCTGTTAACAGTATTTTTGCTCAGTATTTTAGCGGCATGTGGAAAAGAAAGCGAGGCCGACATTAAAGAAGTGAACATCGGGTATTTTCCAAACTTAACGCATATTACAACGATTGTCGCATTGGAAAACGGTTATTTCAAGGAAGCTTTTAGCGATGACATTGAAATTAAGACAAAAACAGTGAGCAATGGCGGATTATTTATGGAAGCGATGGCAACTAAATCGATTGACGTAGGTACAGTTGGGCCGGGACCACTTCTGAACATCTTTGTGAAAGATCCGAGATATCATATTATTTCCGGTGCTGTAAATGGCGGTGCCGTACTCGTTACAAGTGATCATAGTAATATATCATCACTAAAAGATTTAGACGGCAAAAAAGTTGCGATTCCAGTGATAGGAAGTACGCAAGATGTTATGTTAAGAAAAGCACTTCAAGAGGTAGATTTGAAACCGACGACAAATGGTGGAACAGTCGAACTATTTGCGGCAGCCCCCGCTGACACAGCAACACTATTCATTCAAAAGTCAGTTGATGCAACTGCAACCCAAGAACCGTGGGGATATATTTTAGAATCACAGGCAGACGGTAATTTGCTATTGGATTGGGAGTCATTTGCATGGGGAAAAGACTCTACAAATACAGTCGTCGTTGCTAGAGAAGGTTTTCTAGAAAACGATGAGCTTACGAAAGCTTATTTAACAGCGCATATGAAAGCCGTTCAATTTATTGAACAACATCCAGAAGAAAGCCAAGAACTTGTCATTCATCATATTAAAGAATTAACAGGAAAAGAGATTGACAAGGAAGAAGTAGAAGTTGCCTTTAGTCGACTCCAAGTGACAACATTGGTGAATGAACAAGTGATTCAAGAAATGGCGACAATCAGTGAAGAAGCTGGTTATGCAAAAAGCGCTGATATCGATGGTTTGTTCCGATTAGAACTATTAGAGTCTCTCGAATAAATTAAATATAAAAAGAGGAAGATAAATGTTTTTATCTTCCTCTTTTTTGTTCATACAAGTATATGTTATTGAGCTACCGCTTTTTATTGTATTATTTTATGGTTTGTTATGTGAACTTTTTCCGCTCAGCTATTCAAATAGCCATACGATCGTGTGTTAATAAAACCTCTTGAAGCTCATGAAGTTGTTCTTCATTTAACGGAATCATTGGTAGACGGACACCGCCGACATCGACTCCTTTAATATTCAATGCGGCTTTGACTGCGGTTGGATTTGGCGTTGCAAACATTGCTTTCATAACAGGTAGCAATCTACGATGATCTCTCGCTGCTTGTTGTACATCGCCATTAGTAAAGTTTTCAAGCATGGTTTGCATATTATTTCCGATAATATGAGATGACACAGATACGACACCCACCCCACCAATTGCCAAAACAGGAAGCGCTAAACTATCATCTCCGCTATACAATGAAAACTCGTCAGGCGTTTGCTCAATAATTTTAGCCATCGCATCTAAATCAGCGCTCGCCTCTTTAATCGCAACGATATTAGAAATATTGGCAAGTCGAACAGTCGTCTCCACTTCCATATTGACGGCGCTGCGCCCAGGAATGTTATAGAGCATAATCGGTAAAGACGTGGAAGCTGCAATTGTCTTGAAATGTTCATATAACCCTTCTTGACATGGTTTATTATAGTAAGGCGAAACAAGCATAATCCCATTAACCCCTACTTCTTCCGCACGCATTGTCAGTTCAATCGACGCTTTCGTGTTGTTTGAACCTGTTCCCGCAATCACCGGAACTCTTCCCTGTACTACTTCCACCGTATACTTAAATAATTCAACCTTTTCATCATCAGTCAGTGTCGGAGATTCTCCAGTAGTCCCTGCAATCACTAAACTATCTGATCCGTTGGCAATTAAGTACTCAATCAAGTTACTCGTCGCTGGGAAATCAATCTCACCCTGTTCATCAAAAGGTGTCACCATTGCTGTTACAATTTGTCCAAAATTCATTAACTCCACTTCCTATCATTTATTTTTGGAAAATAAATAGAGGGAGTAGGGCAACTAATTATTAAACGCAAAAAGCAACAACGAGGGTTCGTTGTTGCAGCTGAAATAATAAATTATTTCTTTGCAAAAAGATAGCCCTCCATATAGTCTCCTATATGACAATCCTGAGCTTATTCAACCCAGAACCAGCTTCGAGAAAAATGAGTCTCTCTCCACTTCGGCAAATCCCCCTTTCCACAATCATCATCGGACCTCATTATCCTCAGGTTGTGTACTAATGGTTTTTGCGCCTCTATCCTTACTTCAAAACTTTTGAAATAAGAGAAATCTTTAATTACTATGACTATACTTCTTTTTGATAAAAAATGCAAGGATGAATTCTACGAAAGCAGTTTAAAGTGTAATGATCATATTCAATTAGCGGCAATTTCGCATTCAAGATTTTTCATTTTAAAAACCAAAAACCGTTTCATAAATAGGCCCAACAAAAAACCCTTCCCAAATTGGAAAGGGTTGATTGATCAATATGATTAAGCTACATATGAAAGACGTGCGTTTTTTGAAAAATGTGCTAGTGCTTTTTTCGCTTCACTTTGATTTGTATATTCGAAAATTCTGAAGGAATGTTGCTCAAATACTGTGACTACCCACATTTGACATTCTCCTTTATTAGTTACTTTTCATTGCACCTTTAGTATACTGTGTTTTATAACAGAAAAAAAGGACAATGTGTACACCTTCACAAATCATTCGAAACTAAAGCGCTTACATTCGACGTTTTTATGACAATAATCAAAGTAATTGCGTTTTATGATGATTCCCGCTTTTGAAGACATAACAAAAAGTAATCCTGCCCAAACACATCCTTTGGGCAGGATTACTCTATTTACCTAATGTCATTGGTTCGGGTTATGTGAATCAACCTACTGTGTCGATTGATTCTGATTGTTTCAAAGCTCCGTTTGCTTCCGGAATGTTATTTATGTCAAGTGCATTCATTTTACAGAAATATTCCAGAAAGCGTTCAACTTCTTTAATTTGCTCTTCATCTGTTTTTAACGCAATGATATCTTTTAAAATTTGGGCAGTCCAAACATTATCGAAATAACGATATTTACCAGAATTCCATGAAGTTCGATGAGGATGATTCTGATTGATATAGTAATTCCAGAAAAGCATTTTCTCTGCTTCTTCGTCTGTCAGTTTGATTCTAAATTCTGCGTGGGACGGGACCATTCCATCATTACTACTGTTGCCGGAAAATGTTTCATTCACCATATAGAGACCGAGGATCCGTCTTTCTGTTTCTGCTTGTTCCGCTTCTCTTGCAGTCAGAAGACCTGCACTGTTCGGACGCAAACGAGCCGCTCTATTTGGCTGGCCTTTATTTACGCCGCTTTGAATCATGCCGGTACTTACTTGCCAGTCGGTAAATACATTTTGTTGTTCTTCTTCGTCCAGCCAGAAAACAATTTGTGCGCTTTCATGGATCCGATTGTTCTTTAATTTCTCCCTAAATTGTCGTTCAAGCGCCAGTCTCTCTTGTTCTTCTGCACGTTCCCTTTCGAGCGCTTTTTTCTTCTTTTCTTTTTTCAAAAAGATTTCCTTCAAAGATTTTGCAGTATCTCGGTCATTAAGTGTGATAAACTCTCTAAATGCATCAGGATAAACGAATTTTTTTATCCCCTCATTAAAATCAACCGTGATGATAGATCCTTCATGTTCCACGATATTTCCTTCACCAAACACTTTATGAGTAATTTCCTCATTAATTAAATTCACTAACCCACTCTCCTTATATCAATAATTAGCTGTTTATTTCGACCGAATGAAATGAAAAGAAGTTTAAAAACCAAAAAATCGCACTCAAATTCTGTCCGTAAGAAGTTGTGCACGATGATCGAATGGCGTCTCCATAACTGTTATAACTATATATTATCACATATTCTGAAATGTTGCAAATTTTGCGATTGACAAGAGTTGTTTGCTTGTCGTATAATAGATTGTTTTCATAATTAAAAGGCCATTATTAAGGACAAAAAATGGCTCTAATCACTTAATAAACTGTGATTAAAACCATTTCATTTTTCTAACAAAAACTGATTCAATGATTAACTGTTGACTGTGACACCATTTTCTTCAAACACTTTTTGAGCAGCTTTTAAAGCATTGAGTGCACGCGGAAATCCTACATACGGGATAAGATGCATAATACAACCAACCATCTCTTCCGGTGTTAACCCTACTGTCAGCCCGGTTTTTACATGCATCTCAATCTGCGGTGTTCCTTGTGCAACAAGGGCTGAAATTGTTGTAAGGACTTTTTGTTTATTATCAAGTCCTGGACGTGCATAAATATCTCCAAAGGCAAATTCAACAACAAATTTGCTTAAATCAGGTGCAATGTCTTTAAACCCCTCACCAATATCCATATGGCCAGTTGGGTTGTTACTGTCTGGTGTAGTAAGTTCCATTAATTTATCTAAGCCTTGTTGATAACGATCTTTTGTCAATTGAAGTCCCCCTTAGTTAACTATTCGCCATTCCCAACGCCTGAAACGCTCTGAAAATGTCGATAAATAGAAATGGCTATAACCACTTTAACAAATTTTCACATTAAATGAAATACCCGTTCTTTTCTGGATAATAACTTTTAAATCAACTTTTCTTCACATCCATTTTTCAACCATTTCGCAGTCAACGATTCTGCATTTAACATCTCTTCTGGGGTGCCTTCAAATAGAATCTGTCCACCTTCTTTCCCCCCACCTGGACCTAATTCAATTACCCAGTCACACGCCGCAATAAAATCTAAATTGTGTTCGATAATGATTACGGAATTCCCTTTGTTGACAAGATTTTGAAAGACATTCAAAAGTTTATCATTGTCTTTTCTGTGCAGCCCTAATGAAGGTTCATCTAATAAGTAGATTTGTCCTTCTTTTTGTAAATGGCTTGCAAGTTTTAGACGTTGGACTTCTCCTCCACTTAAGGAGCTCGTCGTCTGCCCTAACGTGAGATACCCTAAACCAACATTTTTTAGCGTATTCACTCTATTAATGATTCTTGGTGAATTAAAATAGTGCATCGCCTCATCGATCGTCAAACTTAAAATCTCTGCAATATTTTTATCTAGATACTTGTATGACAATGCTTCATCTGAATATCTCATTCCTTGACAGGCTTCGCACGGAATTGTGACAGGATCTGCAAACGCTACGTCTGGGGTTGTCACTCCTTTCCCCTTGCACATCGGACAAGCGCCTAATGAGTTAAAGGTGAACAAGCCCGCGGGTTGACCTGTTTCTTTTGAAAGGATTGCACGAATGTCATCCATGATGCCCATATATGTCGCAAGTGTAGACCGACTAGAGATGCCTATGCTGCCTTGTCCAACCATGATTGTTTCTGGATAGCTTTCTGGAAATGCCTCCATCATTAAGGAACTCTTACCAGAACCTGAAACGCCACATATTGAAACAAGTGCATGTTGAGGAATCTTTACGCTTATATTTTTTAAGTTATTATGATTGGCTCCTTTGATTGTAAAATAACTTTTACTAGCCCTTGGACGCTGGTTGATATTTATCTGTTGGTTTAATGACGTTGCCGCTCTAGAGTTTTTCAATCCCTCTAATTTCTCTTGATAAACGACCTCTCCTCCAGCTGCACCCGCCCCCGGCCCCATCTCTATGATTGCATCTGCTGCTTGGATTACTGATAAGTCATGTTCGATCACGATGACCGTATTATGATGCTCTTTAATCCTTTTGAGCATCCGAATTAACAAATCCACTTCCTCCGGATGAAGTCCCGCGCTCGGTTCGTCGAAAATATATGTGAGATTATTTAAGCTGCTCCCTAAATGACGCGCAATTTTCACCCTTTGTGCTTCGCCGCCAGAAAGCGTTCCCATTGTTCTCGATAAAGTTAAATAGCTCAATCCTAATTCAACGAGTTGTTGTATTTGCGGAATGGCTTGCAATGCAATAGATTTCCCCAAAGGATCATTGATTTTTGTGAGTTCCTGAAGTAATTCTGTCAGTTCTAATTGATCATATTCCGCAATATTAAGTCCATTTATTTTACATGCCAATACTTTTGGGTTTAGACCAGAACCTAGACATGTTTGGCATAAGCATTGTGTAGCTACTGCAAAAACGTCGTCTTGAGAAACTTGCTTCAATTTTGAGATATCTCGATTGATATAGAGGCGCGTAAATCTAGGCAATAACCCGTCCCACTCGTGGTCTTGGGGTCCGTGTTTTGTATGAAATGGCGCAAAGACTTTTTCACCTTTCGGGGGGCCATATAAGAATAGGTGGCGTTTTTCTTCTGAATAGTCCTTTATCGGTTTATCAGGATCAAACAATCCCCCAGTCATCATCCATCTCCCTTGCCACCCCGATGGCGATAAAGGCTTAAATTTAACTGCATACGCCCGAAGCGACTTATCGAAATCGATCATTTTATTTACATCTGGCGCAATGACCTTACCAAATCCACTACATTCCGGACATCTACCAAAAGAACTTTGGCTCGAAAAATCGGTCGCAGAAGGTATTGGAGGTGTGCCTATACGTGAGAATAAAAGTCTAATCAATGGATGAATATCCATATACGTACCAACTGTTGAACGAGAATTGCCGCTGGTTTGTCTCTGCTCTACGACGACAACCGGACTTAAGTTCTGCATCAAATCAGCATGCGGTCTTTCATATCTTGGCATTTGATTTCTGACATAATGCGGATAGTTCATCGTCATTTGTCTTCGGCTTTCTTTCGCCAATGTATCAAAAACAACCGAGCTTTTTCCAGAGCCAGAAAGCCCTGTGAATACGATAATTTTTCCTTTTGGTATATTAATATCTATATTTTTCAGATTATTTTCTTTTAATCCTTTTAAAATGATTTCGTCTCTAATTTTGGGCACTTTATCATCCTTTCTAATTTGATTTGCTGAAAAAAGTGTCCTCGGTAAGAAAATTTATCCTTATACACCCATATATCGCTGCAACTCTTCCTGCCCCTAACTGTTTTAGTAATTAGACTTTTAGTATACTCTATTTTTTCTATCTATTGAATGCAAGAGAATCGTTTAAATTTAGACAATCTTTATGTTCCACTGGAAATAGAGGTATATCATAATTTTACTACTACAGCTGAGGTTTTTTACAACCTCTCTATAATAAGAACAATAAACATTCAAAAACTCCAACTCTTGCAAGAGTACGGATGAAATGTGGCATACATTAATTGGTTGCCCACTTTAATCGCTTATGTTCTAAAAAAGAACTCCGATGCTCCAAAATCAAACACCTCTTATGACATGAATCGTGCAACAAAGGGGGATTTCTAATTGGCATGCTAATTGCAACTATAATTTAATAGCGGCGCGACAAAAGAGGTGCCGATAGTTTCAGAAAATTGTATGATTAACAAAATAAAGGAGGCTACTATTTAAAGAAATTAAGAATGATATTGATAAAGTTACCGGTTCAGTTTAGAAGTCCGACATTTCCTTGATAAGGTAGGAATACTTTTGTGGCGTACCATTTTTTTCTACAGATTATTCGCGGAATTTTATTGCCTTAAGTAAGCTTTTAGCGCAGTACTACTCGTTAATTTAAAGGAGGACATAATAATGACGAATATTGATTGGAAAAAGGTTGAAGAATGGGATAATAAATATATACTAAGGACATTCGCTACACAGGATGAATACCAAACAGTCCCAATTGAGTCCACTGAAGGTGATTACCTAATCATGCCGGACGGAACACGCTTATTGGATTTATTTAATCAACTGTACTGCGTAAATACTGGTCAAAAAAATAAAAAGATAAATGATGCAATCAAAGATGCACTTGATCGATATGGATTTGTCTGGGATGCTTATACTTCAGACTATAAGGCAAAAGCAGCAAAATTAATTATGGAAGATATTCTTGGAAAAGAAAGCTGGCCTGGAAAAATCAGATTTGTTTCAACTGGAAGTGAAGCAAACGAGACAGCACTCTTCATTGCTAGACTTTATAAAAATCGTCCGAATGTCATAACAAGAGAACATGCTTTCCATGGATGGACAAGAGGCGCATCTTCTCTAACTCGAATAAAAGGGGTCCGGAGTGGAATTACAGAGACAAATCCTGACTCAGAACAAAGACATATACCTGGTCAGCAAGATGGTGTAGTTGCCGTTGCACCTTCTCCAAACTGCTTGCGCTGCCCGCTTAGCCATACCTACGGGTCATGTCATGATGAGACTGGAGAGTTAGCTTGTGTAACCTATACGAGACGAATGATTGAAAACCAAGGTCCTGAACAAGTAGCGGCTATGGTAACTGAAATCACACAGGGCGCTGGTTCTATTATGCCGCCAAAAGAATACATTCCGCAAATTCGAAAGTTGACGAAAGACCTTGATATTCTTTGGATTGTGGACGAGGTATTAACAGGCTTTGGCCGTACAGGAAAATGGTTTAATTACCAGCACTATGGCGTTACACCGGACATCGTCACAATGGCGAAGGGCCTTTCAAGTTCAACAATTCCAGCTGGTGCCGTGGTAGTTAATAAGGAAATCGCCGAATTTATGGACCAATTCCGTTGGGAAACAGTGTCCACTTATTCAGGCCACCCCATCGCAATGGCTGCTGTATGTGCAAATATAGAATATATGATAGAAGAAAACCTAGTTGAAAAAGCAAAAGAAACGGGTAAATATTTCGAAAAGAAATTATTGGAGTTAAAGGACAAACACCCTACTGTGGGTCTGGTTGCTGGAGCTGGAGTTCTCTGGATTGTAGAACTTGTTAAAGATGAGAAAAACACTCCTTTTATAAAACTTGATAGAAATACAAGTCACGAGGCTGATCCAAGCACGTATCCAATTAACATCATCAATTCAAAAGCGCTTGAAAAAGGCGTATTAATTGGCGGTTTTGTCCCTAACACTTTACGTATAGGTACATCCTTAGACATTTCTAAAGAAGATATTGATAAAGCAATTGATGCACTGGATTATGCCTTAGACCATTTAGATAAACTAGCCGCGCAAGTGCAGGAGCAAAAGGCCTTAGTTTAATAGTACTTTTATTGTCACTAGACCTTCCCTTTAACTGGTTAAGGGGTTCTAATTTAGAAGTCTAATTTCTTCACCTAGGATTAACATTGAATTTCGTTGACTTTGTAATAATCTCAAACCCAAAAATGACCGCCTACCTTTTTAAGGAGACGGTCATTATTTTTGTTGATTTTTAATAAGTAATCAATAATTATTCAAGATTTACCCAAACTGATTTTACTTGCTGGATTCACGGTTTCAAATGTTTCCCCAGAGACAGACTCGACAAACTCTCCACCAAATAAATAGCTTCTTGGGACTTCCACGTAAAAAATCCTTTACACGACCATCTAGCTGTATCTCCTTTTCTACAATTAATGTTTTTGACATACTTATCTTCCCGTTTTTTAAAGATTTAGCTCAATAGGGTTTGTAACTAGTATGAATATTGCAACTGTACTTAAGGTGATTTCGTGGCTCCATCTTTGATGCTTATTCGATGATGGGTCAATTCGTCCCGATTTAACGCGATTGATTGTACCTTCAAACTGTGATAACCTGTTAATGTATTTAGAATTTACTGTTAATTGTTGCGAGGGAGGTTGAAGAATGAATACAGTCTTGGCAAATAAAGACTTGATAAAATCTTGGGAGCGGAGCAAAAAACACGGTGCTAACTTGGCTAAAACGCAAGAAGCTATGCTCCAAGAATATGAACTTAAACTTCAACAAGAGAAAAAAAGAGATTTATTGAATAGCATGCATCCGACAATTGAAAGCTTGGCATATTCTTTAAAGTCTTCCAACACAATTGTTGCCATTTCTAACTCCTCAGGTTATTTACTCAATAGCATAGGTAATCTTTCATTTCTAGATGAAGCAGAAAAAAATAATTTACAAAACGGGGCTTGTTGGTCCGAGCAGATGCGTGGTACGAATTCAGCGGGCACTGTTGCCATTGAGCAAAAACCATTGACTGTTATTGGTAGTGAGCATTATTTACCATCCCATCGTACGCTATTTTGTGCTGGTTCCCCTATTTTTAATTCTATTGGAGAATTGGATGCAGTTTTGAATATAAGTGGACATTTTAGCGCCTACCATCCTGCGATGCTTGGGATGGTAGATAACATTTCTCGTAGCATAGAGAACTGGATGCTCGTCCGTCAACCTAAGCCACAACTTGTCCTTTCCCTTTATCCAGAATCAAAAAAATACTATGAAGCTTTATTTGCAGTCGATTTACACGGACAAGTTATTGGGATGAATCGTGAAGCACATCGCCTATGTCGGATAGATAACTTGTTAGTCACTCCGATTTACCTAGAAGAATTGTTCTCAAACACAGACGAGTTGCTATCTAGAACCATGAAGACCAGCTCCACTTCTTTGATCCGGCTTTACACAAAAGGTACTGAACAAAAATGTTTTTTCGCTTCAATTGTATATGATTCTCGTCCCCAAAATTTTGCATATACAGAAAAAATAAAAACTGCTACAAAACAGTTCACTACAGATAGAAAAAGCACGTCTTCCTATTCATTTAATGACATTTATGGGGCGGATAAAACACTTAAGTCAGCACTTTCCACAGCAAAAAAAGCCGCTAAAACAGATTATACAATTGTAATTACTGGGGAAAGTGGCACTGGAAAGGAAATGGTAAGCCAAGCCATTCATCAAGCCAGTACACGTTCAACAAAACCATTCGTCGCTCTCAACTGTGGTGGCATTACCAAAAGCCTGGCTGAAAGTGAATTATTTGGCTATGAAGCTGGGGCATATACAGGAGCAAAGCAATCGGGACAACCCGGCGTCTTCGAACAGGCACATGGAGGCACCCTTTTCCTAGACGAAATTGCCGAACTTCCTATTGATATACAAACCACATTATTACGGGTCCTTCAAGATTTCAAAGTGAAAAGAATCGGTGGCGTAAAGTCTGTTCAAGTGGATGTTCGACTTATTACTGCTACACATACCGACCTTTGGGAAAAAGTGCAAGAAGGCAGTTTTCGTGCCGATTTATATTACCGTTTACAAGGCATATCTATCGTACTGCCCCCACTTCGAAAGCGTGAAGACCGCTTACAATTTGCCTATAAATTATTATCTAAAATTCAGGGAGAGACTCATAGATACCCACTTACTTTCTCTCCTGTTGCAGAGCAGTTCATTGAAGATTATTCATGGCCTGGGAATGTTCGTCAAATGAGTAGTGCGATACGTGAAGCTGCCTTTTTATCTACAGGCGATACGATTGATATTCAATCTTTTCCAAACTATATTTTATCGGATTTTCAAAAACGAGAGACGACAGGCTCTTTACTGCAAGACACGGAGCGTAAAGTGATTTTAGAAACTATGAATAAAACAGGCGGAAATGTTGCTGAATCAGCGCGTATTCTTGGAATTGGTCGAAATACCCTTTACAGAAAACTAGACAGTTTTTCACTGAAAAATTAGTAATGAATTGATACAATATAAGATTTTAATCCAATATAAAGAGCGGCAACCTCATTCAAATTATTCGGCAGTAACTGTATAACTATGTCCTATGCAGTTCCAAAAAACATCGGGCTTAGCCGATGTTTTTTGGTGGTCATGAATTATCCATATCGACGATTCATTTTGTAACAGCGGATATTGCGCACGTAAAAAGAAATAAAAAAATCCTTTTTCATTTTGAGGAGGATTAACTGATAGTTAATATATTTACGCTTCAATAATACCTTAAAACATTATATAAAAAAATGTTATACTTGTTACAATCTTTATTGATGCTCAATAAAATGATTTATCCATAAGTAGAAATATAAAGGAGCCAATCTCATGACCAAACATAAAATTTATTCAATGAGCTTCTCTAGCGTCTATCCCCATTATGTTACGAAGGCAGAGAGAAAAGAACGTACAAAGTCAGAAGTTGATGAAATTATACGTTGGTTGACAGGATATTCCCAAGCAGAATTAGAAGCACAAATCGAAAAAAAGATAGACTTTGAGACCTTTTTTGCAGAAGCGCCCCAATTGAATCCTTCACGGACGCTAATCAAAGGAGTGGTCTGCGGCATCCGAGTGGAAAATATCGAAGAACCATTGATGCAGGAAATTCGCTTTTTGGACAAACTCATTGATGAATTAGCAAAAGGTAAAGCGATGGAGAAGATCTTGAGGAAATCATAATATGGTAAATTAAAAGCCTATTTCCATGTAAAAAACAGGAGATAGGCTCTTTATTTTTAGTTAGCATTATCCTCCACAATCATCTCGTCAATGGCTCTATCATTGAATGATTGTTTGTTCTCCGAAGACATGTGTAAGTAACGTACGTCTTTTCTCCTCTACAACTGCCGTTAAACGATTAATCTCTTCCTGAATTCCCTCGATTTCAGCCAGTTTGACCTGAATGTCTTTCCGTGAAATCGTATCTCCCAGTTCATAATAATCAATTTCCTTCTGCAACTGCGCAAGTTTATGGTGTCTTTGGATGGAAGATGCTGCCCCCGTTACCTCTTGCTCCTTCAATTGTTATTGCTCTGCATAAAGCTGTTTTAACTTTGTCATTGTAATTCCTCCCGAAATTTTCCCAAATAAAAAACTATTCCCGATTAAGAGAAGAGTGCATTTGCAAAATTTCTTCTCATCATTCAGGTTCGCCTGTTGGATGTAGCACCTTACCAGCTAGCAGGTTGCTGAGACTTCGTCGGGCCAATTCCCTCCGTCTCTCCTAATAAGAAAAGAGTCTATTATTTAGTTGATTCCAGTATATCATAACTTTTCGTCAAAGAAAGCGTATCCAGTCTCAGCTTGCTCTGAATGACCAGCGCCAGGCACTCATAAAGAATGCTCTAACCACGTCGACATTTTTCTTTTGGCATAATCATTCTCATAGTCGTACCATGCCTGTTCAATTTCCTGTCCTCTAATTTGATCCTTAAATGAACGGAAAGGCTTTTTCCCATTAAGCGCATCTATTAAGCGTTGGGTAACTTCTGGCTCTTGCTTTTTGGCGAAATCAACCATTAAGTCATATGCTTCAGACGAAGTCATTTGTGGAATTGGCACTAAGAATTCTCCTGTATCGTTATCATCCCTACCGATTTCCGACTCCTCTGAGATAAGAATTTCCTTTGTTTTCTGATTAAACATGTACTTTATTTCGTCATTACCATTTAAAAATGCTTCTATGAGTGCCTCTGTCACCTGCATTTTATTCACCCTTTCAAAATTATCGACACAAGGTTCCTATTCCACTTTGAACTGTTTTAAAACTAGCACTGAGGATTAGTTTTGTACACATTTGCACAATCCTATTCATGCGGATACATATAAAGGAAAGGATTTATTGCGTCTCGGTAAATAATCGATGAAATACAGGTGCTAAACATAAGCAAACCAAAAATCGCCAGGCTTTAAAACAATGTTAACATCGTTTTGAAACCTGGCACCAATTTATAATAGATTTACTTGGATAATGCAATTTTTATATGCGCTAAGTGGTGCTCTTCGTGCCAAGCTAATTTTGCAACTTTTGTTGCAACGGTGATCTTACCATTTTTCTGGTGAGTAAAATATCGATTTAATTGCTCCTCAGATAAATGATTTCCTAAAGATACGACGCGCTCATTTATACCTTCAAGCATTCTAATAGAGCTTTCTACAGGTAGTTTGGTATCTGGCTGAACCGCCCACTGATCTTGATCAAAATCTGGTACAGTTGGATTCTCATCTGTTAGAGCCATTTTCAATCGTTGATACATGTTCAACTGGGAATCTGCAATGTGATGAACCAGTTGACGAACGGTCCAGCTGCCGGCACGATAAGTTTTATTCAATTCCTCTTCATTTAATGAATCAACAATGTCTCTTAATCGAGACGTGTAAGATTGGATTTCCTCCAGCCACTCTTGAACATTTTCTACTGTTACTTTTTCTGGAACTTGTAATGTCCCGATTGGAAATTTCACATCCATCTATCTTTCCCCCTCTTCCCTGTCTATTCTTTTCTATTATACCATGAATGCTAAATTGACTGTTTGTATGTCCTTCGAGAGTATCTTCGCACAAAAAAGCCCATTCATGCCTAGTAGAATGAGCCTTTCAATCTAATCCATATAGATTTACATTGTAATCGCGCCGTCTACATGCAGGACATGACCATGAACATACGACGCCTCGTCAGAAGCTAAAAACAAATAAGCATTTGCAATGTCATCAGGTGTTCCTAATCTTTGTAGAGGAACCATTGCATTCATCTTTTCAACAACGTTTTCAGGCATGGCCTCAACCATCGCAGTGAGCGTGAAACCTGGTGCGACAGCATTCACATTAATGCCTTTCCGCCCTAATTCTTTTGCCCAAGTTTTTGTCATGCCGACAACAGCCGCTTTTGAAGCCGCATAATTCGTTTGACCGAAGTTTCCATAAATTCCGCTTACAGATGAACTGGTAATGATTTTGCCTTTACCCTTTTCAATCATATGGGCAGCGACTTCTTGTGTACAATTGAAAACGCCATTTATATTCACATTTAATACATCTTGGAAATTTGCTTCTGTCATTTTCGTGAGCGTTGCATCTCTCGTAATTCCCGCGTTGTTAATTAAAATATCTACTGTTCCGAACTGATTAATCACCTTTTCAACCATTTGCTGAACACTTTCCTGATCACTTACATCTACTTGCACAAAGAGAACATTCTCTGAATTTAACTCGTTCACAAGCTCAGCGCCGGCCTTTTCATCAAAATCGCCAATGACGACTTTTGCTCCTTCTTCTAAAAACCGTTTAACCGTCGCTTTTCCAATTCCATTTGCTCCACCGGTAATAATCGCCACTTGACTTTCCAATCTCCTATTCCCCATTCGTTCTCAACTCCTTTTGTTTTTTGTATTCCATCCCTTTGGTTGCCCTTCCACTTCAGAAGAGACTGTTCGTAAGTTTCGCTCTACTAATTAGTATAATACTAACCTTGAGAATCAATACCTAAATTTATAAGGTTCTTTATGCGCTATAATTAAATGAGATACCCAGGTTTTGATAACACAAAACTAATTACTCAATTAAAGGTGGCGAATATATTGAGAAAAATCATCGATGCGCATATGCATTTAGATCAGTATTCTGATCTGGATATAAGAAGGATCATCACTGATTTGGACCGGATCCAATGTACAAATGTTATTTCCGTTTCCTCTCACTTGGATTCTTGCCGCACCAATTTAGCACTTTCCCAAAAGTTTGAACAGGTAAAGCCAGCGTTTGGTTTACACCCTGAACAGGAACTTCCGTCTGACACTGAGATTGAAACCTTATTTTCATGGATTGCAGACCAACATAAAGAGATGGTTGCGATTGGCGAAGTTGGACTTCCCTATTATTTAAGAAGTGAAATGAACAATGACGCGCGATTTCCGATTGAAGGATATATTGAAGTACTTGAACAATTTATCAAGTATGCTAAAAAATGGGATAAACCCATTATTCTCCATGCCATCTATGATGATGCGCCAATTGTCTGTAACCTACTTGAAATGCACTCGATTGAAAAAGCACACTTCCATTGGTTTAAAGGGAATACAGCTACAACTCAACGTATCATGGATAACGGTTATTACATCTCTGTTACCCCAGACGTTTTATATGAAACGGAAATTCAAACACTCGTGAGGCAATGCCCGCTAGAACAAATGATGGTAGAAACGGACGGACCCTGGCAGTTCAAAGGAAAGTTTGATGGACAAATGACACATCCAAAGATGATTCACGCCTCCGTATCTATGATTTCGCAGATAAAAGAAGTCTATCTTGCAGAAACATATCGTACCTTGCATAATAATACGTTTGAATTTTACAAGCTGGATAAGTGAATGATTCCAATCTTTATTCAAGAAGAAATTCACCTAACAAAAACCGTGCAATCCATTCGATTGCACGGTATCTTGCTTTTCTTCAAACAGACACAGTCTCCAAAATCCCTTTATGTGTCTTTTTTACTTGTTCAGCCAGCCCCTCAATTTGCTTAATGGCTTCATCACGGCCTTTGTCTTGTTGTTGCTTCGCCTCTTTTATAGTTGCTTCTAACTGGTCTTGCGTCTCTGAAAACAGTTCTAATAATGAATGGCTAGGATTCCAAGAAAGCGCCAACGCTTTTTCATTAATTTCCTTTACAGCCGATAGCCAGCTAGATGATAATTCACTTTGGTTCTTTTCTGCTGATTTTACGGTACCTTCGAGCTTTTCATTCCACTCCTCTGCCATCTTTTTAGACTCACTTTCTGCAGTGTACAAAGATTTACGTGCAGCTTCTAACAAATCTCTTTGATAAGCTAATACTTCCAATGATTTTTTCTCAATATCATTTTGAATGCCCTGAAGTGATTTAAAGCTGTTTAACCAGCTATCCCAAATCGCTTCTACCCCGTTTACTGCTTGTTGCTGTGTGTTCTCCACTACTTTTTTCGTCATGTGAAATCCTCCCTTTATCGTTTTCCATGAGACATGGAATTTATGTTGAATGCAAAAATTGCATATCACCCAAAACTATTTGTCTTCCTGGTCTTCCTTTTCCCCTTTTGAAAAAAGACTATACGGCGAGAGAAACGGATTGTATAGCGAAAAAAACTGATCAAGCATTTTTTGATACTGGCCTAATGACTTCGCCCATATATCTAAATATTGTTCCCCTGCTTCTGTAATCGAATAAATTCGCTTTGCTGGTCCACTTGACGTTGTGTCCCAAGTAGATGAAACTAAATTATCTTTTTCAAGCTGTCTTAAAATACGATAAAAATTCCCTTGATCGATAGATTGAATGCCAAACTGTGTAATCTTCTCCATTAACTCATAGCCATGTGTATTCCAGTCACGTAAGTGCAGCAGCGTAATCGGAATCAGAAAGTTTCTCGGCGTTCCTAAATTTTGCTGCTTCTCTTTTTTCGTTTCATCTTTTTTTGAACTCAATTTATTCACCACCTCAATGACCGTTTAATTCATCTATATGTAATTTACACCTATATGGTTTTAATGTCAACTATTATAAAACATTTCAAAAACGGTCGAATTGTCGAATTTTGTAGATATATATGCTTATTTGATGAATTGTTAGCCCTTTTTAAGTATTCCAAATTTTCATAGTTAGCGTTACAATTAATGTTGATGCTTATGCTAGGAAAGGAGATGAAGTTTCATGTCGCAAACATTACCTATCGATCCGTTTAAGATTTGGAAAGATATTTATGATAAAACGGAAAACGCTTGGAATGATGCAATTCAAGAGTCACTTGGTAAAGAGTCTTTTTCCGAAGGATTGGGACAGACTTTAAATAGCTACTTACAATATCAGGAGTTTATTACGAAAACAGCAGAGTCCTATTTGACACAATTCAATATGCCTTCGCGCGATGAAGTCGCAAATGTCGCATCACTTGTGATAAATACGGAAAACAAAATTGATAATCTAGAGGACCAGCTTGAGGAGCTTGTGGAAGAAAACAAAAAAGAAATCAATTCTCTTAAAAGAACGATTTCCAATTTAGACAAAAAACTCGATCGTATTCTTGCTGAAGTTGAGAAAAATGAAAAAACTGGGACTCCTGCTAAAAAGAAATAAAAGTAAGAGATAACTTTTTTCAGAAACAAAAGCGTAAGTGCCTTAATCTTAGGGGGAGATAGCAGTCTAAAGCCGCCACGTTCTATTGGTACCTTAGTTTCTGTAAAGTTCAAAGAAATTAAGGCAAATCGAGCCCTACGCTATTCGATTGGCAACGACTGCAACAGTCCAGGATCTTTTAGTTTCCTGTACAGCAATCAAGCACTTTAAAACAACATAGGGGTGGATGACATAATGACAGTTCTAGACGTAGTAGCAGCGGAGAATAAAACAATTGTTAAACCATTAGAAGGAAAAGTTGCAATTGTGACAGGCGGTTCTCGTGGAATCGGCGCAGCGATTGCAAGAGAATTAGCAGATAAGGGCGCACACGTAGCAATTAATTATCAATCCCGTTCAGATGCAGCAGATGAAGTGATCAAAGATATCGAAGAAAATGAAGGCTCTGCTATTGCAGTAAAAGCAGACGTTTCAAACTCACAAGATATCGCGGATCTTATTGAAGAAGTGAAAAACAAATACGGTAAAATTGATATTCTCGTAAATAACGCTGGGATTACAAGAGATCGTACATTCCGCAGACTTTCAGAAGAAGAGTGGAATGAAGTGATTAATGTAAACTTAAACAGCGTTTACAATACAACTTCTGCAGTGATTAATCATATGCTTGAGCAAAAATCGGGACGAGTCATTAACATCAGCTCCATCATCGGCCAGGCTGGCGGTTTCGGACAAACGAACTACGCTGCTGCGAAAGCGGGAATGATTGGTTTTACTAAATCACTAGCATTGGAAACTGCACGGAATGGCATTACAGTAAACGCAGTTTGCCCAGGCTTCATTGGCACTGAGATGGTTCAAGCAATGCCGGAAGACGTATTGTCAAAAGTAGTTGCCAAGGTGCCAATGCAACGTCTTGGAACACCGGAAGAAATTGCTGAAGCTGTAGTATTTCTAGCGCAAGCGGACTATATTACAGGTCAGACAATCAATGTAAACGGCGGTCTATACATGTAATCATCACCATACATTGTAGCAAGGTGCTTCCAGCATTGGGAGCGCCATGTTTCGTTATGCAAAGTTTAAAGAGGGGGATTCGTGAGAAATGATTTATACAAGTATGAAGGATTTAGAAAACTGGGTCGACAAATTACCTGATGAATATAAAAGCAACTATAACCGCCTGAAACGATTTTCGGAAGTATTAACTACTGAACCGGAGCCACTTGTTGGACAAACGCCTAAAGAAGTCATTTGGACAAAAAATAAATCGAAGCTGTATCGTTATCAACCTGCGATTAAGAAAACGAATAAAGTGCCAATCCTTATGGTTTACGCCTTGATCAATAAGCCATATATTTTGGATTTAGCACCAGGCAATAGCCTTATCGAGTATTTGACAAACCAAGGACATGACGTCTATTTATTGGATTGGGGTACTGCGGGCTATGAAGACCGTCACATGAAACTAGAAGATTACATCATGGATTACATTCCACGTGCCACAAAAAAAGTGTTACAAACTTCAAATGCGAAGGAATTAAGCGTGCTTGGCTACTGCATGGGCGGGACGATGACGTCAATCTTTGCAGCACTCCATCCAGAGCTGCCAATTCGTAACTTGATTTTTATGACGAGTCCATTTGATTTCGCAGATGCTGGTCACTATACGAATTGGTTAGACAAAAGGTATTTCAATTTAGACAAATTAGTAGATACAATGGGCAATATTACACCTGAATTCATTGATTTTGGAAACAAATTGCTTAACCCAATTCAAAACTTCTACGGCCCGTACGTTAGTCTGGCTGATCGTGCGGATAATGAAACTTTTGTGGAAGGCTGGAAACTCATGCAAAAATGGCTGAAAGATGGCATTCCATTCCCTGGCGAATCCTATCGTCAATGGATCGGTGAATTCTACCAGGAAAACAAACTGATTAATGATGAACTCTACGTGCGCGGTCGTCAAGTTAAACTGGGCGATATTAAAGCAAACGTCTTAAACATTGCAGGAAGTCGCGATAATATTGCGTTACCGCATCAAGTCGAAGCGCTTAACGATAAAATTTCGAGCAAAAACAAAACATTCCACCTGCTTGAAACTGGCCATGTGTCCGTAACAGTCGGACGGACAGCAATCAATGAAACCTATCCATTAATAAACGAATGGCTAGTAGAAAACTCGAAATAATGATTGAATGAATGTAACAGCCCAAATTATAATTTGGGCTGTTTTTTTATCGTAGAATTGAATGATGGCGGACGTTTCCTTTGTAGGGTTTTGCCTTGTGCAGTAAAATCCGTCAATTTAAAAATAAAAGCCGCCTATGTTAAACCGCTACATAGGTGACTTGAATTAAGTTAGCTATATGCAATTCCACAAGAACAACGATTCTCCCCTAATAATAGATGATAAGAAGCAGGAAACTCTTGATTGACTCGCTGTACTTCAACGGCAAATTCTTCGCTATCTTTTGGCACAAATGACAGTGAATCTGCCTTCTCCTGCGTGTCAACATGGGCGCCTGGCGGTACGAATCGATCCGCTGCAATGTGCACGCCATTTGTCACGACGGCATTGTTTGAAATAAATGCCCCTTCTTCAACAATGGCATTATAGACAATCGCTTTAAATCCAACGAAGACATCATCTCCAATATAAACAGGGCCGTGGATGAGCGCGCCATGAGCAATTGTTACATCGTTTCCAAGGTAGATTGAATAACTTCCTCCCCCAACAGAAAAGCGTTTATCTAATAATCCATGAAGAATGACACCATCTTGAAGATTCACATTCGAACCAATGTAAAAAGGCGTTCCTTCATCTGCACGAACACTTACATTCGGCGCACTAAAAACATTATCATGAATGTAAACATTCCCAATCACACTCGAAAATGGACTTACATATGCGCTTTCATCAATGGTAGGATAATATCTTACAGGATTAGATGGTGTGATTGGATTAGGACTGATATAAGGTTGAAAACAATCAAATTCGAAAACTCTTCTCAAGCGGGCACCTCTCTCTCAATTTAACTCCCTAATCAGTTTATGTGAATCGAAGTGAATGTAGTAGTTCTTTTAAATAAAGAGCATGTCAAGTTTGAAATGCCCCCCAAAGAATTTTTTTCGTCTATGCCGATAACCAATCTTAAATAAGTAGCATATTGATATATAAACGATTGGAGTGGATCGATGAGGAAGTTTAATCCAGATAGACTCGCTGTTGAATACAGGAATGGGGTAACAGCTACAGAACCAATCATTCCAAGAAAACATACATTAACTCACTCTGATTTCACTGGAGAACTATTCCTAACAATTGGAACACAAGTTGCTTGGGACAAAGTTAATAGTGACTTGAGAGACGAAGTCATAGGCGAATGGAAAATGTGTGGAAATTTCTTGTACTACAATGTATATCTCTATATAGATAATAAAGAGCATGACTTAAATGCAGCAATCAGTCGGAATGAAATTTTCCGAAGAGAGCTACCCCTTGCATTAACAGCTATTCGATACGGAGATAGATTTCTATTTGATCTATACCCTAAACTAGATGATGTAATCATCATCGTAAACTTTATGTCTATTTATCCTCAAATTTGTAAACGAGAAAGTTGGGGAACATTCAGCAATTACTCCCTATAGTACTCACCTATCATTTGAAGGCTGAAATATAAATTGTATATTTCAACCATTTTCTTAGTATAGATACCCTTTCACTTGAGGCGGTTTATTTTCAACTTCATTTCAAGAGGCATTATATATTCCATGTCATTTATATCTTCATATCAATTACTAAAACACGCAATTCCAATAAATTAAACTATTCAAAATTAAATAAAGGGTTTTTGAAATCTATGTAGAATAAGTATGTTAGAGCGTCTATAATGGCCTCTTTTTTTGTGTGTCTCAGCTAAAATCAGTTATTATTCATTCTCATCATAGAACTACAGATCGTAGCTACGTTCTTATTAAGCATTTTGCTTATTAAGATATATATCATTTCTAAGGGAGAGTGTTTTCGTTGAGCTTATCGATTCAGGAGTTGTTGAAGAACAAAGGAATTGAAGTGAAAGAAGCACATTTGGATGTTCTTGAAGCACGTTGGACAGGCATGCAAGCTTTACGTGGAAATTTGGAGCATGTGAAAATAGACGATGCTGATATTGGCGTACGTAATATTCCAGGAGGCGACCACATTGAGTAAAAACTTAATTGACCTAGCTGTTGAAGAACTTGCACCATTATTAGAGAATAAATCCATTTCCCCTGTGGAATTAACAAAAGAAGTTATAGAGCATGCAGATCACACTGAACCTCAAATTAATGCCTATATGGACATTTACCGTGAAGATGCTGAGAAATCTGCAAAAGAAGCTGAAAAAGAGATTTTAAACGGCAAGTATCGCGGCATGTACCACGGAATTCCAATGGCTTTAAAAGATAACTTATATTTCAAAGACAAAGTCACAACAATGTCTTCTAAAATTCATAAGGATTTCGTATCCAACTACGATGCCACTGTTGTTGCAAAACTGAGAGAAGCGGGCGCCGTATTTACCGGTAAACTAAGCATGCATGAATACGCATGGGGCATCACGAATAATAATCCACATTACGGAGCTGTACGAAACCCTTGGGATCTCGATAAAATTCCAGGCGGTTCAAGCGGTGGTTCTGGAGCGGCAGTTGCAGCAGGTTCCAGTGTCGCGTCCCTCGGAACAGATACAGCCGGATCCATCCGCATTCCAGCATCTGCTTGCGGGATTGTCGGATTAAAACCTACACATGGACTCGTAAGTAAATATGGCTGTTATCCGCTTGCTTGGTCATTAGATCATATCGGTCCAATGACGAAAACGGTTAAGGATGCCGCTGGTTTACTAGAAGTCATTGCAGGGTACGATAAAAATGACCCTACTTCAGCGAACGTTCCTAAAGAGAATTATCTCTCGAAAATCACTGGTGACGTAAAAGATTTAGTTATTGGTGTGAATGAAGACTTCTTCTTTAACGAAGTAGACTCTGATATTGATAAACTTGTTCGCGCTGGCATTCAAAGTCTTGTTGATCAAGGTGCAAAAGTTGAGACTGTGAAAATCCCAACATTGCAATATGCTGAGTGGGCCGAGCTCGTCACTTCCTTATCAGAAGCCTCTGCAATTCATGACACCGATTTAAAGAAACGCCCTGAGGACTTCGGCGATGACATTCGCATGCTTTTCGAATTAGGACAACTTCCATCTGCTGTGGATTACTTACAAGCCCAACAAGTCAGAAGGCAGTTAAAGCAAGACTTCCAAAAGGCATTTGAAAAAGTAGACGTGCTTATCTCCCCTACTTTACCAGTTGCGCCGAATACAATCGGAGAAGATCTTGTAGACTTAAACGGCAAGCAAGTAGACTTAATTGATAACATCATTCGCTTCACAGGACCTGCAAACTTAACAGGTATTCCTGGTCTATCTGTGCCGTGCGGTTTCAAAGGTAACTTGCCAATTGGCTTACAAATCATGGGACCAGCATTCAGTGAAGCTTTACTGTTAAATACTGGATACGCACTCGAGCAGACGAATCCATTGCAAGGTAAAAAGCCTAATTTACTAATTAGAGCTTAATCAACATTCGTCAACTTGAAAAGCCGCGATTCTTCATGAACGCGGCTTTTTATTATGACATGCGAACCTATTCCAATCCCTTCCCCATGCCCTTCAAGAAATTCAAACCAAATTTAACTGCACGGTTAACATCTGGATCATTTAATGATCTGATTACGTCAAATGCACTAATCGAATCGTTATTTCCATTGTAAAGTTCTGCTTCATCCAGTCCGCTCTGTAAACTTTTCAAGAGTTTTGCAGAGACTTCCGGATCAATCGCCGAAAGCCCTGCTGATGCATTCATGACATGTTTGATCAAGTTTGTCACGGGCTCGCGAGACACTTGATTAACCGCAATACCAGCGATTTGATCTTTTGCTTTCACCATTGCCTGTACCGCATCGAGTATTCCTGCATCGTTTATTTCTCCGGTAATTTCAAGTATTTTATTAATTGCCTCGTCCTGTTCGGTGAGTAATGACTGAAGTTCTACTAGTTTCTCTTGCTGAATTTCTTCTGGCGTTTGTTTGTGCTCTTTAATAGAAGTAATCGGTTTCGCCATAAACCATCACCTTCCCTTTTCCGTCGTTAAATGTACATATCCCGGGCGTCTCCATTTACGCTCAACCTCAATCCCCGTTGTTGGATTGCGCTTTTTATTGCGATGGTTCGACTTCGGCAACGGATTCTCGCCGTCTTTCTGGAGCACTTCCATTCGAACCATCGTTTGTTTAAATGCGGGTGTATTCGTTCGCTCGTCAACTGCTGGTCCTGTTAGGAAGTTAATGGCTGACTTTTTCTCCACTGAATTCATCGGAAGAAATAGTTCATTCCCTTGCACACGGTCCGTGACGAGTGCGGGGAGTCTTAGGGAACCATAAGGAGACGTAAGCCGAACGATAGAACCGCTCATGACGCCTCGTTCTTTGGCCAGTTCCGGTGATACTTCAACAAAAATCTCTGGCACTTTCGATTGAATGCCATCTGATTTATTCGTTAAGTTGCCTTCATGGAAATGTTCAAGGATTCGGCCGTTATTAATGTGTAAATCAAACTCCTCCGAAAACTTCACAGGCTCCACCCAATGAGATAAAGCAAACCGTGCTTTTTTATCTGGAAAATTAAATCCTTCTGTATATAATAACGGTGTACTTGACCCGTCCAAACTTCCCCATAAAAAGCTATTCCAGCCTTCTAATACACTGTAATCAGCTTGACTGAATAATGGAGATAAACTTGCCATTTCCGCGAATATTTCGCTAGGATGTGTGTAATTCCAATTTGCACCGAGTCGATTGGCAACTTCTTGTACAATCCACCAATCTGCTTTTCCTTGCCCTAATTCTGGAAGCGCTTTGTATAAACGCTGCACACGTCTTTCCGTATTCGTAAAGGTTCCATCCTTTTCGAGTGACGGAACAGCTGGTAAAATGACATCCGCATACCTTGCAGTTCTTGAAAAGAAAATATCTTGAACGACGAGAAAATCCAGCTTAGATAACATATCGTGGACATAGTTGGCGTTGGAATCAACAAGTGCCATATCTTCACCGATGATGTACATCGCTTTCATAATGTCATCGTTAACTGCTTCTAGCATTTGGATATTGTCAAGTCCAGGTTTATTGTCAATTTTCACACCGTACGCTTTTTCAAACTTCTGTCTTGCTTCGTCATCCGTCACATGCTGATACCCCGGCAACCAACCCGGCAGCGTTCCCATATCACAGGCGCCTTGTACATTATTATGTCCGCGTAATGGATAGGCCCCCGCACCCGGACGGCGATAGTTCCCTGTCGTAAGAAGCAAGTTAGAAATGGCGGCAGAAGTATCCGAACCACCTGTATTTTGCGTGACACCCATGCCCCAAAGAATACATGTACCATCCGCATCACGAATCGTTTCCGCTGTTTGAATAAGCATTGCTTTCGATACACCAGTTATTTTTTCAGCATAGTCCAACGTATACTTTTCAAGGATTTCTTTAAATTCATCAAATGAATGAATATTCTCTTTAATAAATCGTTCATCATGCCAACCATTGTCTATCATATATTTCGTTACGGCCATTAACCATACTTGGTCAGTGCCCTGTTTCGGTCTCATAAATAAATCCGCACGCTCTGCCATTTCATGTTTTCTAAGATCAGCAACAATCAATTTTTGACCGTGCAATTTATGCGCACGCTTCACACGTGTTGCAAGAACAGGATGTCCTTCAGCAGGGTTTGCGCCTACGATGATGACAAGTCCAGCTTCAGCAATATCTTTAATCGTTCCGGCGTCTCCCCCCATGCCGACTGTTCGAAAGAGTCCGTCAGTAGCTGGAGACTGACAGTATCGGGAACAATTATCTACGTTATTTGTTTCAAACACTTGTCGTGCAAGCTTTTGAATGACATAGTTTTCTTCGTTCGTAATCTTTGAGGAAGAAATAATGCCGACTGAATCTTCACCGTGTCTCTTATGAATGTCCCCAAGATTCTTGGCAACGAGGTCCAGCGCTTCATCCCAAGATGCTTCAACGAATTCATCATCTTTTCGGATAAGTGGCGTTGTAATCCGCTTTTCACTATTCACAAAATCCCAGCCAAACTTTCCTTTCACACAAGTTGAAATGGCATTAACTGGTGCCTCAGAAACCGGTTGGATTTTCAAAATCTTACGGTCTTTCGTCCACACTTCAAATGAACAGCCAACACCACAAAACGTACAAACCGTTTTCGTCTTTTTCGTTCTCGTTTCACGCATGGTTGCTTCCGCCTCAGACACCGCCATAATCCCGCTGTAGCTAGGTTCAATCTCTTTCACTAAATCAATCATCGGCGTGAGTATGTCTTCTTTCATGCCCGTCATAAATCCGGCTTCACCAAGCATCGATTTTTCCATTAATGCATTACATGGACAGACGGTCACACAATGCCCGCAGCCGACACATGACGAATCATTAATCTTTGCGCCACCATCCCACAAAACAATCGGACGATCCCTCTCCCAATCCATCGTCAACGTCTCATTTACTTGTAAGTTCTGACAAACCTCCACACATTGCCCGCAAGCAATACATTGGTTTGGATCATAGCGATAAAATGGGTGCGTAAAATCAACACTGTCTTCAGTACATTTTGGCTCATATGGATATTTTTGATGTTCAACTTCCATCATATGTACAGTATTATGAATTTTACAGTTCCCATTGTTATTGTCACAGACCGTACAGTACAGCAAATGGTTTTCAAGAATTCGATCCATTGCTTCCGTCTGCGCTTCCTTGGCACGCGCAGATGAAAGAGAGACGGTCATTCCTTTGACTGCTTTCGTTGAACAAGCGCGCACTAGCTCCCCATCCACTTCAACAATACATGTATCACAAGTTTCGATGGGATCTACTTCCGGCAAATAACAAATTTGCGGATGTTCAATGTTATGCTCATTGATTACTTGTAGTATCGTCATGCCGTCTTGAAATTCATAATTTGATTCATTTAGCTTGATTGACATGGAAGCGCCTCCTTTTCCAATAAAAAACCACCATGAATACGCCTATAGCCTAATGGTGCGCTTTCATCATGGTGGAAGTTTTCTTGCAAAGCCTACTAGATTACGATTCAATCTAATTGAAGTCAAAACATTTTCATATATCTTCTTTCATTCTATTATAGTTGATAGAATAGATTGAAACAATGTATTATTATAATTATCTGAAAGAACTCTAACTAGTATGATATGATGTCGAACATAATATATGAGATTTGTTTGGAGGGAGTTTATATGAAACAAGTCAATAAACGAAAAGTTCACCGTTTTTCAAACGGCCATTTCAAGCAAATTGAAGATATCATTGCGGTTGAATACCCAATCACAATAAAAATTAACGGCAAAGAATTTATCACAATCGTCTGCACCCCTGAGTATATTGAAGACATGGTTGTTGGTTTTTTAGCATCTGAAAAAGTCATTGGCAAATATGAGGATATACAAAAGATTTGGGTGCAAAAGGACTTAGGTTTTGTCCATATCGAAACGAGTAAGGTGTTTCCATATTACGAACAATTGCATAGCAAAAGATACATCACCTCTTGCTGTGGCATGAGCCGTCAAGGATTTGTGTTTGCGAACGATGCGTTAACTGCCAAACAAATGACCAAGACGAATGTGACATTAACGCCTAAAGAATGCTTTTATTTAATGAAAGAAATGGAGAAAACAGCAGATGTTTTTCATCATACAGGCGGTGTCCATAATGCCGCTTTATGTAACCAAAAAGGCGTTGTGCTGGCAAGAATGGATATCGGCCGGCATAACGCATTAGATAAAATTTATGGATACTGTTTAAGAAATAACATCTCCGTACACGACAAAGTCATTGTGTTCAGCGGCCGTATTTCTTCAGAGATTTTATTGAAAGTCGCAAAAATCGGCTGTGAAATTGTTCTTTCAAAATCGGCGCCTACGGAACTTGCGTTGGAACTTGCGGAAGAACTTGGGATTACGACGGTTGGGTTTCTTCGGAATGAGTCGTTTAATGTGTATACACACCCGGAAAGAATCGTTTCAAATCAATAATTGAATGTTTTATCTGATTTGTGTAAACTAAAAATTATACGTACGTCGAACTCTCACCCATCTACCTGACTGCTTGATTTTCACTTACAGATAGATGGTGAAAGACCAAACTGTATTGAATGATAACTAATATCGGTTGATTAAATAACCAAAACTAAAGCCGATTCATCCCACAACGGACGTCATGAGAGTTGTCGGCCTATCTATAAAATTCGGCAATTTAATACTTCATGCTACCATTAATTGTATATCCCCTTCTCAATTTGTTCTCCTTCAGGGAATTCTTTTTCCACTGATTGAACTTCAGATTGCTCTTCTTCATGAAGAATCCGATTCACTTCTTGCTGCATTAATACATCTGCATTTGTAGCCCCATACTTAGAGATCGACCATTTATAAAAAATGAATCCTAGTAAACTCCAGACGAGAATGATAATCCATTCATACGGCCATAACAGTGCAGATGGCATGCCTGGCATATATAAAATTGCAATGCCGATAGACATAAACAAAGCAATCCATCCAATAGACGTGCCACCTTGAACGCGGAATGGTCGTTTCATTTCCGGACGCTGTTTCCTTAGAATAATGAAGGAAAGTGATACCATAAGCCAAGCAACGACTAAAGCGAGACCGCCTGCATTAACGAGCCAAACGAGTGCTGGTCTTCCAAATAAAGGCGCTGCGGTTGTTAAAACTGCGATTAAAAGAATTGCATTGTGTGGCGTCTTATACTTCGGATGAAGTTCTGCTAAAAATTTCGGTAGCATGCCTGCTTTTGCTAATGCGTAGATGGCACGGCTTCCACCAACATAAAAACCAATCCAACTTGTTAAGATCCCACCAATTCCGCCAAGCACAAGCACATTGCCCATCATTTTGCTGCCCCCGAAAGCCTGTGCCATCGCATCGGCCGTTACCAAAGAAGAACCAGCAATTTCTGACGGCGTCAAAACCCGTGAAACACCGAAAATAATTAATAGATACCAAGTAATCGCGAGGATAACCGAAAAGATGAGTAACTGGCCAATCCGCTTACGAGGTAAATTAATTTCCTCCGCTGCTTGAGGAATGACATCAAATCCAACAAACATGAAAGGTGTCATAATAAGTACAATTAAAAGCCCACTCATGCCATTGCCAAATAAAGGTTTCATATTCTCAACATTTCCGGCCAATGAGCTCCCTGTAATTAATAAAACGCCGGCAATCGCAATTAAGAGCGTTAAAATCCCCATAATGACACTCGTCAATTTCATCCCGCGATAATTAATCCAAGAAATAAGAATCGAGCCAACAATCCCAACGGCGGCCCATGTAAGCGTTACATCCCAGCCCGCAATTGTATACATATGACCGACTCCGTATCCAGGGATGAGATAATCGAAAACGGTTGGGAGCGCAACAGCTTCGAATGCTATAACAGAAACATACCCAAGAATGATTGCCCAGGTTGTAATAAAAGAAGCCAACCTTCCCATTGCAGCAAAGCCGTAATACATTTCTCCCCCCGCTAGTGGCAAGGCAGACGCTAATTCTGCATAAGTTAATCCAACAAAAACAACGAGCAATCCCCCAATTAGAAATGCAATAATTGCCCCAAGCGAACCAGCCTCTGAAATCCAAAGACCTGCAGTAACAACCCATCCCCAGCCAATCATAGCACCAAATGCAAGTGCCAGAACATCCTTATTCCCTAATATTTTTAACAGCTTTTGATCTTCCATTTTCATACCCCCTTATGTTTAGCTTTTAATTATATAAAACGCTTACATCAGTTATTTCATGCCTTCCTCCTTGCTATGCCAATAGAAAAAGCCAATTCAAAAAGACCTCGATGGAGACTGTAAGTCAAATTGAACTGGCTTGTACCTGCGAAGAAAAACCTGACTTAGGCTTTAAACAGGCTAGGCAGTATTTTTATTTCATTTGAATGGTTACTGCCTATTATACACAAGGGAATGACTATTGTAAATGTTCTAAATAATTATTTTAAAGCAATTTCTTCTTTAACTTGAAGGAGCTGTTGGAATGAAGAGTGCTTATTAAGAGATTGCGAGCCACTGAATTCTTCATTATTCTAACAAACCCTGTTTAAATCAGCAGTGTTTTAGCTGATTTTTTCAGTAGCTTCCCTCTTTAGATTTTTCTTACGATAAAAAAAGGACATCACCGATTCTTGGCGATGTCCTTTTATCAAACTGAGTGTATATTCTTTTTCTTATTCGTTAAAAAATCCTCTCTGGCGAAGCAATTCACGATTTAGATCTTTATTTTTTTCGAATGCCGCTCTGCCGTGCAACCAGAATAAGTTGTTCAATGCTACTAAATCACCTACCGGTAATGTAAGCTCCAACACGCTACTGTCGTTCTCCATTGATTCTGATAATCCTCTTAAATATTGTGCTTGTTCAATTGTTTCAGGGTATACGAATTGGTCGATGAAGCAAATACAAGGCTTATCATTTTGCTTAAAGAATGTCGCACGGTGCACTTCTTGGTCAACATTTTTACTGCTCGGTGCCTTATACTGGAATTTGTAGCTCGCAAGCGGATGGTTGGCGTAAGTCTCTAATTCAGCCCAATCATCTAAATGCAATAAACGTGATTCTCCGCCAACTGCATTTTCCTCAAACATTTTTTGCATGATTAACCAATCCGTCGGCTCATCAACAAACGTTCCATCTGTATGCATTGTGAATAGACGATATGCTTGACGTAAGTATGAATCACTATCGTCAGTATCTTTCACAACGAAACGTGCGTAGTATTTTCCTGACATTGCATCGAAATTTGGTGTTCCTAAAATATGGGAGATAGCTGTTGAGAAAATGACATATTCATCAGTATCCTTCGTTACGCCTTCTAAACCAACAGTGAAGCCGCCGGTCTCTCTGTCATGGATAATTCCAGTTAAAATGTCGCCAAACTCTTCACCCAATTCTTCTAAAAGATATGCCGCAACAATGCGCCTTTCAAGCGGCGTATACTCTAGCCTTTGGACTGATTGATCGTCCTGGCGGATTCTGTCTAAAAAGTTGATGATTGCCTCTTTTTCAATCGTAATATGATAAAGCCGATCTGATTGAGGATGTACGTTCACTTCATATTTATCTGTTTTAGTTTCGAATGACTTACTCGCTTTTTCTACAATTTTCATTTCCAATTCCTCCTAAAATAATTATTAAAAATAGAAAAACCAGTTGAAAATAAATACCCAGACGTCTTGGGTTTTATTTACCAACTGGCTCCAATTTACCTATCTGCTCTGCTTTAACAGAGTCAAAGTAAATTCGACAGTAATTTATAATAAAAGTTTCACAGACTATTTATGTTTCTGAATGGAATGTTCATACGATAAATATGTCTAATTCTGATTACAAATCTATCTTATCACAAAATTTGAAAGAGTTCAACTATAATTAAAGTATTATTTCAATTGCTGATAGTGTTGCTCTAAATCTTTTAAAGCGGCGACAAGTGTTTTAGTAGCTTTTCCTTTGTAGTAATTTTGAATGCACTCGGAGGCCTCAGCTACCCCTTCATTTAAACTAAATCCCTTCAGCAATTCCCCAATAAAATCTCTTCCTTGGTCTGTAGCTAATGTGCAAGAAGCTTCTATAATGACACCGTACTTGATATCTACTTCTGCAGTAATCGTTAAACTGTCAAATACATTTTTAGCCGCCATTCCTTGCGGTAATCTCGCGTGACCTGCTATAAACATAGTTTTTCCGTTAAACATAAACTTCCTCCTTAATTCCGGTCTCTCTTTCCAATAGATGTGAAGCTCCGGAAATTCTTCGAACAATTTCCTTACCTATTTCAATTGAAGCGGTAGCTGCAGGTGATGGTGCATTGCACACATGAATTGTATTTTTCCCCATAATAATATGAAAATCATCCACCATCGTCCCATCTGCACTTAATGCTTGTGCTCTAACTCCTGCAGGCGCCGGTATTAAATCTTCTTCCTTTATTTCTGGAATGAGCTGTTGTAAACTCTTCGTAAATCTTTTTTTGCTGAAAGAACGTGCGTATTCCTCCATTCCTTCTTTCATAAATTTATTGGCAAGCAGCCAAAATCCTTTGAACCTCAGCACTTCGGCAAGGTCTTTTGCACTAAAATCAGTTTTCTTATACCCTTCACGTTTAAAGCTTAATACAGCATTCGGTCCAGCATCCACTTCTCCGCCAATCATTCTTGTAAAATGAACACCTAGAAACGGGAATTTGGGATTAGGTACAGGATAAATTAAATGTTTAACCAAATGTCTTTTTTCGGGAACTAAATTATAGTACTCTCCCCTGAATGGAACAATTTGCATATTTGTTTGATATCCTGCGGCTTGTGCTACACGATCACTATGTAAACCGGCACAGTTAATGACTGTCCTTGCCTTAAATGTCTCGTTTTTCGTTTCAATAATCACATAATCATTTTCTTCATTGATATTCTCAACCTTGGCATTCAGCTTAATTTCCCCGCCATTGGCTACGATAATTTCTGCAAATTTCTGACTAACCTGCTTATAGTTAACGATGCCAGCTTGAGGTACCTGAATCGCACCTAACCCACTAACATGAGGCTCTATTTCTTTTAATTCATCTACGCCGATTTTTTGGATATCTAGTTTATTTTCAAGCCCTCTTTTGTATAAATTATCTAATAAAGGAAGTTCTTCTTTTGTCGTAGCCACGATTACTTTACCACAAATATCATGTTCAATTTCATGCTTCTCACAAAATTCCGTCATCGTTCTGCTGCCTTTTCTTGCAAATTCCGCTTTAAAACTTCCAGGTTTATAATAAATACCAGAATGAATCACCCCACTATTATGCCCTGTCTGATGTGTTGCAATCTCCGCTTCCTTTTCCAATACGACTACTTTGGCATTTGGAAATCGATCATATAAAGCCATCCCAGTTGAAAGTCCAACGATTCCTCCTCCAACTATTAAAAAGTCATACATCGTTAATATCCCCCTTATTAATCGATCATTTCCATGTATTCTAACAAGTTGTTTTTCGTTCTCAAGACATGGTACTCTACCGCAGAACGTACTTCAGAGGCACTTCCTCGGCATACCGCTTCATAGATAAGCCTGTGCTCACGTTGGGTTTGTTGATAGTATTCGTGTAATAAACTTGGTGCCACTGGAGATATTCCTAGATTATCGACAGTCTTCATTAACCTGACCCAAGGACTTTTCTGTCGTAATAATTTGTGGTATTCATTGTTCAGTTGGATATAAAGTTCATTCGTTTCCTCATTTATTTCTAAATTTTCCATTTCTATTAAAGTTTCTTCGAGTAATCTCTTATCTACTTCACTAATATAAGGAAGTGCTTTTTCTACGACTAATCCTTCTAACATCATTCTCATCGTATAGACTTCTTCAATATCTTCTTTCGTAAACGAATTAACAATTGCACCTTTATGTGGAATAACTTTTACAAGTCCTATCGCTTCAAGCTGAGTTAAAGCCTCCCTAATCGGCATCCGGCTAACCTTTAACTTATCAGCCCATTCTTCTTGAATAATTCTGTCTCCGCCTTTAAGCATACCATCCAGAATTGCTTGTCTTAATTCTTTGACAACTGAACTGACAATCGTAGACTTATCATTTATCATTTCCATTCTTCCACCTTCTCTTTGGATACAATTACATTTAACTTTATCATATATTCTGATAATAATCAATATACACAATCAACTTTGTATCCAATCCTGGTACTCGCGAATGAAATGCGAACACTTATCTGTATACTGTTCAAATAAAGTGGAACTTCAATCATTGGGGGTCCTCATCCCCAACTGATGAACAAAAGCTAAAAGCGTCACGCCCTGTGACAACGCTTGTGTGACACACTCCTGTTGGCCCGAACCAATCGGGCTTTTACGGGCAGTTGAGAGTTTTACTGCCCGTTAATGCGGGATAAAAAAACAGGCGTAAAGTCCATGATTTCTCCAGCAAATCTATTTATACGGAAAAACAATTGGTTGAAGTGGAGCACCTGTAGCACCTTTAATCGGCATAGCCTTCGCAATAAATCCAGACTCGTATACCTTTTCTTTTGCCAGCTCTTCCAAATTTAAGAGTTCAATAATTGGTATCCCAACTTCGGCAAACAAGTAGGTATGCACAGGAAAGTAATTATCTGGCTCTACAGAAGGTCCTTGTTCAAGTGCAATATTATCAGCACCGATAATCATTGCTCCTAATCCCGCTAAATATTCGGCACCTTCAATGTTTAGTCCTGGTGAATTATTTAAATACTGATCTCGATTCGGCCAAACCGTCATTCTACCAGTGCGGATCATAATAATATCGCCTTTTCGTATGTCAACGCCTTGTTTTTGAATCGTTTCTTCAAGATCTTCTTTTCCGATTCCATATGAATCTGGCAACATATCTACGCCTTTTACAGCTGCTACATCCAATAGGATCGCCCTTGCAATAATGACTGGGAATTTTTCTGGACCGCATTTATTCCAATGACGGCTACCTAAGTGTTCCTTTTCATTGAATTCATTCCATATTTCACCTCTATAGCCGAAGTGATTCAATGTATCGATATGAGTTCCGCAATGTGTATACATTGAAATCGCATCCCCAGAGTAACTGATTAACTCCTTGCCTGCTTGACTAACATTCATTAGATCATCATTTTCATTTCCAGTCGGTGTGTGAGTCATCCATATTTGGAAAGGCGGATCCCCTGCACCTGACCACGAAGGCATTCCATTAAAGTATTCAACAGTTAAATCAAAAGTTCTAGTAATGTCTATGCTTTTCATAACTTGTTCTCTTGACTCTGAAGTAATCCAATTTAATCGACCTATTTCATCGTCAGGCCCCCACGGACTTTTACTAGCCATTAATGTTCTTTTATGTTTAAGTTTTTCCATATCCATTACAAATTCACACATTTTTATTTCCCCCTCATAGCCCCTTTAATTTAAGGTAATCTACTTTATGAAAGTATTACATCTAATTGGATACAATAATATGCACAATACTTGTATTTGACAACAACCTTTATAAACCCCATAGCTAGAATGAACAATGGATCCAACTCTACATTGGATCCATTGTTCACTTTACTTGAATCATTACTTTTTCTTTTCATTTTCCGTTTCTTTCAAGACTTTGCAACCACCGCATTGCTTACAGCCCAAATTCGCACGACACATGTTTCTTTCCCTCCTTATAAAATCATCTGTTAAATCAGAAACCGGGCATAAAAAAACCCAATCCTGCATTTACCTCAGTAAACACAAGACTGGGCTTCTGCGTAATTCCAACGGTCTCCCGCGGTGGAACAGATTTCAACAGTCTTCTTAATTTAACAGTTCATTTTTATGCGTACTATTTTACAAGAACCGGTAAAGGCTATTTTATCGGAAAGTAAATTTTGTACGCCTTAACGATATATTATACTATTTAAAATATTTTGTCTACTGTTTTTTGACCGTAGCATAAAAAATTATGCGGAACAGATTAAACCCTCCCAATGGGCCGTATTTATATTCCGATTTCTTGCTCATAAGCATAGGCAATTCGGTAAAGATCACTTTCTCCAAAAGCCTTCCCGATGAGTTGAAATCCATTTGGCAGTTCACCGCCAGAAGCTTTAAATGGAACGGATATACTTGGCAAACCGGTTAGATTTGTAGGGCCTGTCAGCCTATTTAATATCGAAAATATATGTTTCTTAGCGCCATTTACTTCTATTTCTCTTTCATGAAGATTCGTTGGATAAATAGATGTAACCGGGGTCATAATCGCATCGACTTCTTCAAAAATCTGATTAAACTGGAGAATAGCTTGTTTTTTAATTTCCAATGCCTGGATATAGTCATGCGCTTTAACACTTTCACCTTGCTGCAGACGACTTTTCACTTCGCCATTCCACTCATGCGAATGATTTTTAATATGTAGCTTGTGCGTTGCATAAGCTTCACTTCTTAGTACAGTTTGAAATGCTTGTGATATGTCTTCCATACCTTCAATATTTATATAGCGAATTTCAGCGCCGAGTTCTTTATATAGTTGAATCACCTTTTCGATTTCTTCCCTGATGCCATCTTGTAGATCATCAAAATAAAATGAGGTAGGAATTCCAATTACAGTCCCCTTTACACCATCATTCATCGCTTCTGTAAAACTTTCATTTTTCCTATTCACCGAAGATTCGTCTTTTGCATCATAACCCGCAATGGCATTTAAAACGATTGCATTATCTTTAACCGTTCTAGTCATCGGCCCTATATGGTCAAGTGACTGGCATAGTGGATATCCCCCCCATTTACTGACCCTTCCATATGTTGGTTTCATCCCAACAATTCCGCAAAAAGCAGATGGAATCCGAATTGATCCTCCAGTGTCTGTCCCTAGTGAGGCATAGCATAATTGAGATGCTACCGCCGCCCCGGATCCGCTGCTCGAACCTCCAGTAATTTTCGCCAGGTTATGGGGGTTTCTTACCGGTCCAAAGTAAGAAGAATCGCCGGTAGTACCATAGGCAAATTCATGTGTATTAAGTTTCCCTATCATGATTGCCCCTGCTTGATGTAAGCGAGTCACAACAGAAGCATCGTAGCTTGGATAAAAATCTTTATAAATTGAAGAACCCATTGTTGTTCTTATATCTTTTGTGAATATAAAATCTTTTAATCCTATTGGGATGCCATGCAATGGACCCCTGATTTCCCCTCGCATAATTTCCGATTCTGCTTTCTTAGCGGCAGCCAGCGCATGTTCATCTAGAACTGTGATATACGCATTCAGTTTTGCGTTAACTACATGAATTCGGTTCAAAACTTTCTTTGTAACTTCTATCGGAGATATGTTTCTACTCCGAATTGCTTCGGATAGTTTGTCGATATCCCAATTAATAACTTTCTCATCAAGTTCAATCATTTCCACCATCCCCCTTTTAAATTAGTTCAAATACGATTGCCCCTTTTCCAAGGCGATTGTAGGATCATCCCTTCCACGTTTGGATTTTCACCACCCACTTGGGAGAATGTTAAACGTTTTCATAATTGTATATACTGAAGCGCTTACAAAGGTGAGTACAATTAAAGCCTGCACAGCAGGATGGGCGAGCCTACCACAAGTCCATTCAGGTTCTCGGGTGCCGATTTTCCTAGCTCTATTTAGCATCAATACAGGTAAAATCCCCATGATTACACCCGAAAAAGAACCTGTTAAAGATAAAACGTCTACAAAGCCAATTAATCCAGTATAAGCAATCACAAATGGAGGTATTGCAACAATACTTAACGCAATTAAACGGAATTTCAAATCCCATTCTGATGGGAACTTTAATTTATCAACAATATTCGTTAATAAACTTTGTCCAATCGCCCAAAATGAAGTCAGAAAAGCGAAAAGGGTAAATATATTAGCAGTAAAGAACGCCCATTGCCCTAATGCTTCTGCCCATGCAATTGTTACAATTTCAGTTACTTTCTCCGGTCCATTTAAGCCAAGTGCTGACATGGGGACGAGAATTAGTAGTATTGCAACAATTGTATTACCAGTGATAATTGATCTTGGCAAGCGTTTAATATCTCCATTGACAAACCCGCGAGTTAACTCGGGAACCGCGTATTGACCGATAAAAGTAAATATAACAAGCGTAAAAATAGGAATCGAAACGCTAACGTTCATATAAGTAAGGTATTCACCCTTTAAACCAGGTCCAATCACCGTCGCAAGTATTAAAATTAAAACCATAATCACCATACAGGCAGTAATCACTTTTTCTGCAGCCCCTACAGCTTTTAAACCAAACCAGACAACAACTACTGCCGGTATGAAAAAGAGTATACTCCCAATGATAGGTGGTACATTTAAGATTTCTGATAGTACTCTTCCGCTTCCTGTCGTATAAGCAATTAAAGCTCCTAACGAGTTACCGAAAACGGCAATAAACATTAACCAGGCACCAACTTTACCAATATAAGTTTCTGCTAGTCCACTTAGTTGGAACGGTTTTTTCGTACGCAATGTTGTTTCAGCGACATATAACATTGATATAGTGGTAAATAGACCTGTTAAGATTACCCAAAATACAAGAACAGGAAATCCGGCGTTTTTAGTTCCATATGCTAGACTCAGTATCCCAGCCCCGATACTTGAGCCAACAATAATTGCCACCCCGTCCCAAAAATTTATATTTTCAATGCGTAAGGATGACTCCTTAAAACCTTCGTTTTGTGTGCTTTGCGTAATGATAGGATCCGATTGTTCTTTTTCTATGACAATAGACTCAATATTTAACTTCTCCCCTTTTATTCCCATCCCACAATCCCCCTTTTAATCTTTGTAAGACATTATCCTACACATAATACACGTTGTCCTTTTGGTATACAGCTTGCGATAATTTAATTCTTCTGATAATTCTAGCTCGAAATTATCAAAAGACCATTTTGTATCCAATCTAAACTGTATCACAGGTTTTATTTAACGTCAATTCGATATTTTTCGACTATTGTATCCAAAGATGAGGAAATGAGATTATCTGACGCTTCGTTTATACATCTTATCATTAAAGTTCGTCCCATACTTCCACTGCTTTTTAAGCGATTTATTATTAGTAGATGAAAAGGAATAAATGGGCACATGTACTGCTCAAACGCGCCTTCCTATGATTAGTGCGGACAACTAACACTTCAATTTGTACTGAATTTTCCATGTAAAAGGAGCTGTCCAGAATTTCTTCTGTGACAGCTCCTTTTTTATTCATTTATATCTTTCAACTATGCTGCAATTCTTCTTCCCAAGCCGGCAGCATATTGCTTAATTGCTTGTCTTCCCGATACCCAAGGACATATTCCGCTTGCATAATTGTATGAATTTCACGCGTCCCCTCATAAATGACAGGTGCTTTCGAGTTTCGTAGAAAACGTCCAACTGGATACTCGTCTGAATAACCGTATGCACCATGAATTTGAACGGCATCGTCTGCTGCTTTGTTCGCAAAATCACATGCTTGCCACTTTGCAAGGGACGTCTCGCGCGTGTTGCGCAAGCCTTTGTTTTTCATTTCTCCTGCACGGTATACAAGCAGTCGGCTCATCTGATAGCCAGCTTCCATATTTGCAATCATTTGCTGGACGAGCTGGTGTTTTCCGATTGCCTTGCCGAATGTTTCACGCTGATGACAGTACTTCACACTTTCCTCAATACACGCCATGATTAACCCTACTGCTCCAGCAGCTACTGTAAAGCGGCCATTATCGAGGGCGGACATCGCAATTTTGAATCCTTCTCCTTCTTGCCCTAACAGATTTTCAGCTGGAATACGCATATCTTCAAAGAATATTTCACCCGTGTTACCCGCACGAATCCCGTATTTCCCTTTAATCGCTTTTGAAGAGAAGCCCGGCGTTGTTCGGTCAACGATAAATGCGCTTATCCCGTGGTGTTTTTTCGATTTGTCTGTATAAGCGAAAACAAGGAAATTATCCGCGACATCACAGAGTGAAATCCATGTTTTCTGACCGTTCAAGACATAATGGTCCCCGTCACGGACTGCTGTCGTTGCCATTGCAGCCACATCAGATCCTGCGCCTGGCTCCGTCAAGCCGAAAGCGCCAATTTTCTCGCCTTTCGCCTGTGGGACAAGATATTTCTGCTTTTGTTCTTCATTCCCCCATTGCATCAGCGTCATCGAGTTCAATCCAATATGGACAGATACCGCAGTTCGGAATGCGGTATCTCCGCGCTCCAATTCTTCACAGAGAATCGCAAGCGAATTATAATCCATCCCACTTCCGCCGTATTGCTCAGGTACACACACACCCATGAAACCGAGATCCGCAAGTTTCTTCCAAATCGCCGGATCAAAACCACCTTCTGCATCCCATTGTTGAATATGTGGAATAATTTCAGCATCCACAAACTGTCTAACCGTACTCTTTAATAGCTGCTGTTCTGCTGTAAATTCGAAATTCATCTTAACCCACTCCTATTATCTAGTTTTATTAAATAAGCTGCCGATTATTTCATCATTATGCTCTCCTGGTTCCGGCGGATGACGTTTTATGGCCACCGGTGTCCGCGACAGCTTTAATGGGCTTCCAATCATTTTGATTGTTCCTGCTGTCGGGTGTTCATGTTCGACAAACATATTGCGTGATTGAAGCTGGGCATCATTCACAACTTCTTCCAGGTTTTGAATCGGCCCTGCCGGTATGTTATATTTACGGCATTTTTCATACCAAAAGGCAGTCGATTCTTTTAAAAACTCCGTTTGCAATAAAGAAACCAATTCCTTCCTATGCAAGACACGATCCGGATTTGTTTCGAAACGTTTATCGTCTGCATATTGAGGTACATTCAACACTGTACATAACGCTTTGAACTGATGATCATTACCAACTGCAATGACCATTTCGCCGTTAGCCGTTTTGAATGTCTGATAGGGCACGATGTTCGCATGCTCATTCCCAAGTGCTGTCGGAATTTCTTCTTCCATTAAGTAATTGCTGCCGATATTTATAAGCGCACTCACTGCAGAATCATACAGCGATATATCGATTTTCTGGCCCTTTCCGGATTGACTACGTTCCACTAACGCAGCTTGAATTCCGATACAAGCGTATAATCCCGTCAATACATCCGTAATCGCAACGCCTGATTTTTGAGGTCCCGATTGATCGGTTCCTGTAATGCTCATCAATCCGCTCATCGCTTGAATAATAAAATCATATCCCGGCATATGCCGATCCGGCCCTGTTTCCCCGAATCCCGTAATCGAACAGTATACAATACCAGGATTGATAGCTGCGAGCGTTTCATAATCCAAACCAAAACGCTCCATCGTCCCCGTTTTGAAATTATTGATGACGACATCGCTTTCGCTGACGAGTCTTTTAATGATGTCGACGCCTTCAGTCGATTTCAAATCGACGGTGATTGCTTTTTTGTTCCGGTTTGCACATAAAAAGTAAGCACTGACGCCTTCTTTAAATGGCGGTCCCCATTTACGTGTGTCATCGCTTCCTCCCGGCGCCTCCACTTTGATGACTTCCGCACCTAAATCACCTAAAATCATTGAGCAATACGGTCCCGCAAGTACACGAGATAAGTCAAGGACCCTAATGTTTTCCAATGCTCCCGACACTTTCTCCCCCCTCTTTTTATAAAACAAAAAGCCAATTCAAAAAGACTACAGGCATTCCTGTCGGTCAAATTTGAACTGGCTTTTATCTGTGTTTTTGAACCTTGTAAGGTTTCGGACAGATTAGGCAGTTATTAGCTTTTCATATCCCTTGTTGCATTTAATCATACGTGTTAAACGTTTAAGCGTCTTAGCATGATTTCTTATCTATCATACTACCAAATTAACTAACTTTTGTAAAGATTTAAACATTATATTTGTTTTTAATTCACGCCAATTGAAACAAATTGGGTTTCAAGATAGTCTTCAATCCCTTGACGGCCGCCTTCTCTTCCCATTCCGCTTTCTTTCATTCCGCCGAAAGGGGCTTGAGTTGCCGTTGGGGTCCCGTCATTCCAACCGACAATTCCATATTCGAGCTCTTCAACTAACTTCGTACCTGTTGAGACACTATCTGTAAAAACATATGCAGCCAATCCGTAAGATGTATCATTCGCAAGTTTAATCGCCTCTTCGACTGTTTCTATTTTTTGAATCGGCGCGAGTGGGCCAAATGTTTCTTCATTCATCACAACCATCTCCGGGCTCACGTTAGCCAATACAGTCGGCGTATAGAAAGTTCCTTTTGAGTCTTCTACTGGCGAGCCTCCCGTTACGAGAGCAGCTCCTTTCGATAATGCATCTTCAACGTGATGCGCTACTTTTTCTAAACTGGCTTGGTTGATCACCGGTCCGATTTGAACCGTTTCATCGATGCCGTTACCAACTTTCAACGCTTCAACAGCAGCAGCAAATTTTTCCACAAACGCATCATGAACTCCGGACTGGACGTAAATCCGATTCGTACAAATGCATGTCTGCCCCGCATTTCTGAAAGCTGAAGCAACAACACCTTCTACTGCCGCATCTAAGTTGGCGTCATCTAATATAATGAACGGTGCATGACCGCCTAGTTCAAGAGATAAACGTTTCACTTGTTTCGCACTTTGTTCGATGAGCATTTTACCGACCCCAGTTGAACCGGTAAACGTTACTTTGCGTACTTTTTCATTCTCCATAATTGCATTGCCTATTTTGGAGGAAGATCCGGTAACTAAGTTTACAACACCCCGTGGAATCCCCGCTTTTTCACATAGCTCGACCAACTTGACAGCCGACAAAGGACTTTCACCTGATGGCTTAATGACAATTGTACAGCCAGCTGCTAATGCCGGACCTAACTTTCTCGTCAGCATCGCTACTGGGAAGTTCCACGGTGTAATCGCCGCCACGACGCCTACTGGCTTTTTCCATACTTGCAGTCGTTTACCCGCTGCATGAGTAGGAATCGTTTCACCATAAACACGTTTTCCTTCTTCCGCAAACCATTCCAAATAAGAAGCAGCGGACAATACTTCACCTCTGGACTCTTGAATTGGTTTTCCCATTTCTAACGTCATAATTTGGGCCAATTCCTCTTGGTTTTCTAACATGAGTGCATGGAGCTTCTCCAGGTAGCCGGCTCTTTCGTAAGCCGTTGTTTTTGACCAAGTTTTAAACGCTTCATGAGCAGCTTCAATTGCTTCATTTGTTTCTTTTTCACCGCCGTTTGGCACACTTCCGACTACTTTGCTGTTTGCCGGATTGAGCACTTGCAATTCGCCAAGATCCTCCCCAACCCATTCACCATTTATATAGATACGAGATTGTTTCGTTTTCAACTCAACATTCATAATAGTGATACCTCCGCTTTTCTCTTTAATTAACTCCAGTAAGGAACCATTCTTTCTTCCAACATATCACGATATTGCTGCGTCGATTTCGGCAACACTTTATTTTGTTCAAAATCAAATACAACGCCATATCTCCGGATTAAATCGTACGTATCAATTTCTCCATTTAAGAACTTGTTTTCTATCTTTTTAACATCTTCGCGTAACCACTTTTTCCGGTTGTTACGAATTACGGCACGGGCAACGATTGTTGCATCCCAATCGATTTCAAATAGATCAATGTCCCGGTCAATTTCTTTGATGACCACACCATAATCTTTTTCAGCTCTCTCTACAGAGACATACTCATCAATAACGTCTTCAAGGACCGCTTCAGGATCTCTTTCTAGAGGATCTCCGAGTCCGCCGCCTCCTGCAGAAGGCCTAACGAAAGAATCTCCTGGTTTCACTTGAACATTCGAAAAGATTGCGCCAAGGAATTCTTCATTTTCCGTTCCTGGATTCAACCAAGCGCCATGCGGAGATGAAGGCAACCCGCCTGAGATTCCCCACGTAACCGATCTTGATCGATCACAGCAATAGGACATAATTGTATCCGATATATCTGTCAACTTCCCACCTTTTTCGACACCACAGCCTCCCCGGTATTCTCCTGGCCCGCCTGAGTCAGTGATAATTTCGTGTTTTGTTGTAATAACAGGGGATAACCTTTCTTGCCCTTCGCAAGGCTGAATGCTAAGCCCTACTCCGAACACTGGAGACATCGCATTTGCGCCATCCCGTTTATTACGTCCTCCATGCCCTCCTGCCATCCAGTCATACCACATGAAATATTCTTTTTCTTTTTCTCGCTGATCCCAACCGCCAATGAGCAAATACTCCAAATTAAACGAGCAAGCCAGTGCTCTTTCTGGAATAATTTTTGACCATAATTCAAAACATGCGTTCATAATTTTCTCATAAGCCCCCGAACAAAAACCTGTCACTGCGATTGGATAAGGCGCATTGACGACCGAGTCTTCAGGCAAGTGAACGTGAACGACCCGGTAAAATCCAGAATTCAGCGGAATATCCGGGAAAAATGTTTTAGTACCCGCGTATGCTGCCGACAGCGATGCCCCGAAACCTGCATTTAAAAAGCAGCCAATATAAGGATGTGAACCGCTTAAATCATAAAACACTTCATCATCATGAATTGTCATTTTCACATGGATGGGAATTAATCCATCTCCAACCTCCGGATCCATGTCAATATAATCCGTCGTTTCCCATGAACCATTTGGAAGTTCTTTAATATGTGATCTCGTTAGACGCTCTACATACTCTTGAACCTCTTCGAAAGCGGTTACAATTGTTTCGACTCCGTATTTCGCAATTAAAGCTCCCAGCTGCTTCTCTCCCACTTTAGTCGCTTCAACTTGTGAACGAAGATCCCCGAGACGCTCTTCTGGTACACGCATATTCGACACGAGCATATTGGCTACGTCTTCCAAATAAACACCTTTACTATAAATTCGAAGCGGAGGAATACGCAGGCCTTCTCCAAAATGATCTTTCGACTTAATATCAAATGATCCCGGAACGGAGCCGCCCATATCTGCCCAGTGTCCATTCACTTGCATGAAAGCAATCACTTTTCCTTCATGAAAGACAGGTTTTACAACTCTTGTATCACTGAAGTGAGTACCTCCCCGATAAGGATCATTGATAAGAAAGACATCGCCAGGGTGGATATCGTCTTTAAAATCTTCAATAATCGCTTTCGCAGTTAAATGCAATGTTCCGACATGTACGGAAATATCTTGTGTGCCTTGCATAACCGTATTTCCTTCTGCATCACAGATGGCCGAACTGAAGTCACGATTATAAATAACAAACGAATAACACGTTCTCATGATTTGTTCTGCCATTTGGTCAACCAAATTTACAAATGCATTTTTCAACACTTCAAATGTTACCGGGTCCAGTTTGCTTTGAAATATTTCTTGATTTTCAGTTGTAGTTGATAACATACCGATTCATTACCCCCTTATGATTTCGTATACTGAATGATAATATTTCGATACTCGTCCGTTTTTGCCGTGAATTGAGGCGGGATGACAAGTGTTGAATCTAGCTGGTTAATAATCGCCGGGCCTTCCAATTCTACGCCAGTAGGTAAGTCCCCACGTTGATAGACAGAAGTTGGCACAAAACCGTTCGACTCTTCGAAATATACCGGACGTTCTTCTATGAATGCCGCTTCCAATGTCCCTTCTACAATTTTTCTCGGTAGTTCCGGCTTCTCAACGATTCCAACTGCAGCTACCCGGAGTCCATAGATTTCTACATTTTGCTCGGCATTGGAAAATGCAAACTCTCGTTCATGCTCTTTGTGGAATTGGAAAAGTGCATCTTCGATAGAATTTAATTCTCGGCCAACTGTAATCGCTAATGAGCGCCATTGTCCTGCATATCTCATATCGACGTAACGGATAAAGTTCATGTCTTCAGGCTCTATGCCTTCCTCTTCTAATAATTCTTTTCCTTCCTTTTCCATTGTGGAAAATTCTGCTTCCAACGTTTCCACTGAAACGCTTTTTGCATCCGCTAGAAATGTTTTAGTAATATCATGTTGTACATCAACCATCAAACAGCCCATTGCAGCGGCAACACCCGAATAAGGCGGTACAATTACATTTGGAATCCCCATCTCTTTCGCTAAGTAGGCACAGTGCACTCCGCTTGCCCCGCCAAATGATACAAGTGCAAAATCACGAGGATCATAACCTCTTCGAACAGAGATTAAACGCAGCGCATCACACATGTTCGCGTTGGCTACTTTCAAGATGGAGTTAGCGGCTTCCGCAGCTTCAAGATTGAACGGTTTACCGATTTTTTCGGAAACCGCAGTAATCGAGGCTTCCTTATCTAAAGTCATCATTCCATCCAGCAACTTCGTATCTAACCTTCCAAGCACAATATTCGCATCTGTATTTGTCGGCTCTGTCCCGCCAAGACCATAACAAGCTGGCCCCGGTTCAGCCCCGGCACTCTGCGGTCCGTTCCGTAAAGAGCCGCCTTCATCAATCCATGAAATACTGCCCCCGCCAGCCCCAATTGTTAATATTTCAATACTTGGGAACCCAATCGGATAGCCGTATTCAATGTACCAGTCTTTCGTAATTCTCAAATCGCCTTCATACATGAGGGAGATATCTGTACTCGTTCCGCCCATATCGAATCCGATGGCATTTTTATAACCGCATAACTCAGCAATATATTTACTCGCAATTGCTCCCGCAGCGATGCCTGAACTTGCTAACCTTGCAGCATATCGAGGTACCGTTTCAGATGTCATCACACCACCGCCTGAGTGCAAGACTAGGATGTCACCTTCATATCCTAATGCCTCCATCTCACCTTCAAGTCTTTTAATATAATTGCTCACTGTCGGTCCAAGCACCGCATTGACGATCGCTGTACTCATTCGATCCGTCTCGAAAATTTCCGGCAGAATATCACTGGAAGCACAAATATACACATCGCCCAGTTCCTCTTGGAGAATTTCCTTTACTTTGGCTTCATTTTCACCGTTAACATAGGCATTGATAAAGCAGACGGCGACAGATTCTACGCCACGTCTTTTCAATTTTTTGCCTAGTGCACGAACTTCTTCTTCGTCAATCTCTTCCAGTACATTCCCAGCGTAATCTGTCCGCTCCTTCACTTCAAAGCGATCGCGGCGCTTAATATACGGTGGTGCAACATCACTATAAGCATCCCACAGGTCCAGTCTTGTTCCGTCACGGATTTCAATGACATCCCGAAACCCTTTTGTAGTTACAAGTGCAGTTTTCGGCAATTTCCTTTCAATTAAAGCGTTTGTTCCGACTGTCGTTCCATGAGAAAAGTGTATGATATCCTTCCCGGATAATCCTGACTTTTTAACACCTGCGACAATCCCTCTTTCAGGCTCTTTCGGCGTAGAGGATACCTTTGCAATTGCAACCTCTTTATTGCTTTCATCGAACACGAATACATCTGTGAATGTCCCGCCTACATCCACTGCAAAACGATAATTTGACAAATCAATTCATCTCCCTCATTGATTGGTAAATGTCATGGATGATGCGCTAAAAATGATACATGCCAAAACTTCCATGAACTTTCTCTTGCTAATTTATCCTCGGATTTACCGTTATCTGCAAATCCGAGGATAGATGATCACCGTTTTATGCCTTTTCTAGCTGACTTTCTAGCTCGCCCTGAACAGCAAGGACAGACTCACGTAATCTATTAACAAGAATCTCAATCTCTTCTTTATTAATGCTGAGCGGCGGAGAGAAACAAACAATATCTGTCCCGTCATAGGTAACCCCACGGCAGATTACACCCCGCTCATGTAACTCTTCGATGATTCTTGGCGTCACTTTCAATTCCGGTGAAAAACGTTTATTCGTTGAAGGCTCCTCGACAAACTCAATTGCCCCGATTAAGCCGACCATGCGGATACCTCCAACAATCGTACTTTCATCTTTGATTGATTGAAGACCTTTCAACAATTCCTCACCCATGAGACGAGCGTTTTCTACAAGTCCCTCATTCTCAATGATTTCAATATTTTTCAGAGCAACGGCTGCACCTGTTGCATGTCCGCTATACGTAAATCCGTGGAATAAAACTCCCTGCGATTTTTCTTTTAGTACATCATGGATTTTATCCGATACAATCACTCCGCCAAGCGGGAAATATCCGCTCGTAACCCCTTTGGCAAAACACATCAAATCCGGTTCAACGTCCCAATGTTCAATTCCGAACATCTTTCCTGTTCGTCCGAAACCAGTAATGACTTCATCGGCCAAAAACAAAATACCGTACTCGTCGCAAAGCTTACGTACTTCTTTAAAGTAATCTTTTGGCGGAACTAAAACACCGCCGGCTCCTTGGATTGGTTCTGCCATAAATGCCGCCACCGTCTCCGGCCCTTCTTTCTCAATTACTTCTCTAATCGATTGAATAGACTCGCTTGTCCCAATTTCATACGGAGTTTTCGCATGGGCAAAACCAGTTAGCATATGTCCTGCCATATCCCAAAATTGCGGGATGCCTGTTGCACTTGTCGCTCCTGCAGTTACACCGTGATATCCTCGACTAAGCGAAATAATTTTATGCCGTTCAGTCTGTCCTTGTATTTTCCAATAGTGCCGAATTAGTTTGATAGCAGAATCATTGGATTCAGAGCCACCCGATGTGAAAAACACAGCATTTAAACTCGGCGGTGCAAGATCTGCAATTTTTTTAGCTAAACGGATTGCAGGTTCATTACTGAACGTAGAAAAAGTGGAACTAAATGCGAGTTGCTCCATTTGTTCCTTCGCAGCTTCTGCAATCTCTTTCCGTCCATGTCCGACGTTGACATTCCATAAAGATGACATCGCATCGATGTATTCTTTTCCTTCTTTATCTGTCAAATAGATACCTTCGCCTTTTTCAACAATCAGTTTTGGTCCTTTTTCCTGTTGCTCCATAATAGAAGTCGTTGGGTGAATAAAGTGTTTTTTGTCTAATTCGATTAATTCTTTCATATTCTCTCCTCCTTATTGTGTAGGCACTAAAAAAAAGCCAGGTCAAAATAGACTACGGCATCCCGTAAATCTAATTAGTCTGGCTTTTACCTGCGATACAAAACCGGGTATCGATTTTTGACAGGTTAGGCAGTATCTTTGATTATTCATCTCAATTTTTCGCGAATCGTGCGAGAGGAACGTTTTTAGGTCCAGCACGAATCATTGCTTATACATTACACCAACTCCACACAATTGTAAAGATTTAAAATTGTCGAATTATCTGTTTTTACATAGTTTTTTTCGACAATTATATGATTCGGTAACGCATACAACTCGATTTTCCGCATTTTGATGCAATAAAAATGAGCCTTTCAGACACAAGGCAATCGAATAAGTAAATGATTCGCTCGAAAAACTGGTAAGTTTCGAAACATAATAAACTGTATGAAAAAAAGTTGTACCCATATAACTGGTACAACCCTAAAATATTTATTCATATTGAGCATCTTTATAACTCACCGTCTGGTGATCCAAGAAAAACTACCGCCAAATGCTTCCCTCACATCATGTACAACAACGAATGCTTCATCGTCAACTTCATTTATCACTCGTTTCAGTTTCATCAGTTGGTGTTTACTAATAATGATATACGTCATGTCTCTTTCCTCTAGCATATAACTGCCGTAGCCTTCAAAAACAGTTGCGCTTGTTCTCATTTCACTAATTACAGCTTCAGAAATTTCCATTGCTTTGTTAGAAATGACACTCACGGCTTTCCTTGAATCTAACCCTTCGAGCACAAGGTCGGTTGATTTTTTACCAATGTATAAAGCAATAATTGTATACATCGTGTTTAACGGGCCGATGATCAGTAGCCCCGACGTGACAATTGCTATGTCAATGACAAGGTTTGTACGTGTCAAATCCCATCCAAGGTTATAATGAAACATTTGCGCGATGACCGTTGAACCACCCATCGAACTTCCTGTACGTAAAATCATCCCCGTCCCAATGCCAATAAAAAAACCAGCGAATACCGCCGAGACAAGTGGATCTCCTAGAGGTTCCATGATATTTTCAGTAATAAAAAGGAAAAATGAAATCAGCGGCGCTGTAATTAAAGTAAGCCTGATTGTCCGCTTTGGTAAATAACGATAACCTACGACTAAAATAATTCCTGTGAGCAGAAAATTCGTAATCCCTACTGACCAATCGAGGGCATAATGTAAGATGATCGAAGCACCCGCTACCCCGCCTTCCGCTAAATTGTTTGGGATGGCAAGCCCTGTTAATGCAAGTGCATATATGAAAGAACCGAATGTAATCAGCAATATATCCCTAAAAAGTTTCACGATTCTAACTCCTTTCCAAAAATATTCATAAGATACTATGTTGCCTTTTTCAATGAAACATAAACCAAAGTGAACAGTATAAAAGATGATCTGAGAAAAAGCTACTGTTACGTTTACATGAATTCTCTGTCCTAATTTCCTTTTTTAATCGTAAAAGTGCCAGGTTCTCAAACAATTTCAATTTTGTATAGAGACTTTACTGTCATGATTGGTTGTATAAATCCCCGAATAAATTACTTGCGACGATGACATCAAATGCATGCGGCTTAGAAACAAGATAAGCACTTAATGTATCAATATGTATGGATTGCGTCTCTATACCGTCATAGTTTTTAGAGATATCCTGAAACACTTCATCCCAAAATCGCATTGAATAAACGAGTCCAATCGACTTTGTTGCGCTTGTTACGTGCCCCCTCCTCGTTTTAGCCCTCATAATAGTTGTTCATAAGCAGTACTCTCAGATTGTTCTGAATTAACTATTGAAATTAATTTCTCGCACTAGTATGATATATAGAATTAAATTCTATTTAAGAGGAGGAGCAACTATATGGATGAACAAGTGAGTTACAATGAGGAAGAACAAAATACAAAAAGTAAAATCCCTCATATTTTTGTTATTTTATTTTCGTTAATTGCATTAGCTTCATTATTAAGTTACATCATTCCGTCAGGTACGTTTGAAAGAGTTACGAATGAATCTGGTGCCCAAATTATTCAACCCGGTACCTTTACATATACCGATGCAAGTCCGGTTAGCCTTTTTGAATTCATGTTAGCAGTTCCAACTGGCTTAATACAAACTGCTGAAATTATATTCGGGATCCTAATGATCGGCGGCATGTTTGCAGTTGTAGAGCGAGCAGGATTAATTAGCCTTGGTGTTAATAAACTCGGAAACATGTTTGCGAACCATAATTTACTAATCATTCCAACATTAATGATTCCGTTCGCTTTATTTACAACGTTTACCGCACAAGTGGAATTATCGCTAATTTATTTACCAACGATTTTACCCCTTATTATTCGATTGGGTTTCGATAAAATTACCGCCACCGCCACAGTGCTTGTTGCTACGATTGCCGGCTTTACTGTTGGATTAACTACGCCCGCCAATTTAGGAGTTGCACAAGAAATTGCAGGCCTCCCATTTTATTCTGGCATTGGCTATCGAATTGTTATTCTAGCAATCATACTAAGTATTGGGATTTATTATGTTTGGCGTTATGCAAAAAAGATTCATGACGATCCAACGAAAAGTATTACGTATGAGGAAGATAAAGGAAACCAGAAGCCGCTGAAAGAAATGACAACGATAAAAGCAACAACTCGACAATTGATTGCATCTATTGCGCTTGGTATTTCGATTATCATTTTAATTTACGGATTATTAAAGCATGGATGGTATTTCCAAGAGTTAGCTGGATTGTATATTATTATTGGGGTTGGTGTGGGGTTAATTTCCGGTTTAAAACCATCGGAAATCTCAGAATCATTTATTGATGGTTTTAAACAAATATTACTCGGTGCAATGATTGTAGGAGTAGCTAGAGGGGTAGCAGTTGTGCTGAATGATGGAAATATCATGGATACAATTATCCACGGGGCTAGTTTGGTGATTGACTCTGTACCTGGAGCAGTTACTGCCATTGTGATGATGATTATCCAAGGCGGATTAAACTTCCTCATTCCTTCTGGAAGCGGACAAGCGATGGTGACGATGCCGATTATGTCTGGATTAGCGGATTTGTCTGATGTTACGAGGCAAACTGCTGTACTCGCTTTCTTGTTCGGCGACGGTTTTTCAAATATATTTTATCCGACATCTGGATACTTCATGGCGACACTCGCTTTAGGCGGCGTTCGATGGGAGAAGTGGATTAAATTCATTACCCCCCTACTCATTATTTGGTATGCACTTGCGACAGCTTTTCTCATCATTGCACAGTTTATGAATTATGGGCCGTTTTGACAGATTAATTTGTACACACAAGTAACAAAGCCGTATTTTTATAACACGGCTTCGTTACTTTTATATTTAGTAGTTATAATCGCGTTGCAGCATCACCTTTTAAGGAATTTGTATGCATCATGCGCTGACACGCAAGGTTTTATCGGTTGTTTAATGAACCCTATATAATACCCAATTGTTTTTGAATCTTATGCTTGTACTCAATGTATTCCTGGCCGAATTTTGGGTTTATATTTTCTAATCTACTCATTTTATAATCCCATTGCTTAATTTCATAACTGAAGACACCGTTTTTAACGGCCGGGTCATTTTCAGCAAATTTTATAACGTATTCCTCATTATCTGCATCAATCACGATAGCGCCTCCGGTTGAACCCCCAAATGGACCAGCTAGAACAATATTCCCGTTGTTATATTCATTTTGCACATACACAGCATGTTCGGGCATAAAAGGTTGATTATGCAAAACAATACCTTCTATCCAATTTTTTGATGGCGTTAATAATATTAAATATCTCATATGCATTCCCCCTATCCAAATAAATAATTGTGATTACAGTAGTAAAATATTTCCGGAAATAAAAAGCCTACAAACCATTACTCTTCCTTACTTATATTTACTTAATAGTTCTACTGGAATATGACAATAATCATTTGGATATCTAGATAACCTATCTTGATGTTCTTCTGCACTTCTCACATAGTTTGTAAGAGGTAAGACTTCAACAACTATCAAGTCATGATCCTTTCTTTCACTAATAAATGTCTTTGCCTCTTTTAAGTGTTCCGGATTTTCACTATATACGCCTGTTCTGTATTTCACGCCAACGTCCTGACCTTGTTTATTCAAACTGTAGGGATCAATGATTTCAAAGAAATACGCCATTAATTCCCTGATTGTGATAACCGTCGGATCGAATTCTGTTTTTACACATTCCGCGTATCCATCATAATCACCCTCAAGGGTATGACTTGTTCCATTCGCTCTTCCCGCCTCTGTATGCATAACGCCAGGTAAAGTTTTTATAAAAGCCTGTACGCCCCATAAACATCCACCTGCAAAATATACGACTTCCAAATATACTCCCCCTTTTAAAATAAAATGGCCCAACAAGGGCCGAAGTTTTGCGCTGATTACTAAGATTTTTTCATTGCATTTAAACGCCTCGTTTATTCCCCCACAAATACGTATGTAGCTGTGGCAGAACACGTACATGCTTTAATTCCTTGTCAGCCATTACTTGGTCAATTAGCCGCTCATATCTTTCTAGTAAATGAACCAGTAACTCCGCTTCATTTGCCTTTTGAAGGTCATCATTTCCGACCTGAATAAATAACTCTACTGTAGGATATCTTTGGTGCACCTTCCTTGCATAGCCCAAATCTTCATCATCAAAAACAACAATCTTCAAACTGAATGTCCCTTTTTGCTCAATACTCAATGATTCAATGATTTGATCCAGCACGGAAAAGTCTGTTTGCATTCCGGAACTTGGCGGCTTTGGTGAAAGTGTGAGCTCATCGATTTTTGTAAACCACGGCTGCCATCTGCTTCCTTGTGTTTCCAGTGCAATTTTTATACCTTGTGCATGCAACAAGTCGACTAAACTATTTAATTGCGGAAGTAATCCTGGATTTCCCCCTGAGATGGTGACATGACCAAATCGGTCGCCGCCTTCTTCTATTAATGCATCCAAGATTTCCTTCGCATTCATTTTTCTAATATTTTTTTTTTCTGATCCGTCCCATGTAAATTTGGAATCACACCATGAACAGGAATAATCACAACCTGCCGTCCGGACGAACATTGTTTTTTGCCCAATGACCATCCCTTCCCCTTGGATGGTCGGACCAAATATCTCAAGTACAGGAATTGTCATTGCGATGACGCCTCCTTTGGGCGATAAACACAGTAACTTGTCGGCGTTTCCCTTAAAAATACTTGAACACATTTCGGTTGATTGTCCAGCGTATCCAAGTGTGCTTGAACGATTTCATAAATCGTCCGTGCAATGACTTCTGAAGTTGGAAAATAGGAAGGATCCTCATCGGAAAACGCTGCATCTTTATTCAACACACGATGATCAAAACGACGGTGAACCAAATCCTTTATTGTTTTAAAGTTCACAAGGAACCCTGAATGGTCAAGCGTATCACCAACGATTGTGATGTTAGCAAAATACGTATGTCCATGTATATGCTGACATTTACCAGCATCCGTGCTCGGAACATAATGAGCCGCTGCAAAATGGAAATCTTTATTAATCTCATAGGCATAGTCATGAGGGACAACTGGATAAATTTGTTGCATCATTCTACTTCAGCCCCCTTTTTTCTCGACACATTTTCTACAAGAACAAGTTCAAGTGATAAGCACGTCGTACTATCCTGACCTCTACTAATTACCAAAATTTCATTTTCGTTATTCATTTTATCTCCCTCTCTCTAACAAGTTTGAGAGATTCGAGCCTCTTCACATCAAAAAAAACAACACAAAAGGAGTGTTGTTTTGCGCTCCTAGTTTTTTATCGAGGGATGGAATTGCGAACCTCTCCTGCAAATATGCAGATTCTTATATTGAATACTACTCTAACATACTTTTCCAATTAAAACAGAATACCATCTTTTATAGACATCGAGGGTGTTTTATTGTATCGTGTAAAGAAACTAAAAAATCTGTCAACTGAACAAGAATAGATAAACCATTTACCTAAAATATTGAAACAACTCATTGCATAAACTATCATTCTACCGAAAATAAGTGCATACCTATCTTAGTTACTAACAAAACTTTCGAAAGGGATTGATCACAATAGAAAATCTATTACATTGGATTCAAGAAACTTTATTGCAATTAAATCTAACAAACGATATGAATCAGCCAAAAGGCTTTTCTCGTCTTGGCTATACAAAAGAAGAACAAGACGCACATGAACAGTTTCGGGTGATTGCTCAAAATCTCGGCTTAGAAACACATCAAGATTCTGCAGGCAATCAATGGGCTGTATGGAAAGTAGATGAAAACGCAAGTACAATTGCCGCTGGATCACACTTGGATACCGTTTATAATGGCGGCGGCTATGACGGTGTTGCAGGCGTACTAACCGCCTTCGCAGCAGTGAAAATTCTTAAGGCTAAACAATTTAAGCCTGTTAAAAACATTGCCATTGTTGCATTTGCATGTGAAGAATCCGCACGGTTTGGGGTGTCAACGATTGGAAGCAAGGCCGTTTGCGGATTACTAAATACTGATCGCGTTGCGAATCTCAAAGATACAAATGGCATTACACTTCAAGAAGCCGTGAATGATAGCGGGTTGAATTGGCAAGATATTCAAGAAGCGGAGCTAGCAACAGATGCATTCGAACAATTTATCGAAATCCATATCGAACAAGGACGATTGTTAGAAAAAACCCGGAAAGATATCGGCATCGTTCGTGCAATCGCACAACCGACACGGCTTTTGATTACTTGTGAAGGCATGACAAACCATACAGGCACTACACCTATGAATGATCGTCAAGATGCACTGGTTGCAATAGCGGGATTAATTAGCCACGTTGAAAGCGCCGCACTTCAAATGAACGAGCGGCAATCGATTCCAGTAATGGCAACCGTAAGCACGATCAAAGCTAGTCCTAATGCCATGAATATGATTCCTGGACAAGTTGTCATCGGGGTCGATATTCGCAGTACAAATGCGGATTTAAAACAAGAAATGGTTGAAGTTATCCTATCTTTTATTCAGCACACAGAAGTTAAAAGGTCCGTTACCTTCCATATCGAAACGCTTGCTGACGATCCGCCAATTCAACTCGATATCAACATTCAAGGAGTCCTCGCCGAGCTGTGTGAAGAATTAAATTTGTCTTCGATGATAATGGACAGTGGAGCGGGTCATGATGCGATGAACATGGCTAAACGTTGGCCGAGCGGTCTTTTATTTATTCCGTGTCGTCAAGGCATTAGCCACCATCCGGATGAATACACTGATAGCCAGTCCCTGCTAAATGGCGCTAAATTACTTGCTGCTTACTTTAGTAAATGTAATGAAGCCCCTAGCTGTTGAAGTACTCAACTTTATCAGACTAATATAGGAGGAGTTTAATTGTATAAATTCATCAATGAATATATCGAAAAAAATAAAGACTATTTCAGCCAAGTCACAAGACGAGCAAGATTTTTATATCGATTTGATGAGTGGATTCGACCATATCGGCGATGGTAGTGAGTTTTCTGGAAAACATCTCGCAGATTCGATATCTGCATTCAAAGAATCTGATGAAATTTTCTTTGGTTCTACTGACGTGGCAGATGTTAGTTGGGTAGTGCCTACCGCACAATCAACAGCTGCAACAAGTGCTCTTGCTACTCCGCTGCATACATGGGAAATGACGGCACAAGGTTAAACTAGTTTCGCGCATAAAGGAATGTTACGCGCCGCGGCTGCGATGGCATTGACCGGCATTCCCCTCCTTTCTTCTGAAGGGGAATTATAGAAAGTGCAAGATGTATTTTACCAATTCCAATAAACGCATCCTTACAGAAATCCGATTCCAAAAGATATCAGACCGACAACACTGAACGGAAAAACAATCTAATGAGGTGAAATGATGGAAGAAAAAAGAAGCTTGTTTCAAAGGTTTCTAGATATTGTCGAGCGAGTAGGAAATAGACTTCCTGATCCATTTGCTATATTCGTTGGCCTTGCAGTGATGATGATAATTATTTCTTGGTGTTTCAGCTTATTTAATGCCTCTGTGATCCATCCCGGAAATGGAGAAACGCTTCCCATTAAAAGCTTAATTTCTGGAGAAGGCTTGCAATTCATCCTGACCTCGATGTTGGACAACTTTACAGGTTTTGCACCGTTAGGATTAGTGTTGGTTATGATGTTAGGGGTTGGATTAGCAGAAAAAGTTGGTTTACTCGATTATGCTGTACGGAAAACAATTCTAAAATCACCACCATACTTGCTGACATACACAGTAGTATTTGTCGGGATTATGGGAAATCTCGCGTCTGATGCTGCCATCGTTTTAATCCCTCCATTAGCAGCACTCGTTTTTTATAAAGTTGGTCGCCATCCGCTTGCCGGTTTAGCAGCAGGATTTGCCGGTGCTGGTGCAGGATTTACAGCAAATTTATTTATTGCTGGAACAGACGCATTACTTGCTGGTATATCAACCGAAGCTGCACGTTTTATAGATGAAACAATGACGGTCACACCTGTTGATAACTGGTTTTTCAACATCGTATCTATGTTTGTTCTTACGATTGTCGGTGGACTTATAACAACCCGTTTTATTGAGCCTAGACTCGGCACGTATAAAGGGGATGCGATTGAGGAAGAAACAACCGAAAATTTGCCCCAAACGAAAAGAGCATTTATTTTTTCGATGCTTGCTGGACTCATTTATATATTAATTATCGCGGGTGCAATTTTCATTCCGAATAGTCCATTGACGAACGAAGATGGCGGACTCATTCCCTCCCCATTTCTCGCTGGTATCGTTCCGCTTATTTTATTCTTTTTCGTGATTATCGGAATAACTTTTGGAATTTCTGTCGGGAAAATCAAGTCTAGTAAAGACGTAAGTTTCTATATGACCGAGTCAATTAAGGACATGTCGAGCTATATTGTACTTGTTTTTGCCATTGCACAGTTCACTGCCTATTTTAATTGGTCCAATCTAGGGACATGGGTCGCAGTAAACGGTGCGGAATTACTAGAAAGTATCAACTTTACAGGGTTACCGCTTATTGTAGGTTATATACTCTTTACATCACTGTTAAACTTCCTGATCACATCTGGTTCTGCAAAATGGGCCATTGAAGCGCCAATATTCATTCCAATGTTTATGCAGCTTGGCTATCATCCTGCGTTTACTCAAGTAGCCTATCGAGTCGGGGATTCTTCAACCAATATCATTACCCCACTCTTTCCTTACATGGTCATTATATTGGCATTTATGCAGCGATACGATAAAAAGGCAAGTATTGGAACCTATATTTCACTCATGCTTCCCTATTCAATTGCTTTCTTAGTCACATGGATTATATTAATTATTGTATTCTTTTATTTTGGTATCCCGTTCGGACCGGGTATTCATGCTCGTTTTTAATATATTGATTATGCGAGCATCAATGAACTTGGAGGAGTTTTTATGCAATTAGAAGAAAAAGCTGTCCAAGAACGAGGAGGCCAAGCAACTTACTGCATTTTTGGCACAGACCTTCCTGCGGGACACCATCATGAACAATTTGATATTAGTGAAGATCCCCTTCTTCCGGCTGTGGAGATATTGTTTGAAACTGCTTGTCAGGTTGGGAGAAGTTAAGGATTATTCCTTGATATTAAAATGCTGAAACGCTGTTTTATAAGCGTTTCAGCATTTTCTTTTGTTTTTTGAGCGTTTAACTTCCTATGAGACAGTCCTTGCGAGATTAGTTAAATATAGAATGGAATGGTTGATTAGTACTTAGCTCAAATATTATGTCCGTACCACTTCACGAATAAAAATAAGTATATTGTACAAACCTTAATAAGAAAGACTTTAAAAACTCACCTCTGTTATAGTTGTTTGTCTGTACATTGACTTATACAGGCCTTTGATGGTAAATTAAAGAGATATTCGCAGAAGGTGCGGTAAAGTTTAGAAAGATTTATCATATCCGAATTTTTGGCAGATGGGCGGTTAGTATATGAAAAAAAGAATGGTCGACTTTCTCTTTATTATTGCAGGGGCTTTTATTTTTGCGTTAGCTGTAAATCTTTTCGTCATTCCGAATGACCTTGGAGAAGGTGGCGTAACTGGCCTGACGATTATTGCTTATTATCTTTATGGCTGGTCGCCTGGACTCGTAAACTTAGTGCTCAACGGTATTTTGCTTATTGTGGGTTATAAATTTTTAAGCAGAAATACAACCATTTACACGATTATTGCTGTTTTATTCAACTCGCTCTTTTTACATATCACATCGGACTGGCGGATTGCGTCAGATGAAATTATTGTAAACACAATTTTTGGCGGTGTATTTGCAGGCGTTGGCATTGGGCTCATTATTCGCGTTGGCGGCACGACAGCTGGTACAACAATCCTTGCGAGTATGACGAACAAATTTTTCGGCTGGAGTATCAGCTATGGCTTGTTATTTTTTGATTTAATCGTCGTTTTATCATCCTATTTTATTATCGGTGCTGAAAAAGTGATGCTGACAATTGTGATGCTATACATCGGTACAAAAGTGATGGAAGTCATTATCGAAGGTTTCAGCATGAAAAAAGCGGTTACGATTATTTCAAAACATCCAGACCAAATTGCACAGCAAGTGAATGTATTCATGGGCAGAGGTGTGACCGTCTTTGCGGGGCATGGCTACTATACAAAAGACAAAAAGGACATTCTGTATATCATCATTAGCAGCCGAGAAGTGGTTAAACTGAAGAACATTGTGAAAGAGGCAGATCAAGAAGCATTTATCGCCATTCATGACGTTCGTGACGTTTTCGGCGAAGGATTTAGGGAAATTTCGAAATCGTAATGAAAACTTATCACTGCAAGACGCAAACCCCTTCTGGAGTGAACTGCACCCCATTTGTTAGACACCATTTAACAATTGGAGGTGCAATTTTTTTGTCTAAATTACTGTAGTGGAAAAATTACAAGGTGTTACTCGGGCGCTCAGGAAAATATTGAAGAGTACCTATGTGCGTCTTATAACAATTCAATTATTCCAATAAACATCAACAGTGGAATACCAAAAAATGTTGTAGCGATGGGATTCTCTCTGAATTCATGCAACTTTAGTGTATGTATAGAAGGTTAGATTACGGAGTCGCCCATTTGATTTAGGAAAATTTACTATTGAAATTTACCTATCGCACTTGTATGATAAATAAATAAAATTCTCAAATTCATGTCAGCAGCCCCATCTATTCTTATAGAAACTGCTGAAATGATTGGCGTAATGCTATCTGTTGTAGAAGGAGTAAAATTAATTAGCCTCGGGATAAGACACTAGGGACCACATTCAATAGTCTTAATTTACTAATAATTCTCTCGATAATTCAGAGTCCACTGATCCTCAACTAAAACAAGATAAAGACGGTATATCTGTTTTCTTCAAAAAATCTTTTGAAAGGTTGATAACAATGGAGAATCTTTATATTGGATCAAGGAAACTTTGCAATTAAATCTACCAGACGACATGAATCGCGGCATCACACTTGAGGAAGCTGTTCATCATTATGGTTTAAATTGGAACAGTTTTAAAAAGCGAAACTGCCAACAGACGCGCTAGAACGAACAATTTATCGAACAAGGTCGTGTGCTGGAAAACGCACTAGATGTGAATCGCCAAGAAGATTTCACGGAATTGTGCTAATAATCAAATCTTTCTTAAGCGTTTATGGATAGCACAGGCCACGATGCGATGAACACGGCATGGTCTAAGCGGTCTATTGTTTATTCCTTGTCATCAAGGCATCAACCATCCCCCGCAGAGAACACTGATAGTCAGTCCTTGTTAAATGGTGCGAGATTTCTTGCAGCTTATAAGATCCGACTAACTGTTCCAGTACTCAATTTCAATAGAATAAAATAGGAGGCATTTCATTGCACACATTCATCAAAGAATATATCGAAAACAAAAAAGATTATTTTGAACAAGTATCAGAATACATTTTCAATCATCCTGAAACACGTTTCGAAGAATATGAATCTGCTCATTTCCTAATGACTGAATGCGAAAGACAAGGTTTTACAGTAGAGCGCAATATCGCGAATATCCCAACCGCTTTTAAAGCGACTTATGGTGCTGGGAAACCTGTCATTTCATTTTTAGGAGAATTCGATGCCCTTCCAGGTTTGAACCAAAAACCATGTGCAACTCAACAAGAACAGATTGAAGGAATGTCTGATATCGGGCATGGTTGCGGTCATAACTTACTAGGTACAGGCGCGTTTGCAGCTGCCTGTGCAGCGAAAGCTTATCTTGAAGAAAATGATCTTTCCGGAACCGTTATTTTTTATGGCTGTCCTGGAGAAGAAGGCGGTTCTGGTAAAACATTTATGGTGCGGGAAAATGCCTTTGAAGGCGTTGATGCGGCATTAACATGGCACCCCTCCCCTGCGAACGCCATTATGAGTTTACCAACGCTCGCAAATTACCAAGTCTCCTTTCATTTTGAAGGTGTTGCTGCTCACGCTGCAAATTCTCCTCATTTAGGGCGAAGTGCGCTAGATGCTGTTGAATTAATGAACGTCGGCGTCAACTATTTACGGGAGCATATTATTCAAGATGCTCGGGTCCATTATGCAGTGACGAACACCGGCGGTTTTTCTCCAGCAGTTGTTCAACCAAATGCAGAAGTCCTTTATTTAATAAGGGCCCCGAAAATAGATCAAGTAGAAGGCATTTACCAACGTATTTGCAAGATAGCTGAAGGTGCAGCTTTAATGACAGAAACCAAAGTAACCGTTGAGTTCCACAAAGCTTGTTCCAATTATGTGCCTAATAGAAGTTTAGAAGCCTTGCTACATAAGAGCTTTAAAACCATTGGGGCTGATGAACCGACATATGAAGAAAAGGCTTACGCTAAACAAATATGGGACACTTTCACACAAGACGAACAAGATTTCTATATCGATTTGATGAGAGGATTCGGCTATATCGGGGATGGTAGTGAGTTCGAAGGAAAACACCTCTCTGATTCTATATCCGATTACAAAGAATCCGAAGAAATTTTCTTTGGTTCTACTGATGTGGCGGACGTCAGTTGGGTTGTGCCTACCGCGCAATTAACAGCAGCGACAAGTACCCTTGCCACTCCACTGCATACATGGCAAATGACGGCACAAGGTTTATCTAGTTTTGCTCATAAAGGAATGTTACGTGCCGCCGCTGCGATGGCATTGACTGGTATTAACCTCCTTACCTCCAAAGAAGAGTTAAAGAAAATACAAGATGAATTTTTCCAATTCCAAGCAAAACATCCATACAGAAGTCCAATTGGGAAAGACATCAGACCTACAACATTAAATGGAAAGAAAATATGAGGTGAATTTATGAAAGAAAAAAGAAAGTTATTTCAAAGATTTTTAGATCTTGTCGAACGTGTAGGAAATAAACTTCCTGATCCATTTGCGATATTCATTGGCTTAGCTGTTTTTATGATCATCATTTCATGGTGCTTTAGCCTATTCAATGCATCTGTTGTTCATCCCGGAAACGGAGAAACACTTCCCATTAAAAGTTTAATCTCCGCTGAAGGATTGCAATTTATCCTAACCTCGATGTTGGATAACTTCACAGGATTTGCACCACTAGGATTAGTATTAGTGATGATGCTAGGGGTTGGATTAGCTGAAAAAGTTGGTATGCTAGATTATGCTGTTCGGAAAACAATTTTAAAATCACCACCCTACTTACTGACATATACAGTTGTTTTTGTAGGTATCATGGGTAATCTTGCTTCTGATGCTGCTATTGTTTTAGTTCCTCCTTTAGCAGCACTTGTCTTTTATAAAGTAGGCCGCCACCCGCTTGCTGGTCTTGCCGCAGGGTTTGCTGGTGCTGGTGCAGGATTTACAGCGAATTTATTTGTAGCTGGAACAGACGCATTGCTTGCTGGTATTTCAACTGAAGCGGCACGTTTTGTCGATGAAACAATGACCGTTACTCCTGTTGATAATTGGTTTTTCAATATCGTATCTGTATTTGCGCTCACGTTTGTTGGAGGACTTGTCACAACACGCTTAATCGAGCCTAGGCTGGGAAAATATACTGGCGAGGCGATTGAAGAAGACAAAACAGAAGATTTGCCACAAACTAAAAAAGCATTTATTTATTCTTTAATTGCGGGACTCATTTATGTATTGATAATTGTTGGGACAATTTTCATACCGAATAGTCCACTGACCAACGAAGAAGGAGGACTTATTCCATCGCCATTTCTCGATGGCATCATTCCGATTATTTTATTCTTCTTCTTAATTATCGGGATCACATTTGGTATTGTCGTTGGAACCATCAAGTCCAGTAAAGACGTGAGTCATTATATGGCCGAATCAATCAAGGATATGTCGAGCTATATCGTACTTGTTTTTGCCATCGCACAGTTCACTGCCTACTTTAATTGGTCCAATCTTGGCACATGGCTCGCAGTCAACGGAGCAGAACTACTTGAAAGTATTAATTTTACAGGGTTGCCACTTATTATAGCGTACATTATCTTTACATCCATGTTGAACTTCCTCTTAACATCCGGTTCAGCTAAATGGGCAATTGAGGCTCCAATATTCGTGCCGATGTTTATGCAACTCGGATACCATCCAGCCTTTACGCAAGTGGCTTACCGGGTCGGGGATTCTTCAACCAATATCATTACTCCCCTGTTTCCATACATGGTAATCGTATTAGCATTTATGCAGCGTTACGATAAAAAGGCAAGTATTGGCACATATATTTCACTTATGTTGCCCTATTCCATTGCTTTCTTAATTACATGGATCATTTTAATTATTGCATTCTATTACTTTGGAATTCCATTCGGTCCAGGAATTCATGCTCGTTATTAATCTATTGAATGAGCGGTCATCAGTTTAGATGGAGGGATTTTTATGCAACTAGAAGAACAAGTTATTAACTGGCGTAGGAATTTCCACCGCTTTCCTGAACAAGGATTTTTAGAAATGAGAACGGCATCTATTGTAGCGAGCGTGCTAGATGAATTAGGCTTCGACTTACAAATGGGTAAAAGTGTTATGAAGGAAGAAGCATGTATGGGGAAACCAAATGCAGAAATAACGGACAACCATGTCTTATGGGCAAAGCAACATGGAGCTATCGAGCGTTTTCTTCCCTTCTTCCAGGAGGGTTACACAGGGATTGTCGCTTCACTTCAGACAAATCGTCCTGGACCTACCGTTGCCTTCCGTTTCGATATGGATGCGTTGCCAATTGTAGAGTCTGATTCATTCGATCATGCGCCTATGCACTTAGGATTTCGCTCAATTTCTGAAGGTACAATGCATGCTTGTGGACATGATGCGCATACCGCAATTGGGCTAGGATTAGCGACGCTACTGTCGGAACATCAAGCGCAGCTTACTGGTGTGATTAAACTCATTTTCCAGCCGGCGGAAGAAGGAACAAGAGGGGCAAAAGCCATGGCATCCGCTGGCGTGGTAGATGATGTTGATTATTTTATTGCCGCCCATATAGGCACAGGTGTACCGAAACACCATTTCGTTGCGGCGAATAACGGCTTTTTAGCTACGTCCAAGCTGGATATCACATTTTCTGGAAAATCTTCCCATGCCGGAAGTGAACCTCAAAAAGGAAAAAATGCTTTACTCGCCGCAGCAAGTGCCGCTTTAAATATGCATGCTGTGAGTCGGCATTCGAGTGGCGATTCCCGTGTGAATGTCGGTGAACTTCATGCAGGTTCCGGCAGAAATATTGTCGCAAATCATGCAACGATGAAAGTGGAAACACGCGGAGAAACGAGCGAAGTAAATGACTATATGAAAGAACAGATAGAAAATATTGTCGACGGAGCAGCTCGTATGTATGACGTTGAACAGACCATTGAGCTTGCAGGAGAGGCAATCAGTTGCAAATGCTCTGAGCAGCTGGCAAAAGAATTAGCTCAAATCGCCAATCAGCACTCTTTCATCGAAAATGTTACGCTGTTAAGTGAAGATAATGCCGGATCCGAAGATGCAACTTATTTCTTAAATGCCGTGCAAGAACGTGGAGGACAAGCAACATACTGCATTTTCGGCACAGACCTAGCTGCAGGCCATCATCATGAAAAATTTGATATTGATGAAGATACCCTTCTTCCTGCTGTGGAAATATTATTCGAAACCGCATGTAAGTTCGGCAAGGTGGAGAAGCAATCTTAAGGTATGTCCATTCAGGATGCAGTCGAAAAGAAACAAATTGCAAAACATGCTTTTAGGGATTTATTTCCCGGGAAACACGAAAAAAGAGTAGCATCTATCGTAGATGCTACTCTTTTTTAGTTCAACAGAAATATTAATAATCAATTCTAGCAAAAATTTTCCTTCAAACCCTTCTGGACGGCTTTATAGGTTTTACAATTTATATTTTTCGCCTTTAGCTTCTAAACAAATGCCTTTTATGCCACTTAAGATATTGCTTATGATTCTCTTGCCGGGCAATCTTCATTTTTTTATGTAAGTCGTATCTTCCATAATCCTCTTCGGACAATTGCGATGAAATATGGAGTCTCCCCTGTCCATCGAAAGCAATCAATCCATTTTCATAAAGAGCCGCATGATTTTCACAAAGTAATAATCCGTTGTACGGATCTACCCTTTCCACATCAGAACTATCCTTCCACGGTTTTGATCGAACAGCTTTCAGCAATTCAGGTAAATCAATCCCGCATAGAACACATTGATGAGCCCATAACAGCATCAAGTCCTTACAGAAATTTTGTTCACTATGACGGATTTTAGTCCTCATTCTTGCCTCAGCAGTATGTAATAGCGGAAGCAACATATCTCTTTCAACCGGAACAACCGGACTCATGGCGAACTCTAATTGTTCATCTTCCACTTCAGTAATGTTGGCATCTGCAATTATTCCCAGCAGCTTAACAGCTAATTTTTCATTGCAAGGATACAGATAACCTTGATTGCCATGGCTATTGAGTTGAAATGGCGAATACCTAATCGGCAAAAGTGGACGGATTTCATCAAAATTCGACTGAATATGAATCGGTACGTTAAGCTCATGATATTCTAGCTCAACATAATATCCTTTTTCAGCCTGCCCACCAATAGATTGATCATTCGATGGTCTATCAGCAATTTTACAACTAGCCTTTGCTACACTTACCGCCAAAATACGCCCATTCACATAGTGAAAAACCAAGTCCCCTTTTTTCACATCAGTCAAACGTTGCCATGAATGGGAAGGCATGCCACTGCGATCTTTTTTCGCAGCCCAAATAAAACCCAATTCTTTTTCTTCGTTATAAGTGTGCCCTTGCATAACAAGAAAACTTTTCAAAATTAGAACACTCCCTATATAATCGTTCGATGTGCCTTCTCTTTATCATAACGATTTCTTGGTTTAGTTGCACTTTATTGAGATTATGAAAGGGGTTAAGTTAGTCATTATTCTTTTAAAACGTTCCATATAGTAGAAATTCATTAAAAAGTTTAGTCATTTTTGTGATTGCATGTTCGTAGATTACATTTCTATACAACGTAGAATATACCTACAAAACAATGTACCTCTTTAGAACTACATGTGTTATAATTATCATTAATACAGAATAATTCGATTCAACATTAATGAACTATAGTGTTATCTCTAAAGTTCCGATCATCGTTTTTATAAACTCGGTATTAGGAAAATAAATCGAATGTTTTGTTATAAATTTTAGGAGGTTATCGTGTTGAAAAAACTATGGTTATTTTTAGCTATGGGCTTATTGGCAAGTATTTTAGTAGCCTGTGGCAACAGTGACTCATCGAATGGAAGCGATAGTAACGATGAAACAGCAAATGAAATAATTGAAGACGTAGAGGCTAATGATGCAACAGAAACAGAAAAAGAGGAAGAGGAAGAAGTCGAGCCCGAACCGGAGCCTGAGCCTGAACCAGCCCCTGTTCCAGAAGCCATTGTTTACGAAGGTAATGGTGATGATGTAATAAAAATTGAGAAAACCGAAGAAGGTCCAGTTGTTTTATTCATTAAAGGAAACGAAGAAAGTAGACATTTTTCTGTAAAGGGTTTTGATGACAACGACAATTCAACGGAACTGTTTGTCAATACAACTGACATATACGAAGGTATAACTCTAGATCCTCGTGGCACAACTACTCTACTAGAAATCTCAAGCAAAGGTCCATGGACAATTGAATCACGTTCTGTTCGTTCAATGCGGGCTATTGAATCACCTGGTAGCATTGAAGGTACTGGAGACGAAGTTTTATTAGTAGAGGGCAACCCAAGCCTTGCGAAGATTAAAGGGAATAGTGGAGAAAGGCATTTTGCAGTTAAAAGTTACGATCCCGATAAAGATTTATTGGTTAATACAACAGATGCTTATGAAGGAACTACTCGTATCTCAAAAGACGCAATTATTATTGAAGTAACTGCCATAGGCGAATGGACAATTTCTTTAGAATAGACGGATGTTCTAACTTTAATCCCGATAAACTACTAAAAAACCGATGAAGAAAACGGATGGTATTTCTGCATCGGTTTTTATGTTTTTTCAAATAATTCTTAGTATATCGCACAAATACGAAAAAAAAATGCCCAGCAAAACAAAAACATCCTTCAAATTCGAAATACGGATTTGAAGGATGTTTATTAAATTTTTTATTTATGTAGAAGCCGCCTTTGCCGTACGTCATTAGAAAGTTTTAAACCACCACTCCTCAAAGTGGGTGTCCGCAGAAACCTTCCTGTCTGTCCTCGTTGTTTGTGAAAAGAACAAGGCTTGCCATTTCAGTTTCGATTTAAAACTCCCTTTTATAGCTTAAAGGTTAAAACTTAATAGTGGTACGAACAATGCAGCTTGTATTCATTATTTTACACCGCAAGCTTACTTTTTTCAATGGAAATACCTTCCGACAAGGCAATACGCCACTCATATTTGTGATAGTCAATGGTTTCGTTAATCACCCTTTCGTTCCGCTAAGTGCGATTCCTTCAACAATTTGTCTTTGGAAAATTAAAAAGACAATGATCATCGGAATGACCGTTAACGAACTCATCGCCATAATCGTATTCCATTGAATTCCCCCAGCATCTGAAGTTCCATACATCGCAATTCCAACAGGTAAGGTTCTCATTGCAGCCGTGTTTGTTACGATGACTGGCCATAAATACGCGTTCCAATTCCCTAAAAAGGTAATAATTGCGAGTGCAGATATGGCGGGCTTCACTTGTGGCATCGCAATTCTTAGCCAAATTTTAAATTCACCCATACCGTCTATTCGCGCCGCATCTAAAATGTCTTCCGGTACAGAAAGCATAAACTGTCTCATTAAAAAGATACCAAACGCTTCCATCAACCCCGGGAAGATTAATCCCCAATACGTATCAACCCACTGGAAGTCACTGCTGAATACATACCACGGTATAATTAACATTTCCGTTGGGATCATCATTGTACTTAATATAATTAAAAAAATTAATTTTGCGCCTGTAAACCGAAATTTTGCCAATGTATACCCGATTAACGAGCAGAAAATAATATTACTTATCGTCACGACAATCGCAACGATAAAACTATTGAAATACCATCGGGTGAAATCAGTTTTTTCAAAAACATACTTATATCCTGAGAGATCGAGCGACTTTGGCCAAAATGAAAAAGAGTAAAAATCCGCCGTACTTTTGACCGACGATAAAATCATCCAGACAAAAGGAAAGGATACCGCTACAATCCCGATAATCAGGAGGATATTGACAATCATTTTTGAGATACTAAACTTTTTCTTTTTCATGATTTCACCCCTCACAATTTATAACTTTTGTTAAATGTTCGGAATTGAATTAACGTCACGATTAAAATTAAAATAAACAGGAATACCGTACTCGCTGCGGCATAATGTAAATTATATTGTCGGAAACCTTCGTTATACATGTAAACAACAACACTCATCGTACTGTTTAAAGGACCGCCCAATCCGCCGCCGGAGCTCCCCCCTGTTAAGTTGGCAATCTGTGTGAAGGTTTGTAGCGTTTGGATCACCCCAATAATTGCTAAAAAGACAATCGTTGGATTCAACATAGGAAAAGTAATATGCCAGAAAGTCTGCCATTTACTGGCCCCATCAATATCAGCTGCTTCATAATACTGTCTTGGGATAACTTGTAAGCCCGCAGTAAATAACAGCATACAAAAACCCATCATCTGCCAAATAATGACCACACTAATAGAAATTAGCGCAGTAGATGGACTTCCTAACCATTCTTGTGTTGGTAAATGCAATTTCACTAAGATTTCATTCAAGATGCCTGAGTTAGGATCGTATAATAATCGCCAAACCCAACTAATGGCCACGATTGACGTCATATACGGTAAAAAGAAAACAATTCGATAAAACCACTTCAACTTCCCGCCCATTCTTTCAATCGCTAACGCTAAAATTAACCCAAATAACATTTGTAACGGCACAATAATTATGACGTAAAGAATTGTATTTTTAACAGACTTCCAAAACACTTCATCGTTTATTAATTTATGATAGTTGTCCATCGTAAACGCAGATGAACTACTCGTTGTAAAAGACATCAAAAAAGCTTGAAATGCGGGAATGATTCGGATTGCTAAGTAAAATAAAACGGGTATCAATAAAAACGAATAAGCAATCAAAGCCTTCTTTGTCTGTAAACTGAACGTTCTCTTCGCTGTCGTCTCCTTTCTTTTCAAGTTAGCCATCCCCCTCCTAAAGCAGGACATTTAGCTTTCATAGCTAAATGTCCGCTCGCTACTTTTTATTGCTTATTAAAGAATTCATCTCGTACTTCCTGAATCTTTGTCACGATTTCATCAAACGTCTCATCATAATCCGCATCTTCCAAACGAATTTTATCTACGCCATCGATAATAATTTGTCGCTCTTTATCTTCGTTTACAAAAAATGTAGCATGCGCATAGTCCAATCCTTCAATAAACGGTCCGTAAGTTGGATCATTCACAAGCTCTTCGTCCGCGATTAACGCTTTCGAGGCAGGTAACTCACCAACATTTTCTAACCAATCTTTTTGCACATCTTCTTGGATTAAATACGCAAGGAACCTTTCACTCGCCTCTAATTTTTTGCCTTCTACCCCTTTGGCAATGGCATTCGTCCAATAAGACGCGTAGTTTGACTGTAAACCGCCTTCTTCAAGTACAGGCAAAGTCGTCACGCCCCAGTCAAAACTTGCATTTTGAATATCCCCAACTGCAAATGAACCATCCACAATCATCCCCGCAATGCCGGCAAGGAAAGCTTCCCGGTACGTATTGCCTACATCTGGATCCCCGATTTTATGCACCATTGTCATATCTAGCCAATATTTAAATGCGTCATATCCTTCTTGCTTTTCGTTCCACAATACTTTTGACGCATCTTCGCTATAAGGCTCTACGCCATATTGACGTAACAACACTTGTTGGAATTCATGTAATCCTTGCCCTGCCGCATTCCAGCCAAACCCTTCTTTTTTATAACGGCCATCATCCGTCATTTCAGTCATTGCTTTGGCATTTTCAATTAATTCTTCCCAAGTTTTTGGTGGACTTTCCGGATCTAATCCCGCTTCTTTGTACATATCTTTATTCCAAAATAAAGCCAATGAACGCACGGCCACGGGTAATGTATAAAACTCCCCATCCAATTCGTACGGTTGAATCATATCCACATAGTAATCTGAAATTTCTTCTTTACTCATAAACTCTTCGCGAATCGGTTGGATATAATCCATATCCACATATTTTGAAATCCACCCATTATAAATATTCAGTATATCCGGCCTATCTCCAGCTTCAACTGCCGCAAATATTTTATTTTGATATTGATCGTATGGAAAATCTTGCGCTACGACTTTAATATCCGGATTCTCTTTTTCAAAATCGGCTATAATCTTATCAATCTGCTCAACTTTGGTTGGGAATGTGTACTGCCAATACGTAATTTCCGTTACTTCTGAATTGCCTTTACTTTCTTTAGAATCCTTACTTGAACAAGCTACTAATAAAATCGATCCTATGAACAAAGTAAACAGCATCGCGAATACCTTCTTCATTTCCTCATCCTTTCATTTATTAAATTTTGCATCCCTGTAAATTATTTGACGCGTGATTTACAAAATCGAGTACATGCTAAGGTCAATTCATCCCATTTTCACTGTAGATCAATCGTCACGGAGTCTCGCACTTTTTTTTACAATTCCCCTTCATTGATTGTATTCCTTCATTCCTAATATCATGCGGAAATTGTGCTCATTAAATTATCTAAATGCATACCCCCTTTTGCACCGTTGTTCATCACAATAAACTGCAACATACAACGCACTCAAACAGCTGACGAAAAATTAACAATTCCCGAACAATAGATTAATACTAGATTAACAATCGAAAGATAGAATGAAATTGAACGATATTTCAAAGGAGGAATTGGATTGAAGAAAACGTTTAAGAAAAAGAGTATGATCCTAGCAATTGCTGGAAGTTTACTTGTAGGAAGTTTTGCGGGAAACGCAGCTTTTCAACCCGCTGAAGCAAAAAATCCTCAATCGAACGAAAAGGTAGAAAATGTGATTTTCATGATTCCAGATGGATACTCTACTGCGTATGCGACAAATTATCGCTTGTACAAAGGGGAAGAATCAGTCATGGATTCACATCTAGTTGGTATGCACCGGACTTACTCTGCTAACTCGGAAGTGACGGATTTTGCTGCTGCCGGTACTGCGATGGCTACTGGAGTAAAAACGAACAACGGGGTGATTGGGATTGATCCTGAGGGGAATAAACACACTTCAATTTTACAGGCAGCCGAGAAGAGCGGAAAATCTACAGGATTAGTCGCAACTTCAACGATTACCCATGCCACACCAGCGGCTTTCGCTTCAGAAGTTGAATCGCGCGCAAACGAGGCAGCTATTGCACCACAACTCCTTGAAAATGATGTCGATGTCCTCCTAGGTGGCGGTAAAAAGTATTTTAGTAATGAACTTTTAAATAAAGCACAAAAAAATGGTTATGAAATTGTATCCGATGCACAATCGATGAGTAATCTAAAGAAAGTGGACAAGTTAATCGGTCTCTTCGCGGAAGATAGTTTAACTCCTGAATTAGATCGTGAGACGACTAATGAGCCAAGTTTGCAAGAAATGACAGCCGCAGCTATCGAAGTTTTAAGTAAAAATAAAGACGGATTCTTCTTAATGGTTGAAGGCAGTCAAATCGATTGGGCTGGCCACGCAAACGATGCAGCATGGGCGATGAAAGATACCGAAGCGTTTGAAGATGCAGTCAAAGAAGCTTTAGATTTTGCAAAAAAAGATAAGAAAACATTAGTCGTTATCGCAAGTGATCATGACACAGGCGGTATGTCTGTCGGCGGTTACAATCAATCAGGTGCTAATTTGGACATCCTTAAAAATGTAACAGCTACTGGTGATTTTATGGCTGCTCAATTAAATGAAGAACGAAATAATATTCAAGAAGTTGTATTGGAACATACAGGCATTACATTAACTGAAGCCGAAATAAAACAAATTAAACAAGCAGGCAATCCAGCGCTTCAAATTAACTCAATCATTTCTAGGCATGCACTTGTTGGTTGGTCACATACTGGACATACGGGTGAAGACATCCCTATTTATGCTTATGGACCACAAGCCCATAAATTTGCTGGTCTTATCGAAAATACTGATTTCCCACAACTGATGGCCGAAGCAATGAAAATACCATTTAAGTAAATTTTGGTCACAATGGTAAAAGTAGTGCAAACCAATTTATGGTCTGCACTACTTTTTGGTTGTACTCTCTTCATCAAACTTTGATATATCTAGGTACCTATTACCATCGATAACAGTAAAAAATGATATCCCTACACGAAGATAACAGGAAGAAATTATACAGCAGCCACTTAATTTAATTAGCCGCCGTTACGCCAACAATATCTTCGGATTCGATAAGGTTTTATCTTGATCATCAAAATCCGTGCCCAATCATCAAAAATGACTGGATACCGATTTTTCTAGGGGGGTAAGCACTTCTTGTGACTGTAAAGCTTGCGTTTCTTCTACTTCCGCAGCTGCTTTTTCTTCTTCCGTTAATTTCGTGATTGTAAAGCCTGTCACCGCATAAATCATCCCAAGAATCGGAACAGCGAAATTTAAAATGGCATAGGGGCCGTATTGCACGACGCTAACTCCTAATGTCCCAAAAATAAAGACGCCGCATGTATTCCACGGAATGAAAACGGAGGTTAATGTTCCCCCGTCTTCCAATGAACGCGATAAGTTCTTGGAATGAAGCCCCATTTTACGATATGCACCACTAAACATTCTTGATGGTACAACAATCGAAATATATTGTTCTGAACATGAAGCATTCGTCATAAAACAAGCAGCAATCGTTGATACAATCAGTGATTTTGCTGATTTCACGATTTTTAATAGCTGATTCATCATCGACTGCAACATCCCCGAAAATTCCAAAATCCCACCGAAAGTCATCGCAACGATTGTCATTGAAACCGTATACATCATTGAATCCAAGCCGCCGCGATTGAATAGTTCATCGACCATTTCATTGCCTGTCGAAATTGTAAAGCCACTTTGAAGCGCTTCAATCGCTACCGCCATCGACCCGCCTTGCACAAACACTTGCGCTAAATAACCAAGTACAATCCCAACAATTAAAGCAGGAATGGCCGGTACTTTAAACGCAACAAGTACAATGACGGCAAGTGGAATAAGTAATAACCACGGCGAAATAATGAAGCTTTCCTGCAACACTTGCACCGTTTGTCCTATTTCCACTGTTTCAATGCTCGCCGCTGCAAAACGTTGCCCTAAATAAGCATAAATACCAAGTGCAATCGCAAGACCCGGAATCGTTGTCCATAACATATGTTTAATATGTTCAAACAAATCCGTACCCGTTAACCCCGCTGCCAAGTTGGTCGTATCTGACAATGGCGACATTTTATCGCCAAAATAAGCACCTGAAATGACTGCCCCCGCAACCATACCAGCAGGTATCCCCATACTTAGACCAATCCCCATTCCCGCGACACCGATTGTTCCCATCGTGGACCAAGAACTCCCAATCGCGAGTGAAACAATTGCACAAATTAAAGTAATCGTCACCAAAAACCAAGCGGGCGAAATAATTTGCAAACCATAATAAATCATCGTCGCAACAATCCCGCCACCCATCCACGCACCGATTGTTGAGCCGACTAAAATAATAATGACAACTGCCGGTAACGCAAGGCGAATTCCTTTATACATCATTTCCTCAATTTCTTTCCAATTAAAGCCAACTTTCCAAGCAACTAGCGCAGCAATCGATGTCCCGACAATTAGTGGAATATGTGGACCTTGTTCCAGTTTTACAACTGTAAAAATCATCACAACAATCATGATCACTAAAGGCAATAACGCAAGCCAAATATTCATTTCCTTCTTTGTATGATTTTTCATCTACATTCCCCCTCAAACCCCTTATACAAAGCATGTTAGAATTATCTGTATAGTAGAATACTATATTTTACATATGCTTATGTCAATAGTAAATTGCGGTTTATTCTTATTTTTTTGAAATTAAGATTCATTAATAAGCTTTATCCTTTTCTTCTAACGGTGTGCTGGCCAATTCCACCGATAAAAATCTAGTAAACACACCATTTTTCGGTAGCTGGATAGGACATTCCCGACTCAGGAGAGGATGTCCTTGGACCGAGGGCGAACAACATGAACAGTTAAGAGGACATCGTAAAATTCAGCGAAGATCCGCGATCGGGGAGAGGACATCACTGGAGCGGGGACGGACATTCCCCCATCTGTTCCCAAACGAAACAACAAAAAGCACCCTATCGATTTCCATAGGGTGCCTTTTCGTATCTCTGTATTTCAAACTTTTCCGGCACTCTTTTCTTCATAATCCATGCGAAAATAATCGCATCGATTGGTGAGGGGTTCCTGCACGAAAAACTATTCAGATAATGCGCTAGCGCGACACGTTTCGCTATAAATGCCTACGGCATGAAATGCGAGATTTCTTGAACCAAAAGAAATATAACTAATTAACTGTAGTTCGGAATGAAAGCCGTCATGTTGAGCCGAAACGAACTGTCTAATACTCCTGCGTGCGACTAAGAAATATAGTTCTGAATCGTACGAAGCCAGGTGAAGTCGACTGAATATAACCTAAATCAAGCCACTATAATGACAAGGATATAGATAGGTCGGGATGCTATAAAATATCAATGGTGAGAATGTTCTATAAGAACTGACAAAGTTGTGGATTAAAGGGTCTAGATTGTCACTACACGCGAAAGATGTAGCCCACTCCGTGGGGTGAAGTACCGAAAAGTAAGACTGGCGTTATGAAATTCGGAATAGGTAACGATGAATCTATAACTTCACAGGCTCAGAGCAACCACCTAAAGATATATGCACAGCTAGGTTAATTGGAACGTGGAAAGCAAGAAACGACCACAAAAACGACTATAATCGGGTCGATGTTTATAAGGTTAAAAACCAACCGAAATGACTTTATTCTTGTGAGAGTAGGGGCACAGTATTTATGAAACAGTGATAATAAACTGCGGAGAGATAGCCCCAAGTCTTAATTCTCGAAAATAATTACAACTTAAATGCAACTCACAAGGTCGTGTAGGATGATGGGACTTTTCGAAAGGAAAGGGAAGCAATCCATCGGTGAGTACACAATTACGTCATAATGAATACTACAATATGCAAACCAAGTTGGATGAACTCTATGAAAGAAGTAAGAATAACGGGCTAGAGGGATACGACTTATATGGAAAAATTACTGAAAAACATAACATCTTACTTGCGTATAGGAACATTAAAAGCAATACCGGTTCCAAAACTGCTGGTGTTGACGGAAAAACGATAGCTGATTTCAAGATAGAGTCTGAAGATAGTTTAGTCAACGAAATCGTGAACTGCCTAGACAACTATGAACCAAATGGTGTGAGGAGAGTCGAGATACCAAAACCGAATGGTAAAACAAGACCTCTGGGAATTCCGACGATGCGCGACAGGTTGATACAACAAATGTTAAAGCAAATCCTAGAGCCTATCTGCGAAGCGAAATTCTACAATCATTCTTATGGCTTTAGACCAAATAGAGCTACAAAACATGCAATGGCTCGTTGCCAACATTTAATCAACAGGAATGGTCTGCACTATGTTGTAGATATAGATATAAAAGGATTTTTTGATAATGTCAATCACAATAAGCTGATGAAACAATTATACAATATGGGGATAAAGGATAGAAGAGTGTTAGCGGTAATAAATAAAATGTTGAAAGCACCTATTGAAATAACAGGGGTTCCAACAAAAGGCACACCGCAAGGTGGGATATTGTCGCCCCTTTTATCGAACGTGGTACTGAATGATTTGGACCACTGGATATCAAACCAATGGGAATCATTGAACACGAATCACAAGTATAGTGACAATGGATGTAAATATAGATCGCTCAAGAAAACGAATCTAAAAGAAATGTTCATTGTCCGTTATGCAGACGACTTTAAGATATTCGCAAGGAATCACAAATCAGCTTATAAAATTTATCATGGAGTCAAAAAGTATCTGAAAAACAATTTAGACCTGGAAATTTCGCCTGAGAAATCTAAGATTACAAACCTTAGGAAAAATAAATCTGAATTTCTTGGTTTCACGCTAGAAGCGAAAAGAAAGAAGAAAAAGTATGTAGCAATAACGCACGTAGCCCCCAACAAGAAAAACGAAATAGTAAATAAGGCTAGGGAGCTAATCAAGACCATACAGAAAGACACTAGCGTAAAATCGGTTAACCATTATAACAGCTACGTAATGGGGATTAAGAATTATTATAAATCAGCAACGCATGTTAGCATTGACTTCGCTAAAATTGCCTATCGCCTATTCCGCACCTTGTACAATCGTTTGAAATCTATTGGTAAGTATGGTGTTCCAAGAAAACCATCAGAAACTTATAAATTATTTAACAAAAACAACTATAAAACCTTTGAAGTACTGGGTGTACATCTGCATCCTATTGCGGATGTCAGAACTTTGGATAATAGAAACTTTAAGCAAAGTATCTGTAATTACACATCAGAAGGTCGAAATGATAAACAAATAATTAAAGGGAGTATAGCTCTGGAACTGCAACTAATGCTTATGAATACACATGGAGGACAAACTGTAGAATATACGGATAATAGGCTTTCAAGGTATTCAATGCAGAAGGGAATCTGTGCAATCACTGGAGAATTCATTTATAGCTATGATGTGCACTGCCACCATATACTGCCAAAGTCATTAGGCGGGACGGATGAATATAGAAACCTAGTAATAGTGAACCGAACGGTTCACAAGTTGATTCATGCGGTAACCGATAAAACGATTGAACGATATATGCAAATACTGAAGTTGAACGGAAAACAGCTTGAGAAACTAAATAAATATCGTAAGAAGTGTAATTTAACTGAAATTATCTAATCAGATTAAGATGGAACGCCGTATGAGGTGAAAGTCTCACGTACGGTGTGGAGCAGGGGAAAAGGTAGAGATAATTTCAAAGCCTTACCTATTGCTATCAATTGCACACTCCTTTGAAAAGAAGTTGAATGTATTAACGTTTGTAGGAATTCCTCTCTATAATTTTGACACCTTTATTTATGCATGTCTCGCAAGAAAAAAATACTACTCGGATATTGCCAAAAATCTTCTACCTCATTATTCAATCCTGCTAATAATTCGGAGTGATACAAATAAGCAACTGGCGCTTCTTCAGCTAATAAATTTTGTGCTTCTTCATAGAGTTCTAGCCTCTTCTGTTCATCGCCTTCTTCTCTCGCTGCTTGAAGCACTTTATCTATAGCATCATTTTTTAAAAACGACCGGTTGCCTGAGTAACCTGCATTCGAGGAGTGGAACATCGGATATAACCCATAATCTGCATCTAACGTAACTGTTCCCCATGCACCGATAAACATTTCTGAATTACCTTCACCAGTCGCATCCAAATAGGCGCCCGTTTCCACAGTTTCGATGTCTACTTCAATGCCAATGTTTTTTAGCTCTGCCTGTAAAAATATTGCTAAATCAGCATTTGCGCTCGTTTCATACGTTAACAATGTAGTTTTAAATCCATCTTCATAACCGGCTTCTTTCATTAATTCTTTTGCTTTTTCCACGTCATAGCCAAGTGTATCAATCGAGTCTGAATATCCAAAAACTGTCGGAGCGATTGGACCAATAGCAGGTAAAGCTCTACCTTCCAATATTCCATCAATTAAATTATCTTTATTAATTGCCATCGATATCGCTTGACGCACTTCTTTCTGATTAAACGGCTCAACTTCTGTATTAAAACCTAAATATGTTAGGTTAGAACTTTTTGATTGTTGAACATGAGCTGAATCTGATGCGTCAATTCGCGCAACATCTACAGGACTTATAGGATAGATTAAATCCGCTCCGCCTGTTTCTAACTCTGCGATTCTTGTAAAGTCCTCAGGAATTGTTTTAAATGTGATGGACGCTGATTTCGCTTTTTCTGTATCCCAATATTTTTCATTTTTGACAACTTTAATTGCAACGCCATGCTCACGTGATTCAAATTTAAAAGGGCCTGTCCCGACCGGTGCCTCATTTACCGTTGCAAAAGGTAGTGCACCATTTTTAACGGCTTCATTATCCGCATCAATCGATTTTTTACTAATCATGCTGCCTCCCGGATGCGCCAAATGTGCAGGGAGAGATGCAAATGGATATGCCGTTTTAATATGCACCGTATAGGAGTCAATCACTTCTACTTCTTCAATCATGTCGTACAAAAAGCTAAGAGGTGAAGCAATTTCTGGATCTCTTACCCGGTCCAAGTTCGCTTTCACAACTTCAGCATCAAGCTTAGACCCATCATGAAATTCTACACCTTCACGAATTTTTGCTTCCCAAACCGTATCACTAATTTGTTCTAAGCTTTCCGCAAGTCCAGGTGTGATTGTTAAATCTTTATCCAAATAAACAAGTTTGTCATACATCGTACTCATGACATATAAAGATATGCCATCATTAGCGCCGTGTGGATCGAGTGAATTTGGATCAGAGCCAAGCATAATGGTTAAATCACTTGCCTCCGATGTGTTTTCGTCACTTTGCTCACCTGTTGAATTGCTCTCATTCTCTTCAGATGAATTACTGCAAGCCACTATTATTACTGCTAGAAGGCTTACTAAAAAACTAAATAAAATTCTCTTCCTCATTTCATTTCCCCCTAAAGTAAATTAAACACATTGAATAAGTAGGGTTTAATTTTAAAAAAATTCCTACTACCAAGTATTGTAACTGAAAGTTTAATAATTTGCTACATATCGATTAATATAAAGTATGGTTGATTTAAGATACTTCACTCCTGCTGATAAAATACAGGAGTACCAGGGTCATCATTCTGTTCCTATTCAACCGATTTATTGTATGAGTTATCCAATTCCCCTCACGAAAACAGCCATCCGTTCAATCCATTTGATAAAGGCTATCCTTATTCATGTGTATTGAATATGATTAAATGTTAGAATGAGGATATGTGATTGAGGTAACTGTGCAGGTTAGTTCAATTAGGATAAAAGACTTATACCAGTAATGGTTATTTTGCAAATGGTGTATGTTATTATTTTGGTTAGAATAATAATTAAATGACTACTTGTCAGCGTTATAACATGAAATAAGGTGGAGAAAAAATGGATAATCAAATAAAATTGGCATTTGAAAAATCAAAATCGGGCGATAAAGATGAGCGTTATGAAGCCTATCAAAGTATTTTAAATGCAACTGATAAACAAGTTGATTGGGCTTACGAGGTGTGGAATCAACTAATAGAGGACTTAACTCATAAAGATAACCATCAACGATCTCGTGCGGCACAATATTTAGCCAATCTTGCCAAAAGCGACCCAGAGATGAGAATGATGAAAGATTTCCCTAAATTGTGGGAGGTAACTAAAGATGAAAAGTTTGTTACGGCTAGACATAGTCTACAATCTATATGGAAAGTCGGAATCGCAGGGACAGCCCAACAAGAAATGGTTATGAAGGCTTTGGTTGAACGCTTTAAAAAATGTGTAGATGAAAAGAATTTCACCTTAATTCGTAATGACATTATTCAAAACATGAAAAATCTATATGACAGCTTCAATGATGAGTATATAAAACAAACGGCCCTGGATTTAATTGAAACGGTTGACGATAAAAAATACAAAAAAAAATATATGGATATATGGAAGTAGTTTAACTATCTCATCACGTATATTCGTAGAATTCAATGTATATTCTTTCATTTCTTCATTACGAATCATAATACTTTTTAGTGCAAATGCAAATCCCCCCTTCGAACTTTTTTTGCCAAAAGTTTGAAGGGGGGTATATTTTTGAATAATTAACGTTGGTGATTTTCGCACTTATTTATAATTATGAAATGGATTGTCCGCCATCAATGTTCAATTGCATAACGGACCATTTGTGTGAGTTTCGGAGGATGCTTATATATAGTTAGCATATTTATTATGAATTATGTATCAGCCGCCTCTGCCGTACGTCTCTAGAAAGTTTTAAACCACCACTCCTCAAAGTGGGTGTTCGCAGAAACTTGCCTGTCTGTCCTCGTTGTTAATTAAAAGAACGAGGCTTGCCATTTCAGTTTCAATCATAAAACTCCCTTTTACAGCTTAAAGGTTAAAACTTAATAATGATACGAACAATGCAGCTTGTATTAGTATCTTATAATAAAGGAGCGCTATTTTCAACGGTAATATATTCCTACAGTGCCAGTGCGATCATCAGCACTATATAAATAGAAGGAACTCGTTTATTCAAGAAATAAAAAGCCTTTATTGTTAACAATAAAGGCTATTTTATTCCAGTGTTCCCTCAGACAATTAGCGTAAGGAATCTCTGTACAACCTATGATGACAATATAGGACATTTGATCAAAACTCACCTTATTTTCCAACAGGTTGTTTCGAAAGAAGTGGGTACACACCATTTTCATCATGTGTTTCGGTACCGACGAGCGGTGGATTGAATGTACAAATTAGCCTCATATCCGTTTTTCCCCCGCGGAGATAATGCTCATCATGTTGATCCAATGCATACATCGTTCCGTCTTGAATCGGATACACTTTTCCATCCGAGACCGTTTCAATCTCTCCATCTCCACCGACACAGTACACCGCTTCTAAATGGTTTTGATAGTGGATATGCGTTTCTGTACCTGCATAGATAATCGTTTCATGAAATGAAAAGCCCATGCCATCTTTTTCAAGTAGTAAACGGCGACTCGTCCATGTGTCCGATTCCACTTCATTTTCTGTTCCTATGATTTCATCAATCGTTCGAACGATCATTTCTTCATCTCTCCCTTTGTAAGTTAAAAAAATTTAATGAGTGGGGGTTCCCTATCCCCCACCTAAAGTTTTGAGGTAGGCAACTTATCACGAGCAGGACGTGTCCTGACTTATCCGACCTACACGTTGATACAAAATCCATTCACACATCATCTATCCTTATTGACGAACGACTTCTTCAATTGCTTCTTCTAAAATACCTAAGCCTTTGATTAAACTCGTTTCGTCAATTGTTAACGCGCCTAGAAATTTCACGACTTCCCCGCTAGGTCCTGACGTTTCCATGATGACCCCTTTTTCAAAAGCTTTCGCACAAATTTTTGTTGCATATGCCTCTTTTCCTTTTCCACATGCGATGCCTTGCATAAAACCTCGGCCACGTGTTGTCGCTTTTAATTCTGGATAATCTTCAACGATTTGCTCGAAACGCAATTTTATAATCTTAGATTTCTTTTGAACAGATTTCGCTAAGTCGTCTGTTTTCCAGTAAGATAAGGCTTCTGTCGCAGCGACGATTGCCATATTATTACCACGAAATGTGCCATTATGTTCGCCTGGCTCCCATATATCATGTTCTGGTTTAATTAACGTGATGGCTAATGGCAAACCATACCCACCAATTGACTTAGACAAGCAAACGATATCAGGTTGGATGCCTGCGGGTTCAAAGCTAAAGAACGTGCCGGTTCGACCACACCCCGCTTGCACATCATCGATAATGAGCAAAATATCATAACGACGGCATAACTTTTCAATCCCTCGTAACCATTCAAAGCTTGCAGCGTTGATGCCGCCTTCCCCTTGAACTGTTTCTAGGATCATGGCCGCCGGCAGGTCTACCCCACTTCCGGTATCCTCCAAATACTGTTCAAGATAATCAATTGCATTGCCATTTTTAAAGAAAGTATCATACGGCATGGAAATCGTGTTTGTCAGCGGGACCCCGGCTCCGTTACGAATTGATGAATTTCCCGAGATAGATAGCGAACCCAACGTCATACCATGAAAAGCATTTGTAAAGCTTATAATGTTCTGACGTCCAGTTACCTTCCTTGCAATCTTTAAGGCACTTTCGACTGTGTTTGTTCCAGTTGGACCTGGGAACATCACTTTATAATCTAAATTCCGTGGCCTTAAAATAACTTCGTTAAATGTCTCGAGAAATTCAGCCCGGGCAACCGTCCCCATATCCAGGCTATGTGAGATGCCATCGTTCATCACATAGTCCATGATTTTCGTCTTCATCTTCTCATTATTATGGCCATAGTTCAGTGAACCTGCACCTGCGAAGAAATCGATATACTCTTTACCGTCTACATCCCACACCAAATGATCCTTCGCTTTCTCAAATACTGTTGGAAAACTACGGCTATAACTTCTGACTGCTGACTCACGTTCTTCAATAATTTCCATACCATTTTTTTCTTTAGTTAATAACATTGGTTTGACATTCCTCCACTTTTTACGTTCAATTATTTTGTTCTCATTTTCATACTTGCTGAAAGGGGCCGATTTTGAATAACCGTTCGTCTTCGTGTCCCTTTCCTGGAAACTGGTCTTCAGTAAAAAATTCTGTCACATGGTACGCCGTCTTCAAGTCTCTTGATAACTTTTGAAATAAGGCTTCGGATGCTTCGTTTGAAGTCCCTACAGTCGCCTCCAAATACCGAATATTCCGACATGCATAGCGATGCAAAATCGCTTGCAACATCCTTGAAGCAAGCCCTTTCTGTCGCTGGGTTTCATCGACTGCAACTTGCCAAATAAAAAGCGTATCTGGCGTATTCGGTTGTATGAAGCCCGATATAAAACCGACAATTTGTTCGTTTGTTTCAACAACTACACTGGTTTGGTCAAAAAACTTCGCCCACATTAAATAACTATACGAAGAGTTTAAATCGAGTACACCGGTTTCTTTAATCAGTTTCCATATTGCTTTGCCGTCATCTTCCGTTGGTACTCTGAAGACCAGGGTCTCTTCTTGCTCAGCGACTGCTGTTGATCCCTGCTTACTTATTACCAAAACATTCACCTCCAAGTCCGACCACCATTACGAATGTTTCACCTTGGCGTTTTTTTGATGAAGTTTGACTTCAGTGCTTTTCACCCACATATTAGCAGGAATTATTTACACCTTCTAAACAATTGAATAACCATTGTTGATCCTATGAAACTTGAGAATTTATTCATGTGAAAAGATCGTTCCCGCAGTACGATGTTAATCGTATCAAGATAAGAGAATTTTAGAGAGGGTGGCTGATCAAGGATTGTTTTTACATTCCCGATAAGTCCTCATGAAGAATTATAAAGTGGATATAACAAGGGTAATTGGTGACTTTTGATTATCGCCCGCTTAGGAATTGCTGGCGACATCATCATTGGGCTGTTTTCTGCCTTGCAGTATGAAGAGCAAAAATTAGCGCCTTGCAAAAGGAATTCGTGTGTTAGGGTTCCTTTTGTTCATTGAAGAAACAGCTTTTTTCAAACAATTATTCGCTGAATATGAAAGACACTTTCTAAATCTTATATTCACTAACATACTATTTCATCCACCCACTCAACTATTTTAAAATCTAGTGAAAAATGGGTTATTCTTGCAAAAAGATATATAAATAATTTGAACTTTCTGTGCGTTGGAAGCACTGTTTTCATAATAGAATTGTCTGAAATGGATGTCAACAGTAATTGTAAAATTAACGACTTTCGAACTATTTACATTTACGATGAAGGTTTTGTGACTAATACCATATTGCGTGTTCACGATTATCTTATAACGAATGCTATTAAATACTGAATTGTTCATAGTAAAAGGTACCAGGTTCCGAACAATTAGAAATTGTATTGGAAACTGGTACCAAAAAATCTATATTCAAACTTTAACCGGCGCTCTTTTCTTCATAATCCATGCGAAAATAATCGCGGCGATTAATGTAAAACCTAGGTAGCCCATCGCGGGATAAACAGTTCCAACGAGCGTAATGAATCCAATAAAACTTGCCCCGTATGCGGCTAATCCGAACCCAACGACAGAACCTCTAAATCTTTTTGTTCCTGGTTGAATAAAGCGCGCCGTAAATGCGTACAACATTCCGACTGCTGTGTTGTAAATCATTCCAAGTAAAACAATCGACATGATTGCGCCAACCGCTGGACTCATATTGTTTGCCAAAAATAGCATCGGCATTGGCACTTCTGAAATTTCTTTTAACTGTGTCAGCATGGAGATATGTATGAGAAGGATGAGAAGACCCAGGCCAAGTCCTCCGATAATTCCACCCCATGCGGCTACTTTTTCATCTTTCACTGTGCCGCCCATGACGGTAAGCATCGCAGCGCCAGCCGCAATATTATAAGATACATACAAAAATGCACCTAATAACCAATTGGAGGCCCCTTGATTTTTATTCGTAACAGCTGCTTGAATACTTGCAGTAGAATAGTCAAAATTAACTAGAGAATAAACGACAATGATAATCACTAATACTAATAGAAACGGTGTGAATGCACTAATGAGTTGAATCACTTTTTGCACACTCAAGGTTACGGTGATAATTGTCAATACCGCCATGATGATACTTCCAAGGTAAGCGGGCAAGCCAAACTGCTGTTCAAAAATGGCGCCTGCCCCGGAAAACATAACGACCGTAACGCCAAACAAAAAGAATGTAATGACAAAGTCAACAAGTACACCTAAATAACGCCCACAAATATGGTAAATCACACTTTGGTGGGATGTCGTCTGCAGGCGACTGCCAAGCTGCGTCAAGTTCATCCCGATGAAAGCAAATAAGCCAGTTGCAACAAGCGCACCTACAATGCCAATTAACCCAAAACTACTGAAAAACTGTAAAATTTCTTGACCAGATGCAAAGCCCGCGCCAACGATCACGCCGATAAATGCCCCGCCCATTTGAACACTTTTCTTCATAAAATTTCCCCTTTAATTATGCAATGCCCAGTTGTTTGTTTTTTCTGAACATTTAAGGTGTAAAGGGTGTAAACTTTCACCCCTACCACTTACTCTGCTTTAAAATGCATTTTCTCTACAGTAAATTGATCCATTGCTTCAAAATCCGGCTCGTATCCAATTCCGTATCCAGTTGGTACTGTAATATAGCCATCTTCTACGACAACTTCCGGAGAAATGATATCTTGTTCCCAGTAACGCGATGAACCCGCTGTGTCACCCGGTAAGATAAAATTCGGAAGTGTTGTCAGCGCTACATTATGCGCGCGTCCAATTCCCGACTCAAGCATGCCGCCACACCAAACCGGAATGCCACGTTCCATGCAGTAATCATGAATTTTTTTCGATTCCGTCAATCCACCGACACGCCCAATTTTAATATTAATGATTTTTGTACTTCCAAGTTCGATTGCTTTTCGCGTATCCTCTAATGAATGAATACTTTCATCTAAACAGATTGGTGTTTCCAATTGTTTTTGCAAAGTCGCGTGGTCAATAATATCATCAGAAGCAAGAGGCTGTTCAATCATTGTTAAATTAAATTCATCTAGTTGCTTCAGCAGGTCAACATCTTCAAGCGTATACGCTGAATTCGCGTCCGCCATCATTGGAACATCCGGAAAATTTCTTCGAAGCTCGCGCATCACTTCAACATCAAAACCAGGCTTAATTTTCACTTTGATCCGTTTATAGCCTTCTTCAATAAAACCACCAACCGTTTCGACTAAACGATTCATATCTTCATCGATCCCGATACTGATGCCCACTTCAATCTTCTCTTGTTCTCCACCTAATGCTTCGGCTAACGTCAGTTTATTTCGCTTTGCGTAAAGGTCCCAAATCGCTCCTTCAACCGTTGACTTCGCCATATTATTTCTACGGATTGCAGAAAATAGTTCATTCACTTCATCGGGATGACCGATTTCTTTACCTAGTACTAATGGGAGTAGAAAGTCTTTAATCATATGTAAATTTGTTTCTAGCGTTTCTTCGCTATACCACGGCGAATGAAAGGCGACCGACTCCCCCCACCCGGTATTGCCAAGCTCATCTTTTGCTTCGAGCAATAAAAAGTCTTTATCTCGGAACGTGCCAAAGCTTGTTGTAAATGGATCTTTTAATGACATCTTCATTTTACGGATTGTAACTTCTTTAATAATCATTCAAATTCTCCTCATCGTTTAGTAGTTAGTGGAATTGTGTTTCTTTTAACCAATTGGTAATAATGGACACCATCGTCTGACTTTTTCAATCCAATTACAGCATAGCCAGCACTAAATAACCTTTGAAGCGCTGCTCTAATTTTCATTCGCCAATTGAGGGCGAGTTCGGGCTCATTCGTTTTAATCGATTGAATATCCGATGGTACCGGAATTTCAATGCCGTAGCCGTTTGCAGGAACTTTCTTGAAATCCCCTTCAATCTTTGGATTTCCTTTTTCGGATTGGCCTACTGTCAACGGCCTCTCATACGTAATATTTTCGGGCATCCAGTTTTCCTGAACCCGTTTACTTGAGATCCACCACTCGACTTGAAGCCGGTCCGAAGGCAGTCCCTTGTTTAGCCCATCTTGCATTTCACCATAACAATTTTCCAAATAGACTTGACTCATACCAAATAGTTTTTGCAAATTTAAATACGCATTTCGACTTTCCAATGGATCGAATGTCCACGTAATCAGGTCATATCCCATTTCTATTGCAATTTTACGTTGTTCATCCTTCAGCAGCTTGCCAATTCCCTTTCCTCGATGAGTTGGGTGAATGCCGAGCATATGCGAACATAAATAAGTCTTTCCATCGGCAAACCCCGGGAAGCTATAGGAGAATCCAATAATCTCGTCATCCATAAAGGCCCCTAACACTAGCCCGCCATTTTTCGAAGCTGTATACGTTTGGTGGGTTGGAATCGCGGGCGGCCCCCAAACCTCCTCCTGCATGGATTGGATCAGGCGGATATCTTCAATCGATTCTAGTTTCCGTATCGATAAATTCTTCGTCATCATTTCACTCCTCTAGTCGTTCAAAAGTCTGGCTAACTGTTCGAGCGAGTATTTCGATTCCAGTATGTATACTGTCGTGATTGAATGTCATTTTTGGATGATGAAGTCCCGGTGATAAATCACAACCTAAGCCGAGCATTGTTGCCTTAACAGTTGGTCTTTTCAATGTGTAATAATGGAAATCCTCTCCGCCCGGCGTAACGATTGGTGGGACTAAAAATTGTTCACCCACCGTTTCGATAATGGCTTGCGACATGATTTCGACAGCAGTTTCATCCACTTCAGCAGCCGCAATTTCAGCACTTATATCATAGGTGATCGAGACATCAAACATATTGGCAACAGACGAAATGGCTTTATCTACTTCGCTTATTAATTTATCCATGACCTGATTTGTTTGGGCCCGAATATCTAAACTGAAAACGGCATTTCCAGGAATAATATTTGCAGATTCCCCACCCGCTTGGAACATTGTCATTTTCGCAGAGTGCGGCACCATCGGATCGACATGGATTGATTGAATGGCATGGACGAGTTGGGCCATGACTTCTATCGAATTCTGTCCAAGATGCGGCCGCGCGCCATGTGTATCCGTTCCAATGATTGCACCCGTTAGCATCTTTGCAGAACCGTGTAAAATCGCAGGTGCTGAGTACCCATGACCGATTTCCTGAATCGGACGAAGATGTACGCCATACAAGAAATCAACATCATCAACAACTCCCTTTTCCACGAATGCCAATGCGCCCGTCCCCTTTTCCTCAGCTGGTTGGAAAATAGCTTTTAAGCGTCCCGTTTCAGGAATGCCCAACTTCTTCAAAACGAGTAACGCGCCAACGACCATGGCCATATGCGCATCATGTCCACATGAATGGTTCGCTTGATAAACGCCATCCACTTCTTGCCACAACGCATCAATGTCTGTACGTATCCCGACGCAAGTGTCTCCCGTTCCCATCGTCACAACGAGCCCCGTCGAATCCTCAAATGTCGACACTTGAAACCCTTCATTTTCTAGCAATTGTTGTATGTATCTAGTCGTCTCCACCTCTTGCCAACTAATTTCGGGATGCGTATGCAAATGGTGAAATACTTCATCCACAATAGGCTTAATCTCCTTTAGTACTGCTTTCATTGTTCATCTACTCCCTCTACGAATAAGAAATCACTTGCAATCGCTCGATACTGATTCTGTCTTTCTTCAAAACGATCCTTGTCATTCACCGACAATCCGGCTACAATAGCATTCATAAATGAAAATAGTGAAGCCGTCGCATCCAGTGTTGATTGATTTGGCGAATGAATTGGAAATAACAAATGACTATATTGACTGATTGGCGCCAGCAATGAATCAGTAATGCCAATAATGAAAGCCTCTTGTTCATGAGCCAACTGTGTAATTTGAATGGTTTGCTTTAAATAACGGTGAAACGAAATCACGATGACGACGGAATTACGATTCATTTGACGAAGCGTTTGAATAACATCCTCCGTTTCAGGTCGTATTAATTGAACATCATCCCTCACCAATCCAATCGCATAGGAAAGCCAATTTGCCGCGATATGCGACGAACGAAGGCCAAGCACATAAATTGTTTCTGCTTTGGCTAGTTGCTGGATAGCCGCTTCATAATCGGCTTCATTAATTTGTTTCATCGTCTCCATAATTTTCTCTAAATCTTGCGTCATCACTTGCTCAAAAAAATGGGGTGCTTGTTCGAGTTCGACCTTGGCTTGCTGATAAGTTGTTAAACTGCTTTCATGAAATAGCAATTGTTCTCGGATTGCTTTTTGCAATTTAGCATATCCTGAAAATCCCAAGCTATGGCAGAAGCGGATCACCGTCGTTTCACTGACCCCCATTGTTTCCCCAACTACTTGAGCCGGGGACATGGCAACAATCTTTGGATGATCCATGACGTATAACGCAACTTTTTTCTGACTAACTGACAGTTGGTTATAATGTTCATGAATTAATTCTTTAAATTCCAATCACTTTCGCTCCCAATGAAGTTTCAAAATCTTTTATCACTACGAATGAAGCCAATACTTCATAATGTACCTTAATTTAACACATATGTTAATAGAATTCAACGCATATTCTTTCAATTCATACTTTAAGAATTAAATGCAAATAAACCTCCTTCGTAAGTTTGAAGGAGGTTCTATTCTAGTGAAGAGTAGGCGCGTGGCCTAATTTCCGAATAAACATCAAAATTAAATTCCATCTAATCTTCTGCGCCATATCGCGACGCCGTTAATTCCGTACTATAATATATACTAAATAAATAATGTAAGCGGCGGCAAGTGCCAATCCTTCACGCTTTCCAACTTTGAAGTTGGTCCTTGAAAAAATAAATAGTAAGACAGTCAACACGATCATTAACACGACATCCGTAAATACTTTATCGTTCACTGGTAATGGAGAAATTGCAGCCGAGGCACCAAGTACAAATAAAATATTGAAAATATTACTCCCTACAATATTCCCTAGCGCAATTTCACTTTCTTTTTTCAATGCCGCTGAAATAGACGTGACAAGCTCAGGAAGAGATGTTCCTATTGCAATGACCGTGAGTCCCACCAATGTTTCACTCATGCCAAGGGAGTAGGCAATTTTTGTACCATTACCTACTACCAAATCCCCTCCAAATATTATTGCCGCCAGACCTAATATGGTAATGAATAAGTTTTTACCCCAACTGATATTCTGAGGCGTTGGTTCGTTCGCTGCATTCTTTCGGCTTCTCAGGCCGATTGCAATAACGTAATACATGAAAATTGACAGGAATAACAGGAAGATAAATCCATCACCGCGTGTAATCATATTGCCGCTGAATCCCTGTAATGCAATGTCACTCATAAGAATGAGCAATGCCACACCGGCAAGTAAGGTAAATGGGATTTCTTTCCTGATCATCTCACTTTCAACCTTTAAAGGATATAAAAAAGCCGCCACTCCTACAACAAGCGTGCTATTGAGTATATTACTACCAACTACGTTTCCCACTGCAACATCTGCATTGCCTTCCAGTGCCGCAATAATACTGACGGTCGCTTCCGGAGCACTCGTTCCAAAAGCTACAATCGTTAAACCAATTAAAATCGGCGGGACTTGAAGTAGCCTCGCGATATTGGAAGAACCGTCAACAAAAAAATCAGCGCCTTTTATTAACAATGCAAATCCTAAAATTAATAAAATATATGCCATTCATTTGTTCTCCTTCTATCCCATTCACGTGTTTCTATTATTGTTTTCTGTTTACCATAAATACATACCCTAATTTTATGGAATTTCAAACATAGTGAATAAACAGCCCTCTCTAATCCTTATACAGAACAACGAATAATCATGGTTATTAGAACTGAACTTCCTTATATTTTAATAAAAACCTTAACTAATCGTGTATGTGTATTTTTCAACTCTCATACTGGAGGTGCTGACTTTCTGCCTCTGAAGAACATGAATATCATTGCACTTAAAATAATAACGTACCCAATTAAACTGTACAGATCCGGCCCTTCCCCAAAAAACGTAAAACTAAATATCGTCGTAAAAACAACTGTCGAATATGTAAATATGGATATATCACGTGCCGCTGCATATTTGTATGCTAACGTAATCCCAAACTGACCAACCGTCGCAAATAAACCAGCAAGCAATAAATACAGGAACTGTTTCCCCGTCATTGGTTCATAAATCCATATTAAAAACGGTAATAGAACGACTGTTGAAAAGAAGGAAAAATAAAAGACAACCGTATAAAATTTTTCTCGATTTCCTAACACTCTCAAAAACGTGTACGCAGCCGCTGCAAATATAGCCGACAATACGCCAACGAGATAAGGAATGAAATCCACTGAAAAAGAAGGCTTGACGATAAAGAGCATCCCGATAAACGCCATCACAATCGTTACCATTTGGAATGGCAACACTTTTTCTTTTAAAAAGAGTGCTGAAAATATAATGACTAAAAACGGACTCATTTTATTTAACATATCCGCATCTGATAAAACCAGGTGATCGATTGCATAAAATAGAAATATGATGCCCAACGTTCCAAAAATTGAACGACTTATCAAAACAAGCTGGTTTTCCCGTTTACCAAATAAGCTTTCCTTATTATAAATAACAAGCACAAATGCAATGACTACAGAAACCAGATTTCGGAAAAATGTTTTTTGTACAGATGGCAGATCGCCTGATAATTTTACAAATAACGTCATAACCGCAAATCCGACAGATGAAATAAGCATGAATAAAATTCCTTTTACGATGTTGTTCAAAATGTACACTCCAAACTTCTCATTTACTTCTGAAACGCCATACATCACTCAAGTATCTACAATTTTAGATGAGAATTCAAGTGTACAGCTAGTAAAGTAGACCAATCAAAGATAAATTTGATTGGCCTACTCATTAATTTATCAAATTCTTCCTCGTCCGTTTTAAGGACGTTTCTATAAGCATCATGAATACCAGCGCCGTTATACAATACATCGATTGTGCCGTATTCTTCAATCGCATGATCAGTGAAAGGTACCTGTGCGAAAAACTATTCAGACAACAAACTACAATTGCATACACCTATGAAGTTAAGTTGATTGTAACAACGTTTATAGACATTCCTCTCTAACACTTATACAAACATTGAATTTTCATAATTAGGCCGCGCACAAGTACCCGACGCACTTTTTCAGTAGTTATTGTTATTTGACTATTCCAAATCGTTAGTTGATTATTACGTTTTCGTATCGTATAATTTATTCAAACATAAATGATTATTCGTTTCTGAATAATCCCTTAAGAGAAAGGTGGTCATATGACAAATTTTTATTTATATCCAAATTCCAAGAAAGAGATCATTGATTCCAATGATGAAGATATTATTGTAACAAGTCATGAGGGCATCATTTTGAAGGCATCAAAAATTAGTGGCAGACACTACGGGCTTGGTGCTGGAGATCTTCTTGGGAAATGTGTTTATGACTTGGAAAAGGAAGGTATTTTTAGCCCAGCGATTACACCTCTAGTACTCCAACAGAAAAAGAAGGTTATTGTTGTCCAAACGACACCAACCAATCAAAAAGTGCTGATTACAGGCATGCCTTTCTTTGATGAAATAGGTAAGGTTCAATTTGTGATTAGCTATTCCTATGAAGTGTCAGAACTTCTCGTCATCCAGGAGTATCTGAAAGAGTTGGAAAACGAAATGCTTCTGGCCAAAGAAGAATTATTGTTGCTTCGAAAAGAGCAACTTGCAACTGATGGTCTTGTCATTGAAAGTCGATCAACGATACGCGCCTACGAAACTGCCCAAAAAGTTGCACCGCTCGATGTATCTGTAGTTCTCTATGGAGAACATGGAACGGGTAAAACGACATTGGCAAAAGTGATTCATAATCATAGCTCAAGGAAAGAAGAAGCTTTCATAGAAGTGAATTGTGAAACCATTCCAAAGGCGCTATTTGAAAAAGAACTGTTAGGGAACGAACAAAAGCCAGGTTTGTTAACAGTCGCTCACAATGGAACGTTATATTTAAAAAATATCGATAAATTGTCAATTTATCTTCAAACGAAACTAGCAACCATTTTGAGAGAAATGAAATATACACCAATTAATACAGATGAAACGCGGGAATTGGATGTTCGGCTTATTTCATCAGCAGAACACACTTTGGCATCGGACTTATATTATTTACTTCATATCGTCCCAATTCATTTACAACCGTTAAGGGAAAGGAAAGAAGACGTAAGTGCCCTTCTATCGTTTCACCTAATGCAGTTTTCCAAAAAATACAATATGACTAAAAAACTATCGGATGGCGTTTTCAATTTTTTACTTACTATTGGATGGGAAGGAAATCACTTTGAGTTGATCCATTTAATCGAGCGACTCTTCGTACAAAGTAGCTCTACTGTCATCTCCTTTGATGATTTACCTGTCGAATACCAGATTGAATCGGACGCAGGATTATCAAAGATCGGACTTGAAGGGCGAACGCTTCCAAGCATTTTGGAAAGTGTTGAGAAGAAAGTGTTAAAAAACGCACAAGAACGCTACCGCACAACGACTGAGATGGCCAGATATCTAGGCATTAGTCAACCTTCAGTAGTGCGAAAATTAAAAAAATACACGATTTGAATGAGATTACTTAATTTCAGTAGACTCAAATCGAATTAGGAGGGTTAATGATGGTACAAAAAGATATTAAACAAGTAGATTGGCTTCATATGGTTGAAAACATCGGAAATTTACTAGCGCCAAGTATGGCAAAGGATCACCCTAACCTACCTGTCGTAAAAGCGGAAGGTTGTTATTATTACGGTGCTGATGGTAAAAAATATTTAGATTTCACGTCTGGTATTGCTGTTGAAAACGTGGGCCATCGTCACCCGAAAGTCGTTCAAGCAATTAAAGACGGTGTCGATCATCTTGTGCACGGTCCATCTGGTGTCATTATCTATGAATCTATTTTGAAGTTAGCATATGAGCTACAAAAAATATTACCGCCAAAATTAGATAACTTCTTTTTTGCCAATAGTGGAACTGAAGCGATTGAGGGCGCATTAAAACTTGCAAAATACGTAACCAAAAGACCTTATGTCGTTTCATTTACGGGCTGTTTTCACGGACGTTCAATCGGTGCACTAAGTGTTACGACATCTAAAAGTAAATATAGAAAGCATCTACAACCTTCATGGCTTGCCTATCAGCTACCATACGCTTTACCCGAATACCTTCCAGAAGGAGCAGATCCAAATATCTTTTTCCCGGAAAAACTGGAGCGTGACGTACAAAAATTGTTCGACCATCAAGTCGATCCTGAAGAAGTTGCTTGTATGATTATCGAGCCTGTTCTTGGAGAAGGCGGATACATTATCCCTCCAAAAGCATGGTTACAAAAGATACGTGAAATTTGTGATCGTCATGAGATTCTTCTTATTTTTGATGAAGTACAAACAGGATTTGGACGTACTGGTAATTGGTTCGCTGCGCAAACATTTGATGTAAGACCAGATATTATGGCAGTTGCAAAAGGAATTGCTGCAGGTCTTCCACTAAGTGCAACAATTGCTTCAAAAGAACTGATGGACCAGTGGCCATTAGGAGCGCACGGTACGACTTTCGGCGGCAACCCACTTGCTTGTTCTACCGCACTCGCCTCTCTCGAGATTATTAAAGAAGAAAAACTACTAGAAAATTCGACTGATATGGGCCAATATGCACTGAAAAATCTACTAGAAATGAAACAAAAATATCCAATGATAAAAGACGTTCGCGGTGTTGGGTTGATGATTGGTATTGAGCTTTGTAATCCAGCTACTGGAGAACCAGACGGCGATGCGGTAATGGAGGTACTCGATAGATGTCTTGAGAAAGGCGTACTCTTCTATCTATGCGGAAACTCTGGCGAAGTAATTCGAATGATTCCACCACTAACCATTACAAAAGAACAAATTGATCATGGTCTGGCCGTACTTGAAGAAGTGCTTATGGAGTTGAAATTAAGCTGAACCCAAAGGAGGAAAACCAATGACAACATTAAGCAAAGATGGAACAACTAAGGAGAAATATGGCGTATTGAAATTTATCATTCCATCTTTAATCGGCGTGTTATTATTTCTTGTGCCAATTAAAGTCAATGGTGAATTTACAATCGGGATTGGTGTGCTCGCCTCATCTCTACTCAATCTATTTGGAGAACAAATCCCATTATTCATTTTAGTCATGTTAGGAATCACCATGGTCATCACACTAGCTACTGTCACGTTTAAGCCTAGCTTTATACTGGACAAGCCATTTCTCAAATCAGTATTTCTTGTAGGACCATTTGGAATTATCATGCGAATTTTTGGGTTTGCAGTTGGTTATTTGGCTTACTTTGAAGTAGGACCTGAATTTATTTCATCTAGAAACACGGGCGGGGTTGTCTTATATGACCTTGCACCTGTTTTACTTACATGGTTCTTATTTGCTGGCCTTTTACTTCCATTGCTCGTTGAATTTGGCCTGATGGAATTTTTCGGTTCTCTCCTTCAAAAGGTGATGCGTCCCCTATTTACACTACCGGGACGTTCGTCGATTGATACGCTGGCATCATGGATGGGTGCTGGAACGGTCGGTGTACTCGTCACAATGAAACAATATGACCAAGGCAATTATACGAAACGAGAAGCTGCGGTGATTGCAACGACATTTTCCATCGCGTCTATTGCTTTCTCATTAGTCATTGCGCAAGTTGTTGGGATTGGTCATTTATTCATTCCGTTTTATTTAACTGTAACAGTGGCAAGTATTATTGCCGCAATCATTATGCCAAGGATTCCCCCACTTTCCCGTAAAGAGAACACGTATTATGAACCAGTGGGAAAACAAATCGATGAGGAAGTTCCGGAGGGGATAACTTTACTGCAATGGGGTTGGACAAAGGCAATTGAAAAAGCAAACACATCGAAGAGACCTATGAAACTAGTGACAGACGGTGTCCAAACAGTTCTCGACATTTGGCTAGGTCTTATCCCACTTGTCATGAGTCTCGGGGCGATTGCACTTATTCTTGCAGAGTTTACACCTATCTTCAATATCATGTCAACGCCACTTGTTCCACTGCTTGAGTGGATGCGAATTCCAGAAGCATCGGATGCAGCACCTACTTTGCTCGTTGGATTTGCTGATATGTTTCTTCCTGCCGTCATTGGGAGTGGATTAGAAAGCGAGCTCACAAAATTTGTTGTCGCGGCAGTATCTCTAACACAACTTGTTTATATGTCCGAAATTGGAATCTTAATTTTACGTTCAAATATTCCTGTCAGTTTCTTGGATTTACTCATTATCTTTATCCAACGAACACTTATTACACTGCCAATCATTGTTCTGATCGCTCACTTTATTGTGTTTTAATAATCAGGAACGCAATTCGGCATTGTGTCAATGTGGGTGTCAGTCACTGAAACTAATTCGTGAGCAACCTCCGTTGCAAATATGAATAAATGAAAAAAGGATTCTCGCTATATATTATTCCAGCAAGAATCCTTCTTTTACAATCACCATTTCCTTCATACAATCGTAGTGTATTGTCCGGATAATACCTTACACAGCGTTGAATGTGAATTTTTGGTAATGATTCTTAACGCCCAACAGTCCAACCACCATCAACCTTAATTTCTGCGCCCTGCATATAATTTGATTCTTCCGAAGCTAAGAATACGGCTACTGCTGCAATCTCCTCTGGTTTACCTGCCCTACCCGCTGGAATGTCGTTCAGTCTCTCATCTGAAATACCTTCTGTCATAGGTGTCTCAATAAACCCTGGTGCGATTAAATTAGCTTTAACTCCTTTACTACCGAAATCATAAGCCAATTGCTTCGTAAATCCAGCTATTGCATGTTTGCTCGTTACATATGTAGTACCACCTGCACCCGCAACAAATGTGGATTGGGATCCGATGTTAATAATACATCCTTTACCTTTCTCTAAAAAGATAGGCATAACAGCTTTTGTTGTAAGGTATGGACCTTTAACATTGATACCCATTAATTTATCAAATTCTTCCTCGTCCGTTTCAAGGACGTTTCTATAAGCATCATGAATACCAGCGCCGTTATACAATACATCAATCGTGCCGTATTCTTCAATCGCTTCATTAACCCCTTTTTCGACTGATGCGGAATTCGCTATGTCCATTGCTACAAAAATTGCTTCTCCATTATTTTGTTTAATCTCGCTAACAATACGTTGACCTTTTTCTTCATTTTGACCAACAACGACCACTTTAGCGCCTTCTTCTGAAAACATTTTAGCTGTCGCTTCTCCAAGACCTGATGTACCACCAACAATCAATGCAACTTTATTATCTAATTTTCCCATGCTAATTCGCTCCTTTATGTTTAGATATTGTTTATTGTAGAGCTACATTAAAAAAAGATAAACTTTATTGCTTGATGGTAAAAAGCTTCTAGCTAAAACTTACTGATTACGGTCATTAAAATTTACCACAAAATGACAACGAATGATCCAGGGAATGACACGTGTTAACCTTCTTCGTCACAGTTAAATACTGGAGGCCCGTAAGTGCTCAACACTCCCGGGCCTCTAGTATTTATTGTCTTTTATAATGCCACATCTCCTACTAAACAAGATCAATGTGTAGGAACAATTAATTGATCTACGATTTCATTGTAAACCTTCTCTGTAAGCACTGGATCTGGGTCTACACCATTTTTCTTCGGCACATTAAACTGTGTTAAGACAAAATGATGTTTTGCTTCAAGGTCATGTCTTGCTAAAATATGTTTCGTACAAGCGAGTGGACAACCATCAAGCGCGATAATATCCCTGCCCGACTTCGCTGTTCTCACAAGTGGCTTCACATCGCCGCCAACTCCTGCAATACAAGACATTTCAGCAATGTCTGCCCTATCCATTTTAATTGCAATCGTATTTGCGGTCTGCGCCGCAGAAGAACAACCAGAACACGAATAAACAAGCGGCATATCTGTTTTTTTCTTCATCACATTACAACCCCTTCCTGTTTTCAACCCAAATCAAATGATTCTAAGTATTCAAGTATTAATTTTAATAAACTTCTACCTTCAATACTGTGATAAATATCACAGACATGTATGGACCAAGTACAAGCACTCTACAAAAACAACCAACTTAGTTATCTCAATTGTGTGGATAAAAAAAGGCCTTTCGTTAGTTCTAAGAACTACAAAAGACCTTTATGTTTACGCAGATTCCTATTTTCCATACAACTTAAACATGTTTTTCCACATATGACAATAAACAATCTTGAAGGGTGCTATTTATTATGATTCTTTAAGCAGGACAATGTAAATCCACTTCCTTAACTAATCACAATAGCCATAATTTCTAAAGGCACATCACCTGTGTTTATTATGCCGTGCCCTTGACCTTTACAAATAAAACAAAAATCCCCTTTCACTACTTCTTTCTCAACCTTCCCATTGTCAATAAAAACCCCTTCGCCCTCGACAATAAAATACCCTTCAGAATCTTCTACATGTTGATGATAACCAATCGACGCCCCGACCTCAACAGATACTCGCGCCAACATATCTAATCCTTGAATCCCGTCTTCCCTCGTAATATTTCTTTCAACTAAAACTTTACCATTTCCACCATGCAAGCAATGATACGTTTCAATCAATCCAGGTTTTTTTATCATTTGTCCTCCTTTTATTCAAACCAACTTGGAATTACTGTTGAAATACTCGGTACGGTAATAATAAGTAAAACAACTGCAGCGATAATACCAATCACATGAAGGACATAAGGAAATGTATCTTCTATGCCCATATTTTTATCTGTAACACTTGCTCCAGCAATTAAAGACAATCCTACAGGAGGTGACACATTTGCCAATGCAAAATTCATAATTAATACCATTCCAAAATGGATTGGATCAATACCATATTGAAGTGCAATTGGCATAAAAATTGGTGCCAATAAAACGATTAATGACGTCACTTCTAAAAACATACCTAGCAACAATAATATTAGGGAAACGACTAATAAAAATTGCCATGGTGTATTTGCAAATTGTAAAAAGAATTCCGAAATCATTGCCGGAATTTTATTCGCAGTGAGTACATAAGATAATACATTGGCCACAGAAATTATGATTAAAATTGTAGCAGATGCCAACGCAGAATCCGCCATAATATCTTTGAAAGTCTTCATCTTTATTTCCTTGTAATATAACGCTAAAATAAAACTATACACAACCGCAATTACCGCCGCTTCTGTTGCTGTCGCAAATCCTGAGAAAATACTTCCCAAAATAAATACAGGAGATAGTAAAGGTAAAATTGCTTTTCGAGCGATTCTAAAAAACTCCTGACGACTAACCGGTTCAGCCTCCTGGATACCAAAACCTTTTCGTTTCGCCATAAATGCCACATAAATACAAATCGCAATCGTTAAGACAATTCCAGGTAAAATCCCGGCAATAAATAATTTTCCAATTGAAATATCAGCTGTGATTCCTAAAATAACCATCGTTATACTCGGCGGAATAATCAACCCTAAAACGCCTGCCGGTCCAATAATTGCAGCGATGAAAGAGTTACTGTATTTTTCCTTTTTTAATTCAGGAACAACAACAGATCCGACAGCATAGGTCGTAGCTACTGTAGAACCTGAAACCGTCCCGAAAAGTGCACTTGTCACAACCGCAGTCATTCCCAAGCCACCTGTCAACTTTCCTACAATTACATGGGCCAAATCCATTAAGCGTCTCGTAAGTCCTCCTTTTCCCATAATATTTCCCGCTAAAATGAATAAAGGGATTGCTAAATATGAAAAACTATTCACCCCAGCAAACATTCGTTGAACAACAATTTCCAATGAAACTCCACTTACTAGTAACATAGCAACACTGACAATCCCCATCGTATAGGCAATGGGTATTCCTAAGAAAAGTAGAAGGAAAAATAGCACTAGCATCGAAATGATCATGCAAAAGATTCTCCTTCCGCAGTAGATTCAAACATATGTGTTGATATAAAGTAGATAGAAAAAATTGAACTGACAGGAATGGCTGCATAAAACACAGACATAGGTAATTGTAAGGTCGGTGATAAATTTCCCATTGATGAAAATGTTAATTTAAACCCGTAAACTAGCAAAATACCGAAAAATAAAATGGTTAGAATATGTACAAAGAAATAAATCCACTTTTTTATCTTCGTGCTTACCTTCTTAACGAAAAAAGTTACCGCTAAGTGCAATTTTTCATGAATTGCTAAACTTGTTCCTAAAAACGTTAACCAAACTATCATCAATCTAGACAATTCCTCTGTGCCTGGTAATGAATAATTTAACATTCTAGAAACGACTTGTGTAAAAACGACTATAACTAATAAAGCAATTGAAACCACACATAGAAATGTTAATATTCTCGCAATCATTTTAGTTATTTGCATTCCATTGACCTCCAGTTTCATATGTGCATAAAGAAAAAAAGGAAGGAAGTCCCCTCCTCTTCCTTACCACCCCGAAGCTTCTCGGTAAATATTCATTAATTCTTCCCCGAATACATCTTTTTCCCATTTCTCATAAACTGGCAACATTGCATCACGGAAAGCTTCTTTGTTTACATCGTCATTCACTTGCATTCCATTTTCTTTTAAACTTTCAATATATTCATCTTCTTGCGCATCATTTTGAACAATCACTTCTTGTTGAATTTTTTCAGCTTCTTCTAAGATGATTTGTTGATCTTCTTCAGAAATCTTTTCCCAAACATCTGAAGATACAACTAACATGATCGTATTGTAAAAATGACCCGTCAGTGATAAATAGTCTTGTACCTCATAAAACTTTGGCGCAACAATATTCGCCAAGGGATTTTCTTGCGCATCTACTGTACCTTGCTGTAAAGCTCCATATAATTCGCTAAAAGCCATCACAGTTGGAAGCGCGCCTATCTTTTCAAATGCATCGACACGTAACTTTGTTTCAGCAACCCGAATTTTCATCCCTTTCATATCTTCAGGTGTCACGATTGGTTGCTTATTATTTGTAATATGCCGAAATCCCCATTCAAGATAACCAATTTTCTTCATTCCTTGTTTCTCAATGATATCTGCTAAATAATCCCCAAATTCCCCTTCATATGCGGAACGAGCATGTTCAATGTCTTTCCACATGTATGGTAAATCTTCAATCGCCAATTTAGGATCTAACGATTGCATGGTGCCAATCATAATTCCTGCTGAATCCATCGTACCAAGTTTAACTTGCTCCAACATTTCAGTCTCAGAGCCTAGTTGGCTATTAGGAAATATATCAAAGGAAACTCTGCCATCCGTTCTTTCATTTACTTTTTCAGCCATTTCTTCAATTAGTTCCGCAGCCGGCGTTCCTTCAGATAATGCATGACCTAATTGAAGTTTCGTCCCTTCCCCTCCAGCATCGCCATTCTCGGAACATCCTGCCAACATAAATAACAATACAGTTACACTTAAAAATAAAACTATCTTTTTACGCATATAAATCCTCCCCCATAGTAAAAGCTGCTTTCCCTATCAAAGCGAAGAGATTGAATTTTAACTCTCCACCCCATTTTCTAAGTTAATAAATAAATGTATAATGTATACTTAATAACTCATAAATATACTAACTTACTCATAAATAGTTGTCAATTGAATATTTTTAATAATTACCCATATTATTTTTCAATTATAAATTGATCTTTCAATCAGGCGAGATTTCTCTAAGTAATCCTTATAAATGAGCAATCTAAGGTCAGATAACCTCCCACTTATCTTTATATCTCCGCTACCATTCTAGCTTCCCATTAATATAGATAAGTTAAACTTGTTTTTCATCAGTGAGTTAGAGAATTAAAGAATTCAACGCAAGAAGAGATTTACAATTCCGCTCTTTTGGAATATAGTGTTCATTGTATAATGTATACATATTAAGAAATGAGGAGAATTCATGCTAAACAAAATAAATCCTATTGTAAAGGATATTAGTGTTCCAGGTATTCGAGTTTTTGCAAACAAAGTAAGTGAATATTCGAATGGGATTAATCTAACAATTGGCCAACCGGACTTTCCCACACCAACTCGTGTAAAAGATGCCGGAATTAAAGCAATCGAAAATAATCTCACCGGTTACTCACATAATGCTGGTTTATTACCTTTAAGAGAGGCTGTATCTAATTTTTTTCATGAAAAATACGGCTTTCTATATGATCCTTATGAGGAAATTATCATTACCAACGGGGCAAGTGAAGCGATTGATTCTGTATTAAGGACGATTATCACCCCAGGTGACGAAGTTATTCTGCCAATCCCTTCCTATTCGGGATATGAATCGATCATCCAATTAAGCGGCGGGAAAATCGTGACACTCGATACAACGAAAACAAATTTCATTCCCGATCCGGATGATTTAGAAAAAATAATTTCTTCTAAAACAAAAGCAATTATTTTAAACTTCCCTTCGAACCCGGTCGGCGTTTCGTTGAGAAAAGAACAGATTGAACCACTTGTACGTCTATTGAGTAAACATAAGATTTTTATTCTGTCTGATGAAATTTATAGTGAAAATGTATTTGATTTTGACCATATTTCTTTTGCAAGCTATCCAGAAATTAGACCTCAATTACTATTATTGCATGGCTTATCAAAATCGCATGCGATGACCGGTTGGAGACTTGGTTATGTACTAGGGGATCAAAAAGTCATTGAACAAGTATTAAAAGTTCATCTAAATAATTCCATTTGCGCATCACTGCCTAGCCAATATGCTGCAATTGATGCTTTAAACAATTGTCGTAATGCGCCGGAAAATATGAACAGAGCCTATATCGAAAGAAGAGATTACGTCTATAATCGATTAACTGAAATGGGTTTACATGCCTTAAAACCAAATGGCACATTCTACATTTTTCCTTCCATTCAGCATACAAAATTAAGTTCGCTTGAGTTTGCAACTCGACTTTTAGAAGAACAATATACTGCGGTTGTTCCGGGAAGTGCCTTTAGAGCTGAAGACTACATTCGCATTTCATTTGCCAATTCAATGGAAAATATAAAAGAAGGCCTCGACAGAATCGAAGCTTTCATCTATAGCTTGAAATAATAGTTTGGATATGGCGGAAGTCTCTAATTTTTTGTGAATCGCGGTTCTACATCACTATTCATGTAAATTTAACTAGATGTATTCTTGTTTAGTCTATAAATGTTACTCAGGATACTTCTCTTGAATACGTGGAAATTGGTCTTTTGGTTGAAGTGTTTAAATGTAAAGAGCAACGTCTTCAAGGACATTGCTCTCCTTGACTTAAGCGCACGTTGGCTGAATAACAAAACTTCCAATTGGATTCACACCGTTCCTGTTTTCACCCCTCTTTGAAAAGCAATATCTATCATTTTATTGAGTGTGTGGACTTACTAATAACAGACGTCTCTCTGTCCTTGTCATCCGATTTTTTCCTGTCCAACTTTAATAACGTATTCAGCAAGACATCGGCCCCTTTTGCACACTCTTCGTATGATGTATATTCGTCTTCGCGATGACTATATCCTTTCATGCTTGGAACGAAAATCATTGCCGATGGGATATAGCTTGCGATGAACTGCGCATCATGCCCCGCACCGCTGTACATCCGGCGGGTCTTGTAACCAAGCTCCCCCACGGCTTCATCTACAGCGTCGACAATAACAGAATCAAAGTCTACTGTTGAACGTTCCCATAGTTTTTCATGCTTAAATGTGCACTGCTCAATTTCCTCAGGCAACTGTTCAATAATCTCCTCGACTGCACGGATAACATCGGAATCTGTATGGCGCGCTTCAATTGTGAATGTCACATCGTTCGGAATGACGGTGTGAATGTTCGGATATGCGTTGATACGACCAATTGTATAGACGAGGTCCTCTGGCAACTTCTTTAGTTCTTTCTGGAGCTGTACAATCACGTTGGCAGCTGCGAACATAGCATCTTTTCGCATTGTGATTGGCGTTGTCCCAGCGTGATTCGACTCGCCTTTAATAGAAATCTCATAACAGACCATGCCCATGACCCCTTCCACTACCGCAATATCTTCTCCATAACTATCAAGTACTGGACCTTGTTCAATATGGAGTTCGAGGAAGGCAACTGCTTCTTTTAGTCTGTTCTCCTTACCTCCCTCGAAGCCGCTCTGTTTTAACGCTTCCCCAAACGATATGCCTTCCGTATCAACTGAGCGAAGCATTACCTCTTTGGCGAATTTACCTGATAGAACACCTGACGACATCATAGCCGGATCGAAACGCGCCCCTTCTTCATTGGTGAAATTTATGACCATAACCGGATGATTGAGCTCCATATTACGGTCACGAATGGTTTGCACGACTTCAAGTCCAGCAATGACACCAAGTGTCCCATCAAAGCGTCCTCCCCTCACGACAGAGTCGAGATGGGAGCCCATTGCAATTGGGGGTAATTCCTTTAGACCTGGAAGTATTCCATACATATTGCCCATATCATCTACTTTCACCGATAGCCCGGCATCTTCACAAATCTCCCTGAAATGATTACGTGCCTTTATGTCTGCTCGGGATAAAGAAAGACGAGATACCCCGTTGCCTGGCGTCGCACCAAACGCACTGAATTGATTGATTAAATTTCGCAGCCGATTGCGATTGACCCGCTCCACTTTACATCCCCCCAGTAAGTTTATTTGCTTGATTTTCTTCTAATAAAGATCACATTAATACCAGTCCATCGGTTGACGTCTCAATTAAAACAGAATGCATCATTTCAAACGATTAACATTTGTGCTGCATGGATGCCCAAGTCGATATTCAAAAGTACCTTCCGTCAAATTCATTACGATGCTAAATACGGTTTCCATTTGCGTGTGTTCAGGGTCATTAACATTCACATGTCTGCAGATTGAATCAGGATATCCCTGATGATCAGATAGGACGCTGAACAAATCTTCCTGCTGGGGATCGTCATCCAACTCACCTATCAAATCTCGAATTCGTTCCAGTCTCGGAACGGAATCTAAGATCGGAAAGTCGCACACTGCTTCTTGGAGCTGTGTATCGCAGATGTGGTTTGTATGCAATACCATCCCATTCTTTGGTCCAATGGTTGCCGTACGAACGGGCGATACTTCCATTCCAGCCATTCTGCCGTCTCTGGAGGCAATTAGAAAATGCGCAGGTGAGGCCATTTTCCCTTCAACAATTTCAGTTGCCTCCTCAAAAGAGTGCGAATCGAGTACTGCCCTTAACCCAAGATGGATCGGGACTTTCGGCTGCCAAGTGCGGGTCAGGAGTGCATTCAAGCAAACACCAACACCAGCTGAGTTTATACCAATTTTTCCGATAATCCCGCCTTCGGTAATCATACGGATAGCCGGTTTATCCTTCTGTTCTATATGAACGTCAAGTAGCGCACCTGTCTGACTCCCTTTCCAGTCCCAATTCTGACCAAGCCATGTCCTTTTGCCACTATTAAGAGCAAAAGACGTGCAACCGTCTGGAGTAGATGTAAGTGCAATCTCGCTCCTTGCATTTAATGCCAAAATGTCTTCGAAGCGAACACCAGCCCCATCTGCAACCCCTTGCATTTCCTCAATATATTCGGGTCGAAAAGCCATAATGGCATCATGATGTAATAGCGCTTTCTCGCACACTTCATTCCATGACATACCTGTGTATCCATAGAAAAGAGCCTCGTATGTTTCGAGGCTAATATTAATTTCTGTTTTTCCTTGCTCCCCATGACTGCGACCGATGTCATACGGTGAGCCACTAAGCGTGATTGCTTTCACTATCCGGATATTATTCATGCCCGAATTACTTCCATGTTCCGGTCATAAACAGTTTCGCCACCGATGATTGTCCGGTCAATATTGATTAGAAGGATTTCATCCACATTGGCAGTTAAGATGGACCGATTAAGGATTGCGATGTCCGCCATCTTCCCGACTTCAATTGATCCAGTCTCCTTTTCACCAAATCCAGAGTAAGCTGCGTTCATCGTGTAGCAACGAATGGCGTCAAGCAAACTAATCTGTTCAGCCTCTCCAACAACTTGGCCGGACTGCGCCTTCCTCGTTATTGCACCATGTATACCTCGCATCGGATTAAAATCTGCGACCGGACAATCTGCTGTTAGCGTCGCAGGAACTCCATTTTCGGAATAGCTTTTAAGTGGATACATTCCTTCTGCACGTTTTCCGTAGTTCTTCATGTAGCCATCCCCATATTCATGAAAAAATGCCGGGTTTGGTGTCGGGACAACTCCCAATTCCTTCATACGTTGTACATGGTCCTTCCTAGCAAGTCCTGCATGCTCAATTCGATGGCGAGCATCCTTGTGCGGATGGAGCTTAAGTGCCTTTTCAATCGTATTGAGCAACTGGTCAATCGCCGCATCCCCTTGTGCATGAGCAGTAATCTGCCATCCTTTTTCATGCGCGGGAATAAATAGTTCGTCTAGTTCTTCTTGTGTCAGGTAATGGATACCATAGTTTTCAGAATCGCTCGTATACGGCTCGGTCGTCCAAACGGTCGGTCCGCTACTCGAGCCGTCGAGGAACACCTTGACCGGACCATACTTGAAGCGCTCATTCCCGTCTCCCGTTCGAATGTCTTTTTCGAGGTAATGACGGACTACTTCTTCCGGCTTATTCAAAGCACCCACCATCGCATAAACACGCTGTTTTATTATCCCCGCTTCAGCGTCCTCACGAAGTGCCTCGATATTATTAATGCCATAACCGGTTGCATCATGGATTGATGTAATACCCTTCTCCGCAAAATGGTTAGAGGCAATTCTATGCGCATCACGAATCTCTTCGCGGGTATGTGCGGCGAGTTGATACAGGTTCATATGCGCAGTCTCGATAAGGCGTCCATCTGGTTCTCCGTCCGCACCGCGACCAATTTCGCCACCTTCCGGATTTGGCATATCACGAGTAATGCCTCCAATCTCAAGCCCCTTACTGTTTACGGCTGAAATATGCCCGCACGCGCGAACTACCATCACTGGATGCCGGTCCGTGGCGCTGTCTAACTCCTCTCGCGTAGGAAAGCGTCCTTCCTCGATGATTGTTTCATTAAACCCCCAGGCCCGAACCCACTGACCTACCGGAACTTCCGCAGCCTGTTCCTTCAACTTCCGAAGTAAATCCGGAATCGAACGGATTTCTGGATTTTTGCATGAAACAGCAAGCACATTCGCCCCATACATTGTCGTATGAATATGGGACTCGATGATGCCTGGCATAAGTGTCCGACCATCAAGATCAGTCACTTCGCTTTCCCCGTCCTGAAGCTTAAGTATTTCATCCGTTGTTCCGACGGCCATAATCCTACCGTCTTTGATAGCGATTGCTTCAGCAATTTCATCTTTGCCATTGACTGTAATAACTTCACCATTAATGAATAATTCCTTCGCCACTCTGCATACCCCTTCCACGTACTAAATGATAGTTAGATGGATACCGGTTTCGTAACTTCCTCTGAAACTTCTTTTTCCTCGTACAGTTCTTCAACCATATCAGGGAAAAAGTCCTCAACCGCCTTCTTTGAGACTGGCTCTGTCATAAGCGAGACAATAAAGAAAATCGGCAAGTTGATAAAGAGACCCCAGACACCCGCATGGATACCCAACGGATGCGGAAACCAAACCGAGAAAATGAGCGTTAGAACGAACCCTGCCGCTAGACCCCAGAAGGCTCCCTGCTTGGTCGCACGTGGCCAGAAGAACATGCCTACTAGCGCTGGAAATGCCTGACCGATAAAGCCATAGCCAATGAGCAAGATGTAAACGAGACTTGCCGGCTGCATGATTGAAATAGGTGCAACAATGAGTCCCATAATTGGGAAGATGAGCCAGCGCGTCATTTTTCCAGCCTTTTCATCAGATAACTTAAATAGCGGTTGGATAATGTCTTTGCTATAGCTAAGTGCCGTTGAATGAATACACGGCTCGCTTGACGACATTGCAGCTGCAAGTGTTCCTGCTCCTAACAAACCAGCAAGAAAAACCGGCATGCTATCCATCGCCATCTGGATTGCCACAGTATCCGCATTGGCCAAAGTTGGATACACAAAAATGCCGATGAACCCAACGACTAACATTGGTATACAAACGATGTAATATGTCGGCAACATCGTGGCAGCTGTACGTATTGATTTTCGAGTATCCGCGCCCATCCACTGAATCCAGTGTGTCTGCCAAACAGAAACCATAGAGATCAGAATGGATGTCGTCCAGAATGCAAAGCCCATATCCCCCAGATTTCCGGGAAGTGTAAGGAATTGAGGTGCTTCCTCTCGTACCCGTTCAAAAACCGGACCGAACGAATAGCCGCCTGTGAACTGCTTCACTACCCAAAGTCCAAACGACCAGGACACAACGAACATAAGTGCTCCTTGGAAAGCATTCGTGATGCCAATTGCACGCAGCCCGCTTCGAAATAGATAGATAGAGATGACTGAAAGTGAAAGAATAACCCCTAACCAGATTGGAATCTTACCATGGCTCATTACATTCAAGATATAAGCTGATCCTGTTGTCTGGAGTACGGCATAAGCAAGAATTCCAATAGAAGTCACGAATGTAGCCAAAGCGCCCAACGCCGGACTTTCATACCGATGCGTAATTGCCGCCCCTTGCGTCACATGGTTAAATTTCACACCTAAACTCCAAACTTTCGGACCAAGATACCAGGCTGTGATGCCCATAAACGTCAAGTAAACGACTACATACAAAACTGGAACACCTTTTGAATATGCCCATCCGGGCGCTCCCATGAATGTATAAGCACTAATCCCTCCCGCACCGACAAGCAGGTACATGATGATTGGTCCCAAACTTCTTCCCGCTACTCCCCATTCCTCAACCTTGTTCATGTTTCTTCCCTTACCTGCACCAAAGCCAAGCCAAACGGCGACAACCATATACAATACTGTAATCATAAATGGAATCCACTGTGCCATCAGTCATTCACCCCTATTTTATTGAGTACCATGAGCGTACTAGTCGTCAGTATAATTAAGGCGACCGACCAAACCATCAGGACTGGCATACCAAAAAGGATGGTTGTCTTATTCAATAAAGGAATAACTGGCCAACTTCCTAACAGGATAATTGCGAGAATCGCCATTAGACCAAACCAACCTTTATTCGTTTTTGGTGTTCTGAACGTTGCTTTCATCCATTCTACCCCCTAATTTGAATGTCTTAGCGTGAAATTTGTCAGTTACCCTCGAATTGTGGGCGCTTACAAAACACCTCCAAATAAATTACTTGCTATCAACAAACATTACTACACAGAATACTTTTATTCTTCTGTCAATGCGTATAGTTTTATCTATCTTTTTTGGACAGATTGTCCAATCGATACATTAAAATCATGTTTGATATATACGGCCGACCTAATTAGAATAATTCATGTCATGTCTTTGTATAATTGATAACTTTTACATACAACCAAAAAGCCGAGGACACAATTCCCCGACTTTCTCAATCAATTTTAAACAACCGTACAACCGCATTAATGACTGTTATGTATAAACGTCACTTCAAATGAATGAAGCATTCATGTCACCATCAAAATCATTAAACCTACCAAAATAATCTGTAAAGCTTAGCGGTGGTACTCTAAGCGGACTATCGCCTCCAATTTAATTGTTTTCTTTTGTTACACACGATAGACCATTAAGGATAAATCCCCACAAGTATTTTGTTTCACTAGATTGATTTTCACAAATTCTACTATCCGCATTTTTTTAAGTCTGGTCTTTAAAATCACACAAAAAATAACCATAAACGCCACCTTTACAGCAACGTTTACGGTTATCTTTGTATCTCTTATTTTACGCTAACAGTTAATCAATGGATTCAGGATTTGTTTTACTGAATTAGAGGAAAATCCTGCAGACCTTCCCTTGCTCACTTAATTAAGCTTCTTTTTTCAAGAATACTCTGTATGTCTTCCACGATTCATTTTCCAAGTCGCATAGTTTAGTGCAACTGCATAGGTTGTCCATCCAGTGTATGGAATCATTAAGGAGCCTGCAAGCTTGCTTCCACGGTAGAAATAATACGTATTCAATGTTACCGCCGTCCATAGCATCGATGCATCCACAAGTGCAGTTCCTCTTAAGTTCCACCGGAAAAACAGAAAGGACCAAAGAAAGTTTAGGCCAAGTTGTGTTGTATAAGTTGCATTGCCGCCGGTCTGCAGATTACTTGATTTTGGCTGTTTATCGAATTGATGTTTTGCGACACCCATTAAAGTATATAGACTCGTCCATGCCACGGGAAACACCCAACTAGGTGGGGCAAAACTTGGTGTCTGCAAATTTTGATACTTAGCTTTTGCAGACTTTGTTGCCAATGTACCGGCAATCGTACCGCCAATAAGAGGTATTGCAATGGATGTTACTAATTTCCATTTGTGATTAGGCACCATTAACGGCTTCACTCCATTCCTATTTTTCCAGAGTATTACCTTATTCCTTTAGTTCTATGTAAAATATCCTAAACTTGGTCCCAGGATGTGCTTTTCTATATACGCTACAAAGAACACTTATACTTGCTTAAGCACGCCATCCGTCATATTGAAAACCTTGTCACAGTAACCTACATGCTTTCGGTCTATCCGACTTTTTGACATCCGTTGTCATTCCTTTTTTGAATAAGATAGGAAGTAAATGGAGTAATAGAGAATGGGATGCATATCAAGAATCCGTCTCAAGCCTTGTCGTACGAGATTTTTTAGTACAAATTCGGCGTAATTTCAGATACAAAGAGGATGCTCCTTTAATTGTAGGCGCCTGCCTTCCTTATGAGCAGCATGAAATCCCTTTGCATATTCTCTTATTGCAATTTATGATGCAAGGCTGGAAAACCATTCTCATCGGCGCTTCTCCAGCACCAGGTTCAATTGAATCACTTGTAAAAAAATTAGAACCAGTAATAGTCGTATTATCAGCAACAACAACAATTCCATTTGAAACGGATCGAAACTTGTTAAACAGCCTAGACCAATTTGCCGTTGAACATCCACAAATTGATTTTTATCTAGGGGGAACAGGTGCGCTTGACTATACAAAAAACAAAACATTGTGCGCCATAGATATTACGAATTCATTTGAAGAAACCTTAATTAAATAGTATAAAAGCAGCATTTTGAAATAGTTTTCTTCATGTTGCCTGCTGGTCGTCTTGCAGATACTCGTGAAAAAGTACCAGGTTCTAATTTAATTCTGAATTGTTTTAGGACCTGGCAATTGACATGACATTGCTAGTTTAAAATGGATTTGATGCAGGCGCTCAAAACTATATTTGCTTCTTATAATCTCGCTCCGCGCCCCCAAATCTCCCCCGCATAATACGGAAACTCAACCACCTCCCTTTTCAACTCCCGAAACGACTGCCACTTTTTCGTTTCCTCACAATAAGTTGACGTGTCCATTTTATCGCTCATGTCTAAAACGTTACGCGCAACCTCCCCATAAATCCGTCGGTGCTCAGCACGCGCTTCATCATCCCTTTCCGCTAGATAAAGCGCAAATTTTTTAGACGCCATGGGAATGATATAAAATTTTACACCGCACATCTTCAATTGATTTTCATCGCGCATTTTCAAAATAGCTGTATAATCCAATTGCTCATAAGGGATTTTGCTTTCTGGATCCTCTAGATGCACAAATCCTTTTTGCACCGCGAAATAAATTGCATGGGCTAAAAACGATTCGTCATAATAAACGGCATCATACAACAACTCTTTCACTGATTGGCTCACCATTCAGTACCTCCCCGGTATATTTGTTGTATTGCGCGACAGCAGTGCCAACTGGGCCATTTCGATTTTTCGCAACAATCATTTCCATCAAATTGTCGTCCTCGTCTTTTGTGTAATACGCATCGCGATACAAAAATACAATGACATCCGCATCTTCCTCAATCGATCCAGATTCGCGCAGGTCTGCCATGATGGGACGTTTATCCTGCCGCTGTTCCACAGCACGACTCAATTGCGCCAACGTGATCACTGGACAATCAAACTCTCGAGCAACAGCTTTCAACTCTTTCGTAATGCTAGATACTTGCAAATGCATATTCTGTTTATTTTCATCCGAATGAATCAGTGTTAAATAGTCAATTAAAATAAGTGGTTTCATCCCTTGATGTTCACTCATCATTTTGCGTATTTTCATGCGCATTTCTGGAACCGTTTGCCTGCTGCGGTCAAAAATCTGGATCTTCGTTTCACTCAATAACCCGATTGCTTGAGGCCAAATTTCTTTTTGACGGTCCGTTAACATACTGTATGGATTTCGCATGCGGCTTCTTGAATATCGTCCAGTGGATGCAATGAGTCGATCTCTCAAACTACTGTCCGACATTTCAAGTGAAAAGATGATCGGTAAATAGCCTTTCCAACCAGATTGCTTCGCGATATGTAGCATCACGTCCGACTTTCCCATAGACGGCCTGGCCGCCAAGATTGTTAATTCCCCGTCCTGGAATCCATTCGTCATATCATCTAATTTGTCAATGCCTGAAGGGGCCCCTTCCTTTATGTCCTTTTCAATAAATGCATCTTCATAAACGTCCACCAGCATTGACAAGATGTCGGAATGATCATTGACCCGATTATCGGTTAGTGCCGTCAGTTCAGCCGTAATCTTGTCAATCGACCAATCTTCATGCGCCGAAACATGCAGCACATTTTTCTTCTCCCGCTCCCGCCATACGTCCAACAACTCGCCAACATGATTATCAAACCTTTCAAGATGCGCATAGTTGGTCAGGTCATTCAAATAATTCGCACCGCCTAAATCTTGCGGACTGTAAGACGTCAGCAACGTAATCATATCAACGGTTTTACCGGCCTTACGAAGCTCTATCATTGATTGAAAAATCATTTTGTTTACTGGATCAGTAAATTGCATTACATTCAAGTTAGATTCGGTAATTAAATAATTCTCTTTCAACATTGCGCCGAGTACAGCTTTTTCCGCAATCATATGGATTCCCCCTTCGTAAGATCTAAACTGAATTCTTGAATTTGCTTTTTCGGTATGGAGACAACTTTTTCGTTTGCCAACGCTCGTTCTTGTTTCATCTGGGCGACTAAACGGTCCCAATGTCGCCTTAAAGAGGATGGAGATAGAATCACAGAGTGCCAAAATGAATGCCCCATAGCCCATTTCATCAAATACGTAATTTGTTCAACTGTCCTATCATCTCGCTCGACAATCAACCTGAAATCATTTGCCCACTTTTGAAAGTTCGGTTCCTTCGCGTGAGGTTGATTCATTTGGATCTCCTCAAACTGCGCCAAAGCAAGTTGATAAAAAATAGAAGATTCGTCGTAAACTTGTTTTCGACGATTACTTTTCTTTTCATTCTCTTCATTCTTTACATTCTTGTTAGCTGTTAAGTGTCTGTTAGCCGTCTGTTGATCGTCTGTTGATTCGGCTGTTGCAATTTCAGTTCCCCCTTGGTAAACGCCCCAGTTGACAAGGGTTATGAGCCGATTATGGGCTGTTGATTCGTCTGTTAGAAATCCGTATCTTTCAAATCTTTTGAGTGCTGTGCGGATTTTTTGTACGCTACAATTCTTCCCACATTTCTGAGCAAGATTAGGCAGAGATGTGACAAATTGGCCCGGACGCGCAGTAAAAGGTTTGCCCCGCCATTCCCATTGTTTTTCACTATGATTTGCCATCATTAATAACGTAATAAGCACCACTTTTTGTTCTGGTGTCGACTCCGTCCAAATTGGCTTGTCCATAATTCCCCGATGCAATTTTATCCAACCTTTATTCATATTGATCCCCCCGCTTTGTTTTAATTAATGAACACCCTCTTCATCCTTTATATAGAGAGTTATAACGAAAAAGGATACATTTATTGAAAAATAGTTTAAAAAGATTTTTAATCGGAGTGATTTAAACATAAAAAACACCGAACTCGGTTATGAGTTTTCGGTGTTGGGGAGTATCATTAATTTTTTTTCTTTAAATTAAAAGAGATTTTGATACAAATTGTATTCAGCACAGTGATTCGTCATTACGACCTAAGTCCAATCCAAAATTCATTCCTTAGCTTGTTATAACTGCCTCCTGATTACAATAAGTTTAATGTGGAAGGTTTTATAAATTCTAGGGAATAGGGCGTGGGGCTTTGATACGTTTTACAAATTGGGCATTTAAGAATAAGGCTGCTGTGATTTTGATGGTTGTTTTGTCGCTAGTACTGGGGATTGTCAGTTATTTCACAGTGCCTAAGGAGTTTTTACCGCCTGCGGATAATCCGATGGTGACGGTCATCGTGATTGGGCAAGATACCGATGCGGAAACGATGGCTGAGCAAGTGACAAAGCCGATTGAAAAAGCAATCGGGTCTGTGAAAGGGAAAAAAGATGTGTTTTCCACTGCTGCAGATGGCTTCACCTCTGTAGATATCTTACTGGATGCATCGATTGATATGAAAGAAGCAAAGACACAAGTGCAGGAAGCAGTCAACAGCATTCCATTACCAGAAGGTTATTCGAAGCCAATCGTTTCACAATTAAATATCGATATGATTCCATTGTGGCAAATTGGACTCTCCTTTCCAGGTGGCATCGATTCGAATGCCATGGAGAAAGTCGACAATGAAGTCATTCCGAAGTTCCAAGGAATTTCTGGCGTTTCGAATGTTTCAGTCTACGGCAGTCAACAAACACAAGTGAACGTGACGGTGGATCAAGAAAAGTTAGCAACGTATCAAATTCCACTTCAAGCGCTTCTAGGCATCCTTCACGGGAAAAATCTGGCTGTATCGGTCGGGGAAGCAACGATTGATGACAAAACAACGAATATTAAAATTGTCGGCCAAATTGACGGGATTGCCTCATTGGAAGCATTAGAAATTGTTCCAGGGATTTCATTAAAAGAAATTTCGACTGTTGACGTTGCGGATTCCAGTTCCACTTTTTTCACACATGTGAATGGCAAAGAGGCTATTGCCTTGGTGCTTTATAAAGAACCGAATGCCAATGCCGTCGCAATCGGTAAAAAAGTAGAGAACGCGATCCAGCAAGTGAATGTGGATCACAAGTCAACGATTGAAGCAGCCATGCTGATTTCGTTTTCTGATTTTATCGTCAACTCTGTTGACAGCATGATGCAAGCCGTTCTGCTAGGTGCATTGTTTGCAACAATTATCATATTTGTCTTCTTGCGCCATATTCGCATGACAGCAATTACTGTCATTAGTATCCCTCTATCACTCGGGTTGACATTATTATTACTGTGGCTGTCAGACATTACGTTAAACATTTTAACAATCGGTGCAGTTGCAGTCGCGGTCGGTCGATTAGTCGATGATAGTATTGTGGTCATAGAAAACATTTTTCGTAAAGCGCAAAATGGAGATTTTTCGAAGCCAGTCATTGTTGAAGCGACAAAAGAAGTTGCGTCTGCCATTACATCTTCTACGTTAACAACCGTCGCTGTTTTTTTACCAATGGGGCTTGTAAAATCGATGCAAGATCTCTTATTGCCGTTCGCCTTAACGATTACGTATGCGCTTTTATCGTCCTTACTCGTCGCATTGATTGTCGTACCGTTAATGAGCACAGGCCTACTGCAAAAAGGAAAATTGCCTGCATATAAGACACCGAGGCGATATATCCGAATTTTGGATTGGTGTCTACGTCATAAATGGATACCACTTGTAACGTCAATCCTCATTTTTATTGGCTCAATTGGCTTATATTTTGCAATGCCAAAAGGAACCGAAGATGCGACTGATCAAGACGTCGTTCTATCACTCTCGTATCCAGATGAAGTACCATTTACGACAGTCAAAGAAGAGGTTTTACAATTAGAAAATTTTTTTATGAGGCATTCTGACGTAGAAGAAGTCATTCTCTTCCTCGGATCAAACCCAGAAGATGCCGAGTTTAGTGAAGTGAACGCACAAAATTCGGGACGTTTCCATGTTGTGATGAAAAGCGGTGCAAGTACGAAAAAATTAATCAGGGAAATTGATCAGCTAAAAAAGCTCTATCCTCAAGCCGAAATGGAAGTCTCTTTCGTTTCAATGATGTCTTCAGGCGGTTCGACCATTTCACTCGATATCGTAGGAAATGATGCGTCCCAATTAGGAACGGCAGCAGATCAGGTCATGGATGAAATAGAAGGAATTACAGGCGTTAGAAAGGTTTCGAGCAATCAAAGTGATGTTAAAACTGTTTACGACATCGTCATTGATCAGAAAATAGCTAATGCAGAAGAAGTTGCAAGACAAGTGCAGTTGTTGTTAAATCCAATTCCCCTCGGAACGATTAAGCTGGAAAACCAAAATACGATGGTCTATTTAGACAGTTCCATCCACCCGAAGACAGATTATGAACTGAATGAAATCCAAGTCATCGTCAATGAACAACTCGTTCCCCTTTCGTCCATTGCGGAAATCGATAAAGCGGATAAGCCGACAAGTGTATTACGGAAAGATGGAAAAGAATATGTTCGCGTAACGATTGATGTAAATTCACAAGATTTATCCAAAATCTCCTACGAAATCACACAAAAAACGGCTGCTCTTTCATTGCCAGATGGGATTTCGATTGAAATGGGCGGAGCAGCAAGTGCACAAGCCGATCAATTCGCAGAGCTATTTCAGTTAATGGCGGTCTCTATCGGTCTCGTTTACTTAATTATGGTGATGACATTTAAGACATTACGCGCCCCGTTAGTCATTTTATTCACATTGCCATTGGCAGTCATCGGAGCCGTTTTCGGATTATTAATTGCTCAAACGCCTATAGATATCGGGGCCATGATTGGTGCGTTAATGTTAATCGGCATTGTCGTAACGAACGCAATCGTCTTACTAGACCGGGTTAGACAAAATGAGGCAACAATGTCGATTCGAGAAGCTTTGCTTGAAGCGGGCGCGACTCGCCTCCGTCCCATCGTCATGACAGCATTGGCAACGATTTTTGCCATGATTCCACTGTTAATGGGAAAAGAGGAAATGGGCAGCTTAGTATCAAAAGGTTTAGCGGTAGTGGTCATCGGAGGATTGACCGTTTCAACGTTGTTGACATTGATCATTATTCCGGTCCTCTATGAGTTGTTTCATTTTAAGAAAGCGAAGAAACAGCGTATGGAAAGTTTAGAAACGCAATGATTAAAAGAGTGATCGATGGCTTTGCGAATCGATCACTCTTTTTAAAATGGTCTTCTTTTAGGTGCAATCCCCCAAACAAACATGATTGTTTGAATTAACATGTTTGAATGAGTGACAGGTACGAAACTTGGCATATAATTGTAGTTTACTGTCTGAATAGTTTTTTCGCACAGATACCCATCACTTTACCTTCTGTCTTGACACCGAGCATGACACATATGATAATTTTAGATAATGGATGATTACCATAATTCATACTAACAAGCCACATGACTGGAGAGAGTACGATGCACGTAAGAAGGAAGTTGAAGTTAGGAACGATGATTCACGGGGTTGGTGAGAAGATTTCCGATTGGCGACACCCTACTATGCCATCAGATGCTAGTGTAAGTTTTGATTTTTATAAACAGCAAGCCCAAACGTCAGAACGTGGGAAATTTGATTTTGTTTTCATTGCAGATGCTTTATACATCAACGAAAAATCGAACCCACATTATTTGAATCGATTTGAACCGCTCACGATTCTCTCCGCACTAGCATCGGTGACATCAAACATCGGACTAGTGAGCACATTATCGACTTCCTATAGTGAACCGTTTTCAGCGGCGCGACAGTTTGCTTCACTAGATATGTTAAGTGGAGGTCGAGCGGGATGGAATGCGGTGACGTCAGGACTGGAAAAGACGGCATTAAATTTTAGTAAAGAAGTAAAAGATCATCCAAGCCATGCGATGCGTTATCAGATGGCTGCCGAGTTCGTTGAAGTTATGAAAGGCTTATGGGATTCTTGGGAAAATGATGCTTTTATTCGCAATAAAGCGTCTGGACAATTTTTTGATCCCAAAAAATTACATATATTGAATCACAAAGGTGAGTTTTTCTCTGTGCAAGGACCGTTGAATATCGCGCGTTCGCCGCAAGGACAACCAGTAATCTTTCAGGCTGGTTCATCAGCAGCAGGGATTGCGTTTTCCGCACGAGAAGCAGATGCAGTTTTCGCCATTATGCCTACTTTAGAAGAGGCGCAGCAATATTATGTTGACGTGAAAGAGCAAACAGCTAAACTTGGTCGTAACCCTCACGACGTGATTGTCTTACAAGGAATTAGCCCGATTATTGGAGATACAGAAGAAGAAGCGGAACGGAAATACGAAGAACTTGCTAGCTTGGTGACAATTGAACAAGCACTCGCTTTTTTAGGTCGCCTATTTGAGCATCATGATTTTTCCCAATATCCATTGGATGAACCTTTCCCGGATATAGGATGCATTGGCAAAAATAGTTTCAGAAGCGATACGGACCGCATTAAGTCTGAAGCACGCGAGCAAAACTTAACCCTTCGTCAAGTAGCGTTTAGAGAAGCGACACCCCGCACACCTTTTATGGGTACACCTGAGCAAGTCGCGAATCTTGTCGAAGCGTGGTACGAGCAGAACGCGGCAGATGGTTTTATGTTAATTGCTAATTTGCCAAGCGAATTAACTGCATTTGTTGATCAAGTTGTTCCTATCCTACAAAAGCGTGGAATATTCCGGACAGAATACGAAGGGACTACATTACGAGAAAACTTAGAGTTGTCTTATGCGGAAAACAGATATTCACTTAAGCGTGATGAATAACGGTGCCTACGCAAAGTGCAATTATAATCTTTAACTTAAGGTAACCATACAAACATAGGCCAATCAAATATTAAATTGATTGGCCTTTTAATTTTTTATATACAATTGTGTTCATTTCCTGAATCATGTCTTGCACGAGTCCCCGTAATTTAGCAGAAAAAGAACCACTAAGAGCGTGCCAACAAAACCTCCTCAATCGAAGTTTCGTAACCACTCCATCAACGTTGTCAGAATAGTGCTTAAGTTGTGTGAGTGACTGTCACCAATCAAGGTTCTACAGATACCCATCACTCTTTTCACCTTTTCTCTTCTGTAACCATAAATTACAAAAACAGTCTAAAGGAGCTACAGTTTTGCTACCCATTAGCGATTTTGTGTTAGCGATGATGCCGCTTTATATGATGGCGATTATTGGCTTTACTGCTCGCAAATTACGCGTATTCAATCAACATGCAAATCAGGTCATGACACAGCTCATGCTATATGTTACTTTGCCTGCCCTAATCTTGTTCTCGCTTCAAACGACTTATTCCATTGAATTGTTAATCGATTTTATTTGGCTTGTCATGATGTCTATTTTTGTACTTTCTCTATCCGTGTTCATTGCGGCTAGACTACGAAAAAGAGCCGCACTTCCTAACGAACAAAAAAGCGTATTTGAGAGCTTAATTATCTTCGGCAATCAAGGATTTATTGGGTTTGCCGTTATTCATATTTTGATGGCTGAGCAAGGAGTTATTTACTTAACGATATTTAATATTTGTTACTTAATTTTAATTTGGACGTATGGGATTTATATATTTACGATGCATGACCGAAGTGTAAATTGGCGTATGTTATTTTTCAATCCCGGGATCCTTTCAACACTTGTTGGCGTATGTATGCTATTTCTTCCGCTTAGTTGGCCGGACATCATTTTGACGACATTTGAAAATGTTGGGAAAATGACGGTTCCTTTATCGATGATTTTGATTGGGAGTTTTCTTGCAGATATTCGAATAAAAGATTTTATACAGTATGGGAAAAACAAGTATATTTGGATCGCGGCCATACTTAAATTAATGATAGTTCCTTTAAGCTTACTTGTTTTTATTTTTCTGTCTGTTCCACATTCGCTAATCATCGTTGCTATACTGACAGCTGCCATGCCGAGTGCGACAACTACTTCTGTTTATGCACAAAAATTTGGTGCAGATACTTCTTTTGCATCATTCGGCGTTATCCTCACTACACTTCTCTGTTTTATTACCCTCCCTATCATTTATACTATTTTGCAATGGATACAGCCTTTCATAAGTGATTAACAATTGCCGCCACTTTCCCAAACAAAAAAAATATTTGAATACGCATACATGTTGTTTTACTCCTATTCGTCAAGTGATGTGCAATTATCGAAATAAAATAACATCTACACTATCTATTGACCCGTTTAAAATAGGATGCTACTTTATAAAAGTCGAAAAACTGAATAGAAGCTTCTTGAATGTATATGCTTAGAAATATGGTCTAAGCGTTTCTACCTGGTAACCGTAAAAGACCGGACTACATGAAGAACGACTGGAATGTATTATTTTTTAATAATACAATTCCAGTATTTCTAAATGTAAAAAGGACCGAGGTAGAGAAATCTATCTCGGTTCTTTTATTATTTTCGGCAATATAATTCCAAGTGAAAAGGAAGCGAATTTGAATGACAAAGAAACCTATTTATTTCAATCATGATGGTGGAGTGGATGATCTCGTTTCACTATTTTTATTACTTAAAATGGATAACGTAGAATTGACAGGTGTATCCGTAATTCCCGCCGATTGCTATTTAGAGCCAGCGGTATTTGCTAGTCGTAAAATTATCGACCGCTTTGGAAACGGCGGCCTAGATGTATCAGAGTCAAATTCACGTGGTAAAAATCCTTTTCCAAAAGATTGGCGTATGCATGCTTTTTACGTAGATGCGCTACCGATTTTAAACGAATCTGGAGAAATACGCACACCAGTAGCAGAAAAGCCAGCACATCTGCATATGATCGATGCAATTCGTAACAGAGATGAAAAAACGACTCTATTATTTACAGGACCTTTGACAGACCTTGCACGCGCACTAGACATCGCACCGGATATCGAAGAGAAAATTGAAAAACTCATTTGGATGGGCGGTACGTTTAGAGAGGCAGGCAATGTGGCAGAACCTGAACATGATGGAACGGCTGAATGGAACGTATTCTGGGATCCAGAAGCTGCGGGTCGCGTATGGGAAACAGATATTGAAATCGATTTAGTCGCACTCGAAAGTACAAACCAAGTGCCATTAACATTAGATGTACGTGAACGTTGGGCAAAAGAGCGTAGCCATATCGGGGTGGACTTCCTCGGTCAATGTTATGCGATGGTACCGCCGCTCGTGCATTTCTCAACGAACTCAACTTACTATTTATGGGACGTGCTAACGACTGCAACAATCGGCAAAAAAGATCTTGTGAAAGTAGAAACAATTAACAGTACTGTTATCACGGATGGCCCAAGTCAAGGACGTACAGTTGAAACAGCTGATGGTAGACCGGTAAATGTTGTGTATGATGTAGATCGCGATGCTTTCTTCGATTACATGACGGAATTGGCTCGTCGAGTAACCGGCGAGAATTCTAAATAATTTTAAATCCGATTGTTTAAATCAGCGGAAGTTTAGACTCCTGCCGATTTGAAACAACAGAAGTCATTTACTCATAAAAATTTAGAACTTATTTATATATATTTCATACACATAGATTGGGGAGAAATTATGCAGTATATATCTGGAATAGTAGGGATTATCGGAATTTTAGCAATCGCATTCGCATTATCTACAGCACGTAAATCTATTAATCCAAGAACTGTTTTTGGCGCTTTAGCGATTCAACTTGTTTTTGCATTTATCGTATTGAAATGGGAATTTGGAAGAACAATCATTGAAGCTCTTTCAGGGATTGTTCAAAAAGTGATTGACTCCTCTAATGCTGGTATTCAGTTTTTATTCGGGGGCGTCTTGAACATAGAAGGCGCAGGCTTTACCTTTGCATTTCAAGTACTACCCATCATCATTTTCTTCGCTTCATTAATTTCTGTACTTTATTATCTCGGGATCATGCAGTTTGCAACGAAAGTCATCGGTGGACTTTTGGCAAAAGCACTTAAGACTAGTAATACTGAATCCATGTCAGCTGCCGCAAATATTTTTCTAGGTCCAACTGAAGCGCCATTGGTCGTTAAGCCATATATCGAGAAAATGACTAAATCCGAATTATTTGCCGTTATGGTCGGTGGAATGGCGTGTGTATCAGGTGCCGTTTTAGGTGGATATGCGATGCTCGGTGTTCCGATTAATTATTTACTAGCTGCAGCATTTATGGGCGCTCCAGCAGGATTATTATTCGCAAAAATAATCGTTCCCCAAACTGAAAAGATCGATACAGATGAAAGTGTAGTCATGGTTAAGGACGAGGAATCGAGAAATATTGTCGACGCAGCTTCTCGCGGCGCTATGGATGGACTGAAAATAGCAGTCGGTGTTGGGGCGTTATTAATTGCTTTTATCTCGCTTATCTTTTTAGCGAATACAATTATCGGGTCAATAGGCGGAATTTTCGGACTTGAATCATTGACACTAGAACAGATTTTAGGTTATCTATTCTTCCCCCTTGCCCTTCTCATTGGCGTACCGTGGGAAGAAGCATTACAAGCGGCTTCTTTTATTGGTCAAAAACTTGTACTAAACGAGTTTGTTGCCTACACTTCATTTGCCGCTGAAATTGCAAACTTATCTCCTAAAAGTGTAGCGATGATTAGTTTTGCACTTTGTGGCTTTGCAAACCTTTCAGCACTCGCCATGTTAATCGGTGGATTAGGTGCAATGGCGCCGTCAAGAAGACAGGATATTGCGGAGCTTGGAATGCGAGCAATTATTGCTGCAACGTTGGCGAACCTATTAAGTGCAGCAATTGCTGGTATGTTAATTTAAAGAACGAGTTTGACAATGTTATACTATCACCCTATGGAGCAGACAAATGAAGACTGCTCTATAGGGTTTATATATACAGAAGAAACCATCTATATTCCCTGCCATTTTCTCTTCACCCAACATCACACGCTTCCGCTATAAGTTCAACCAGATGAACAACTTTAATTTTATCTTGTATACCTTCTCGCTTAATCCCTAATAACATCTGTAGATGACAACCTGGATTTGTCGTAACAATTACGTCAGGGACATTTTTCTTCACATACTTCATCTTGTTATCCAGGATAAGAAGTGATTCTTCATGATGAACAATGTTGTATATTCCAGCCGATCCGCAGCACATATCTTTTTGTTGCATTGCTACATAAGTAATTCCAGGAATACGTTGCAATAGTTGTATTGGTTCTTCAACAACACCTTGCACATTTGTTAAATGACAAGATGGCTGATAAGAGACAACTTTATCTATGTCTTTTTTGAATGACAAATCTAACATAGATAAAACTTCACTTATGTCTTTGTTCTTTTCTACAAATTTCTTAGCACGCGAATGCCAAGTATCCGTACTATCAAATAGCAAATGATATTCGATAAGTGCAGCCCCGCAACCGCCGATTGCGTTCACGATGTAATCAAAATCATATTTTTCATAGGCTTCAATATTTTGTTTAGCGAGTGAAATCGCTTGTTTTTTCTCTCCTGCATGATGTTGAAGAGCGCCGCAGCAGCCTTGCTCCTGAATAGTTATGACTTCACATCCAGCAGACTCTAATAATTTAATAGATAGATCATTTACATGAGCAAAAAATGTATCCATCACACATCCCGGAAAAAAGCCGATTCTCAATTGCTTATCGCGAATCTCACTGTTCCCTTTACGCTTTCTTTTCACCGGAAGTACTATTTCCGGTGTAATTGCTTCCATACTTTCAATAGCTTTAGGAAATGCCGACATAATGTTAGATTTCCTTAAAACAGTTGTCATTTTCGTCTTTTGAAGAACATAGAGCCCTTGCCCAATCAACTTTAATATTTTTTTATTCGGTAAAGTATGATGAAGAATAATACTCCTCATCAATCTACTCTTCCTACTTCTCTCTTTCTTCCTATACTCAGCCAATACATCAACTGCAGAACTTAGAATTTTCCCGTACTCAACATTCGTAGGACATACAGTTTCACATGCACGGCAACCTAAACAAAGATCAATCGGATTTGCCATGTCATGAATGGAAATTTTCCCTTCTGCCGCCATTTTCACAAGGTTGATTCGTCCCCTCGGAGAATGAGTTTCTTTTCCAAATGAAATGTATGTTGGACATGCAGGTAAACAATACCCGCACTGGACACAGCTAAATGTTTCGTTATATGCTAATTTCTCTCTTAACCCCGTTTCACTAGTCATGACTCAACTCAAATCCTTGACCCGGTTCAGGAAAAATCTTTCCGGGATTTAATATATTTTGCGGATCCCATGCCTCTTTAATGAGCCTCATCATATGAAGTCCATCTTTCCCTAATTCCATCTCCATAAATGGGGATTTCATATTTCCGATGCCGTGTTCCCCTGACAACGTCCCGCCCAGTCGGATTGCAGTTTCAAATATCTCTTCAACTGCTTTTTCAGCACGCCGCATTTCATCCTTATCACGTGCGTCAGCAATGATATTCGGATGTAAGTTCCCGTCCCCCGCATGTCCAAAGACGACAAGATGAAGATTATATTTTTCTCTAATCCTCTTCAGTTGTTGAAACATTTCCGGAATTTTACTTCGCGGCACAGTAGCATCCTCTGAAATTTTCGTTGGCTTTATTTTCGCGATTGCTGGCGAAACGAGCTTTCTAGCTCGCCAAAATTGTGCTGCTTCATGATCATCTTTTGCTACTTGCACATGTCTGGCATTCACCATCATACAAGCATTTGAAACAAGCTCCATTTCCTTTTCTAATGCCAATGGATGTCCATCCAATTCAATGAGCAATATCGCTTCAACATCAGTAGGCAATCCAAGCAAAGCATGCTCTTCTACGGCTATAATCGAATGCTGATCCATGATTTCCATCTTTGACGGCATGATCCCTGAACGAAGCACTTTAGAAATAGCACGACCTGAATCTACAAGGTCATCAAACGAGACCATAGCTGTTTTCGTTGCGACCGGTTTTGGAATAAGCCGTAAGATTGCTTCCGTAATAATTCCAAGAGTTCCTTCAGAACCAACTATTAAATTTGTTAAATCAAATCCTGTTACATTCTTTACAGTGCTTCCACCTGTTCGAATGACTTTTCCTTTGGCAGTTACTACTTCTAACCCTAAAACGTAGTCTCTTGTCACCCCATATTTTAACCCTCTTGGACCCCCGGAATTTTCAGCAAGATTACCGCCAATTGTTGATACATGGGCACTGCTCGGATCGGGCGGATAAAACAATCCAAACTCGTCAGCTTTTTCATTAATATCGGCTGTAATAACGCCTGGAGAAACAATGGCTGTTAAATTTTCCGGATCAATTTCCAGCTTAGTATTCCATAAGGAAAAATCTAGTACAATACCACCTTTTATCGGTAGCGGGCCTCCACTTAAACTAGTACTAGTGCCTCTCGCCACAACTGGAATCTCATACATTCCTGCTAGCTTAATAATAGACACGACCTCAGCTGTTTCAAGAGGCTGGCAAACGTAATCGGGTTTAAAAACCCCAAATGATGCATCGAATGAATAACTAAATAAGTCGAAATCCTCGGTTAGTATTCTCGATGGATCCCCTAGCGCACGAATAAGCTCTTCAATGATTTTTTCTCTTAGCTTTTCCATTCCTAGATCCCTTGCCCGTAAATATGAAGTTCTTTCAAAGATTGTAAATGACTCACATATTCTATTTGCTCATTTTCCATTAAAGTTTTAGGTCTATTCTGAATAAAAAAGACTTCCACGCGATTGGATATCAATATCATCATCTCCAATAAAGCGGGTTGTTTGAAGCCTTTGCAATCGCTAAGTGGAAATTAATATCTTCTCCAATTCCAGCTTCTCCTGCCGCCTCCGCGCCCGCCAAATTTTTATAATAAGTAGTTAAACTACCTTTTTGTTTTTTAATATTTCGTTCAGGCGCACAAATTTAATAAACTATCATTAAATTAGTAAGCAAACAGCCGCGCCTGTTTATAATTTCTAGGAATTTAATCTGGTAGATATATCATACCTTACCCAGAGTGAGTATTCTGTCGATTTATGCACCAAACAAGTTCTATTTTTGTCGAATAACTTATATTTTGGAACACAGTAGATTATTCTCAAAATCTCTTCCACAGGAAAAGGTCCACTTTCAATTCATGTAGGGTGCCTATGGCAAATGCACTTGTAGTTTATTGTCCAAATCGATTTTTACGCAGGCACCTTTCACTAAACTCCCTTCGATTAAGTAGCATCATATTTGGCAATCTTAGGTCTAATTTCCAAGTCCCTCTTATAAATCGCCCATTTCTTGGAAAGTTCTTATGACTATTTTATAAAGCTCCCCTTCCCTCTCATGCATTTCACCTATCCTTTTCTCCTCATGTCATTATTCAGAAGTTTTTGTGAAATTGAGAAGAACTAACAATAAGGAGGAGTATTTATTGAGAAAATTGGGCTTTTCATTTCTGTCTCTGTTGCTTGCCCTCATGCTTGTGCCGATTTATCCGCAATCATTTGCGAGCGCCAACAATTTTGATGCATCGCATGAGACGGCTGTTGGAAAAGATGGGATGGTCGTTACAGCACATCCAGAAGCATCTAAAATCGGAGCCAAAGTTCTACAGAACGGTGGAAATGCGGTGGATGCCGCGATTGCGATTCAGTTTGCGCTGAATGTAGCGGAGCCAGAGATGTCAGGAATTGGCGGCGGCGGTTTCATGATGGTATATGACGCGAAGACGGAGGACGTTTCGATTATCAATAGTCGAGAACGTGCACCAGCAGGAGCGACACCAGACATGTTTCTTGATGAAAACGGAAAACCGATTCCATTTGCAGAACGCCATATCCACGGTAACGCTGTTGGGGTTCCTGGGACATTGGCGGGATTGTATGAAGCGCATGAAAAATGGGGAACGCAAAAGTTTCACCAGTTAATTCAACCTTCCATTAAGCTCGCAGACAAAGGTGTCAAAGTTAACTGGCCATTGGCAAAGTCAATTGAAGATAACAAGGACAAACTCGCAAAATCTGCTGCCAAGGACGTGTTCTTACCAAATGGACAGCCATTGAAAGAAGGAGACCTTCTCGTTCAAAAAGATTTGGCGAAAACTTACAAGCTCATTCAAAAGCAAGGACTGGACGTTTTTTATAACGGAGAAATTGGAGAGGCGATTGCCGGTACTGTACAAGATTTTGGCGGTAGCATGACGTTGGATGACTTGAATAATTATGAATTAACAATTGACGAGCCACTTTACGCGGACTATAAAGGGTACGAGGTTGCTTCGATGCCGCCTCCGAGTTCTGGTGGTCTGACAGTTTTACAAATCTTAAAGTTGTTGGAGCCATTTGACATTAGCCAGTATGGCATCCGCTCGCCGGAAAAATATCACCTATTAGCAGAAGCCATGCATCTTGCGTATGCAGATAGAGGTGCATATATGGGTGACCCTGAATATATCGATGTTCCTACTAAAGGATTATTGCATCCGGATTATATTGCTGAGAGAAGCAGCTTAATCAGTTTGGATCAGGCTAACACTAACGTACAACCAGGAAATCCTTGGAAATACGAAGATGGCCGGACACCTTCTAACATAGAACAGAACGATGAAAAAGCGATTGGACAAACCACTCACTTTGCTGTCGCAGATAAATGGGGAAATTTCGTTACCTTTACAACGACAATTGAACAACTTTTCGGTACGGGGATTATGGTACCTGAATATGGAATTATGCTAAATAATGAGTTGACTGACTTTGATGCGGTGCCTGGTGGTTCTAACGAAGTACAGCCAAATAAACGCCCACTTAGCAGTATGTCACCAACTATGCTGTTGAAAGATGGCAAGCCTTATTTATCAGTCGGCTCACCGGGTGGACCAACTATCATCACATCTGTCTTGCAAACAATCTTGAACGTAGTAGATTATGACTTGGACTTGAAAGATGCCATTGAAGAACCGAGAATTTACAGTAACCAATATCCAAATATTCGCTGGGAGCAAGGCGTTCCGGATGAAGCACGCGAACGCTTAACTCAAATGGGACATAGGTGGAATGCAGCACCCGGTGAAATTGGTAACGTGCAAGCAATTATGGTAGATCCAGATACAGGGCTTTATTATGGAGCAGCTGATTCCAGCCGTGAAGGTTCAGCCATCGGGTTTTGGAAACATGGGAACGGAAAAAATAAGTAGGATTAATTAAGAAAGATGCCATGCCGTGTTATGCGGCATGGTTTTTTTAATATTAAAAACCTCCTCATACCCGCTAAGAAAACATCGAAACAGTGGCATCACCGGAATTCATTCAGTCTAGTAGAAATGGAGTTTACCAATTTCAGATATACGAATGCCACCTAAACATTCAAATTGATTGAATCCCTACAAAATCAAATAGAAAAAAGCAGGAAGCTTTCTCCCGCTTTTTGTCTGAATTTCTTATTGGAGTCCCCCAACGATTCGCTCATAATCAACTGGTTTTGGTGAGACTTTTGCTCTCTCCAAAGCAGGCGTGTCTGGACGTGCAACCTGATAGACTGCCGCCCCAACGATTTCTGCTGTTTCTTGGAGTTTCTCTTTGCTGATTTTATCAAGTGAATCTTCTGGTGTATGGTACCAAGGCTCAGTAGGACTATGAATAAATAAGGCAGCCGGGATGCCTGCATAATAAAACGGCACGTGGTCGCTTCGGCCTTCTTGTCCATACCCTAATGGATTTCCTGTTCTCACGCCAGCAGCTGCCGAGAGATCAGTGACGGCATTTTTCTCTCCATCTACTGTAAACATTACCAGTTCTCCAGCATCCCTACTTCCGACCATATCCATTTGAAACATACCAACAATCCGGTCGCGCTCATCTTGAGATAAAGTTTCGACATAATGATAGGATCCTAAAAGTCCTAATTCTTCCGCGCCGAAACTTACGAAACGAAGTTCTGTATCAGTCGGCATATTCGCCATTACACGAGCCAACTCAATGGAGGCAGCTACCCCGGAAGCATCATCATTAGCACCCGGAGATCCTGGAACGGAGTCATGATGGGCACCTACAACAATGATCTGGTTAGTATCTTTCTTTTTATTAGTAGCTTCTTTGACAGCCACAACATTATGAGAAGTTTTTTGTGAAATACCACCGCCTGTTACATTGACAGTCGCCTCGATAGTTTGTCCTTCAGCTAGTAATGTTGCTAGCCTGTCTCCATCGGTTTGTGAAAGGGAAACGGCAGGAACAAATGCTTCATTAGGTGCACCAAGCGTTCCAGATAATGAACCGGAAGTATTATTATAAATCATTACCGCTGATGCTCCTGCTTGAGCAGCGTTTAACACCTTATCCGCAAAGGATATATCTCCTCTTTTGATTAAAGCGATTTTGCCTCCTAGCTCAATACCTGCTAAATCATCCTCTGTTGCCAAACCTGCATAAACCACTTCACCTGACACTTCCCCATTCGGTGTATACGTAAAGCTATTTGATGATAGGGGTTCGCCCGCTACATTAACGGAAACTTCTGGTGTTTGGTAACTTTCAAAAGTAAACGGCTGAATTTCTGTATCGTATCCAAATGAAGAGTATTTATCGTCGATATACTGAACGGCGTTCCATTCAGCTTCTGTACCCGCAACACGCGGTTCGCTGGAAAGATGCGCAATGTCGTCATAAATGTTATCAACATTGATTCTTTTGATAATTTTATTATCAAAAGCTTGCTGTGCTTGTGGGGGTGAACCAGGCGTTTCATTTGCATTCGCTACTGGAGACCCAACTACTAAACTTGTTGCCATCAATAGTGCAAGGATCGGTTTTCTTCTCATACTAAATCTAGCCTCCTAAAATATAGTTAGTGTTACACATCAATAACAGTTTACCGGAATATTCAGGTAAATGTAAATGGTACCAATCACCTGAATGGATCCTTTGTTACTCGACAGCTAGCTCCTGTGACAACACAACCTCATCCACTTCTTCAATCTCGTTAGCAAACTAAGTAGATGTAGAAATCACCTTTTTTAAAAAACCCTAATACCCTTGGCCTCTTCACAAAGAGTCCAAGGGGATTATGTCTTCCTCTATTTCAAATACATATTTACAATTATGATACTGGTTGTTTTTGCTTATAAAACTCTTCCGGAATTGGTCCAAACACTCTGCGATGGTAAAGCATTGGATCATTGCTCTGATCAATTTGAAGGTCAATTACTTCACCAATTAAAACGGTATGGTCCCCAGCCTCAATTGCTTTGAACGTTTTACATTCAAAAACCCCAAATGTACCATCGATAATCGGTAAATTATTTTCAGAAAAACTCCAGTCACAGTTGCTAAAACGATCTTCAACTTTACTTGCAAACGTTTTACAAAGTTCTTGTTGATGACCATGTAAAACATGTACCGCGAACTTTCCACCTTCTATAAACTCCTTCAATGACGATACACGATGATCAATAGACCATAGCAACATAAGCGGATCTAATGATACGGAAGCAAAAGAATTCACTGTCAATCCGACTGGCTTGCCATCTGCTCCAGTTGTCGTTACAACCGTCACACCTGTTGGATAATTCCCCATAATTTGCTTGAATAAGTCTTGTTTCTCTACTTTTTGCATAATAGCTCTCTCCTTTTTCATTCATATTTATAAATCCGACAACAGGCATTGAATAAGTACCGATTCTCTTTAATTAATATAATTTAGAAGTTTTTCCCCTTGGCATTGAGATTAGCGTATAGAGCAATGCAGTTATCAAAATGGTTGGATAGACAGCACCAATTGAACTTCCTAACAAGGCAGAGTCACGAACCAATAAAAAGAATATGACTCCGAATGTCCAAACTGCTACTGCTCTTATATTAATTCCTTTTGTATACCAATATTTCCCGCCTACTTTTTCAAATTCCTTTACATCATAGGAGCGCTTTTTAACAAAGTAATAATCGGCAACTAACACGCCAAGTAACGCACTCAGTACCATACCGATATATTCTAAAAAGCCCATAAAGGTATCTAAGAAACTAGCAAGATAAAGTGGCACAAGCATGAATACACCAGCTAAAACTGTGACGAGCCATATAGAGTGAAGCGGTTTAATTTTCTTTGTTACATTCGTTATTGAAATACCCGCAGCCATCAAATTGACGACATTTGTTGTCACACATGCTACGACAATAAGTAGTAGCGCAAACCAGCCAAGCCCAAGATTTGTAACGAGTGAACTTGGATCTGAATTCTCTGGATTGTAAACGCCTGTCGTAATTGCTGAACCGATTGTTGCGATAATGCCGATAAACGCAAACCACATGAGTGAAACGCAAGCACCGATTAACGGGGCAACTGTTGCTGTTTTCGCTGAACGTGTGTAACGTGTAAACTCGGCAATTCCTAGCACCCACGCTAAACTAAATGCAGCCATAATATCTACCGCTTTTCCGACAGGCATTACCGATTCGGCAGGTGGCCTCCAGCTCAAAATTGCTGAAAATGAATGCGTGCTCAAAACGACAATCGTAATCCAAATACCTAGTGCAAGGACTAAAACAATCCCGATTCTTTCAACTATTTTAATAGAATTTCTTCCCAGTGAAACCGCAGATAAATTCAAGCAGCTCATGAAAACAATACCTAAAATCATTGGACCCGCACTTCCCGGCTCCCCAAAAGCCGGCCATCCAAATAAATCTTTTAATATAAAACTCATCGAAATGACAGCTATAAACGTATTAACAACAGCCCATCCTAAAAAGACAATCGTATTTAACACCGTTGGGAGAAGACTTCCCCTAATTCCGAAAGCTGGTCTTGTGAGTGCCATGGTGGACGTCCCAACTTTATAACCCATGTACCCAACAAGAGCAAGTACAAGATAGGCAAAGGGATTGGAAATTAACGTGACTGCAATGGCACCTGCAAAAGCCATCCCAGCTACCGTTCCCCCTACATACCAGGACGCATTGTTTGAGTTTGCCCCTACCCAGATCGCTATCATGTCAAAAAAATTAATATTTCGTTGACTCATTGGAACTTCTTCGGTCGCATAATGTTCTTCTGTGACTACATCTTGGCCACTAACAACTTGGTCAAAAGCCTCTACCTCGATACTTGCTTCTACTTTTTCTGCAGCTTTCATATTTTTTTCCCCTTTTATTTGAATTAGAATTGTTACAGAAAGCGTCGTGTAGTAGTCCTCAAGATGTCACTCAACTGTCAATCTTCCAAAAACTTCACGTAAGTTTTCAGGTGTAAATTGTAACTCATCAGGTCCCTCAGATTTCCATACTTTATAATCTTCTCCCGATAACTTGTTGCTAAGTTGATTTGCATCATAGATTTCAATATCATAAACCCAATTCGCCATCATTAGAATTGCTGCCATATGGGCACCTTCAGTTGTTGTACCGCATATGTCTTTAACGAGATTAATTTGATAATCACGATAATAAGCATCCATCGCTGTTGAAATTACGCAAACGTCTGTCAAAACACCGCCAATGATCAAATGCTTTATTCCTAAACTCTTTAACATCAAATCCAAGCTGGATTCATGAAAACAGCTATACCTATACTTATCAACGATAATATCACCAGGCTCAGGCTTAATTTCATCCATGATTTCAATTGCATCAGTTCCTGTATGATAATAAAGAGGTTCCCCTTTTTCATTCACCGGCTCCCGATTCCCAAGTGCAATACCATCACCCCTGTTTAAATGGCGCGTATAAATGACTGGGATTCCTTTTTGTCGACATTGCTCTATAAGACTTGCTGTTTTTTCAATAATTCCATCCATGCCAACGACGTCCGACGTCCCGCCTTCCTTTTGAAGGTCAATTAAAAGTAAAGCAGTGTTTTTCACATCCATTTTCACACCTCCAAATTACCATGTACCATACAAGATTTTAGTGAAAAACATCTCCAAAAAAATACGTTTTATTGCTACAATTCATTTAACTGTAAGTGCTCCCCACTCTTTTAGCTCTAGTCGCCGTACTCCCTCAACAACATGTGGATCTGCCTCTGCGAATGCCAAAGCCTCTTCATAAGAATCAGCAATATAGACAATAAGGCCGCCCGTTCCATCTGTAAAGGGGCCTCTTGCAAACACTTTTCCCTCCGCTTCTAATTCTTCCAAATAAGCGATATGACGAGGAAGAACTTCAGCATTTTTCTCAGCATCCATCATGTGTAATAGTGCCGCATAATACCCCATCCCTTTACCTCCTAATTACGGTTCCAAACTACGAGTTTCATCTCAGTCATGTCTTCAATCGCGTACTTCAAACCTTCACGGCCTGTTCCGCTTTCCTTTACACCGCCGTACGGCATATTATCCACCCGGAATGTTGGAATATCGTTAATCATTACTCCGCCAACATACAACTCTTCTGCTGCATTCAGCGCTGTAGTAATATCATTTGTATAGATTCCTGCTTGCAATCCATAACGTGAATCATTCACTTGGTCAATTGCCTGCTCGACGTTTTTCACTTTATTTACAACAATAATCGGAGCAAACACTTCATTGCAACATACTTTCAGCGTAGATTTTGCTTCCAGAATAATCGTTGGATAAAGAATATTTCCTTCTGTATTACCGCCTGCTACAACTTTTGCTCCTTGTTTTTTCGCTTCTTCTATCCAACTTTGTGTCCGCTCTACATCCTTCGCTGAAATAAGTGCTGATACATCTGTTAGTTCATCAAGGGGATTTCCGACAACTAACTTTTTCGTTTCTTCAATAAGTTTAGTTACAAACTCTTCATAAATATCTTCATGAACGTATGCGCGTTGCAAGGAAATACATACTTGACCTTGGAAAGCGAATGCCCCTGTTACACAACGCGGGATAATTTTATCAAGATCGACGTTTTTATCAACAATTACTGCTGCATTGGATCCAAGTTCTAAAGTAACTTTTTTCAAGCCAGCCTTGCCTCGGATTTCGATGCCCACCTCTGGGCTTCCCGTGAAAGTTATCATGCTGATTCGGCTATCCTGAACAAGTTTGTCTCCCGTCACCTTGCCGCTTCCAGTAACTACGTTTAGGGCTCCTTTTGGCAATCCTGCTTCAAGAAGAAGTTCCGCAATAAAATATGAGGATAACGGTGTTTGTGTAGCTGGTTTTAAGACGATTGTATTCCCACTTGCTATAGCAGGACCAACTTTATGGGCAACTAAATTCATCGGAAAATTGAAAGGTGTAATTGCGCCAATGGTACCGATTGGTTCTTGTACCGTATAAGCTAGTCGATTTTCACCGCCGCGAGCCGCATCAAGTGGAAGTGTTTCACCATGAATGCGCTTTGCTTCCTCAGCTGCAAACTTATACGTTTCAATCGTACGACTAACTTCACCCCTTGCTGTCGTAATCGGCTTTGCTGCTTCTAATGCAATAATTTCAGCTGCTTCTTCAGCTCTTTCTTGCAAAGCATGAACGAGGTTTTCCAAGATTTCCGCACGTTTATAAGCGGGCATACTCGCCATCACTTTTCGGGCATTTACAGCTGCTTCAATTGCTAAATCAGTTTCAGCAATTGAAGCCAACGGGACCTCCGCGATAACTTCACCTGAATATGGAGATTGAAGCGGACTGTATTCCTCCGCCGCGACCCACTCTCCATTAATAAGAAGATGTTGTTTCTTTACATTAGTATTAAGCTTCGTCATGATTAACCTTCTTCCTATATAGGCTTATTTAGCTAATTGCCACATTTTATGATTATTATTTTTTTCTATCTCCAATAGATATTCCTCGATTTTAATCTTTAGCCCGCCACTTCCAAATTTGGGGCGCTTATTATTTAAATCAGCATCCTTTTGAACATAGTCGAGAAAGTAAAGGATATTCTTTCTTCGATCGATAATTCGTTCAAATCCTCGTTCGTAAAAGAATTTATCAATTGTATTATAGAGTCCTCTATTTATGCCATAGTCTTCGTTACATACACGAATGAAGGATAAATCCGGTAAGTGAATCAATTTTTCGATAGTCACGTCGATTTCTCCCTTCCTATTTAGCATGATTTAGCGCATAATGAATGGATCAGGTATCGCTTCAGATGATGTATTCACCCAAACTACTTTACTTTGAGTATATTCATAAATTGCATCAAAACCGCTTTCTCTTCCGTACCCGCTTAACCCGGAACCTCCGATTGGTGCAATAGGCGATATGCTCCGGTAGGTATTCACCCAAACAATACCTGCTCTAATCGCCTTGGCCACACGGTGGGCTTTTGCTATATCACTCGCCCAAATTCCAGCCGCCAATGCATAGTCAGTACTGTTTGCCATCTCAATTACTTCAGCCTCATTTTTAAATGGGATGACACTTAAAACAGGACCAAAGATTTCTTCTCTTGTAATACGCGCGTTATTGTCAGTATGTTCGAATATCGTCGGTTCAAAATACCATCCTTTTTCTAAGTGTTCAGGCTTTTTACCACCGATTATGATTTTTCCGCCTTCCTCTTTCCCGAGCTTTACGTACTTTTCAACACGTTTCAATTGTTCCTCTGTAGCAAGCGGTCCCATTTCAGTAGTGTCCGAAAGAGGGTCACCAATCATTATGTTTGAAACACGGTCAACAAGTCTTTCCATCACCTTGTCATAAATATCTACGTGTAAAAATGCTCGTGATCCAGCAACACAACTTTGGCCAGTGGCACCAAATATACCGGCAATAATTCCCATCGCTGCATTATCAGGGTCCGCATCTTCAAAGACAATGTTTGGCGACTTTCCTCCGAGTTCTAGTGATAATTGTGCGAAGTTCTCTGCTGTATTTCTTACGACATGGCGAGCAGACTCAGCTCCTCCAGTAAAAGCAACACGTCTAACGAGTGGATGTGCTGTCAATGTATCACCAACTGGTAATCCAAAACCTGTCACTACGTTAACAACACCAGGCGGGAAGCCAGCTTCTTCCACTAACTTCATAAGTTCAAGCAAAGAAGCGGATGTCATTTCTGATGGTTTTATCACAATTGTATTTCCAGCCACAAGTGCGGGCGCTAATTTCAATGTCGTTAAATAAAGCGGTGAATTCCAAGGTGTAATTGCAGCTACAACGCCAAGGGGTTCCCTCGTTGTAAAAGCAAACATATCCTGTTTATCCAAAGGAAGCGTATGACCGTGAATTTTATCGGCAAGACCTGCGTAATAGTAGAAGAATTCCGGCAAGTAATTTAATTGACCACGCATTTCTCGTATCAATTTTCCGTTGTCAATCGTCTCATACTGTGCAAGTTCTTCCACATTTTCAGCAATGAGATCGCCGAGTTTCCTGACAAGTTTTCCTCTTTCCGTATAAGTCATATTAGTCCACTCAGAATTTACAAACGCTTGATGTGCAGCTTGCACTGCTCGATTTACATCTTCAGCTGTTCCTTTTGCTACACGTGCCCAAGCCTCTCCCGTTGCTGGATTATAACTTGGAAAATACTCTCCACTTGACGATGCTGTCCATTCCCCATTAATATACATATCGAAAGTTTTAAGCTCAGTTTTTAATTCTGTCAAAACCTCATCTCCCTTCCCCTACAAGCACTGCTCTTTCAATAAATGAGTGAATTGCCTCGTGGATAATATCAGGTCTTTCAATCGGAAGCATATGTCTTAAGACAGGAACTACTAACAATTCAGAACCAGAAATTTTCTGATGAATTTGTTGTGACATTTCTGGTGTGGAACCGACGTCATTTTCTGCCGTAATGACGAGTGTCGGAACTGTGATTTGATCTAGTTTATCCCAAAGTTCTTGATCGGCTGTCGCAAACAACGAATATGCTTCTAAATAAGAAGCAGGATTATTAGTCTGAAGACGAGTACGAATCCGATTTACGACGTCTGCTTGATTTTGCAGATAGTCGGTTGTAAACCAACGTTGGATTGCAGGTTCAATTGTCGAATGAGCTCCGTTTGCCCTTACTTCTTCCACCCGTTTTAATATCGCTTGGCGTTGCATTTCTGTCCGATTCGCAACTGCATTCATAATTGTTAGCGTTTTCATTTTCGCCGAATTTGACAATGCATATGCCTGGGCAACCATGCCTCCCATTGAAAATCCTACAAGGTGAATCTTTTCGAGACTTAGACTTTCCACGAGTGCAGCAAGTTGTTCAACGTACTTAGAAAGTGAATAAGGACCAGGGGGATGCGAAGATTCCCCGTGTCCTATCATGTCATACACAATTACTCGATAATATTCTGACAAACTATTCACCTGTTGCTCCCACATTGCATGATCCAAACCGACTCCATGTATGAAAACGAGCGGTTCACCCGTTCCTTTTTCTTCATAATGAATGGTCTTTTGACCATACGTAATCTTTGGCATTAGACGAGACCCATTTCCAGCATGTCTTGGTGACGGTCTCCCGTTCTTGGGTGCGGACGTCCTCCTGTCGAAACACTGATTGCAACAACAATTTCATCAGCCCTCGGCGCATCTGGAATTGTCGCTTCAAACGTCAAGAAGTGTGAACGTTTCGAATCTTCATTTTTGTGGACCATTGGGATTAAAACTGCCGTTCCTGCGCCTCCACGCTTGTTTGTAAATGGCAAGATACTTTTCCCTTCAACCGCATCACGGAACTTGTTTCCAAACTTCAATGTATGAATGAAGGCGGAAGCATGCTCCATTTCTCCGTCTACACCGACGACCGCAGCTTTACCGAATGCTTCAACATCATCTGCTGAGCTGATATGCTTGAACAACTCTGCAACTAGCAACTCTCCAATTTCAGGAGCATACTCGTTAATTTCCGGCATTAAATCCTCAACAAATCCTCTTTCAACCCATGGATTTTTCATTACTAACATCGTTGTAATCATCTTAATTGGGTCTTCGAGTTGTTTGCCTCCCTCAATACGCGTTTCTTCAATAGCTGTATATACTTTACGAATTTCTAACATTTTACAATACCCCCTGTTTTGTTTTAGTGAAATTTGGCATTACTTCTTCTGTAAATAGCTTTAAGCTGTTCATCACTTTTTCGTGTGGTAAATGACTATGATTTTTCCAAAGTAATAGATTTTGTAAATTCAACTCTTCTTTTAATTCTTGAATTTTTTCTGTTACATATTCCGGTGTTCCGAATAATAAGTTTCTTGGGTGAAGGAATTCATATGTTAACTCTTGGCCGACTTTTACTTCTTCACCTGGGTCCATCAGATTACCAAGCCCTCTCCAATGGCAAATCCAGCGATATGTGTTTAGTACTGCTTCAGCAGCATCTTCCCGAGCCTGTTCCATCGTTTCTGCTACATACACATCACGTACAAGCGCAATTCCTTCGCCAAGAGGAACTTCATAGCCGCGCGCTTTCGAAGCTGTTTCACGATATAATTCAAAACGTCCTTTTAACTCTTTCACTGTCGGCATCCAGAAAATAGCATTAATACCGGTTTCAGCAGCAATTTTGATTGAACTTGGGGAGTCGATTGTTTGCCATAAATTTGGCATTCGACCTTGGTAAGTGTTTGGCATGATTGAAATTTTATTGATTTCCCCTTTTTCCATGTCCATAAACTCTGGTGATTGAGGGCTCATAGGATGAGTCCACTTTAGGCCTTCAGGTGGAAACTGATAAATGTCTCCATCGTGTGAAAAGAAACGATTTGACCAAGCCTTTTTCATTACTTCCACAGTTTCTTCAAATAATGCGCGATTCTGATCATTATTTTTCGGATCTGCCAGCGCATTTAAATTAGCAGCCTCACGACCATATAGTCCGCGAGCTAACCCGACTTCTACTCGCCCTTTGCTTAACTGATCTAACATTGCGATATCTTCCGCTAAACGAAGCGGTTGCCAAAATGTTGCGACGTTTGCAGCCTGACCGATTCGAATATTCTTTGTTCGAGCGGCGATATCTACTCCCATCATTAGAGGATTCGAAATCAACTCATTCCCCTCATGACCGAAGTGGTGTTCTGTATACCAAATGGAGTCGTAACCGTTTTCATCACAGTAAACCGCTTGCTCCCGTGCTTCATCTAATACTTTATCGTACTCCTCATGGCGACCTGGCCCTGCCAAGTTAGCGAATATTCCGAACTTCATAATTATTATTCCCCCTTATTTTGCGGTCTTTTGGTAAAGTCTTTTGGCAATTGCTTTTTTTAGTCCAATCGCACTTTCTCTAACGTGCTCTCTCATCGCTTTTTCAGCTCTTTCTCGGTCCTTACTTAAAATTGCCTCTAAAATAATTTGATGTTCTTTCAGTGATATTTCTAGACGATTTGGAACTTCAATACTTAGATAAACATAGCGATTATAAGGTATTTGATTAATCAGTAAATTGAACACATAACTCAGCTTGGAATTATTAGCACCGTCCATGATTGCCTGGTGAAAAAGATTATTCGCTTCGACGAATTTATTATGATCTTTTTTCTGTACGGCTTCTTCCATGAAAGATACAGCTTCTCGTACTTTACCTATTACTTTCAAATCTCCTTTTTCAGCAAGTATTCCCGCTGCAAGCCCTTCCATCGCTTCCTTTACTGTAAATAGCTCATCTAATTCTTTCTCAGTCGGTTTTAATACACATGTTCCAACTCGTGGAATGATTTCCACTAGCCCTTCTCGTTCTAATTGCTTTAACGCTTCCCTCACCGGAGTCCTGCTTATTTTAAAATACTGCGATAAAGCAGCTTCAGATAATTGCTTTCCAGGTTCGTATTCTCCCGTAATGATAGCTGTGCGGATCGCATCAGTTACTTGGGCCGTAATACTCGTTGTCAAAATACTCGTAATGGTAAACACCCCTTTCTAATAAAAGTGCCATGTACCATGGTACAAATATTCGTAACCTATTAATCTCCCACTAACTTCCTTATTTTTCATGTACCATGTACCATACAAGGTCTAACGTTAGTGTAATATCATTACTTTTAAATGTCAACAAATATTTAGAATCTTTTAAACTATCTCCTTGTTCCCTTTACTTCGACTTCCGTTGATGCAGTTGCTTCGCTAATTGTCGATGGACTTAGGTCTACCTTTTCTTCTACAATACCTTGTTCAATCGCTAATTGCTTTGCTATTTTCGGCGCGTACCAAAGAATTGGCAACATCAAAATGGAGATTGGAACAGCAGCGACGACGATAAATGATTGTAATGCACTAATTCCTCCCCCGCCGATTTTAATAAGTATCGTTGCAATTACAGCCATAATTAACGCCCAAAATACACGAACTATTTTTGGCGGATTTCCATCACCAGTAACCCCCATCGAAATGGAATAAGACATTGAATCAACAGTTGTCACAACAAAAAGAGTCGTTAACACGAGAAAGACTGTCGGCATAATAAATCCAAGCGGCATTTGTTCGGCAATAGCGATAATTGCGCTCGGCAATCCCCCGTCCAATAATGGACCACTTACCGATCCCCTATTGCCCAATTCATAAAAGATTCCCGTCCCACCTAAAACTGTAAACCAAAAATTTGTCGTAATCGGAGCAATGATTGCTACGACAAGAAATATTTCTCTAATTTTACGCCCATTTGAAATTCTTGCCACAAACAAAGCAACGAGCGGACCAAAACCAATAAACCAACCAAAGAAAAAAAGCATCCAATAACCAAGCCATGCCTCATCACCGCGAAATGTACTTATGTTGATGAATTCACTCATATACATTCCGAATGATGACATGAAAGAATCTATAATGAACATGCCCGGACCAAAAATTAACAAAAATACCGCAATAACTACAATCATATTCACGTTTAGCTTACTTAACCACTGAATCCCTTTATTAATCCCAGTTAAGGTCGACACTAAAACAACCGCTGTCAGACCAACAATAATGAGGACCTGTGTGCTGAATACGTCGGGTATTCCAAATACCGAGCTGACTCCATAGCTCACTTGTAAACCAAGAAAACCGATTGGACCAATTGTTCCTGCCGCTGCACCAATAATACAAAATACATCCGCAGCCGTTCCCCACTTGCTTGTTAAAATCTTTTTTCCTAATATTGGATACAACAATGTTCTAGGCTTTAATGGCATTCCTTTATGATTATGTGCGTAAATTAATATTATTGCACTAATGGCCCCATACACAGACCATGCTGTAAACCCCCATGACATATAACTTTGTGCAAGTGCAGGGCCAATCGCCTCCTTCGTTCCAGCAAGGATACCCTTATGCATTGGCGGAACTTCCAAAAAATAGTACATTGGCTCTGCCGCAGCCCAGAATACACCACCTGCTCCGAGGCCAGTTGTAATGATGACCGCGACCCATTTAAAATAACTTATTTCATGCTTATTCGTATTTCCAAGCCGAACTTTCCCATATTTCGAAACGGCTAACACAGCACCTACTGCAAAAGTTGCAATCATTAATAGTTGCCAGTACGCACCGAAATAACGGATTGACAAGTCAAAACCGATATTGACGTATTTGCTTACCATATCGACATGTAAAAACGATAAAAGCACAAACGCTACGAGTGCCCCACCACTCAAAAGAAATACTGGCCAGTCTACTTTCTCCCTAATATGACGCCAATAATTTTTGGTCATCTTATTCCCCCTAATGGTTAGTCTTTGAACCACTACCAGAAACAATTTCATACTAAACGAAAACAGCCAATTTTCTGTATCAACTTAGCCCACTTAGCGGATCACCCCCTGACAATTGTAAACGCTTTCATTACAATGTTTTTATTAATACTAATCTTGCATGTACCATACAAGTTTTTTTCAGATTATACTGTCTCTTTATATTTGTCAATACTTTTTTCGTTTTGCACTTTAGCTTTTAGTAATTTTTATAGGTGAAAATCCCGAAGAGGATTGGGACGCAGTTCAACATATAAAGGAAATCTTTCAGAAAGTAATCGAAAAAAATCATTCCAAGCTAAATCATAAACATTTATAAAATCATCGTCAAACACAATAATCAAAAAACATCCCCCAATCGAAAAAACGATTCGGGGATGTTCTATTAGGATATTTGGTGACATTTTTTTAATGTAAAGTACCTGTGCTCAAACCCATCGTGGTAATTTAAACATTCACGTCTGTTCAAATAACCTTGAATGTCTTTAACATAGGTACTCTTTAAGGATACACTTCTTTAATTTCTTTGGTTCATAGGAGGTACGCTTACCACATAAACTTGTGATTGACTTAAAGTGCCGTCCTCCTCCATAAATTGGCCAGTTATTAAACATTGACCTTTGACTAATTTACGCAAAGCCTCTTGATAGTCTCCACCTAAATTGCGAGAGATACTGGAAACTTCACTTTCCGCAGGGTTGAAAAAGACTTTCGTTGCCGCACCTTGCAATGTTGATAATTCTTCAGATGAGAAGTTTGTGAAAGTCTGTGTAGCAAACCATGCGGACCAACCAAACTTTCTACCCTCACGTAAAATTAAATTTGCTGGAGTACCTTCACCGAATGCTAAGTTTTGTGCTTCATCTAAAACAATTGCCATAGGGTTTTCTTCAGTTTTACTCAAACGAAAATACCATAAGTCCCATAATATGAACTCCGTTAATATTTTCTTTATTTCTATTTGTGAATATCCATCTAATTGAACAATTGTTACTTGACCATCATCTTGGAAGTAATCGTCCCATTTATGTTCCGTCGAATAATTAAATGGATCTAAATGAATAAATTGAATGAGCCGTGATAATAATGAACCTACAACCGATTTGGATGCTCCTTCTAAGCTATACAATTCTTCTTCAAGCAAGCTCATCGTCATTTGGCTTCCATGATTTTCAATCCCACTTTTAATCGCACGATATAACACCATTTCTTGTTGAGGTCCCAATCTATAAACAGAAGCAAATACTTCCATTACGCGCCCAGCTGTCTCAACAATCGGTTCAAGTTCTTCTTTTCCTGAAACAATACGTGTTCTTCTTGCAAATGGATTGATTGGAATCTTGTCTCGGTACACACTATGCTCTACCAACCTATCTCCTAAATGTGCCACAAAGTCTTCTTCAAGTTGAGTCTTTGTATAGCTACTAGAATAATCGATTACTAGTGAAGGCTGATTTGCTGAACTTAACCCCATTAGGAGTGACTGTATAAAGTATGTCTTTCCTTGTCCGCTACGTCCACCGATTAAGAGATGGCGATTTGGTAATTCTTTATGACCAAATTCCCAGTGTCGCGCCAAATCATATTGTGTATATCCAATTAACGGTCGTGAAAAATTATCTTTACCTTTTTCTACTAGGGGTTGTGTAGTAGCTGTTTTTTCTTTCACTTGCTGAGTCTTAACATCTTCTTCCCTTTTGTCTATGTCTTGTTCATTCATGACAGAAGGTTTTGCTTGCTCAAATGATTCTTTTACTGGTTGTTCCGGTGAATATTCTTCACGTTTCTTAGTATTTTCTACTTCCAGCTCAATTTTCATATCGAACTTCATAACTTCATCCATCGACTTCGCTAACCATTCATAGCCCATTTGCTCTGGATAAGCAAGAACTAACACATTATCTATACGTGAACTATTCTCGCTAACTTCTTCTTTTTTAAATGAGAATATAGCACCTTCACCAAACGAAGGTAAACCATTAATAGCAACTGTAAAATCGCCATTTAATAATCGATGCGAAATCTGTTCCGTTATCCAAACTTGGTCAATCCAAAACTGTTGTTGTTCCATTTTTTGAGCGACCGTAATCATTCGCTGAGCGAAAAAGTGTCGCATAAATTTTGCATCAAATGTAGATTCATTTAATACTTCTTTCAGACGATGATTCAGTTCTTTTACTTGGCTAATCCCTTTATCAATGACACCTGATTGATTATGCCCGATTTTCACTTCAATCGGGTAAAGATATAGAATCAATTGATCTTGTTCATCCACTTTAAAGCCCATCATTAGTAAGTCGTCACTACAGTTTCCACTCCGACCAATTGTCTTCCCAGAGAATAGCCCATCTTTTTTATTTAATTGAATCGCATTAGAAACCCGTACAATTTCTTCCATAGAGATAGGAATCCAAGTAACCTCTGGTGCTTTTTCTTTAAAATACTTGAGCGAGAGCTTGACTGCAGACAAAACACTCATCTTTTCGCGCTGATCATGAGACTTATTTTGAATAGCACGTAGTAACCATTCACCATTAAACACATTAAATGCTTTGATTGTTTCTTCTATTTCCTTTTGTGTTGTTTTGATTTCGCGACTTTCTAAAAACTGCTTAATGACTTGCACGTACTGAGTTGATTTGTTTGTGACTGTAATCGCATCATACGCATGAGATGAGCTAAGTTGATCACTATAATGAACTATGATTAAATCATCGCGTCTTTCTGTGAAATAAAGTAAATCTACTTCAGGATTAATAAAGGTAACCCAATTTGTTTGTTTATATAAATCTTCCAGCAACTGCTCATTTAAGGCATGTACACGTGTTGATAATGCAATATCTTTATTGTAAGGATTTAAGCCGTTCGTCATCATATTTGCAACATATTCGTTCCATTTTAGGATACTTTTTTCAAGTAAGTTTTCTTTATTTACTCGATGTCCGCCTGTTCCAAATCCAATTCGATATCCACCTTCTTCTGTTAATTGCGAAGTAGGAGAAGTTAATAGACCATTTAAAGCTAGACTATCTGGTAAATCTTGTGTTTTTTGTTGTACGACTTCTGACTTTCCATCCATCTTATAAAATGATAAATGTGCATATTTAATCTGATCTTCTATTGAATGAACGGAATAACGAATTAGACGTTGTAACTGATAAAATACATCCCGAGGTATGTCATACTTATTGTTAAACGATAGTCCTTGGAAATAATGTTCAACTTCCTCATAGTTTTCCATTTGCTGGAATATCTCAAAATGACTTACATGATATCCCCTCGTATATGCTGAAATTTCAATTGGTCGGAGAGCGTGTAATTCTTTTCCTTTCTTAACTTCTTTCAAATACATATTGAGAAGTCCCTTAACAATCTCACGATCATCCGGAATATTTACAATGCTGATTCGTAACGGAGTATTACCACTTATTGTAAATAAGTAAGGGTAGTATTCATAGAACTGCTCAATTTTCTCTTGTACAAGTTGTGCTAAGTATAAATTAGACTCCCCAACATTCACTTCATCGCTAGGACGATAGATTGTCCATTCAGACATACGATCATGTACTACTGGTTTATACGTGATCCCTTCTTCGACAATCAGTGGTGCAAAATGTGAGTTTTGCATACGTTCAATTGTATTTCTATCAATATCTTCTCCGTTGATTGTCTTTTGTAGCTCTAGTTGATAAGCGACATTTAGCGGTGCATAACTTGTAAATATTAGTTCATCGTTAATATCAATACGACCTAACTTCATTAAATTACGCACTTCATCTTGTAAAATAGAGTCTACTTCAATATTTTCTATTTCTGTTAAAAATGCTTCTACATACATCTCTGCTTTCTCTCGTAAAGCTTCATCATAGAAAGTAAAAGAATGAATTGTACCTTGTTCTTCGACAGCTTCTAAATAAGCATGATAAGCTTCTTTTACGCTATCTGGTATCGCTAAGGTAATCGCTTCTAAATTTGAATCTTCATATTTACCATACGCCCACTTTTTCTTAGCCCAACGCTCTTCCAGCTTAAAATACTTACGCTCATTTAAATGTGTAGTGTATAGATAGTCTTGAATGATCGCTTTACTATCGTCCTCTATTAGTTCTATGGATTGTTGCTTTTCAAACTTCTCTACCCAAATTTGATGAGCTGTCTTCGGAAGGATACGTAGGGCTTCGTCTTTAACGACGATCGGCACTGTAAATGACGGTGTTTGAATAAAACATTTCACCGAATGATCATCGGTACTTGCGCTCGGTTCAATTTCCAATTTAAGTGTTTCGTCTAAGTCACTTACGATTACTTGTTCATTTTCTTTGATTGCAACTTCTCTTTCTGTTCCGGTACCTAGTTGGAAATGTTGGTGGTCTATTTGAAGTTCAATTGCATAATTTGCCCTCTGTCCGGTTTGAATTTTATAGTGATGACGGATGGATTCAAACGGTTCAGATGTTGACTTCAAGACCAGCAAGTTAAACGTATAGGGTGTTTTTCCTTCATGCCTATAAACGCTCCGATAAAAGTCCGCCCCTTCTTCCACTTTCGCAGTTATCACAAGATTCTTACCGGATGTATTCGTATAAGATTGAGCACGTGATAAAATATGTTCTTTTTTCAAACGTTGACTAAATGGGATACGGACCTCTATTTCTTGTGCTTCCTCTTCTGGAGATACAAAAGCGATAAGATGCCATGTTCGTAACCCTGCTGCTGTCGTTGCGTTCGGACGCTTCCACAACTCAATATGCTTATTCACACACTTAATATCATCATTTATTAATTCGATTTTCGTTGTATTTTTAATGTCTTCTTCCCAATTTAAAATTTTCGTTAAATCGGTCTCATACCACTTATCTTTATCGGGATTACTCTTAGGTTCCAGGTCTCTTCTTCCTGCACCAAAACGAGCTTCGAGTTCTTCACGCGCACTTCCTTGTTCACGTGTTTGTTCTATATCGTGATGGAGTTCCGTGTTTTTATTGAGCCTATGTTGAATTTCTTTCTCTTTCTGATTCCATGCTCTCGATTTTACTGGGAGCGTTTCTTGCTCACTTAATAGCTGACGTAATTCATCGTCAGGAAAGTAATGTAATTCACGATAATCTTCTGTCGTTATCTCTTCTTTATTCGCGATATTTAACACTTCTTCAAAATCTAGAAACGTCGTGTTCTCAAGTGCATATTCGCGTTCCCTGCTCTCTAAAAAGTGCTTGATAATTCTACGGCTCATTGGATTTTTCACTTGCAACTCAATCATTTTTTCTAAGCTACCTATAAACTGTTCAACATGTAAAGGCATACCCTCGTGAGTTAAGTTAATACTTCCATCCTTAATGGAATCTTGTAAGTTAGAAGTTAATAAAATAAGTGAAGCATTTTTCCATTCACCTTGTTGTAAACTCATTGCGTTACGTAACGTAACGAGAAATGAGCTTGTGATCGATTCATTTACGATAGCGATTACAAACTTATACCCTTGATAAGTTAAAGCGATTGTTTCATAACGTTCGTTCCCTTTTTCATGTTGGTAAAAGAATGCTGATGATGCTTCTTCAATTTTTAAAGCTTCATACAAAATTTCAGATGTTTCAATTGACGGCAATTGTAAATAATAACGCCCTATTTTTTGATTGCTAGATTGCTTCTTAAAGAAAACAACCAATTGTTCAGCAATATATTCATAAAATTGGTTTGACATATTGAGCATCTCCACTATCACTCTTCTTTTCGATATAATTTAATCCGTCTAATAACTCGACAAAAACTTCACGAGTTTTATGATCCAAGTATACACCACGGATTTCCAGTTCATCCCACAGTCTATTTAACTCTAAACGACTCTCTCCAACAGATATTGCAACAAGCAAGAGTACTTGGCTTTGGTTCAAACTATTTAACTTACCAAGCGATCCCCCGTGCTTATAGAAATATTTATTGAATAATTCATCTAGCCCTTTAGGATATCGACTGTTAATTTCATTAGAGATATTCGGTTTAATTTGTTCATACATCTCTTGAAATAAGCCTGAAAGCGTCGAAGATTCCTCATAATTACGTGACACTTCACGTAAAGGGATATAAACTTCTTTCATCCACTTATTTACAGATTCAATATATTGACCTTCTGCTTCTTCATCTTTTAAATGCTGTGCAATATCATGATAAAGAAGATTACGCTCATCTGAAAAACTGACTTCACTAACGATATTTAGTAGGTGTTCGTGGGCGAAGAAATTAGCCATCTCTGTTTGAACTCGACGATATCCCCACTTATAGCCATCTCTCCAACGTGCCGCTTTTTCTTCTTGATAGAAGAAATATAAATCAATCCAATTCTCCTCATTGAATTGTTCGAATCGGCTTACTTGTAAGACTAATTGTGTGATTACAATGTATGTATAATGCACAAATAACAAGTCAATATACTGCATGCAAAAACTTGGATGTTTTAACAACAGTAAAAAGTCTTCTCTAAATTGCTCTACGATACGTGGTAAGTGATTACCATATAGTTTATCTACACCTTTTGTCGGTTGTTCCGTTTCAGTAGAAAGTAAATTCAGCAAAATATTTTGTGGTTCTAATTCATTTAGTTTTTCTATAAATTCTTCAGCATAGGGAGCTAAAAACGTATCATGTACAAAATGAGCCAAATCGAGCTCCCCTTTTCTAGCCCTTTCTTCTGAAGATAATGGGATGAATTTTAATTGAGATAAATCCTGAATATGTCCACTAGAAATATTTTGCAATTCTTTCTCTAAGTAATTTTCAAACCTTCGTTCTGTTGTTTCTTCTCTAAATTGGATGCTTTGTAATACATCTTCTGTCCGAGTAGCATGTCCTTCAATCTCAATTTCTTCGCCAAATAACTTACGCATTGCACCTGCAACTACTGGCATAAAACCATTTTCAAATTCTGTACGATCATTTCTTGTTGGAAAAGGGAGTAAATGTACTCTTCCTCGACGCCCATTACTATATTTCTTCTGTTCTAGGTCTACTCCCATTAATCGATTTACGCGGTCGCTTTGGATAGTATAGCTTGTCATTTTACTGTCTCCACCTCATACGTTTTTCCTCCGCGAGCAAAACGCGGTTTCTTAATCCGCATTATATGATTTGTTTCGCGATGTACAATAATTAAATCATTCGTTTGGTCAGAATTACGAATCAAGTCCTTATAAAACTCCATAAATTGAATCGCTTCATTGTAGTCTTGCTGACCAGGTCTAAGTCCCTCAGCAACATGAATGATAAGTTCAAATAAAGTATAGTCTAATGATATTAATACAGGGGTACCTTCTACGTTATACCCTACTGTTAGTTCTGGCATAAACCTGTTGAGCGTTTCTTTATTATGAAACTGTCCATACTGGTCGCCTATATCTTGCTCTCCTTTAAAGGGTACTGCCACAGAATACTCATTTTTGGATATCGGTTGTATATATAAATAACCGTCGATTGGTGACCCAATCCAACTTTCAACGACTTGATCTAGGTAGTCGAAAAATTCTCCAATTACCCCACCCTCACCAATATAGTAATGATAGAGGTATTTTAAAAACTGATGGTAACGTTCGTTTAAATGACCGTGATTCAATAAATAGTAATGTCGGAGAAATAATTTTAAATAGCTTTCGTCCATATAATCTTCTGATTCCCAAAGCTTTAAATAGGATTCATCATCCGTTAAATATTGCTTGATCATCGCGATAGGTTCTGAAGTTAACATATACTCACTTAACCGTTCATCAAATCGCTCATCTCTTCGCTTTATCGGATCTAACTCATGCAACGCATGCAATAAGTCCGAACGATCAGGTCTTTCAAACAATAAATACGGCAACAGTTGCTCAGGTTGAACTGCATGCTTATTATCTAACGGCACTAACACGTCGTAAAGTAGATTGTACAATGCACGTGTTGATAAAAAGAGCTTTTTCTTTACCATTGCTTCAACTAATACTTTCACAAGCGCATGGCGCATTTCCTCATCTTTTAATAAGTGGTAGTTTATATGAGCAGCTGTTCGTTCACCCGCATTCCACTCTTTTTCCCATAAACGATAAAAAGGATTCTCATTGGATGGTCTTGAAACTCTTTCAACTATGTCATTGAAAAAACTAGAATGTATTCCTTCAACTGATAGCTCATAAGGTTGTACCCCAGCAAAGTTTAGTAAAGTAGCATGATCATGTTCTTCATAATAATAGTCTTGTTGTGTTGTAAATACTTCAGATTTCTCAATGACCCTAAGGACTTTTTCGAATTCTCCTGTATGTTCGTGTTTCATATAGAAATTGTGAAGTACACCAAGGTTAATTGCGATGACTGTAGTTTTAGGCACTAACGCTCCTTCTTCAAATGGAGCGAGTACTCTTTCAAGCGTTTCTAGCTCATCCTCTGAGTAGTTATAAGACTCGGTTGAGTCATTATGAATAAAACACGTTTCATTATTTAATAATTGCGGGAATGCTTCTTGGACATAGGAAATTAAATGACTTTTCCCATCCCCGACACTACCGCACAACATAACTAGATTCGCTACTGATGATCTTTTGGCAGTTTCTAATGCTGCAATAAACTGCTTCTGTATTGGCCGTTCAACATGCATATAATGTTGAAAATTTGTAAAGACATCTGCGTGTACGACAGACTCAATTGAAGAAGTCTGAAGTACTGTTAATTGTTCAATAAATGTTTTTGGCGACTGTAAACTTGATGATTCTTCAACTAGAACAGTAGTTTCCAATGAAGCAACGGTTTCTTTCTCCACTTCCTGCTTAAGTCGAATACTTTCTTCGGGTTCTTTTTTTTCCACTGATTCTCTTTGACTCTGCGATGTCTCCAGTTCAAATACTGCTTGTAAAAAACGTTCGTACGTTTCAACAAATTCTTCCTTACGTTGTTTTGTTAAAGGGAGTGTGAATATATCTTCAAAAAAACCATTTAATTTTAATGCATCACTTAACTCCTCTTTAGAACAATGATACATCTTATGTATATTTAACCATGTATGGTATAGATTATTATGTTGGAAGGAAGAGTCTGATATCCGTGGCTTTTGGTTTAACATCGCTAAATTCCTCATGCGATATTTAGATATTGCTAAAAATGCTCCTTGCAATTGAACCACTACATCCATTGTTAATAAATCCGTTTCTCCTGAATCTATCCACTCAGATACGCCTGATTCTTCACCTGCATCCAGTTCAAGAAAATCTAATAATGGATGCCAAACTTTCTTATTCATATTCGTTCTCCTCATTTATCAGTATTAAGCGCTATTTTCGATAGCACTAACCATTTTTAGATAGCTGTATCTCTATGATTCCAATAAGAGACGGTTGCTCCTCAGCTTTTATGTACTTATCTTCTTTTTCCTGTCTGTACCTCATTAAGGAGTCAAATAGGACTACTAAACAATTATTTTGCTTCAAACATAATTCTTGAAAACAGGCGCTTCCCTGTCTATTTATATACTATAAACACATATTTCATATGAATTTAATGATAGCAGCTTACCTAGCTTTTAACTTTTAGCCGCTACACCAACAATCAACCCAATCTGAAGTTTAGGAAGCTGTAGTCTAATGATAACATTTTATAAGTTACACATGTTTTCTTCGTATCATATCACATGATCCAAAAGGTGTTCCTCCAATACGTGATATAGTCCCACTTTAACATATTAACGACTATTTTTCTTTGCAGCCCCTCTAAGATTTAGTCCCAAATCTATTACAAATATTGGTGGATAAGTCACAAAGATAACTATATATAATGAAAAAATTTGCAAAGAATGGTACTCGTAATCTCCCGTCCTATATGTTCTGATATTTTGCATCTTTTAACTTGACTACTTTTCCGTCTTTTAATAACGTTCGATTTTAGAATTTGGAGTCGTAAAGCACAAAAAGGATTGGGCATCCCCAATCCTTTTGTTTAACCACTTTTAATTAAGAAGAACGCAAATGAGATAATATATAGATATATATGTTTTGTGGTCAAAATGTGATTAAAATAACTTACGCTGGTCCACCCAAAACCTTCCGAAAATCGTATAAAAAACAAAAAAATAAAATGCAAAACTTACAAAAACACTTATATCAGTAGTTAATACTAGAAACACTCTTTACACCATTTCCCAATTTGAACTATAGTCCTTGAACGTTCAAAAGTATGTCCAATTTTACATTGCCATTTCAAATTTGAAGTTGAAGAGACATACGTGTCTGATATTAATTTACCTCCTCTCTCTTCTGCTAATGACAAACACTTCTCAAAACCCTTACGACGGATATTCTCCAGCTTTATTTTTTGCTGACATTTAGGGCACCATTGACCTGCTTTTATTTTCTCTTGGTTCTTTTTAAACACATGTCCTTCTTTACATTTCCAAGTAAGGTGAGAACGTGAATTAATATATTCCTCGGAAAGACATTCTCCTCCATGTTCCCTTGCGATCTGCCGCATTTCTTCAATGGTATGTATAGTGATTTTCCTTTTCATCAACTCATACCCACACTTTTTGCACCATTGCCCCTTTTTGACTTCGATTGGAACTTTCCAAAATTTATGTCCCTCTTTGCATCTCCACAGCAATTTAACATTTGACGCAATATAGGTATCTGATAATAATTCTCCACCTTGTTCCATAGCACATATCTTTAATTCCTCAAGTTGTGGAGATATATTATAGAAATCTTTCATTTTCCGTTTCACATACGGAACAGAAACCTCCGTATCTATATTTAACCCTTTTATTTTCTCAAAAATAAAGTCAATTTTTTCTTCATCTGTTTCTAACCAATAAGGAACTTCAATCAAGTTAAGGCCTTGCTCCTTACATAGCTTTCTCTTTTCTTCATCTCTTGCCTTTTGAGCTAAAAAGCCCTCCTTTTCACGATGAAAAAGCTTTATAAAGTAGTAATGCTGCTCTCCTTCGTATTCAAATGCCAACCGAAGCTTCTTGTTATAACCGTCCAATTCCAGACCTGTACCTAACTCTTCTCTTGTTTTTGGAAATGGGGCACTAAAAATGTTCTCAAATATGAAACGGGTTTTTCTTTCATTCAATCCAAGGCCGCATGTAGAGCACCATTGTCCTCTTTGAAGATAACCATAAGCTTTTTCAAAGTAATGACCGTTGGCACATTTCCATTTCAACGGATGACTGGTTGATATAAACCTTTCAGAAAGACATTCACCATTATATTTTTTGGCTAACAACTTCATATCGACTATGGAGTATACCCTTCGGCTTTCGGCTACCTTTTCATAACCACATACTTTACACCAATGTCCATCTTTCACATGCCCAAATTTCATCGAGAATTGATGTCCTTTTTCACATTCCCACATCAGTTGTTCATTGTAATTCTTGTATTCTTTCGAGATAACCCTGCCGCCTTTTTCATCAGCTACTCTCATAATATCCTCAATACTGTACATTCTTCTTTTTTCTCCACGAACTTCTTCGTAGCATTCTGGACACCCACTACCCCTTTGTATAAGGTCTAACGTTTTATTGAATACGTGTCCTTTTATACATCGCCACTGCATTTTCTCTTTAACGCCTTGATATTCTGAAGGTATCCATTGTACATTAAACTTTTTCGCTATTTCCAAAATATATTCTTTGGTTTTTTTGTTGTTACCTGCACATTCACTACACCAATGTCCCTTTTTCACCGTTTCATAACTAGCATCCCATACATGACCCTTTTCACATTTCCATGTGAGTTTATAATTCGTGTTAGTGAATCCCTCGGATATACATTCACCATTACGAGTGTTAGCAAATTGCATCATATCCTTAATGGAGTATTTTCTTCTTTCTTTCGCTAACTCCTCCTTTCTACATTCCCAACACCAACTATTTTTATATTTAATCTTTTCGAAGGTCTTTTCAAAATAATGTTCATTAGCACATACCCATTTGAGCTTCGTTTTCATATTCCGATATTCGTCAGATAAGCACCAGCCACCTCTCTCCTCCGCATATTTCTTTATATCTTCAATTGTATACGTTGTCGCCATTATATATAAACTCATCACCTTACATCTAATTTACTTTATATCTTGACCAACCAGTTATATTTTTAAACAATCCTATTTTATTGCACAAGAGATCTATTGATCTATTCAATAATTTTCATCTCTTGCACCTGTTAATTTAATATGAAAACAAACAATAACACGCTAAACATAAAGAAGACTCCCAACAAAATGGTCGGGAGTTACTAGGAATATATTCTTTATGTTCTTAAAAAACCTCGATAAATCTTTAACAAATTACCTAATCCTTTGTTTGTCTTTAAGTATAGGACGAATCACTTTTATCATAAAATTTTATTCAAGAAATATATTAACTAATAGGAAAGGAGAATAAGATATGTATATTCATCTTAATAAACAAGTAATTCAAGAATTATCCAAGAATAATATTGTTCACTTCATCTCCCTATGGGATACAACTGAAAATGTACTCAACTTTTACTCAAAACAACCCAATTTGTATACAAGTTACAAAGAGGAGGATTGCCCGGTTCTTCCACAACATACGCCTGTTAAGGTGTTCGTAGTCAATGATATCGATGCGTTGAAGGAGGATTGTTCTATACAGCCCTCAAACTATTCTAGTGCTTTGAAAATTCTATAATACCTGTTGTTAAGTGCTTCGCTTCCCCCTTCCATCACATCACAAACTGCTTTACGAATAGCTACTTCCTGCAATGCACCTGCAGCTTTCACTCGAATTTGTCCTCTTGCAAAATTCAAGTGAATAATCATTTCTGCCGAACCATTAACAGGTATATTAGGATTATGCGTAACCACAATTATTTGTTGCTTATTTTTTAAATTTCGAAGTCCTTTAACAATCAAATCAGTTATCCTTCTAGTATCTAAATCATCTTCAGGCTGATCAATGATGAGCGGAGTATCATCGATTGATAATAAAAGAGATAACATGGCTGCGGTTCGTTGCCCAGCGGATCCCACGTCGATATTTTCTTCTCTACTATTTATTAATAGTTTTAACGTAACTAAGTCCTCAGGGAACCAAATTAATAACCTATCAATATCCTCCGGATTATTAGCATAAACATTTTTTATATGATCCTTAAACCTCTTGGTATAATTCCCTTCATCAAGACTAGCGGGATTGGCTAGTTCTTTCACAATACGATCCCTAGAGCTCCATACATCATCTTCAAATTGATAAAGAGAATAAATGACACCACTTTGTAATCTATCATTATCGTCTCTTTCGCAAATATCACGTGCAAAGGTGTTCCCTTCCCTTCTCAAAGCCTCCCTTAATGACTCCTCGGCATGATGGGAGTTTCCCAATTCGGACAAGGTAATTTTGAGATCGTCATTTTTGTTATTCCACATATGGATTATGTCCATTCGATGTTGCCTTAATTGTTTTTCATGGTCTAGGATTTTCTCCCAGATCTCGATTGCTTTTACCTTTTCACTTCGTAGTTCCGAATTCATTGATATAAAAGTTTTCTGTTCATTTAGAAGGTCTTGTTTTTGTTGCAATAATCTTTCATAAGAATGAGGATCTGATTCTCCTGCTTCAACTAATTTTTCAACCAGGCCTCTATAACGGTTTACCTTATCGGCTTTTTGTTCATTCCAAGGAAGATCGCCTATCGCTATTGTAAATGATTCTTTAAATTCCTCTAGTTTTTGGTTTAATGTTTGATATTCATTCACTATATTATTCCAACTACTAAACGAAGTAGATAGAACTGTCATGGATTCTACATCTATAAATTGTTTAGCTTCATCCGATAACTCTAGTTTCCCCAGTACAGTTAACGCACTCTGGACTGAATTGATTTGGCTATCGACCTTCTCAGTAATCGAAAGGAGTGTAGAATCAACAAGTTTTGTGTTTTGGAAGTCACTTAAAACGTCACTATGTCCCATTTCTTCAAACAACTTTATTTTTGCATTTATATCATTTATCTGTAGCTCAATGTCCTTTTGACGACCTAGCTTATTAGTTATATCTCTAATTTTCCTTCGTACCTCTAACCATTCAGATTCATATTGTAATTTATCTTGTTTCCACTTGTCTTTATCGAATTGATTATCAATTAGTTGTAGTAGTAGGCCCGGATCTTTTGTCAACTCGTATAGTTGCTTTTGACTATATAGACGAATGGGAAAACGCTTTGATATCCCCGATGTAACCCCAGAACTTACCCAGTTTCCAAATTCATCTTTTTCAAGTTCGGAAATATTATTATTATTCCATATAAGTGCAATATCCCTACCGTCCTTTACGAGTTCTAATCTAATTTCGGTATTAGCAAGTAGCATTCCGGTTTGTCCCCTACCAGTCACTACTTTTTTAAATTCAGCGAATTGTGATTGCAGTGTTTCAGGAAGCTCATCCTCCTTATTTAACACTATTCTCAAAAACTCTAAAATACTTGACTTTCCAGAACCACGTCCCCCAATGATGGTAGAGAACCAGGGGCTGAAATTGATTTGGAGTGGAATAGGCTCCCTTCCTGCTTTAGAGGAATTTTTAATTTCTAGGCTTTTTATATAATATCTCAGTTTCAGGTCGTTAGGATTGGGTGTAGTTATTCCAGAATGAATGACTCCATCTTCCCCATCATGTAATGCTAATTTCAGAGCATCTAAATTGGGTTGCTCCATTTTTACCCAAGTAAAATCTTTACCAATTTGATCTGGTCTGTGGCTATCCGAGCCTGCAACTTCTGTAAGGTTCAATTTGGATTCACGATATATTTGTGGCTTAGAGTAGTTTAAATCACATACCTGTATAGCCAGTAAACCTTCACAACTTAAATACTGTTTCAAAGTTATTCCCGACGATTCTTCGAATATACCTGCTTCCATATCTACATGGGCTGGAATAGCAATCCCATTGTTCTCTATTATTATTTGAACGACTTTGGAAAATGTACTCTCGGTAGTATTGTTAGTTTCACCAAATACACCATTGTATCTTGCTAAATGAAGAACCTTAGTAATATGTTCACTTGTAGTCCCTTTATCAAATATAGCGAGTAGGTGAATGCCACCATGTACACTTATCTCTACCCCGGGAAAGAGATGTAAAGGCCTGTATCCTTCAGCTTCCTCTTGAGCCATCGCCTGAAGAGTTTGATTTAATATATCAATCCATGTTCCCGAATTATGATCTGTAACAGCTACACAATCGATTTCCTTCTCCATGTGGTACAATAACCATTCTTTTGGTGTCATTTTTTTTAAGTCATCTTGATTCATCCCTTTCCCGTAGTCATGTGAGGCAGGTGTATGAGCATGAAAATCAAATTTCCACCACTTTGCTCCGTTCAACATAATAATCCCCCTTTTTTTATATGTAATCTATTATCATTCTACATTTAATAAACAAATATTACTATATATGGTGTTACTTTCCACCCCTTATACTTCTCATTTATAAATTAAGAAGGTTCTTTTGTTTCATTTAAACTAGAATAGTGATTAAAACCCATAAACGATACTTCCAGAAATGCTAGAAGTAAGTTGCAATTATGATCGCCTACATAATTAATAGAAATTTTTTGTAGAATTGCGAAGCATGGCCACGGTTCCCAAGCGGTTCCCAAGCGATTCCCTACGCAAAAAAGCACAATAAAAGGGCTCAAAAATGAGCCCCTTCTTCTATTCCACTCCAGCCTCGACCAATTTATTAATTGTCTCACTGTACGACATTAATGAAGCACAAGTTGCCGCCGCTAAGCTTGAACAAGAATTAGCTGAGCGGAATATCAATTAAGAACGACAGCCTGACTTTTCAAGACGTTTACGCCCAATGGTTTTCTAATCATTCAAAAACAATTAAATTAAGCACTAAGAAAGCCATTGAATCAAAATTCAATAAGCACAAATTGCCCCGCTTCGGCAAATTGAAAATAAAGGAGATCACTAGGCCCTATTGCCAAAAGATGATCAATAAAATCGCCCAAATGATCAAATCAGTTAATGACATTAAAATACAGGCTAATCAAGTTTTCAAATATGCTTTGAAAATGGATATTATCGATAGGAATCCATTGGAACATGTAACTATACCAAGACAACAAAACGAAACAATTATTAATGAGGAAAATGAGGCGGATGGACGCAATTATTGGAAAAAGGAAGAGATACGAGAATTCCTTACCATCACAAAACGGGAATTAGATTTTCGTGATCATATACTTTTTCACCTCTTAATTTATACTGGTGCACGTAAAGGAGAAGTCTTAGCTCTCACATGGGACGATATTGACTTTGAAACTGGCTCTATTCGGTTAAATAAAACCTTGTTTCATCATGAGGGTGAATTTATCTTCCAAACATCCAAGACAAGGGAATCAAGGCGGTTAATCAGTTTGGATACCAAGACCCTAGCTCTGCTTAACAAATGGCGTGTAAGACAAAATGTGGGATGCTGGATTTCCAATGCGGTTAGCTTATCCAAATGTGGTCAATTCCCCATAAAATGGACAGTTAAACAATTGTATCTAAATGGCAGCTAAATAAGACAATGGTGTCTGAAGGATCGATATACACTAACAATCTGTTTCATGTCAGCCAAACCTCTGGCTTGCATTGCTGTACGTATCGTTTTCTCGATAAAATCCATGTTCGGACTGTAGCTTATCACAATCGAAATTATCTCTCGGTTATGAAGATCCATAATTGCCGATATAAAGAGTTTCACGTTATTCACAACCAACTCTGATATATCAGTTACCCACTTTTGACTGGCTAAACTAGCGTCAAAATGTCGCTCCAAAAAGTTAGGGTAAACGTATCCAGCACCTTGCTCTTTCTCAATTTTTGTTCGTTTAGCAATACGGATTACCGACTTGATGTTTAGTTCTTTCATCAATCGTGCGACTCTCTTGTGGTTAATCACGTGACCTGAAACCTTTAGTTTACCAGCAATTCGCTTGGCACCATAGGTTCCACCACTTTTATCATATAGGCCCTGGATAACAGCGATATCCCTCTCATCACACTAATAGAAATCCAAGCATACAGCAGCGCTCCAGATTCATACAATTGTAGTGTATTGTCAGAATAGTGTTTTCGTCTATCTATTTAACATAATTGGTCGCGACACTCAATACCCAGGCACGTGACAATTAACTTCAGGATAGATGGGAATTGCTTGCCAATATATAAAATGGACAGTCTAAAAACTTGCAGTGCCTTCTTCAAAAGCTACTTGTCCAGACTAATTTGTGTAGAATTTAATAACCATATCCTTCACCTTCGTCTATCAAATACAACATTTCCTGTCTTTTTTTCCGATAAAAGGTAACCTTCTCAAGTCTCTCTTTAAAGTACTGTTGCAAAGCTGGGTCAGTACAATATAAAAAACATCCTTTTTGCCCCCGAGTCATTAGTGTCCTATAGGTGTTTCGTATAATGGGGTCTGCCAAAGATTCGGCTTTCTCAGGGTCTTCTTTTGCCATTTTCTTTATTCCTCTTAATGATTGATCTGTTCTGGCTCGTTTCGTGTAATCAGTGACAATCTGTCCATTTTCAAACCGCAAATCATCTCCAATAATGACTCCAACATAATCGAATTCTAACCCTTGTGCGGTATGAATACATCCCGCTTCCCTAACTGAGGAATCTTCAATCGCCCATGTATTTTCGATATTCCAACTAATACCGAAGTCATGTTCTGGAATAGTAATATCATGATGATTCACATCTTGCCGATTTTTCGTAGGCCAGTCCCAACAATACCCTGCCATAATACGAGACTTATTATTTTTCAAATTTAATTTTTCAATTTCAGAAAGCATTTCATTTGGATCATCGTAAAGTCGAATATCATAATCCATGCCTAGCTCATGCATATTTGCAGTATTTCTAATTTGCAGTACATCATCTAACCAAGCTATGTATCCATCCGAACCATCACAGCGAAATTGGGATGTAAGTTCATAGGAAACGATTTCAGCATTAAACTCATCTGCATAATGCCTAATTAAGTCAACGCTACCAATATCGTTTAAAGTTACTTTTTGATTCTCATCGATAAAGAAAATCGTAAAATTTGCACCTTTTATTAATTCTTTAACTTGATTTTCGCCTTAATTCCGAAATAGGCCAGATTTTTCATTTAAACGATGCGCTTCATCAATTATTAATACATCAAACTCATTTTCCTCCACCTCGGTAAAGCTACCCGACCCCTTAAAAAGATTGTCTATATGAGATTTCTTGAAATCTCCCCTTAATTTCGTAGAATAAATATTTCGAGGTGCAGAATTTCTCGTTACATACATCGTAACAAGTCCCTGGTCGATTAGATTAACCAATAAGTTAATTGCTAACACGGACTTGCCTGTTCCTGGACCGCCTTCTACAATCATAACTTGTTTTTTATTCTTATTAATAGCATCTAGCGCAAGATGAAAAGCTTCTTCATAGAATACTTTTTGATCATCTATCATAATAAATTCTTCATTACCTTTTAGCATGTTATTCAAAGCATCTTGCAACGATTTTGAAGGTCGAATTCTTCCATTTTCAATCTGGTAAATTAATTCGTTCTCATCGCCTTTTCGAATATACTTCTTTATGAATGAGCGTAGCTTTTGAATTTCACCTTTCGTGAAAACAGGTGCTTTTTCAAGATGATCTTTATAATGTGAATCCGTCAAAGGATCTTCTTTAACTTTTCTATAATTGTGTAAATATGCACAAGGCTTCAACTTAATTTCTTGCTCTTGTACATTTTCATTAAAATCCTCAATTAATGCAGCATATGACCATGCCTGATAAGAAGGATGCGTAGTTTTACGTATTCCTTTACCTAAATAGGTTTTCACTAGCCCTTCTCTTGATGAAACCTTTTCGACACTCTCCCACTGTTTCAACTCTACAATAACAACGTGATCTTGATTTCCATCGTTACCAGCAACCAAAAAATCTACACGTTTGGATGTATTGGGAATATTAAATTCAATTGCAACTGACGCATCATTGGGTATATCCTCATCTTGCATTACGTTTGACATCCTTTGCAAAGAATTTTCCCATGAACGGATTTCAGCTTTAGATGTACGTCCTATTTTCTCTTGATATGAATCATAAAGCCGGTCAACGAGAATCTCGTTAACTACATCCCCAATAAATTCTTCTTTTGTAGATTCATATATAATCATTAGATACACCAACTTTTGCTTTATAATTTTCTACTGGACTTATATTTCCCCATCAATGGATAAAGTATGATACTATGGACTCATTTTACCACAGTAATGGTTATTAATCTTGGCCCTTCCTAAGATTAAACAACAATTCTAATAAGTTAGCCAAAATAAAACGCATAAAAAAATAAAATGCTGCAATCCCCTATACAATTCAAGTTTTTGGGGTAACTGCAGCATATATGAATGAAAAACACATACAGATGTAGATCTTTAAACCTTCACCAACCATTCCTTTAAATACTAATCTTCTGCACAGTCGGCACATCACTCATCGCCGGATAAATAATCGTCGCCGTCTTATTCCCAACTCCACTTATCGCATAAATCGCCAATTGATATAGCATGTCGCTTGGTAAGTTCCGCTCCCACAAGTCACAGTATTTTGCATCTAATAGTTTGACGACTTTACCGCCTTTCATTAACGCGAAATCAGGTCTTGGTGTAGGTAATCTTCGTCGTTTTGGATTAAAGTTTGGGGCGTAAGTAAACAATTGATGTAACAGTCGATTTCGTTTTTTAAAAAAGTTTTTTTAATAACAAATAAAAGTCCAGTGCATTACGGGTAATCACTGAATAAGAGGCAGGCAAAGTTGAATTTTTGGGGATCTATTTTTCTCAGAGTCTGTTCATTTAATTCGAATAAAAAAACATCCTCTAGTCGAAATTTCCGAGTAGTAGGACGCTTATACATGTTTAATTAAATTGTTAATGAGTATGTAGGAGCCGCCTTTGCCGTACGTCGTTAGAAAGTTTTAAACCACCACTCCTCAAAGTGGGTGTTCGCAGAAACTTTCCTGTCTGTCCTCGTTGTTTATAAAAAGAACGAGGCTTGCCATTCCAGTTTCGATGATAAAACTCCCTTTTACAGCTTAAAGGTTAAAACTTAATGTTGGTACGAACAATGCAGCTTGTATTAGTATTTTATAATATAGAAGCGTCACTTTCAACGGCAATACTTTCCTACAATGCCAGTTCTATTATTAGGACTATATATAGAAGGATCTCGTTTATTCTAGAGCCAGGTCTGTTTGACACTTCATTTAAATTGAAAATGTATCTATACAAGATACATTTTCAATATATTCTTTGCATTATTTCGCGATAAAACATCTAAAAAAATTATAGAAACATCCCAGCAATCATCGCACTAAATAATCAGCCAAGGTCGCAGATAAAATCGCTCCTAGTGTTGGTTGCCTAAGTCAACTTCAATCGTCCATGATGCCGATACACGGTTAATTTATGACAATTCAATGTTAAGAATAAATCGTATCACGAAAGCCAATGAAATAAGGTTGGTTTATGACAATTTAACCTTTTGAAGAAATCGATTAAAGGAAGCCAATCGTATTCGGATATGTTCGGTATTCTCCTGATAGGTTATTCAACTTTGCGATATTGTCTGACTAGCTTCTTGCATAGGCACCTATTGTAAATCATCCCGCACCACTCCCCCCCGATACAACCACCGCTCCCCCGCTCGTGCATGCCCCAAATAATACGGATACGATACCACTTGCTTGCGCTGAAAATATAAAATTTGTGAATCACCAGTTTCATTAAAATGAAAGATCTTCGTCATTAAATGAGAAGCATTCGTTAAGCGTTTCGGTACTTCTCGAAACATTTCCTGATGGAGTGAATGAGCTTCCAAGGCGTTTTCACAGTAGTAAAATGCATAGATGTCTGGATGATGGGTTTCGATAATATATAGTTTAATTTTCCCGATTTGTAGAAAATTCCGCTCCACTATATCCCCAATGACTTTTTCGTCATAGTCAATCGTATCTAATCTTTCCGAAGGGTCGTTTAGAGTTACTAACCCTTTTGAAATTGCCCAGAAAACCCGGTGTGCGAGGCCAATTAATTCCACTTCAATCGCTAAATCGAGCACTTCTTTTACTGTCGCCATTTTACGCCATCCTTTCCGCATGCCAATTCATATTTCATGCCTGTTTCTTTTACATATCGCACGGTCACCGTTCCAGTCGGTCCGTTACGGTGTTTTGCAATATTAATTTCTAATAGATTCGGTTTTTCTGTGTCTTTGTCGTAGTAGTCATCTCGGTATAAAAACCCAATGACATCGGCATCTTGTTCTATATTTCCGGAGTCGCGTAAGTCGCTCATCATCGGCCTTTTATTATCTCGTGTTTCAACACCACGGTTTAGCTGTGAAAGACAAACAACGGGACAGTCAAATTCTTTTGCCATTTGCTTCAAGTCACTGCTAATTTGTCCGACGATTTCAGTCCGGTTGCCATATGGGAGATCACCTTGGATAATTTGTAAGTAATCTATGAAAATAATAGGTTTCAATTGTGGTTCAGTATTAATGATTTTTCTTGCTGCCGCTTTCATTTGTGATACTTTCAGCCCGGCCCGTTCATCGATATGGATATTGGCTTTGTCCAATCGAGCGAGTACCGGCATCCAGGTCGACTTTTGCTCCTTGGAGAAATGTTGATAGGGATCGCGCATACGAAGCCGGTTATACCCACCTGTCGTGGCGATAAGTCTGTCGATCATTGACTTCTTACTCATTTCTAGTGAAAAGATAATGGGCTTATAACCGTTTAACCCGGCATGCAGTGCGAAATGATTTAATGTGTCTGTCTTTCCCATCGAAGGTCTTGCGGCAATGATAATGAGTTCTGCTGGTTGGAATCCGTCGAGTATTTTATCTAAGTCACATAACCCCGTTGTCACACCTGGCACATGTTCCATCGGTTCGTAAGGCCTTTCAGCCATGCGCACTAAATCCGTTTTAATACTCGTTTCGAGACCTGCACTTCCTTCTTGTTCTAGATCCTCAAAAGCTTTTTGGATTGTCCCGATTTCCCAGTCTTCTTCTCTCGCCTGTACAAGGATTTTGTTTTTCTCACGATTTTTCCACGATTCTAGCATCACTTCAACATAGCTATCAAATTTCGTTGGATTCGTAAAACTTGTGAGATCTGCCAAGTAATTCGCACCACCAAGGGCTGAAGGCTCCATTATTGTTAGGATTGTTACATAGTCAACTGGACGTCGATTCGCGATTAATTCTTGCATGCACTGAAAAATGTGTTTGTGAATTTGACTGACGAAGAAATCCACCTTGATCCCACTGTCAGTAATTAAATAGTTCTCGTTCAACATTGTGCCTAATACGCTTTTCTCAATTTGTTCACTACGCTTCGTCATTTACACTTCCCCCTTACTGAAATCTAGTTCAAATGGTTGTGCTACAGTGTGTACCGGTGGATTTCTTTTTTCAGTTGCCCCTCTGTACTCCTCCAAGTAATTCTCAAAATTTGTTGCATTGAACAATGTGGACGGGCGTAAATATTTATTCCAATGCGCATTGTGCAGCCATTCTTTTACTTTGTAGTCAATGACATTTTTGAAATCATCAAGTTCGTACCCTTCACGTAACCGGGCATTTACGTATCGCTCTGTCGCTTTCGAAGAAGCTTTAAAATGCTTACCGGTTTTTTCATTCAAATAATTAATAATCGACACGACGTCGGGATGCTTCCCGACAGTATCTTTTTTAATTCTTTTATTCTCTTTGGTTATAGGTAGGTCCAACTTGGCCTCACTAGACGAGTCACATTGACCTTTCTTAAGGGTGCATTGTGGACCATGCGTTTGGTCATTTTGGTCTGCCAAAAGTTCAATTTTCGAATAGTCAATCCGATACCATTTCGTCCTATCATTCACCATGCGATTATACGAGGATGTCGAAATGATGTACCCTTCATTTTCTAGCTTGCGGATAATTCTTTTGATCGTGGTGGTCGACCAAAATGGAAATTCTTCTACATGCCATTCATCGTAAGTTTTATAATGCCAAATATGCCCATCCCGCACTTTCTTCGAGATGAGCAATCTAAAATGTAATTGTTGTAAAAATATCGCCTCATTTAACCCAATTTTGATTGACAATGATGGTAGCACCTGTAGTGGTGATTCATTCAATAATAATTTCATAGTGATCCCCTTCCTTTTTCAAAAACTTTTCTATCAAGCGTTTCTCGCCATGCATGACGTTTTTTTGCATAGACGAATCGTGCTTGTCATCTTTTATATAGACGGTTCATTTGAAAAAGGATACATTTTGGGGAAAATAAAAAAATCCGCCTCCAAAATGAATTAAATAATTTTGGGGACGGATACAGTTTTTTTTGAATTGTGTGAGTGATTAGTACTTTTATACGATAGGTTTAGAAGCGGTCGCGATTGTGGAATAAACTTCACTTTCATCTTCAACTAAAAAAGGACGCTAGATGAAGCAGAATAAGAAATGTTTAAAGTTAATTTTTATAACATTCCCCAAAACAAATTAATATGAGCTGTAAGGAAGAAGAGAGGAATTCCTACTGCTAGCACCTTCATGATTTGTCTTGGCGTTTCATATAAAACTAAAATCGTGGCAATCCATAGTAACAACTCCAAGTTATTAATAATATCAAGATACCAAAATCCAAAGGCAAAAGTCTATCTTGAAATCAACACGAATAAGATAGATGATATGAAAATAGCAACGTTATTTTTTCCTTTTGCATACCAAGATACAAAAGCTAGAAATGGCGATATTATCGTCATCGTTACCCAAATCATCATATATGATTTAGGAAAAAACCAGCCATCTCTACAGTGTAAATATAATAACTCCCAACAATTCCTATAAAAAACAAGAATACATTTATGGCGGACCTAAATGGGGAATTACTATACATAGCTATTAACATTGCAAGGAAAATCCAAATTCCCATATTGGAAAAGAAGTTTCTTAAATCTAACACTTCAAGAAAATACGGCAATAAATTACTGGCAGTCTCATTGAGTGCCTTGGGAGTGATACCTAAAATTAACCCTGCTATAAATATTAGGGTCGTATTGGCAATTTTTCTTGAAAGAGAGCTTTTACCTGGTGTTCTAATTTTATCTAAAAACATCCTCACTTATTCCCTCCTTCCAAAACCTATCTGACCATTAAAAGGTACCCGGTTCTAAAACAATTCTAATCGTGTTGAATCTTGGCACATAGTGAAAGATACCTGTGCAAAAAACTATTCAGACTATACGCTACAATTGTATACGTCTATGAAATGAAGTTGATTGTAACAATGTTAACAGACATTCCTTTCTAATACTTATACAGAACATTGAATTGTCATAATTGCACCGTGCACAGGTACTTATCAATTAGCATTAAAAAATCCTTTTCCCAGTGGATCTTAGGTAAAGGATTTCTTATTGCTTAATTTATTCAATCAATATCTTCGTAATGCGTGATTCAGTCTCAAGTTGATTAGTTATTATCCTAAGATAAATAATCACCTATATAACTATAATAACCATCTATTCCTTCATATGGATAATAATTATAATCAGTTTCAATCCTTACTAATACTTTTTGTTGAAGATAATTTTTGTGATGATTTCCACTTTTTCCAGCCGAATAATTTCCTTTCTTTTTTCTTTTCCTTATAATTGAATTCACAGTCGATTTGTCAAGGGATATTACTGATACATTTAATTTAGCTTTTTCTATAACTCCCTGAATCCAAGTGCCGATATTAGTACTATTTATTATGATAATATAATTACCAAGCTTCTCTGGTAACCATAAAATAGGACAGCCATTATACTGACCGTGTTCATAAACAGTTCTCGTGGAATTATAATAAAAAGTAAATTTATCGTTACCTTCAAATTCTCTATGCGTCATAGTTCCCCAAGGTACTAGAATAAGCTTAGGTATGTTTCCATCAATCTTCATTTTACTTATCATTTTGTCAATCGTTCCAGCTAGAGAATTATTAAAAGCAAAACCTTTACAATTTATCTGAATAGATTCAAATATACTTTTTTCTAATAATGGATAAAATTCTCGTAATACATTATCTACTCCTATAAAGGGGTGCTTTTTAATGAAAAGCGATTTATTCATAAATAAAGTTCTTGAGAATTTTTTCTGGTAATTTTTATTTTCAGTTTGGATGTACATTCCGAATCTCTCAAATAAATCTCTAGGAAACCTATAAATTACTTCATTTAATTTGTTATTAAAATCTATTACTGCTTCCTGTGATATTTGTGATTTAATAATTAAGTTTGCTTCTTGTTTCTCATATAATTCATTGACAGTATCATGAAACCGAATAAGCTCATTTATTAATATTTCTTTTTCCTGTTTGAACATTGGCTTTAAGTAATCACTCTCGACCATATCTTTTGCAAATTTCTCAACGTCTTTTAGCCTATAGATTAAGGGTTTGAATTGTGAGTCATCATTACTTGGTTGTCGACCGTTTTCAGTTATTAGACTTAATAAAGCATAAGAACGTGTCGGTAAATTCAAAGGATCACTTGAATATGTTCTTACTCCTAATTTAATTATATCATCAGCAGTTTCTTTTTCATTAGTTTCCCATTCATCCCAGAACTCTCTCCCACCATTATTGGAAACAACTTGATTTATATCCTGAAATAAAGTCCACTTATTATAATTACCTTTGACTAAAATTTGTAATAGTTGATTAAAATCTTCAATCGAAAGCTTCTTATTCTCTAATCGAAATACCAACCAAAACAGCCAACCATATTGAATATATTTAATATCAAAGTCTACTTTTTGTCTTTCATCAATTATATATTTTAATTCAAATAATGAATCAATAACACTTACATATAATTTTATATTGTTCATTGTAGATATATGGTAGAAAATATTATTGTAATATGATAATAACTCTTTATTAAAGTCAGCTAGATCCCCAGAAAAATCTTTATCAAACCATACAAGTTCATACGTAATCCGCAGACTTCTTTCCAATATGTACTTTGCCTGTTGTTGTTGATTTTTAGCATATAGAAACCAATATTGATAAAATTTTAATCCTTGCTTAAACATAGGGAGATTTCTTTCGCGAAAACTTTCTATTAATAAATTTGATAATAGCGAACTAACCTCTGAATTTAAGTCATTAGAATTTTGATAAGCAATTGACCTAATGTGTTTATACATATGTCTGATAACCGAATCCAGAGGGCTAATTTGAAATGGTATATTCTCGATATTAATATTTGCCTTTTTCTGAAATTCGAAAAACATATTGATAGCATTGATATATATGCTTAAACCGTGCCTAATACTAGCGATTGTTTGTTCTCTTATAGCACTAGAAAGTATAGCGTCAATGGAATCTAATGAGTTATCGAGTTGATTATCGGTAATAAATAACCTTTTATTCGAAATAGTAAGGCACTTATACAATCTTGATTTAATACCGGCATCTACAGTTTCTGAAACTGAAAAGAGTTTATCTCCCTTCATCACCTTATTCTTAAAAGAAATATGTAGTTCAATAAACTCATTATGTTCAAACTGTTGTAATATTTTTTCTAGCATATCGAAATTAACATCAATTATGTATCCACTTTTTTTTGAACTAATTACCTTTAATTTATTGTCCTTATTTATTCCTATTTCCGTCTTGATTTTTTTTGAATGATTGGTTTTAAATATAAGTAATGCTGCATTAATTACTTGCTCTATTGCATAATTCCTTGTGGCATTATTTATATTCTCCTCTAATGACTTTTCGTATAACTGACTGGTCCACTGTGAATCGTAAACATTTAAAATTGTTTTATACCACCTAATGAGTAGATATATAGTTACTACAGAATTAAATATAGAGACATTTAATAATCCAGAAGAAATATCGGAATAAATAGGATTCGTTGCATAAGCAGCAGTTACTCCCCAACTAATAACCCCAAGAAGTGCCCAATATAAAGTTGGGTATAACAAACTTTTTTTAGCAAATTCATTAAGAATAATAACTCTCTGGGAAGCATTAACCCCAGTGACTTGAACTAAAAATATTATTAATGTAATCGAAATAGCTAAAATTGATGAATGAACCGTCCAACCAGTATTCACAAATGATTGCCAATAACTAGGATTAACTGTAAAGAAGTGCAAATCAAAATATAATTGAACAAATATAATAATTGCTGATATTACTAGAAAAGATAATAGTGTTGAGTATAGACCTAGCGTAGGACTACTTAAACGGGTAATAGTTTTTTCTTTGGGCTCTAATTTACTTTTTTTCGGAAGATATAAATTTAATGTTTGTTGTAACGTCTCTTTTATTTCCATTTTTTATCACCAACTTTATAATATCAAATTAAGGTACTACAGAATACAAAAGAGCACTAATCATAGTGCTCTAACTTGTATTTATAATCATTTAGTAATTCGTCCATTATACAATCATTATTTAATGAAAAGAGTTCATTTTTCGACCTTTCTCCAGCTTCCTCCCTAATTAATTTATCGACTTCATCATGTCCAATTCGCTGGTATTCCTTATCTCCAACACCAGTAATTTTTATTATTTCTAATGCAACCTTCCAACCATTCTCTACCTCAATTTCTTGTTCCAATCTTTCCAATGCTATCGGAATTATGGACCTCATTTTTTCAATTGACGAACCGAATATATCCTTTCTCCTTATCAGATCCTTGTTTAGTTTAGACTTACCAAAGGATAGGTTGAAATCCCAATTACTGCTATCCTTTACCTTCTCAGGTGAGCGGTTAAGGAAGTCTTCCTTTATATCCTCTTGTGACAAACACTGATCTTCTTCCGCTATTTCCTTTTCTTCTACATGGTGCCAATTAGCTTAAGATATCCGAGCCTCTAAGATTAAAAAAACGACCAAAAATTCATATTTTAGAATTTTAAAGTCGACTATTTTTGGTATGGCTATTAATATTCTTTAAAAACCGAACGTTTTTCAGTTCCCTTTGTTATTAGCTCTGAGGTATTTTGGGACGTTTTCCTTCTTGAAGATTGTTAATGGTTAAGCCAAAATCCATCTGAAGATGAGGATAATCTTTAAAGCCGCGCCAGTCTCCTCCCCATTGAAAGCCCAGCTCCTTTGCAATTTCTGCTACCTCAAACCAGTCTGATTGACCATTTCCGTTCCCATCATATTCAATATCCCAAATCACATTACCATTCTCAAGCTGAAGAGCAAAATCGACTGCAAGGCCAAAGTTATGATAGGATTCGCCCCCCTCCGCATGAGTAACTACTTTTCCGGGAGTTCTTCTGCCCTTATCATAAAGCTTGTCCTGCTCTTCAAACGAACGGTAATCATCTGTAATCAGGATTGTAATCTCTTTTTCTGCTGCTTTTTCTTTTAAAATCTCCACCTTCTCAGCTACAATGGGGTGCAGTTCAGTTGGTAGAGTCTCTACATTTACTTCGTATTCAACTTGGCCCGATGATCCAAGATTGCCCTTTATGAATAAGAAAGATTGAAATGCGACAAATGCAAAAAGGGATAACAGCAATAAATTCAGTAGTTTCTTCATAAGTTGTTATCCGCTCCCTCTTAACGATTTTCGACAAAATCTCTATGATTAATTTAACATGAAAAGGACAAAAAATAAACTTTTAAAAAACATTTTGAAGCTTTTTCTTAGCATCGGGTGCTTGTGCAAGGTTGAATTATGACAATACACTGTTCCGAATAAAAAACTGAACAACAAAATCTCCTTACTTTTCGACGGTCCAAAGAACTTTTAATAATAGCGCTCTTTCATAGCTAGCAAGATTTTCAGGCAATTGACCATTTTCTCCTCGTAATGTTGGGATTACATCTTTCGTTGTCCCAGCCCATCCTGCTAGGTAAAGTGGCTGTTCTTTTTCTAACGTTACTTTATTGTCAATCAGCGCACCGTACACACTCGCCGTCATCCCCGTCTCATAAGTCGAGCTTCCTAATGAACCTCCCGGCGTACCTACTTCAAGCGTAAACTGCTGTTTTTCTTCCCCATTTTTCGTCTCAAACATGCCAAAGGAAATAAGTTCGTTTTTAAAACTAGCATCCAGCATACCGTACATCTTCAGCAGTTCTTCTTTCAACTTACCATCCTCATACACTACAACGGAGAATTGTAAATCGGCATCGTCTAAGTGCCCATTGATTTCGAAATAATCAATGGAGAATACACCCGTTCGTTGAATGAGCTGTCGCTCTTTCTCGCTCAATTTGTACGGCTCAATCGTTAACTTTTTCCCACCCGGCGAACACGCTGCCAATGTAACAAGCGCTAACATTACCATCATTAGTTTTTTCAATCTATTCAACTCCTGCCCCATCTTCCTTATTATACTACGGAGTTTTCCGAAAAGTGATACGCACTCATTTCTCTGATTGCAAACACTTTTTACAATTCTTTCGAACGCAAGCCCAGCACATAGGCACCCATTCTATTTCAAAATATGTATTAATAAGCCAAACTGATTACAAAATAAATACCAAGTAACTCCAAAATTGTAAGGTCATTCGTCTTCACGACAGCCTTTAACGACAGTGGAATTTTTTTCTCCACTCTAATCGTTGCACAGACTTCATCGTTTACACTAATTTTACAAGTGCGATTAAATAGATCTTTTCTAAAAACATATTCATTATTATTTTTGTGATAGACCATATGTGGATTCGTACTAATCTTCGTTTTATCTTCTAACAAAAACTGGCTTTCCGTAGCAGTATCTTCTAAAAATATATCCCATTTTAATTTCAAGAGATTTGATTTAAAAGACTGCTCTCTAATCTTTAATTGATGACCATTATTTTCACCATCAATATTTATCGTTTCCAAAAAGGAAATTGTTATAGGCAAGTAATGAAGGAGTTTATCCCAAAAACTTTTATACGTTCTCTTGATAAAACCGACGCGCACACTATTTGTATCAATAATTTCAATTTGTTTCCCCGAATAATTCCACATAGGTAAAACCGTAAAATACTCCATGACATTCACCTTTTTCTAGGTACTTGATTCAATTAAATGGCCAGATTATTGTCAGCTTATCATTTAATAATTTGGACGCTTTTCATAGGGGTGAAGCCTTCCAATGATGGACTCAGCTTTCTCATCTTGAACGCTCTTGATTACACCTTCCGATATTTCATTATTTGTTAACCACCTAGACTGATTTCCTTCTAAAATAAAACCTAAATAATACTACTATGCGTACAATTCGATGGTACATTTAAGATGTCATCAATAAAATATCTTCTACTTCCCTTTACCTGTTACAGCCTCCAATCATCAATATATTCAGAAACCAATTTATTTACGATATCTAATGATTGCATGGAAGGTATCCAGCTTATAACTAATGATATCGGGCCGTTTTGTTGAATGGCCGTTCTAACCTTGTCTTCTAACTGTGAATGGTTGTTGTAATCCAAACTCAAACTATTGATTAAAGTAGGGTCAGCCGCTTTCTTCACTAAATGGTGGTGTCTTTGTTTACTTCTTCCTATTACAGAAACCCGATAGCCTATTTCCGTTAGCCAAAGAGAAACAGCTGACAGCATACCTGTGCCACCTATGACGAGTGCATGCTTTTGAGTCAATGTAAACACCTCGTAACTAATTTTTATTTCCTTCCTATTCCTTTTTCACACATTTTAAGTAATGAATACACATATGTATCGTGTGCTTTCCCGTTTTGATACATATAGTCTTTCAAAACGCCTTCTCTTTGAAAACCTATTTTAGTTAACAACCTATTTGATGGTTCATTTTCAATAAATACTACAGCACCTATTCGCGTTAAACCCATTTCCTCAAAACCATGAGAAATAACCTTTAATACTGCTTCTGTTATATATCCTTTTCTCCACTCATTTGGATGGATTTCATAACCGATCTCAGCTCGCTTATGCTTAGGTAACCAAGCATTGAAGCCTATTGTTCCAATGATACCTTTAGTTCCTTTTCGCTCAATTCCCCATCGTACACCTCTCTTTTCACGATAGTTTTTCGAGAAAAAGTCTACGAACTCTTCTGCTTGTTCAATATTCTCTAATGTTTCTTGTCCATAGAAACGTGTGACGTCGTTATGAGAAAAACAAGCAAATATTCCCTTTGCATCTTCCTTCTTAATTTCTCGTAATAGTAGCCTCTCAGTTTCTAAAATCGGGAACACTTTATCCCATCCTTTTTTGTTTTTAATTGCGAGTTTATAAAGTCCGCAATGATTGCGGAACTACTAGGCATGAATAGGTGATGACATTACTACTAATTACGGTCCTTTTCTCTGATTGATTTTATAACTTTCGTTATTCCGCCAAAGACGATTAGACAAACGATCATTGTGATAATAATGACTGGATTTATGTATTTTACAAGAAGCACAAGGAGAATAAACAGCAGGAATATTAATAGATAAAAAATAGACTTTTTCAACTGTACACCTCCAGTTTTCTAATGCAATCTGGGCGATTTCATAGTCACCTTAATTCCCAATACTTATCTCTAATACGAATTATTCCGGAAAATGTTTCAAAAGACTTCAAAAATAGTGCACACACAAAAAAATGCCTGCTACTTAAACAGTTAAATGTAAGTAGCGGGCACGTACTAATTATTTATTTAATTAAAACCTTTAGGAATCCAACTCAACTCAAATCAAGTCAAGTCCAAAACAATCGGCTTGAGATAAACAAGCAACGGGATAACGGAACCCGCGACACTAATTTATTTAAAATTTCGTGCCCATAGTACAGCAGGAATGAGCACGAGTGAAAGAATCCCCCCGCCTATAGACAGAATCTCAAAGCTACCAGCAGCAACTATGACTCCGGACAATGCACCACCTATCGCCCCCGACAAAGCGATGAAGACATCGACAGATCCCTGCGTTTTGGCGCGTGTGGAAAGAACGGTCGAATCAACAATGAGCGCTGTTCCACTAATCAATCCAAAGTTCCAGCCAATTCCAAGTAAGATAAGCGCGATTGCAATGAATAGTAAAGAGTCACCAGGCGCGAATGCAGCCAAAAGACCAGTGATACATAATGTGATTCCCGCAACAACGGCCATCGTCATCCTTCCGAGTTTATCGACTAATATCCCTGTCAGCGGTGATGGAAGATACATTCCTGCAATGTGAAGACCGATCACCATGCCGATTTGTTGCATCGTGAAACCATATTCGCCCATGTGAACTGGCGTCATCGTCATGATTGCCACCATAACGATCTGTGAAATCACCATAACCGTTGCCCCAAGATAGACACCGCGCTTATTGGCAGTACCTTCGTCGGCAGTAGCCTCTTCAGTAGACATGCTGTGATTGTCTGTAGCACGTGCAGCAGCAACTGCTTTCGATACTACTAATGGGTCAGGGCGTAAAAAAATAAGCGGAACTAAACCAGCTAAGATATAAGCAACAGCAGCAAGAATAAATGGACCTGCTAGAGATGGAATACCAATCGATACAGCAAAATCTCCCATCACATCTACCAAGTTCGGACCAGCAACAGCCCCAAATGTAGTTGCCACCATGGCCAAACTGACGGCAGTGCCTCGCTGTTTCGCCGTGGCCAAATCTGTTCCAGCATAGCGCGCCTGCAGGTTTGTAGCCGTACCTGAGCCATAAATCAATAACGAAACAAACAATAGCAGTATGCTTTGGGTCATCGTTGCAAGAATGACACCGATTGCACCAATACCTCCTGTAATGAATCCGACAGCTAATCCCAATCGTCGGCTGTACCGTTGCGATAATCGGCCAATTACCATGGCTGCGCCGGCAGAACCGAGTGTGAACAATGCAATGGGCAGTCCGGCAAAACTATCCGTTCCCAATATATCAATAGCGATTAATGCGCCTACTGTAATACCGGCTGCCAGTCCTGCACCTCCCAAAACTTGTGCAAAAATGACAGTCCACAAAGTCCGGCGGTAAAGTTGTTGTTGTTTTTGTGGGGAATTTATATATTTTTTCACCGAGGCAGAATTAGTTTGCACGGCGTTTACGTCACTTTCAAACTTTGACAAATAAATGAATCCACCTTCCTGTTAAATAGTAAAAGGTACCTGTACGAAAAATTTATTTAGCTTCCAAAAGTCAGTGTTCACGTTTTTTAACGGATATAAGAAATTTGTTCTTTATCTAATGCATCTTTAAGCCATCTTGGATGCATACGTGAGAGATTTTCCGGTAAATGATTCAGATCAAAATAATTCACATCTACTATTTCTTCATTTTCCTTAATTAGAGTTCCTCCCACAACTTCACATTCGAAATAAGTTGTAATAAAGTGACTTACTTTCCCGTTTGGATACGAAAACACTTGGGAAACAGGATCAGAATAAACTCCGATTAACTGATTAACTATAACTTTTAAACCCGTTTTTTCACTAATTTCTCTGATGATTGCCTCTTCTACAGTTTCTCCCGGTTCTACACGGCCCGAAGGAATACCCCATAAGCCGTCTTCTGCACGCTTCATTAGGAGAACGCGCTGAGTCTTATCAAATATAATGCCTGCTACTCCCGCTTTAATATGATCAGGCCAAGAAAAGGCAGGAGAAATCCATTTTTTAATTTTAATAGTATTATCAAATAAACCTTTTAAATTCGGTATTGTAGCATCTGGATTACGAAAATCCCTAGCAGATGGAAATTTATTTGTCTTTTGATCTGATATTAAAATGGATGGTATTCCTGCTTGATGTGCCCCTAAAACATCTGTGTACGGATTGTCGCCCACCATTACGATTCTAGAGGACGGGGCGAAAGATTCAATGGCTTTATTAAACATATAAGGGTATGGTTTTCCTACAATAACAGGTCTCTTCCCTGTTGCTACTCGAACCGCCTCTACCATAGTTCCACTAGCAGGTAAGGGACCTTCTGGAGCCGGATATGTTCGATCATCATTTGTCGCAACAAATTTTGCGCCTTTATAAATTAATCTTGTTGCATGTTCGATGTCTCGAAAAGAAACATCACTGTCATACCCGACAACAACAGCTTCAACATCGTTTTGATCGTCAATGTTAATACCTACCTGTTGACATTCCCATTTTAAATTTTCATCACCTAAAACAAATGCGGTTCTAATCTTTTCATTCTGTAAATATTGAGCAGTGGCCCAACTTGATGTAATTACTTCTTCGCTGCTTGCTTCTATTCCAAGACTATTTAACCTTTTTGCCGTTTTTTCACGTGTTGTAATTGGATTATTTGTTAAAAACCGAATATCTTTCTTATCTTGCCGCAGACGTTTGAGCGATTCTACTGCACCTGGAAGTGGTTCAGGTCCTATATAAATCACTCCATCTAAATCAAACAAAAATACATCAAATTCATCAACTAGCATAATATTCTCTCCTTTAAATAGCGACAGCACCAAGCCCCTGGAAAACTATTTAGAATATCTAGGTTTTTTATCGTGTTTATTTTCTTCAATAGGTTCTCTAACAAAGGCGATTACTAAATGACCAATTGTTCTACCTATCAACAAAACAATCCATAAGTTCCAGTCAAACTCTCCCCTCATGCATCGCGCATAAGTACTCATTACGATTCTTCATTCGCAAAAACTCTCCTGTTTTTCATACTGCGCATAAGCAAAGCAACTGTCGTACTTCCGGCATATATTGTGAGCAATAGACTTCCGACTTGATTTGTCAGTTGTCCATCCTCGACGAGTTCTAAGATTCCACTCATTATACTCGAAATAACTGCTGCGCCACTGAGAATGGTAGCCATTCCCATCATCACAATAAAAACAATTGGATGATCTTTCTGTCGTAAGTAAGCATTCTTTGCAATGGACATGATCGTAAAATACATACCAGGTATAAGAACCGTTATCATCATTTCAAGCAAAGGATCAGCCCAATTCCCATAAATAAATTTTACATAGCCATTAATCATAATGACTACAAACGTAATAAATAGCGTCTGAAAAGCAATGCGATGTCTGTTGGCAAGCTGAAATTCATCGTAATCTTTATTTTTCATTCTTCATTCCTCCCAAAACAAATCATTCAATGTAACGCCTAACGTCTTACAAATCGCAATGCAAAGATTCAATGAAGGGTTATAGTCACCGTTCTCAATCGCATTCATTGTTTGACGCGTTACACCCACCGCATCAGCCAACTTCGCCTGCGACAAATCTTTCGCCGCGCGCGCAGATTTTAAGCGTAAATTCTTTGACATCACATCTCCTCCAATACTTTCAATGTATGATATACATTAACAAGTGTCAATTATACATGACAAATAGGTGTGTATTTTTGACAGTAGATCAAAATAAAAGAACAGCTTTTAATTACAGCTGTTCTTCAATTTCCAGTTGGATAATTATTTACTGTAGTCAGTTTAAAAGGTCTGCATTAATCTCGGTTCTACTATGCATGACTAAGTGGTGACACTGATGAGTATTTCCCAATCATTTCCTAGCCTTATGCACCTTCAACTGTTTCCCTTTTACCGTTTTCTCCTGCATTGCATCCAAAACAAGTTGCCCTTTGCCATTTAGTATATCAATATACGTCTCGGTATCTTGGATTTTGATAATACCGATGTCTTCACCGGAAATCCCAGGGATACTTGTAATTGTACCGACAAAGTCGAATGCGCGGAGTTTTTTCCTTTTGCCGCCGTTAAAATACAACTTTAAAATATCCTTGTTCACCCGTTCACTTTTGCTCTTTTTCAATTGCGGACGTTTTTCCAACTTTTCGGTGAATGCGTCCATCGCTGCTTTAACCGCTTGCGGTGTCGGTGCTTCCCGGCGCTCGATTTCAAAACCGATGTATGCTTCGATTTCCGCTAGCACGTGATCTTCGCGGGGTGTGACGAATGAAATAGCCGTCCCGTTTCTGCCTGCGCGTCCAGTTCTGCCGACACGGTGCACGTAACTTTCATTTTCAAGCGGAATATCGTAATTAATCACATGGGTTATATGATCGATGTCGATGCCCCGTGCCGCTACGTCCGTAGCAACGAGATAGCGGAACCCACCGCTTTTGAAGTCATCCATCACAGCAAACCGATCTTCCTGGGTCATCCCGCCGTGTAGTTGGTCGCATGGATAATGGTGCTTTTCCAGTTGTTCGGTCACTTCATCAACCCGATCTTTCGTCCGGCAGAAAATGATACAGCTGTCGGGGTTTTCAACGACGGTTACATCGCGTAATAAATCGGGCTTTTGTTGCTCTTTCACAACGATTACAGAATGGTCAATCTGGTCCGTTAACGTGACAGTTGACGCAATCTCGATACTCTCTGGTGCTTTCATATATTGACGGCACAATCTGTCGATATCTTCTGGAAGCGTCGCAGAAAACAGCATCGTTGTTCTCTCTTTTGGAAGTGCCTTCATAATTGCTTCAACTTGATCAATGAACCCCATATTGAGCATTTCATCTGCTTCATCCAGAACGAAAAAGTCGATTTCAGAAAGCACGAGCGTTCCGCGTTCGATATGATCCAATACACGCCCTGGGGTCCCAACTACGATGTGGCATTTTTGCCGTAGCTCTTCTTGTTGATAGCGAAATGGATGTTTTCCGTATACGGCCGCCGCCTTAATCCGCTTGAAACGACCGATATTCGTCACGTCTTCCTTCACCTGATCCGCAAGTTCCCGCGTCGGTGTCAAAATCAGCGCTTGCGGTTTGTTCTCTTCCCACGCCACCTTTTCACAAATTGGAATGGCAAAAGCCGCCGTCTTCCCGCTTCCTGTTTGCGATTTAACAATCAAATCAGTCCGCTCGAGCGCGGTTGGAATCACCTTCGCTTGAACTTCTGTCGGTTCCGTATAGCCAAGCTGATCCAGCGCTCTCCTAATTTCTTTACTTAAACGATAATCTCGAAATGTCATGTATTTTAACCTCTCATTCTTTGTCCATTATCGCATGAAATTGATGGAAATAACCACCTTATCGTAAAAGGAATTCGTTATTATGTATATTCTACGCTGTTGTCGCATGGTGATACCTCTTTTCTTTTCCTCTCACTACGATCATGAATATTAGGACTTATATGGAAGAAACTTATTTCCCCAAAAACAAAACAGCCTTAATTTAATAAAAAACATCAAATCAAGGCTGTCATTTTTTTAAGATTGATTCCCATTACTGGACGTAAAGCGACTGAGGAAATCCTGTAAACGTTCACTCTCTGGATTTTCAATAATTTCCGATGGCGGACCATCTGCTTCAATGACTCCATCGTTTAAAAAGAGGACACGGTCTGCGATATCGAGCGCAAAGTCCATTTCATGTGTCACGAGGACCATCGCCATTTCCCCTTCTTTCGCAATGTCCCGGATCACTTCCAACACTTCACCGACTAATTCGGGGTCCAATGCAGATGTCACTTCGTCAAACAGCATAATTTTCGGCTTCATAACTAAAGCTCTTGCCATCGCCACGCGTTGTTTTTGACCGCCTGATAATTGGTTCGGATAAAGGTCTACTTTATCCCCAAGCCCCACTTTTTCCAACATCTCAAGTGAACGCTTTTTTGCTGTTTCTTTCCTTTCTTTCTTCACATGAATCGGCGCAGTCATACAATTTTCCAAGATTGTCATATGAGGAAATAAATTAAAGTGCTGAAATACCATCCCGATATCCCCACGAACTTCCCTCAAGTATTTCTCATTTGCTGGAACAAGCCCGTTTTTACTTTCCATATGCCATAAGTTTTTGCCATTGACTTCAATTGTGCCTGAAGTTGGGTCTTCCAACGTCATTAATAAACGAATGATGGTTGTTTTACCTGATCCACTTGGCCCAATGAGCGCAACTTTCTCTGAAGGCCCAATGTCTAGGTCGATTCCTTTTAATACTTCGACTTCGCCAAAAGATTTGTGTACATCGCGATACTTTGCAATTGGTGCTCCCATATAAACTCAAACTCCTTATGATTCGGTCACATATTTTTTATCAAAACGTCGATTAAATTTAATTTCCAATTTCTTAATAAGTAAAGCCGATGGATAACTTAATAATAAGAAGAACAGCGCCACGACTGTTAATGGCTCTACATATTTGTAATACTGCGCGCCATAATCATTTGCTAAATGCAGCATGGCAACAACGCCAATAGTCGAAGCTAACGGAACTTCTTTGAACATGATTATTAAATAGTTTCCGAGCATTGGAATTGTCGGTGGAATGGCTTGCGGTAAAATCACCTTTAACCATTTTTGACTTGTTGATAAATTAAGTGCTGTCGCCGCTTCCCATTGTCCTTTTTCAACGGATTCAATTCCGGACCGGTACACTTCAGATAAATACGTACTAAAATGAATACCAAGCCCTAAAATTGCGGCTGCGAAAGGATTCAGTGAAACGCCGACAACGGGCACCATTGGCCATGCATAGTAAATAAAAAATAATTGTACAAGTGGAGGTGTTGACCTGATGAATTCTGCAATCCATCTGACAGTCCATCTAAACACTTTTGAAGGAACTTGGTCCATAAGCAACCAGAAGAATCCGAAGATGACAGCAAAGAGGTAACAAGCGATTGTCAAACCAAGTGTTATCCACATGCCCTTAAATATAATAGGAATCACATCAAAAAATACTTCCCAACTCCAAATCACCCTTGAGCAACTCCTTTCTTAGACACAACTTCCATCTTGCGTGTAAATGCGATTAACGGGAGTGCCAAGATGAAATAGAATACGAGAACAACCAAATAGACAGCAGGCGCCTCAGACAAATGCGTGCTCCGGTAAATATTACCGTAATATAAAATGTCCGTTAAGCCTATCAGTGACACTAATGAGGTTGCTTTTAAAATTTGAATTAAGTAGTTTCCGTATTCCGGAAGCATCATACGGACAGCTTGCGGTAAAATAACGATACGCATCCGTTGGAATTTTGACATATTCAGTGCAATCGATGCTTCTGTTTGCCCTGGTGCTACTGCGGCGATTGATCCCCGCACGATTTCGGACATATAGGCACCATAGTTTAAAGAGATTGCAAGAATTCCTGCCCAAATGTCACTGCCCAAATGGATATTAAACAAACCAGGCAACGCATAAGAAAACCAAAATAACTGAACGATTAAGGAGGTGCCGCGGAATACTTCTACGTAAAACCCAGTAAATTTATTGATGAGCAAATTGCTAGACGACCTGGAAAGACCAGCAATCAGCGCAATCAATGTTGAAAATAGAATTGAAAAAACTAACACAATCAGTGTAACTTTTATCCCCTTCAGTAAAACGAGTGAAATTTCATTTATCGTGCTCATAAACACATCCCCATTTTCCCTTATCAATGCAAGAAAGGGTCAGACCTAAACTGGCATGACCCTTTAAAAGCAATTAGTATTTTTCACCACTACAAATACTTGCAGTTGTTAGGTCATTGTCCACTACATTCATTTCTGCACTAAAACCAGAAGGCTCAATTAGTTCTGCAATTTTACCTGCTTCCTTCAATTTAGCTAATTCTTCGTTATACGCTTTTCTCAGGTCTTCATTATCTGTACGGAATGCAGCAGCACCGTAACTTGGAACCCCCTCGATTTCCGGTTGTTCGAAGCCTTCGACAAATTCAAGTTTGTCAGCGTTTGCCGATTCTAAAGCCATTTTAATGGTCATCTCAGTACCAGTTGTCGCATGGGCTCTCCCCGATTCAACAGCGGAGAACGATGCTGGTATATCTGGAACTCTAACAATTTGACGATCTTCCACTCCTTCACGAAGTAAAAAATCTATTTCTGTTGCACCACTCATGACTGCAACTTTAATATCTGGATTAGCAGCAATATCTTTATAACTAAAAAGATTTTCCGGATTGCCAGCGCTTACAATTAACCCTTCCCCGTACTGAATTTCAGGTTCTCCAAAAGCCACATTTTCGCAACGATCTGGTGTAATCGCCATTCCAGCAGTAACTAGATCGAATTTTCCGGCATTTAAACCGGGAATAAGGTTCCCAAATTCAGATAGTTGACCTTCCACTTCTTCAATCCCTAAATTTCCTAATACTTCCTTTGCAATTTCAACAGCTGCACCTTTTAATTCCCCATCTTCTTCATATGCATACGGTTTTTCATTTGCAAAACCGACTGTGACTTTTCCTTTTTCTTGAAGCTCTTCTAAGACATTCTTTTCCCCTGACGCATTTCCATCACCATTGCCACACGCTGCTACGAATAACAGTAGCGTGAACATCATAATTCCCAAAGAAATCTTCTTCATGTTTCTCCCCCTGTTTGTATTCGACACAAGCAATTTGTGTATGTTTAAAAACTTAACATAGCTATTTTTAAACTTCAAATCGTTTTCGTTTAAAAACAGACGTTTCTGAAAAAGTCAAGCTTCTTTAAACCTACGTAGCTAAGGCACTCATCACGATTATAAAAATAAATAAAAAACTTTTATTTTTATCTAGAAATACTGGAAATTCGGATTAAAAGCAAATCTTTTACTGGAAAATTAGATAAATTTACAACCCAATCACTTATCATGTTTATATCATTTATCAATAAAAAGAATGTTTATTTGTTAATTTAGCAACACACTTTATGCATACTGGAATTAAATGGGTTATATGTCTATCAATTCTATTTCCAGTTAATTAATTCCATATATAGAATAAATAGGATTATGTCTAATCAATGAATTTTATTATGATTGAAGGTATTCCACTATAAATTTGTTACATACCTACATGATTCCTTCATTAATGCATCAAAGTAAAGCGCTAGTGATTAGAAGATTTCTCTTCGATCACTAGCGCTTTAATGTTTTTACAAAATAATAATTGGACTAAAATAAAAAACATCCTACGATCAAAGTCTGATACGAAAGATGTTTACGTCTATGATTGCTTTATTAAATTTCTCACTTATGTAGAAGCCGCCTTTGCCGTAAGTCATTAGAAAGTTTTAAACCACCACTCCTCAAAGTGGGTGTTCGCAGAAACCTTCCTGTCTGTCCTCGTTGTTCGCGAAAAGAACGAGGCTTGCCATTTCAGTTTCAATTTAAAACTCCCTTTTACAGCATAAAGGTTAAAACTTAATCGTATTACGAACAATGCAGCTTGGATTTAGTATTTTACAGGACAAGTCTCCCTGTTTCAACGGTAATATATTCCTACGTGGAAACATGCTTCTACTCCTCATCAGTTTGACTAAAAAAATGCCCATCACCCTAATCAATTCAGGTGATGGGCACAGTCATTTTATTTAATAAAATGAGCAGGTACACTATTTAAGTCAATTCCCCAAACAACTGGCATTAAATACGCAATGACCAATATAATTAAGCATAAAGCAAAGAAATTCACAAGGAACCCAACCCGTACCATTTCCACAATTCTTATTTTCCCAGTACCAAAGATAATCGCATTTGGTGGTGTGCCGACCGGTAACATGAATGCACAGTTTGCGGCCATTGCGGCAGGAATCATTAACGCAAATGGATGAATGTTTAAAGCTAGGGCAAGTGCCGCTAGCACTGGTAAAATCATCGTTGCGGTTGCTGTATTTGATGTAATTTCGGTTAATCCAAGAACGAGTAACGTCGAAAGTGTAATAATTAACAGCATATTAAAGCCGTCTAATAATGTTAATTGTCCACCAATCCATTCGGATAACCCCGTTTGACGGAACCCTGCTGCGATTGCTAGTCCACCGCCGAACAGTAACAGAATGCCCCATGGAATTTCTTTCGAGTCTTTCCACTCGAGAATGCGACTGCCATGTTTCTTAGATGTCGGAATCGCGAATAAGAGTGCTGTTGCGAGAATGGCGATTTGCCCATCTTTTAAATCAGGTAAAAGGTCAAGCCAGATAAACTCTCTTGTAATCCACATAAAAGCCGCAAAGATGAATACGCCAGCGACGACTTTTTCCTCGTGGATGACTTTTCCGAGCGCTTTACGTTCTTCCTGAATGACTTCTTGTCCGCCAGGAAGTCCTTTAATGTTCATTCTAAAAACAAATCTGCCTAAATAAATCCAAGTTGTGATAATTAGTAAAAGAACAATCGGTATTGCAATTAACATCCAGTTTGCGAAAGAAATTTCCACATCGAAAAGTTCTTTTACTTGTGCGGCAAGAATAATATTGGGCGGTGTCCCGATCAGTGTTCCGAGTCCCCCAATTGTTCCTGCGTACCCGATTCCGAAAATCAATGCTTTCTCGAACTTCGGAATCTCTTTCTCTTCAGGTCTTCCTTTTAGCGCTTCGGCAACTTGCGCAGTAATCGCAAGGCCCATCGGAATCATCATCATAACGGCTGCCGTATTGGATACCCACATCGATAAAAAAGCGGTCGCCGTCATGAAGCCAAGTAAAATGCGCTGTGTACTCGTTCCAATGAAGGAAATGATCGCCAACGCCATACGCTTATGTAAATTCCATTTTTCCATTGCCGTTGCGATAAAGAAACCGCCTAGGAATAGGTAGATAATATCGTTCCCGTAAGCTGCCGTAACTGTTCCACTCTCAAGTGCCCCCGTAGCTGGTAACAAGAAGATTGGCAGTAGCGAGGTAACTGGAATCGGAATCGCTTCCGTAATCCACCACGTTGCAACCCATAACGTCACCGCAAGCACTGCTTTTGCTTCTGTTGATAAACCTTCTGGTGAGAAGAACATAAACGTTAATAAAAATAAGAGCGGTCCAAGGAGCAGTCCTACTATTTGTGCAGTCGAATAAGATTTCTTATTGTATGGATTATCCGGTTCTTGTGGCGGTTCATTCTTCTCCGTCCCTTTTAACTTGTCATCATTCTTTTTTACTTTATCTACTTCTTTTGTATATGAAAAAAAGTTAAGTAATTTTTTAGTCTGGTTATGCGAGTGCCAAAGCCCTTGCCAGACAGTTGAAACCATTGTCTTCAAAATATAACCCCCTTATGTAAGCGTTTGCTTAGATATTAACAATAATGACATATGTGGTGAAAGCATAGATTGTGTAAGTAAGTAAAACCTTTTGTAAATAAAAAAAGCAAGACGCAATGATGAAATTGCGTCTTGTTTTTAATTTAACAAGGACTTTAAAATCGAGACTTTACCAGGTTGTAAGTAAAATCGATGTAACGGCCGGCCTGTTTCTTGATAAATCACTTCAACTTGTAAGAGGTTCATTTCTGCTAAATGGTTTATGTACTTCCTCACAGAAACGCGCGATATGCCTGTCTCCATCGCTAAATCAGCAGCTGAAAATGAGGTTGGTTCTCGCTTTAAAATCTGGTTGACGATCACCGACAATGTTCTAGTCGTCAATCCTTTAGGCAATTCCAATGGACGTGCGAATGGTTCTTTACCTGATTTCAGAAAAAATGAATCGACTTCTTCCTGACTTACATTTGCAATGTCTTTCATCTTACTTCGCTGTTGTGCGTAATTCGTGAGCGCCTCTTGAAATCGTTCAAAACTGAATGGTTTGATTAAATAATCGACCGCTCCGTAATGCAGGGCTGTTTGAACAGATTGCTTATCATTTGCGGCCGTGATAATCATAACATCCACGGATATGTCTTCTCGCCGTAGGTCTTGCAACAGTTCAAGACCCGTTTTATCGCCCATATAGACATCTAATAAAATCAGGTCAACTTTCACAGATTGGCAAAATGCCCAGCCTTCTTCAGCATTTTCAGCAATTCCCGCCAATGAAAAGCCTGGAATGCTTTCCAAATAAATGGCGTTAAACTTCGCAACCATGGGATCATCTTCAATTATTAATACGTTAATCATGTATGTCCCCCTCGTACGGAATTTTCACGTTAAATTCTGTTCCTGTGTCTTTTGAAGTCGTTACTTTTATTGTACCACCTAATTCGTTTAATGCTTTATTGATTAAATAAAGTCCGTACCCGCGATTTTCTCCTTTTGTTGAAATACCTATTTGGGATGCTTCATTTTCATTTAAACCAGGGCCGTTGTCGCGAATATCAAAGTAGAAAAAGTTATTTTCATAATGAACGGTCATTTCTATATGCGCAAATGTCTGGTCCCGTACGGCTTCACTCGCATTATCAAAAAGGTTTCCGACAATCGTGATGATTTTATCCATATGTACGATATTTTTTAGTGCCGGAAGCGGACGCTCTCCCGTTAAGTCGATTTCAATATCAAACTTCCGTGCTTCACTTAATTTATTAACCAAAAAGCCTGACAGAACTGGGTCTTTAACTAACCTAGACACTGCCCCTACTTCCTGTTGATAGGCACTGGAAATATAGGTCGTATACGCTTGTAATTCCTCATACGATTTTGTATGAACCATTGCTGAAATGACGTGCAGTTTATTCATAAATTCATGGGTTTGCACGCGAAGGATTTCCGCGAAGCTTTTCGCACTCGATAGCTGCTCCACTAAAGAAGTGAGTTCCGTTTTATCCCGGAAAGTGGCGAGTGCGCCCACAATTTTACCGTTTAATACGACAGGTACGCGATTGACGACGATTTCGATGCCGTTTAAATTTTGTTGTTCATCCAGGGAAGTATTTCCAGTTTGAAGGACTTCTTTTAACGCTGACATTTGCGGAAATGCGTCTGCTTGTTGACCGATTAAGCTTTCAGTAATGCCAGCTTTTTGAAAGATCTGGTTTGCCGCTTGATTGGCGACAATAATTTCTCCTTCGTCATTCATCGCAAGAATGCCTTCTTTAACGGATTCAAGCATCGCATCCCGCTCACCTAATCGTTTTGCAATGTCTTTGGGTTCCAGACCATATAAAGTTTTCTTCACTTGTCTCGCCAATAAAAAAGCTCCGATGATCCCGACGAGTAATCCAACACCAATTGCTATGTAAATTGTTTTTAAGCTTTCAAAAACAGCCGCCTGAATATTTTCGGATAAAACACCCACTGACACAACGCCGACTAACTCATGTTCATGATAAATGGGCACAAATGCACGCAATGACTCGCCGAGCGTCCCGTGCGCGGTGGATGTGTAACTCTCACCCTCATAGGCACGATCTTCATCGCCACCAACGAAGTACTCCCCAATCCGCTCTCCCACTGGATGTGACAAGCGGATGTGTTCTTTGTTCAACACGACGATATACTCAACACCTGTTTCTTCTTGTACACTTTTCGTGAATGTTTGAATCTTATCTGGGGATTCCTTTCCAATTAATCCATCTTGAATCAGCTGTGTGTGACTAATTGTCTTCGCAAGATCCATCACTTTATTCGCATGGAACTCTTTTGAATTTGCAATGGCTTTATTGCCAATTAAATAAGCCGTCACCGCAATCGCAATGAGAACAACCGTACAAACTAAAACGGTTAACTTCGTTTGAAGGCTGACATTTTTATTTTTAGACATGTTTGTATAAGCTCCTATTCAATCAAGTAAAAATGAAAACCCGGGATTTCCTATTTTGGAAAACCCGAGATTGGTCAGAGGAAGCGACTGGATTAAGTAAAGAAAAAATCATGATTATCAGTCGGTAATTAGCAGACTTTTAAAAAGTGTCAGGTGCCCAAATGCAAGAGCTCCTGACACTTTCTTATTATTCTATTTCGTTGCCATTTCTGGAAATGTAATTGCTAATTGTCGATTGACGTTAATCACTTCCATCATTTCATGATCAAAGAGGTATGGCGTATCTTGGCTGTCTTGCGGATTGATTTCTTCATATATATTTTTCACCGACAATACCGGAAATGTAATCGGCATCGTTCGTCCTTGGTTTTTAATGGTCATATTGCCCATCAAAAATAACTCTTTACTAGACGCTGCAAAACTGAGATGACCTACCTTTTTATTGCCAGAAAGTATTTTGATCCCTTGTAAAAGTGAAATGATACAAATTAAAAAGTCATTCATAATTTCCACCGGTAATCTTTCAAGCCCTAACTCTTGAAACAACCTATTAAATCCATTTCGTATATCTTTAAATGAAAACAGATGCTCAATTTTTCTACGCACTTTTGTTTTCCCAAGATTATTAATGATTTCCTTACATTCATCTAAATACGCTTTCGCATAGCCCGTACTATTCTCTCTATGTACAATGAAATCTGTCAGATCTCGAATCACTTGTTGATCGCGGCTGTGCTCGCGAACCACCATCAAAAAACCGTACAAATCTTTTTCATCAAAACTTCTCTCCGAAAATTTTCCGTAATAATAGTCGACTAACTGTTTTTCTTTTTTGTCCATCATATTCTCCCCTACTTTTGCATGTAAAAATATCTTCTTTCAACTATATCATTTTTTATATGGTTAAACCTACTGAAAGGGCGCGTATAGAATCAATTACCCTAAGTATCTAGCATAGAAAATCATTCTATTAAAAAAATTAATCTCGTTGAAAAAGGAACCTAGGAGGCTCCTTTTCACAATCATTATTCATTGGGTACTAAATTGATGTAACTCCCCATCTTCAATATAAGCCATTCGCAGTCGCTGCTCAAATCCACCATTTTCATCGACACCTTTAATCACGTACACTTGTTTTGCTTCGGGAAGGTTTTTCGCACCTTCATCCAATGCAGCCATAATTTTTTTCGTATCATCAACAGTTCCAGCAGCTTTCATTGCCTCTGTCAAAATATAAAGAGACAAATAATGGAAACCGGCTTCAGACCCTGGATTTTTTCCGTGTTGTTCATGATATTTTTCTACAAATTCAGCCGTTCCTGGAAAATCCGAATCCACAAGCGGGGTGACAGCGACTACACCTTCCATCAAATCATAATTCCCGTCTAGAACTGCTGCCATTTGGTCTACTTTTGCCTGGTCCATCACGATGAATCCGCCTTCAAATCCGAGGTCGCGTGCTTGTTTTAAGACGAGTGCCGTTGGTTCAGACGCGCCTCCAATAAAGAGGACATCTGGATCTTTGCTTAATGCATTCGATAAAATCGTTTGAAAATCCGTGTCTTTACTAAAATCAATCGATTCATCAAATACAATTTCTCCCCCGTGTTCTTCCCAAACCGGTCGAAGCGCGTCTGCCCAATCTTTCCCGTACTGGGTAGCTGTAGGAAGAAATGCAATTCTCTTGCCGAATCTTTCTATTTCATACTTTGTAAAAGGTTCAATATAATTATCGTAACGCGGCGGAATGCGAACGTTAAGCGTATTTCCTTGTTCCGTTACGCCCGGCTCACTTGTATACCCCATGATGATAAAATCCTCTAACTCGTTAAAAACTTGCATGGCATAAATTCCGCCACTATGCGGGCTATAAATAATTTTTGCATCGTTCTCCTGAACTAATCGTTTCGCGTTTGCGGCTGTTTCATTCGGCGAGTACATATCATCAAGTGTTTCTAGCTTAATTTTGTACGTTTGCCCATCGACTTCAAAACCGCCTTCCGCATTTATATCTTCCGCTGCCATTTTAAGCCCATTTAACGTGTCCTCTCCGTAATAAGCTGCTGGACCACTTAACGGACCGGAATAACCGATAATTAACTCTTTAGAACCTCCAGAAACTCCGCTTTCCGCATTAGTTGAATCCTCATTACACGCCGTTAATGCAAACGTTAAAAGAAGTAGCACACTAATCAAAAGCCAACCCTTAAGCCTCTTCATCTATTTTTCCCCCTTTACAAACTTTTAATAACCGGTAGTTTAGAGCAAGTTCCCGCCTTTAGCTAAGCGCCAATATACGCCTTTCGGATTGCATCATTATTAAACAATGCTCGGCTCTCACCTTGCAGAACGATTGTGCCATTCTCAATGACATAGCCTCTGTCCGCAATTTTCAGTGCTGCATTCGCATTTTGTTCCGCAAGCAAAACGGTTGTCCCACTTTTATTAATTTCTTGGATAATCGAAAACATCTGTTCAACGATCAGTGGCGCAAGTCCAATGGAAGGCTCATCCATCATGATGAGTTTCGGTTTCGCCATTAACGCTCGCCCGATTGCGAGCATTTGCTGTTGTCCGCCGCTTAATGAACCAGCAGGATCCTCTTTTTTATCATATAGAATTGGAAATAGTTCATAAGCTTCCGCTAAAGATTGCTTCAGTTGCGCCTTCTTACTACGATGTACAAATCCACCCATCATCAGGTTTTCCTGTACAGACATATCTGCAAAAAGCTTTTTCCCTTCAGCACATTGGACAACTCCTGCTTTCACCATTTTATCCGGTGAAAATCCGCGAACGCTTTGACCAATAAAATGAATCTCTCCTGAACTCGGTTTATTTAAGCCGCTAATCGTATTAAAGATGGTACTTTTCCCTGCCCCGTTCGCACCGAGTAAAACGACTAACTCTCCTTCTGTCACATGGAGGTTAATCCGATTGAGCGCTTCGAACGGTCCAAATTTTACAGTCACATCCGTTAATTTAAGCACTGACTCCGCCTCCTAAATACGCTTCAATGACAACCGGATTGTTTTGTATTTCCTCAGGCGAGCCTTCTGCAATTTTCGAACCATGATTCAGTACCATAATGCTATCTGCAAGTCCCATAATCATTTGCATTTTATGTTCAATCGTGCAAACAGTAATGCCACTTTCAGCGATTTTTTTAATTAACATTGCTAAATCATCGGTTTCTTCTGGGTTAATGCCCGCAGCGGGTTCATCTAAAAATAAAACTAACGGATCTGTCGCCAGAGCAAGTGCAATGGCGACGCGTTTTTTAGCTTCTTGCGAGATGCCTGCGACTGGGCGTTCCGCGATCTCCTCAAGTCCAACAAACGCCAATGTTTCCATCGCTTTATCATAAGCTGCTCGTGCCTCACGCCGTTCTCTTTTCGTCCGGAAAATGGCATCATAAAGTTTTGACTGGGTCCGCAACCGATGACCGACAATAACATTATCCAGGACTGTTGCACGCTCGAATAAATGTGTTGTCTGGAATGTACGTGCAATTCCAAGTCTTGCGCAAAGATGGGCGGGCAATCTTGTGATATCTTTTCCTTCAAACAGAATTGATCCAGCACTCGGCGGATAAAAGCCGCTAATTAAATTGAAAAATGTTGATTTACCGGCACCATTAGGGCCAATAATTGCAGTGATTTTTCCTTTTTCAATTTCAAAATCAACTTCATTGACCGCTGTTAATCCCCCAAATTGTTTCGTCAAGCCTTTTAGTTCGATAAATGCCATTAAGATACCTCCCGGCTTTGAATTTTGGACGATTCTAAAGAATTCTTCTGCTCTTGCTTAGTGGCTCTTTTTTTTCTCGCTTCGTCAAATTTAATTTTCAACGAAAAATAAGCGCCAGCGAGTCCCGCCGGATAAAAGATGACAATCATGACCAATATCGGACCGAAGATTAACATGCGATACTCTTGGAAGCTTTGTAGAAATTGCGTCAACCAAACAAAGATCATCGTCCCGACAATCGGTCCAGTTAATGTTCCAAGACCACCAACGATGAGGTAAATCAGAAAGTTAAACACCATTTCCAAACCTGCAATTTCCGGGCCTATAAATCGCGTCAGTGAAGCATACAATCCGCCAGCAAGTCCTGCATAAGCTATGGAGACAACAAATGAGACAAGTTTATTTGTCCTTGTGTTAATGCCAAGTGTTTGTGCCAACTCTTCACTGTTGCGAATTGCAATATAGGTTCTTCCGGTGAGTGAATGAACAATCCGCACACCAATGAAAATCGAGATGACAAGAAAAAATAGTACTAAATAATACATCGAAGTCGCCGAAGTAAATTCGATTGGGCCAATTGCATCTGGAACAGGAATCCCGATTAAGCCGCGCACCCCGCCTGTTAAGCTATCCCATTTATCAATTAATAAATAAATGAGATACCCAACAATCAATGTGTAAATTGCAAAAAAATGTTCTCGCGTCCGTAGGGCAATCACCCCAAGTAGAAGACCTGCAACACATGTAATGACCATAGCAACTAACAGTGCAAGCCAAAAATTTAGTTCATACCTCGTCGTTAAAATCCCGACACTGTACGCACCTATCGCAAAAAAACCTGCATGTGCGAGGGATAATTGACCCGTAAATCCGGCTAATAAATTCATTCCATAAACGGCAATGATAAAAATAAAACAAGTTGTCATGATGTATAATACATAGCGGTTATCTGCAAAAACGAGTGGAAATGCAATCGCCAACAGGAGAATGAACATGATACCGGTGCGATTGTTGAACAACTTCCCCATTAATAAGCCTCCTTTGCAAACAACCCTTTAGGACGCGCCGTCATAATCAAAATTAATAGCAAAAATGCAATCATATCTTTGTAATCATTTGATAAGTATGTTGCGCCTAAACTTTCAGAGATGCCAAGAATGAGTCCACCTATAATGGCCCCTGGAATACTTCCCATTCCGCCGATAATGACGACAACAAATGCTTTTAAAATGACGAGATGCCCCATGCCAGGAAACACAAGATTAATGGGTGAAGCGAGTGATGCTGCAATTGCGGCAAGAACGCCGGATATTGCAAATGTCATCATGGCCACAATGTTTGTGTTAATGCCCACAAGGAATGCCCCGTCTCTATTTTGAGCCATCGCCATAATCGAAGCGCCAATCATCGTCTTTTTCAAGAATAGATAGAGCAAAACAACAACAATCACAGCAACTGCAATGACTAGTAATCTTTGAGGAGACGTTGAGATTCCTGCAATCTTCACTGCATCACCAAATGGCGTAATCATTCGATGGTAGTCGTTCCCCCATACGAGCGAAACGAATGCTTGGAAAAATAAAACTAAACCGATTGCCGCGATTTTATCGTGAATAGGTGGCGCATTTCTGAGTGGATTAAATACGAGTCGCTCCATCAAAACAGCAAGGAGTGCTACGACGATTATGGAGAGTAAAATCGCGATAAAGTAATGAACGCCTGCCGATTTCATAATCATTAACGTTACGTATCCACCAATTAAATAGAGAGAACCATGTGCAAAGTTTGGCACATGTAAAATCCCAAATACGAGCGTTAATCCGATACCGACAAGAAAATAAACACTGCCAAGGGTCAATCCGTTTAATAACTGTTGAAAAAGTAACTCCATCAAATTCCCCCCTTATTCAAGTAGGATTGGTGAAGATGTCATGCTCAATCATTTTGAAGATTTTCAATCAGTATCGCCATGCCTTGACCACCGCCGACACATAGGGACGCAATGCCGAATCGTTCATGTCTTCGTTTCAACTCATGCATCAAAGTCACAACAATTCTCGCTCCCGTTGCACCAACTGGATGTCCTAATGCAATAGCACCGCCATTTACATTTAATTTATGAGTATCGATGCCAAGCTCTTGTTGAACAGCAAGTGCTTGGGCCGCAAAGGCTTCGTTGATTTCAAACAGATCAATTTCTTCTAATGTTTTGTTCGTTCGCGCTAGCAACTTTTTTATTGCCGGAACTGGGCCAATGCCCATAATTTCTGGATCCACCCCGACCGTCACCCAGTCGATTACCGCCGCCATCGGATTCAAGTTGAGGTCTTTCGCTTTCCCCTCTGTCATGAGCAGAACTGCCGCCGCGCCATCATTTCTTCCACAAGTATTACCAGCTGTGACCGTTCCGTCTCTTTTGAATACCGTTTTTAACTGCTGAAGCTTTTCGAATGTCGTTTCAGGGCGTGGATGCTCGTCTTGATCGAAAAAATAAGACCCTTTTTTCGTTTTAATTTCAATTGGGACAATTTCATTATTAAATCTTCCATTCTCAATTGCTACGGCAGCACGTCTTTGACTTTCAATCGAAAATGCATCCTGCGCTTCCCTAGATACATCAAATTGCTCGGCGACATTTTCAGCTGTCATGCCCATTCCCAGTTCAGTGCCATACATTTCACTCGGCTGCTGTCCGGCTTCCGTATTCGAATCTACAAGCCTTGCCTTGTCCCCGCCAAATCTAGAATTACGTAAGTAAATGGGGGAGTTGCTCATACTCTCCGTACCACCTGCGATGACAACTTCCGCCTGGCGAGATTGAATTTGCTGAACGCCAGAAGCGATTGCCTGCATCCCGGAAGCACATAAGCGATTAATCGTGAATGCTGGCTTTTCTACTGGAATTTTCGCACGAAGCGCTGCGACTCGTGCAACGTTCGAAGACTCTGTCGTCTGCCTGACTTCGCCTAGAATCACTTCATCGACCACTTCCGGAGATACGTAGGATTTCTTCAACACTTCTTCGATCACATGAGCTGCTAAATTGCCCGAATTTAATTCCTTTAATGTTCCCCCATATCTTCCAATCGGCGTTCGCACACCTTGTACAATCACCACTCTTTCTACTCTTTCACCCAAAACAATCCCTCACTTTTACGTGTATTCTTTATTTAATTGACTTGCAATAATATTTTTCTGAATTTCGGACGTTCCTTCATAAATACGCGTAATGCGCGCATCCCGGTAAAAACGTTCAATCGGATAATCCGCGATATACCCAATGCCTCCGTGGATTTGCAGCGCTTTATCCGCAACTCGGTTATACACTTCAGAGCCAAACAACTTCACCATTGCCGCTTCTTTAATGACCTTTTCACCTTCATCAACCATGTTCGCTACGCGGTATGTCAACGCCCTAAGCGCTTCAATGTCGACCGCCATTTCCGCCAACATATGCCCCACTGCCTGATGCTCAATAATCGGAACGTTAAATTGTTCACGACTTTTCGCATAAGTCACGGAAAGGTCTAATAGTTTTTGTGCAGAACCTAGGTTTCTAGCGGCAAGTCCAGCCCGTCCATTGGCCAATATTTTTAGGGCATTGACGTATCCTTCCCCGACTTCCCCTAATACGTTTTCAACTGGGACTTCACAGTTTTCCAGTATAATTTCAGCGGAGTGTGAACCGCGTAGCCCCATTTTATTTTCGACTGCGCCGACGTGGAAACCTGGAAAATCTTTTTCAATAATAAAGGATGTAATGCCTTTCGCACCTTTTTCCGGATCTGTCACGGCCATTACTGTAAAAATATCGGCTTCTGTTGCATTTGTAATATAATGCTTGGTGCCATTTAAAATATATTTATCGCCCTGTCTTTTCGCTGTTGTTTTTAAATTAATCGCATGAGATCCAGCTTTCGGTTCTGTTAACGCAAATGCACCAATTCGTTTACCCGTTGCCATATCCGGTAAATACTTTTTCTTTTGCGCTTCATTGCCCAACTCCACAATGCCGACCGTTCCAATCCCTGTATGTGCGCCGATTAATGTTGTGTAGCCGTTATGGGTAGCGCCGATTTCTTCATACAACATACATTTTTCAACCATGTTAATGCCGAGACCACCGTATTCTTCAGGGATGCTTAAACCGAATAGGCCCATTTCTTTTGACATTTCAACAATACGTTCAGGAATATGGTTCTCCTCTTCAATTTGCATGGCAACGGTTTCTACTTCATTTTGAATAAAGTCTCGTACACTTCTTCTTAATAACTCGATATCTTCACTCACTGTAACCGTCATGAAGACAACTCCTTTGTGTCCATATGTTCTTCTAATTTTTCGCGCAGTTCATCCGGAATTACGATCGATTGTTGTGCTTCATAATCAAAGCACACAACGACTGCACTGCCTTTTGCGATGTGCTCCCCGGTTTCAGCATCATAAATGTTATGGGCCATCGTATAGCTTTTCGTCCCAACTTTTGACACTTTCGTTTTTACAGTTAGGGATTGCCCCGCGTACGCTTGTGCTAAATAATCGCACTCCGTACGCGCAACAATAAAGTTAATGGACCGTTCTTGCGGTCCAAAACCGATCAACTTAAAAAACTTTGTTCGTGCTTCTTCGAAATAAATAAAATAACTTGTGTTATTTACATGGCCGCCTGCATCGGTTTCGCAATATCTTACGTATATTTCGATATCTGTCACGATAGACCTCCTAAAAAATCATTGTTCGCGTTCAATAATTGTTGCGATGCCTTGCCCGCCGCCAATACAGGCCGTAATAAGTGCATACCTTCCGCCCGAACGCTGTAACTCATAAATTGCTTTTGTGGCTAAAATAGCCCCGGTTGCGCCAAGTGGATGTCCGTGAGCAATTGCACCGCCATTCACATTCACTTTTTCGAGATCCATATTCAGTTCACGGTTACAGGCAAGCACTTGGGCTGCAAATGCTTCGTTAATTTCAATTAAATCGATCTCATCTAATTGAAGGCCTGCCTTTTCTAATACTTTATTTGTAGCGGGAACCGGACCAATCCCCATAATGTTCGGATCTACCCCTGCGACTGCATGTGCACGAATAACAGCTAACGGTTTTACCCCTAATTGTTCCGCTTTTTCTCTGGACATTACAACAACTGCCGATGCAGCGTCATTTAAACCAGAGCTACTGCCCGCTGTCACTGTACCGCCTTCAAGAAAAACTGGACGTAATTTGGCTAAAGCTTCTATTGACGTTTCCGGGCGCGGATGTTCGTCTACTTTAAAAACAATCGGCTCACCTTTTCGAACCGGAATCGTAATCGGGACAATTTGTTCATCGAAACGTCCTTCTTCCATAGCCCTAGCCATTTTCTGCTGACTTTGAAGCGCAAATTCATCTTGTTCTTCTCGTCCGACCTCATATTTTTCCACCAAATTTTCAGCTGTAATCCCCATAGGCGGGTTGCCAATTTCATCAGGCGATAATTGCGATTTTGTAAAGCGAGGCGGCATAGAATTGTACGCTTTTTCTGGACGCTCCATTAAATAAGGTGCCCGGCTCATACTTTCAATGCCCCCTGCGACGAAAACATCACCATCTCCAGCCCAAATGGCTTGTGCAGCTAAATTAATCGAATTAATGCCAGAACCGCATTGTCGGTCTATTGTTAGACCTGGAATATTGATTGATAAGCCCGTCTCTAAAGCTGCCAATCTAGCAATATTGCCACCGCCGCTTAACACATTCCCCATAATGACATCGTCAACTTGATCAGCCGAAACATTTGCCCGGCTTAAAGCTTCTTTAATTACTTCCGCCCCGTAAACATGGGCAGGGACCGATGCAAGTGCACCGCCCTGTCTTGCAATCGCTGTCCTAACCGCTGAAACAATTACCGCATCTCTTCCCATTCTATTTCCGCCCTTCGTTTATTGATTTCTGGTTTATTCTTCTTGAAAAACAATATGGCCTTTCACAACTTCTTTTTCATGTTGATTCAGCGCAACGACATTAAATGTTAGCTCATTCTCATTTCTTTCCGCTAATGTTGCTTTTAACGTAATCACATCATCCAGAAAAACCATTCCTCTAAATCGAATCGAATAATCTTTAATAAACCCTTCTTCAACGTAAGGTGTGAAAAGTTTTGCTAAGTTGCCCATCGTCCACATACCGTGTGCGATAATCCCTGGCAGACCAGCGTTTGTTGCCTCTTCGTCAATTGTATGAATCGGATTAAAATCACCCGATGCACCCGCATATTTAATTAAATCAAGTCGGCTAACCGGATTTAATTGAACGTCAGTTAAGCTTTCGCCTACTTGCAGTGCCGTAATTGTACTCATACAAGCATCCCCTTTCGCACTTCTTCGTTAATAATAATGACGCGCTCTTCTGTAAAGATCAGTTCGTCATTGCGATCAAGGCCGTGACGTGTCAAGACGAGAAAGCCCATGTTGCCAAAGCTTCCAGTTTTTTCGTAGTAATCTTTCACTTCCGTGAAACAATATACGTCTTCGCCTACAAACAACGGACGCTTATAATGAAAAGATTGCTCGCCGTGAATGAGTCCTTTTGATGGTAATGTCAAGTCAGCCACTGCACCAAACTCAAACGTTACTGGGAATGTTGGCGGTGCAATATTCCGTTTAAATCTGGAGTTTTTCCCGGCCTCTTCGTCATAATAAATAGATGATATATCTCCAATCGCTTCTGCGAATTTCTTCACAGCGCCCCTTTCAATTGTGTTTTTTATCGTTTCAGAACGTTTTCCAATCACATCTTTTAGCATCTTTCTACCTCCTATTTAATCCTTAGGTCCGCCTGCAACATAAATCACTTGTCCGCTTACAAATGAAGACTTTTCATCCGCAAAGAATTGAATGGCATTGGCAATGTCGGCAGGCTTACCGCTTCGGCCGACTGGAATATTACTGACGCTCGCCTCTACTAATTGTTCAAATGAAATGCCGATCCGTTCAGCAGTCGCCTTCGTCATATCTGTTTCAATAAATCCTGGTGCGACCGCATTTGCTGTAATGCCGAATTTACCAAGTTCAATCGCCAGCGTTTTCGTTAATCCTTGCAGACCTGCCTTTGCAGTCGCATAATTGGATTGTCCGCGATTGCCCAACGCAGAAGTGGATGAAATATTAATAATGCGGCCATAATTATTTTTGGTCATGTACGCTTGCGCAGCACGCGATGCATAGAAAGCCCCTTTTAAATGGACATCCATTACGGTATCCCAATCCTCATCTGTCATTTTAAACAGTAAATTATCTCGAATAACGCCAGCGTTATTTACTAAAATATCAATCGAACCAAACTTTTCATGGATTTCTTCCATTGCAGATTCAACTTCATCTCGCTCTGTCACACTGGCGACTTTCGTGTAAACATCGTAGCCTAGTTCTTTTAAATAATTCTCCGCTTCGACGAGCGCCTCTTCATTGACATCAATTATGGCAACATTTGCACCTTCTCCAGCAAACTGTTCGACGATTGCTCTTCCAATTCCGCGACTTCCGCCTGTCACGATTGCCGTTCTATTTTTAAAACGATTCCCCATATGACATCCCTCTTTCTCTATAGTTTTCTTATACGTATTGTCCGACTCTTACATTGCCCTTCAATAAATCTCTCGAAATAATCAGTCTTTGGATCTCGTCAGTACCATCATAAATTCTCCACAGTCGTGCTTCACGGTACCATCTTTCAATCGGCAGTTCTCTTGTATACCCCATTCCGCCGTGGATTTGAAGAACTCTATCAACGACGCGGTTCCCCATATTGGCGCCGTACAGTTTCGCCATTGCCGCTAGATGACGGTTATCTTCTTCTTGATCGAGCGTAAACGCCGCATTCAGGACAAGCCATCTAGCTGCTTCAATCTCAACCGCTGAATCTGCAATTGGCCACTGGATCGCTTGTCTATCTGCGATTGGTTTTCCAAAAGTCTCTCTTTCTTTTGAATAATCTATTGCCATTTGAAGCAGTCGCTCTGCCATTCCGACAGCACGTGCACCGACTACCCATCTCGCAAAACCGATCCACTCTAGCCCCAGATTGTAACCACCGTGCAACTCACCTAAAATATTTTCTTCCGGAACACGGACATTATCGAATACTAAGCCAGCTGGTCCCCATTCGCCCATCGTATCGATAAATTCAGATTTCCATCCCATATCTCGATCGACGATGAAACAAGTGACACCTTTTCTACCTTTTGATTTGGCATGCATTTCTTTATCTGTGATCGCAATCGCCATGGTGAAATCCGCTTCATTACCGCCTGTGATAAATGTTTTCTCCCCATTTAAAACCCATTCATTGCCGTCTTTCACTGCAGTCATTCGAATATTTCTCGTGTCTGATCCTGCACCTGGTTCTGTAATCGCAAAGCAAGACTTCTTTTCTCCATTTATCGTTGGAATTAAGTATTTTTTCTTTTGTTCTTCATTTCCATAGTAGAGAATATTGTCTGCTGAACCGCCAAATGTGAAAGGGACAAACGTTTTAGATACTTCCATTAACACAATCGCCAACATCATTTGACCTAAGTCCGCTCCGCCGTATTTCTCTGGTGTATTTATCCCCCAGAATCCGAACTCTTTCGCTTTTAATTGCAGTTCTCTAAGTTTTTCAGGTGAAATGCCCGGCTTTCCTTCACGTTCATTTTTTAACACTTCAAATTCAAGTGGAATTAGCTCTTTTTCTACAAATCTTCTAATTGTTTGTTGAACCATTTTTTGTTCTTCTGATAAACGTAAATGCATATCGGTCACTCCATCTCTTATAATTATATTTATTTAGATTTCGAATTAACGGTTGTATATCGCTCTTGTAGTGTTCTTTTCAAGATTTTCCCTACAGCTGTTTTAGGAAGTTCATCTACGAAGATGACATCTTCAGGTATTTTATATGCCGATAAATTTGAACGACAGTGCTCAAGTAGTTCCTTTTCAGTTATTGTGTGATCATTCTTTAATGCAACAACTGCACGGATTGTTTCTCCTCTATATTTATCAGGTACGCCAAAAACAGCTGCTTCAAGGACCGCTGGATGTGTATAAATGACATTTTCCACCTCGATTGGATAGACATTGTATCCGCTTGCAATAATCATTTCTTTTTTCCTTCCGACAATATAAAAGAAACCGTCAGCATCCATCGTTGCAAGATCACCAGTGTACAACCAGCCATTGCGAATTGTATGTTCCGTTTCCTCTGGTTGATTCCAATAGCCCTTCATAATTTGTGGGCCTTTTATGATAAGTTCTCCAACTTCACCGTATGGAAGTGTTTGTTCCCCAGTAGCTACATCAACAATTTTGGAATCCGTATTTGGAATCGGAATGCCAATACTTCCTTCTTTTTGTAACCCCTTAACTGGATTTCGGTGAGTGACTGGTGAAGCTTCCGAAAGCCCATACCCTTCCGCAACAGTCGTACCACTTATTTCATTAAAACGATTGAGTATTTCAAGAGGCAAAGGTGCTGAACCACTTGAACATAAATTGAGACAGCTTAAATCGAATTTTTTTGTTTTATAATAATTAACGAGTGCGATATACATCGTAGGCACCCCAGGAAACGAAGTAGGTTTCGTCTTTTCAATGATTGAAACAAGTTGCTCTACTTCAAATTTAGGAACCAATATTAAGTTGCCTCCGATATGAAAAGTTACACACATTGCACTTGTCATGCCATAAACGTGAAATAACGGGATTGCTGTTAAAACACGTTCTTGACCGAAATTCGTTTTCGCAAAAGAGGTCGCTGCGCTTTGTAATGTGTTGGCGACGATATTAAAATGGGTTAACATCGCACCTTTTGGCGTACCTGTTGTTCCGCCTGTGTACTGTAGGACAGCAACATCTTCCGTAGGATTTATATCTACTTCCGGCATTACACTTTCTGCATTTGGGACGAGTTCATTCGGCATAGAACTGCTTTCAATAGAGACTGCAATCACCTTTTCAACCGGCGTTTGTTTTTGAATACTTTCAAATAAGGGTAGTAATTTATCCATAATGATCAAGACCTTTGTGCCCGAATCATTTAAAATATGAATGAGCTCAGATGCTTGATACATCGGATTCACTTGAACGATTGTAGCCCCGCAATGAAGTGCCCCGTAAAAGCTAATTGGATATTGGGGACAATTTGGAAGCATCAGTGCAACTCGATCCCCTTTTTCAACACCCATTTCATTCAGTGCACATGCCGTTTGCTTAATCCTTTCATCCAGATCGGTATAGGTATATGTGTTTTTAAAAAATGTCATCGCGGTATGCTTGGGATAAGTTGCGATGGCTTCGCCGAGCAATTGTGTCAGAGATAAGATTGGGATCTCGACGTGCTTCGGGTTTCCTTCTGCTACATGTTGCATCCACGGTCTGTCCATCTTGTTTCCCCCTTTGGATTCTATAGAGAACTTCCGCCGTCTACTGCAATTATTTGTCCAGTGATAAAACTACTTGCGTTACTGGCTAGAAAAAGCGCAATACCTTTCAATGAATCTGGGTCTCCTAATCTCTTCATAGGGTTATTGTTTCGGATTTTATCCCCACTTTTCTCAAGCACACCTCTTGTCATTTTTGTTTCGAAAAATCCTGGTGCAATTGCATTGACATTAATGTCGTGTTCTGCCCATTTCTTCGCCAAATCTCTCGTGAAGTGGTGGACAGCTGCTTTACTTGAGCTATAGCCGATTGCATTCAATACTTCGCCTGATTCTGCCTTCATCCCGGCAACAGAGCCGATATTAATGATTTTTCCAGAACCGTTCGAAATCATATTCTTTCCAACTTCTCTAGACATGAGGAAAGTGCCTGTTACGTTAACATCAAACACTTTGTTCCAAGCTGCTAATGGCATGTCCTCTACTTTTTCACCCCACGTCGCGCCACTGTTGTTAACAAGAATATCGATTTGACCAAAATCAGCAATGACTGATTCTACTATCCGTTTAACATGCTCTTCCTGACTTACATCACATTCGTATGCCATTGTTTTAACGCCATATTCATTTTCAATTTCAGTCGCAGTATCTTGACAGTTTTCTAATTTTCGTGAACAAATTGCGACGTTTGCTCCGTATTCAGCAAATACTTTTGCAATATCCCGCCCTAATCCACTACCGCCCCCTGTCACAATTGCTGTTTTTCCTTTTAAATCAAATAATGATGTTGTCATGTTAGCCCCCTCCTAAGAAATACTATTACAATGAATTTATGAATATACCAATCGGTTAGTATGTTTAGATGAATCAACTCTACTAACCGGATAGTATGTTACTAGTAAAAAAATCCTCTATGCTAAAAATATAATCTGTCACAGTTTATTCACAATTAAAGTCAGTATATATTATATTTTCCGTCAATTCAAGTTGTATTTGCAATAATTTTTATTGAACAAACACACCTTTAAATATTTAAATTGAAAGCCGTCACAAAGAACGGCTTTTGCAATGATCAACATCTTAAAAAAAACATCAAGGATGCAATACTAATTTACCCATCGTTTTTCTTCCTTGAAGTAAGCGATGAACTTCAGCCGCGTCTTCCAATTGATACGTACCGCCTATTGTTAATTGAAGCTTTCCCTCGTCAATAAACTTGAGTAATTCCTCAAAACTTCTTTGATACAGTTCCATGTTTTTCATAATTTGTGGAAGGAAAAAACCGATAACAGATTGATTTCGACGCATCAATTGCCCTGGGTTAAGCGCTGCATGCTCGCCACTTGCCGCCCCGAATATGACTAATCGTCCAAAAGGCGCTAAACATTTAAGGGTCTTGTTGAAAATATCTCCGCCAACCATTTCAAGTGCAACGTCGACACCTTTGCCACCTGTTAATTCTCTGATTTTTAATTCCCAGCCTTCCTCTGTGTAATTAATTAGGTGATCAGCGCCCATTTCTTTTGCGTGCGCTAGTTTTTCATCACTACTTGCCGTTGCGATAATTTTTCCAGCCCCGAAAATTTTAGCAAGTTGAACAGAAATCGCCCCTACACCACCCGCTGCAGCATGAACGAGCACAGTTTCGCCTTTTTCAAGTCGTCCCATCGTCTTTAAAATATGATACGCTGTTTGTCCCTGCAAAGGTAAAGCGACTGCATCCGTAAATGTTACGCCATCTGGAATAGGCGCAGGAACCATTTCATGAACTTTTGCATACTCTGCATATCCGCCTGATTCAATTAGGGATACAACTCGCGCCCCTGGCTTGAAACGAGTGACATCTTTTCCGACCGCCACAATTTCACCCGCAATTTCTGCACCAGGAATGAAAGGTAATTGAGTTGGCACGACATATTTTCCTTCCCGACGTGCTGTGTCCGCATAATTTACGCCGATTGCTTTTACTTTCACTAACACGTCATGGTGACCAATTTCTGGTTGCTCGACGTCTGTAAATTTCAATACTTCCGGACCACCATGTTTTTCAAACTGAATCGCTTTCATTGTTTTTACTTTTGTCGTTTCCACTTGTATGTCCCCCTTATTATTTCAAAGTCATTTCCCCATTTTCAAATTGCGGAACTACGTCAATTCGATCGATTTCACTCGCAAATCGAACATCCTTTACTAATCCCATCTGCACTAGCATTTGACCCGTTTCGGAATTCGTTAATATACGCTCACTCTCCGTTTCATTTCCACGGTAAAACAAAAGTGCCGTATTTGCAGAATCCGTTAATGCCCACGAAGGATTTTGATGCATTAATTTGTCGATAAAGCAGCCCGCACCATAAAAATCTTCCATTGCAAATCGCCGGTTCGATCCGCCTGCACAAACGAGGAGTACTTTTTTATCTGTATGGTTAGTAGCTATCTCCTTTGCGACAGCGGAAGCGTTTACAAGTGATGCCGCATAAATATTCTTCGCCTTTGTCACGTTTCGAATTGCAACGGTTCCATTCGTCGTAGACAATATCATTGTCTTTTCGGCCACTAAATCTCTGAGTATCGTCGGCAACGGCTCGATAAATCCCTCGATTGTCCTCCCGCCGTATTCACCGGTTAGTATCGTGGCTGTTTGTTGCAAACCTTCCGCAACCTTTAATCCTTCCCCTCCATTTACAACTGGAATGACTTCATTCGCACCGTACTGTAGGACTGCTGCTATCGTTGTCGTCGCCAGCAATACATCAAACACAACGACTACTGTTTCCGGGTCGATTTTTTCTGGATTAACTTCCTCTTTAGAAAGTAATACATGTAACTTATGCTTTCCCATTATGATTTCGACGTCTCCATTAGTGAATGGCAAACAAGACTGTATACAAATTTATCCATATTTTTAAAGCGCGGGTCATTTGTTTGCCCTTTTTTATAACGATAATAAATCTGTTGGCAAATAACAGCTAATTTAAAGTAAGCAAATGTTGTGTAATAATGAATGTCCGTCATATCACGACCACTTTTTTCTGCATAACTTGCGATAAATTCATCACGGGTATAGAATCCTTTTTTCGTTGTTAACGGTGGCTTTCCCAGGCCATTCAGTAACATTACAGGATCATCTGCTTGCATCCAATAACTCATCGCCGCCCCAACGTCTGCAAGCGGATCCCCAACCGTCGCCATTTCCCAGTCGAATAAACCATTCATAGACGTGTAGTCATGTGAAAACATTGCATTATTAAATTTATAATCATAATGAATAATCGTTGGTTCTGGCGATTTTGGAATGTGTTGAATCAGCCAAGTGGTCAGTTGCTCAACTTCTGCAATTTCGGATGTTTTCGCTTTTTCATATCGACCGATCCATCCATGTACTTGTCTTTCCAGAAATCCATCTGGCTTTACCATATCCGCTAATGCAGTTTGTTTATAATCAATGGCATGTAACTCAACTAGTTTGTCAACCATTTGTTCAGAAAGATGCTGCCCAAGCGCCTCTTGGTCCTCTGTTCCAACTGGAAATTCACTATCTAACACAATACCATGTCTTCGCTCCATAATGAAAAATGGACTTCCCGTAATCGATAAATCATCCGAAAATACGATTGGTTTAGGTGCAGTGGGAAACACAGGATTGAGTGCAGAGAGAATCGCAAATTCCCTTTTCATGTCATGTGTTTTCGGCGCAATTGGACCTAGCGGTGGACGTCTTAATACTGCTTCCCAACCGTCTATTTCAAGTGCATACGTCAAATTTGAATGCCCCGTGCCGAATTGACGGATGTTTAGTTCCCCTTCTGGTAATCCATCAACTTTATTGTGAAGAAAATGCGCCAATTTTTCCGGATTAAGCTCTTCACCTTTACGAATTGAGATTGTATCATTCAAGATATTTCACCCCTTGAATTTTATTTCAAATGCGTATAAAAACCTTGTTAAACGTGAATCCCGTGTAGTACAAAATCTGCAAACATCTCTGCAACTTCTTCAACTGTCACATCACCTGATGGATCCATCCATTGGTATGTCCAATTTGTTACACCTAAAATTGCAAGTGTAATCATTTTAGCGTTCAAATTATGCCGGAATTCGCCCGATTCCATTCCTTCGACAATGATTCGCTCAAGCTTTTCTCGAAATTCAGATCTTTTCGCTTTGATTATTTCCGCATTATCGGCTTTCAAGTTTCTCATTTCACGGAAATACACCCGTCCATTCGCTCTTTGTGATTTAATATCACCAATAATAAGCCCAACGATTTTTACAACCTTGTCTCTGCAGGTCTGCTCGTTTTCAATAATTTCCTTTTGAAAATCCAGTAATTCATCAATATAGCGTAAATGGATATCCATTAAAAGCTGTTCTTTACTTTTAAAGTAATAATAGAATGTCCCCTTTGTTACGCCAAGCGAGTCGACGATATCTTGGATGGACGTTTCACTAAAACCTTTCTCTTGGAAAAGTTTCACACTATGTTTTGTAATTTCTTGTTTCATCGACCCCACAACCTTTCCTTGTCTTTATTACGATTGTTTCACCATTTCTTTCGAAGCGTATTTTCGAAGTTCCAGACGTGCGATTTGATTGCGATGTACCTCATCCGGTCCATCCGCAAGTCGCAAAGTCCTTGAGCTTGCCCATTGTGCAGCAAGGTTAAAATCTTGGCTTACCCCTGCGCCGCCAAACGCTTGGATTGCTCTGTCAATCACACGTAGTGCCATACCCGGTGCCACTACTTTAATCATAGCAATTTCAGTTTTCGCTTCTTTATTCCCGACGGTATCCATCATGTAGGCGGCTTTTAATGTTAACAGTCTCGCTTGTTCAATGTCGATACGCGATTCCGCAATCCACTCTCTCACGACACCTTGATCTGCTAATACTTTCCCAAAAGTGGTTCGCTCTTGCGCCCGAATACACATTTGTTCAAGTGCACGTTCAGCTGCGCCAATTAATCGCATACAATGATGAATTCTTCCGGGCCCAAGACGACCTTGTGCTATGGCAAATCCTTTTCCTTCTCCCCAAATGATATTTTCCACCGGCACTCGGACATTTTCAAAAGTAATTTCTGCATGTCCGTGTGGTGCATGGTCAAAACCAAATACTGAGAGCATTCGCTCAATTTTAACGCCAGGCGTATCTAGCGGTACGAGAATCATAGACTGCTGTTCATATCGTGGCGCATTCGGATCATTCTTCCCCATAAATATGGCAATCTTACATCGAGGATCCCCTGCTCCTGACGTCCACCATTTCCGACCATTTAGTACATACTCGTCCCCGTCACGAACAATACTGGCTTCTATATTCGTCGCATCACTTGAAGCAACATCAGGCTCAGTCATTGCAAAACAGGACCTGATTTTTCCTTGTAAAAGAGGTTCGAGCCATTGTTTCTTCTGCTTTTCAGTTCCGTAACGAACGAGCACCTCCATATTTCCAGTATCTGGCGCATTGCAATTAAAAATTTCCGGACCAATGGGAGAACGCCCCATAATCTCGCAAAGTGGTGCATACTCCAAATTTGTCAACCCCGCTCCAAGTTCACTGTCGGGAAGAAACAAATTCCATAGCCCTTGTTCTTGGGCTTTTTCTTTTAATTCGTCAATAATTGGAGGAACTTCAGACCACCGATCTTTCTGGGCCGCCAATTGCTCTTCAAATACTTTTTCATTCGGATACACATACGCTTCCATAAACCCCGTAAGTTTTTCAATTAACGCCTTTGTTTTCTCTGAATATGAAAAGTTCATCAACATTCCCATCCCTTCAAATTCATGCACTAACCGGTCAGTATGTTTAGAATAAAAAGAATCAACACCATTTTACACGCATGAATTATATTTATCAAGTTTTCAGGCAATTTTAATAGTTAATTTACGCTTAGGAAGTAGTTTATATGAATACTAGTCATTAATGCCCGTAAAATTCAAATAGACCTTCGCAATAATTGCAAAGATCTACTCAAATCATTAAACACATCTATCTGATTTACCCGCCCTGTCCTAACATCGTTTCATAAACAACCAAATTTTGATATACAGCAAGAAGATAAGGGGTATCCAATTGATATTTTTTTGCTAACTGTAACAAAAATCCTTGCAAATGCTGCCCCTCAATGGATAATCCTTTCTCCATATCTCGCTGCATCGATGATTTCATATCATAATTAGCTAGGCGTATCATTTCAAGTTGCTTATCAACAATATCTTCACGTAATGGGCCACCATGTTTTTTGATAATCGATTCAACTTCTTTAAAAAGCTTTTTGATAAACACTTCGCCCCCAATACTTTCTCGAATGGGACCAATCGGCGCTCTCATTAACGAAGTGCAACCCGACATGACTGTGATAAATAAATACTTCTGCCAAATCTCCTGTTCAATATGAGCGCTTAATGAAAATGTTGCCTTCGTTCCAGAAAACACTTTTTCAATTTCACGAATTCTCTCTGTATCTTTTTGGTCAAATTCCCCGTACACTAAACGATCAATCGCGCTTGTTTGTTCAATAATCCCTTGATGATTTAATGTCGTTTCAATAAAACATAATCCACCAATGACTTTTTCAACACCAAACACCTCTTTGAGCCTGTTAAAGTGAGCTACCCCATTTAAAAGTGGCAAAATCACTGTATGTTCTCCGACATAAGGTTTTAAGTCATTCATCGCGTCTTCCAAATGATAAGCTTTTGTCGAAAACAAAACTAAGTCAAATGGCGCAGCCGCTTCATTAGACGTGATACATTTAGGCTGAAATGAAAAATCACCAAAATAACTTTGTATACGTAATCCATTTTTCTCTAAATGCTCTTTTCTCTTTGGACGAACGAGAAAAGTAACGTCCTCCCCTTTCTCAACTAATCGACCGCCGTAATACCCACCTATCGCTCCTGCTCCAAGCACTAGAATCCGCATTTCTCTCATCCTTTCGATTGAACTAATAAATCATACAATTAAATAGTACAAATTCTCTTAATCTAAAGGATAGATGAGTGCACAAGCTTAATCAAGTTTATTTTCTGAATACTCACTCAGTATACATAGAGTGCCTTTTGACCATTTTTATAGTCGAGGTGAGCTACAAATAGAGCCTTCTTTGTATGTATTTCGTTTTACATTATCCATTGACTTGTCGCGCCGCTTTTTCTTATTGCATAAGCTATAAAGTAAATGGATATAAGGGAGGGAAGGAAAAGATGGGTTTATTTATCAATCATGATAAACATAAAAGTATATATAAAAATCAAGAGGAACTAACAAATACAAATCAGAAACTTTTTAGGAGAGATCATTTATCGGAACTATTAAATGAGCAACAAAAGATCAATCATACATTGCACCAATCCATTTTAGAACTAAAAAAACTAACCCAACAACAAAATAATAAGCAAAAAGCACAAAGGTCTGAAATGAATCATCAATTTAATAAACTGTATGAATATCACGATAAACGAGAAAAACATTTTACACAAAAGCTACTAGATTTAGAGACAGCGAACCGAAAACTACAACAACAATTTACTCATAAAAAACTAATTGAACAAGAGCAAATGGATCAAATACATGCCCTTCAAAAAGCACAAAGCGAAATGATGGAACAACTCAAGCAATATGCACTCAGAAACAAACAAGTCGAAAATAAGGTCAATAAACAAATTTCAGCACACAAGCAAGTAAATGAACAAGTCGCGGAACGATTAGAAATCCAAGAGCAGCTTTCGGCAAAAACTCTAAAACAACTAGACAATATCCGCTCGATTGAAATAAAAAACCAGTTAAACCAACTAAAAGAATTACAAGAAAAGTATGACTCGATAGAGCGAAAGTTACTTGATGTAGACGCAGCCTATCAGGAGTTGCAACTACAATTTAAGCATAAACAGTTGTCTGAACAAGAATGGATGAATCATATAAATGCCCTTCAGAAAACAAAAAATGAACTCATGGAGAAGGTCAATCAATATGCGCTTATAAACGAACAAACAGGAGAAAAAGTAGATGAGCAAATGACAATGCACATGCAACTAAATGAACTAGTCCTAGAGCAAACAAAAAGTCAGGCAGAGTTTTTAACTCGGTTAGAAAATCAAGAAGCTATGTCAGAAAAGGTTTTAAGGCAAGTCAGGCATTTTCATTCTGTTTTATTTGGGCGCACAAGGTCAAATAAAGAAAAGAAAAATAACGTGCAACCTGGAAGTAAAAAACATTCGGAAAATCATTCGACAAAGACGAATAACTATCAACAAAATAGTTCTGAGCATAATGAGCATCAAAAAGCTGAAAGAAATCGAAAGCCTTTGACAAGAAAAAAGGATTTCGGTAAGAAAATCATCAAAGGGTCTGGACAGAAAAAGGTTAGACTCCAGAAACCCTTTAGGAATTACCAGAGGATTGATGAAGCGAAACCAAACGCACCTAGAAAGGATGATATGCGTGACGAAAAATGATAAAGATTTATTAAAAAATGAATTGAAGAAACATTTCCCGGATATGAAACAGTTTAACGAAATACTGGATCAGGTTGAGTTAAATGTTGTCGATAAAAAATCGAATTTTGAAGTAAAAGAAGTGAATATAGATGAATTAGAGGCCATTAAGAGAGCAGCCCTCAGCAAAGATGGAAGATTTGAAAGTGTTGAATCCAATGAGTCTAAAAAGTATATTGAGCTATTAAACGAAGTAAAGAACCAGTTAACCTCATTAGACATGAAACTGGATATAATTATCCAATATTTAGAGGTGAGAGGAAAATAGTTTACCATTAAAATTTTAAAAACAGGCTGTCATATAAAACGACAGCCTGTCTCAATACTGACCTTCATTATGCGTTTAAATCGAGGTCCGCCATAGGAGTTCCCGCTCCATTTTCACATGGTCCAGGTGCCTGGAGAAACTCACTTTCAACTGTTACAGTATCGTTTAATCTAAATGCTGGTGCTAGAATGAGAAGGTTTTCCTTTTTCCAAAGCTTATCGATAATAAAACCTCTTACAATAAGCTCTGTTCCATCATCTGAGACATCACAGTCAAGCCAGACTTGAACACAAGATCCGTCCGCAATTCTTAGAGCCTCAGAAGCAGGTACAAAGCTTCCAAAGTTTGGTTCCGATACACTCACGAAACCGAAACAAGAAAACGTGTGGGTGTCATTGATGACTACCGCACAAGTAGGATCTTCTGGATCACGCACAATTACTTGATAACCAATTGTAACATCCACTGCAGAACAATCTTCTCTTGGCACTTCATCAGCGCATGTTAGAATTACCTCACAGTCTGTTGGATCGATTGGAAGAACAACCCCACGACAATTACTTGCACCGGCAAAATCGCTTAATGGGTAGCTCTGTGAGAACAGGTCTACGCAAATATAACGATCCTGATTTGCACAAATTAATGTGAATGGATCAGCTCCGATGATAGAGCCAATTGAATTTTGAAGCTGTGGTGGAAACGCTCCTGTTTGTTCGTATAATGATTGTAAATCTCTTACCATATATATCACCTCCTTAACTCATTTTGTAAGGCCTTACATACATACTATATGTCCGGCCGTTCAAGGTGCATGGAGGTTTGTCCAAGTTAAATCGCCTGGTTTAGCAGAGAAGAGATCATTAAGAGGATACGCTTGCTATCTATATAAAATCCAAATGGCTGAAGTATAACGAAAATCTCTATTTATGCTAAAATAGTAGGACGAGGAGGGATTTGCTTGGAACAGTTGAAGACCCTAGCAAAAAACGTCACGCTTTTTAAAGATTTATCCGATGAAGAACTCAAACCCTTTCTAAATATCATGAGAAGAAGAGAGTTTCTTGATAAACAAATGATTTTTATGCACGATACACCGATTACCGACATTTATATCGTCGCTTCTGGGAATGTAAAAGTGTTTAGAAATGACCTGTCTGGGAAAGAACAAATTATTTGCGTTAAGCAACTAGGTGATTTGTTTCCAAACGTTGGATTTTTCCGTAAAGAAAATTATCCCGCTCACTCTCAAGCAATGGAAGAGACTGTTTTGTATGCGATTTCCCTTCGAGAGTTTGAAGAAGTACTTTTAGTCAATCCACATATTTCAATTAAATTATTTCGTTTACTGGGAGACTTAATTATTGATTCGCAACAAAGGCTTGAAGAAATGGCATTAAGAAATACGAATGACCGTATTCTGCTGCTTCTTTTGCGATTAAGCGAGTCACATGGCACCCGGCAACCGGATGGGTGGCTAAAACTAAATACGAAGTTTACAAATTCAGATTTGGCCAACATGATTGGTACGACGAGAGAATCGGTGAATCGAATGATTTCTCGTCTGCGTAAAGAAGATAAAGTAAAAATTGTGGAAGGCGATTATTATATTATTCCGGATAAAATTCAAAATGAAATCGCCGAAGCATGAAACCTTTCCAAGCTACCATTGGAAAGGTTTTTTTATGTTCAGTTAGATGTGTACCTTCATGAATTTTTTAAAGATTATACTTTTTTGTGATAAATATCACAGCAGTGAGAATCATTATCAATTATTATGAAAGTAACGAATTATACGGAGGTGCTTGGTCATGGAAAAGGCACAAAAAAACAGCAACGAAAAGCTTTCCCTCGAAGAAAATGAAAGAAAATCGTACAAAGGCACGATGTTTTTTCTAGGTGTTTTACTCGCTGTCATTGTCGCTACGTATCTCGTACTCATGTTCACATTTAACGCAAGAATTTAAGGAGGAAGAGCAATGAAAATTCATCGATATGAAAAGATTTGGCTCGCGCTAAGCTTCGGTATTATTCTAGCTTTCATGTTAATTATCGGCGTTCAAGCTTTCGCTTTTGAACATGCGCCGCCTAGTCACAAAGAAATTATCGATCCGCAAAAAGTTGATGTCACTGCACCATTCGACAATCCAGGTGTCTTTCAAACGGGTGACAATGAATATGAAGTCGTCATGACTTTACAAGCGTTTGGTTTTACGCCGCATGAAGTCGAAGTGCCAGCTGGTGCAAAAGTGACATTCACCTTAACTTCTAAAGACGTAATTCACGGTTTTCAAATTGCACAAACGAATGTGAATGCGATGGTTGTTCCAGGGCATATTCAAAAAGTCACCCAAACATTTAGAAACCCGGGAGAATATTTAGTTTTGTGTAATGAATATTGCGGAATTGGTCACGAAATGATGGGCATGACCATTACGGTTAAATAAAGGAGGGTTTTGATTGGAAACGGTTATGAATCAACCTAACATGAAACAACAAAAACAAGAAACAAAACGGACGTTGAAAGAAAAAGCAACGCAAGCTCTAGGCATTTCGGAAGCAGATGCGAAATTATCAAAATCGTATATGTCCGTTGCATTTCTAGCACTGCTGATAGGTGGTTTTCTAGGATTATTACAAGGCTTAGAGCGTGCAGGACTTGTCCAAATGCCCTCTTGGTTTACCTATTACCAGGTATTAACAGCGCACGGACTCTTATTAGTCCTCGTCTTAACGGCATTTTTTGCAATTGGCTATTTCTATGCGGGATTGTCCCATACGTTGGGCGGTGTTCTTCCCCACGTTAGAACAATGGCATGGATTGGTTTTTGGATGAAAATTGTTGGATTTGTTTTCGCTGTCATCCCAGTATTAATGAACGATGCAACGGTAATGTTTACTTTTTATCCACCAATGGCTGCATCCCCACTATTCTATATTGGTCTGGCATTAATTGTTATAGGCGTTTGGATCTGTGCATTCGGCGCATTTATCAACGTTGCGACTTGGAGAAAGCAAAATCCAGGAAAACACATTCCAATCTTAGCTTTCTTTGCGACTGGCGTTTTCGTTCTATTATTCTTTGGAAGTATTGGCGTTACAATCGAAGTGATCATGCTCATCTTTTGGTCAGCAGGCGTGATGGAAACGATTAACGTCATGCTAAGCCGTACGCTATTTTGGTCTTTCGGGCATACGCTCGTTAACATTTGGTACTTAACAGCGGTTTCAGCTTGGTATGTCATCGTACCAAAAATTATTGGCGGAAAACGATTTAGTGACACGTTAACGCGTGTCGTTGTAGCGATGCTTGTGATTACGAACATCCCAGGCGGTTTTCACCACCAAATCGTTGACCCAGCGATGGGACCAGCGCTGAAATATATGCATGTGTTTATGAGTCTATCCATCGCCTTCCCATCTTTAATGACTGCATTTGCAATGTTTTATGTATTCGAGCGTACTGGAAGAGCGAAAGGCGGAAAAGGTTTATTTGGCTGGCTTAAAAAATTACCATGGAAAGATGTTCGTTTCTTAGCGCCTTTCATCGCGATGGTTGCATTCATTCCAGCGGGTGCAGGCGGTATTGCGCAAACGACGAACCAACTAAACCAAGTCGTTCATAATACGATGTGGGTCGTCGGTCACTTCCACTTAACCGTCGGGACGTCAGTTATACTGACATTTTTCGGTATTAGTTATTGGTTAATCCCTTACTTATCCAAACGTGTGTTAACGCCAGCAATGAACAAAGTCGGGGTCATTCAGACGATTATTTGGACGGTCGGCATGTTCTTCATGGCTGGTTCCATGCACTATGTCGGATTACTAGGTTCACCACGTCGTACATCTTATACAACATACGGTGACCATGCCGTTGCATTAGGTTGGGACCCTTATATGATCCTACTTGCGATTGGCGGAACGCTCTTAATTATCGGCGTCCTCATCCAAGTATACGCGGTCTTCCATCTCATGTTCTTTGCGCCAAAAGGACAAACGGAATTCCCGATTGCTGAATCTGAAGAGCCACAAGAACAATCGCCGCTATGGACAGATCGTTGGGGCGTCATTATTGCACTCATGATTCTCGTCATTGCAATCGGTTATGTCGTACCTCTTACAGATTTAATCGTCAATGCACCTCCAGGTTCTCCGCCAATTCGAACTTGGTAAAAATTAAAAGCTAGAAGAGATCATTCTAACATCTCTTCTAGCTTTTTTATTCGAGAATAAAACCTTACCCCTATTCACGATCTTTCAATCTCTTCTCTACTCTCTTCAAACGTTCATGTACTTCTCTCAATTCATCCGTTAACTCTTGTTGTCTACGAAGAGATTCTCTTTGAAGTTGTTCGCTGTCCGCTAACTTTTGGTATAATAATTCGTTCGATTGTCCTGGATTATTTTTGGTTAATCTGATAATCAAGAGGACAATCAATATAATGATGACAAGCCAAAATAATAAAGGCCAAACTGAAAACATCCCCATACCATGACCATGCATTCTATCTCCCCACATCATCATGCTATTCTCCTCCATTTCTTTTTTCCGAATTACAATATTTGTTAACTCTATTTTATCACATGGCCTAATCCGTTGTGTGAATGTTTAGTGAAACAAAATAGGACTGTCCTCAATCAGTCAATCCTGATTCCTGGACAGCCCCCTTTAATTTACCTTTTGAGCCCTGGTACATCTTTTCTAACAACATCAAACAATCCTGCACCGATAATATCTAATGCCGTTTGCATACGTTCTGCCGAAATATTATCTTCAATTGTATCTTGCGGTGTATGATACACTTTTTCGATATGGTAAATTAATGGATCCCAGCTGTCAATGCCCATCCAAATGAACAATGCAGATGGAATGCCTGCATTATGGAATGGTACGTGGTCACTTGAACCAAATCTACCTGGTAAAATCGCAGAGTTTCCAAGGCGCGCACCTGCTGCTGTCGCAGATTTAGTTACGATATTTTCGTTACCGTCTACAGTCATTGCATAGAGATGCGTGGCAGCTTCGTAATTTGTCGCAACCATGTCTGGATTGAAGACCGCCTCAATCTTGTCACGCTCCGCCTGTGACAACTGGTCTACATAGTAACGCGAACCAAGCAGTCCTCGTTCTTCCGATCCGAATGCGATAAACTTCAAATCTTTATCTGTGTGATAGCCTTTAAAGACACGTGCCAACTCAAGCATTAGTCCCGTTCCAGAAGCATTATCATTCGCGCCTGGTGCGCCTACAACGCTATCCATATGTGCACTCAAAATAACTTCTTTACCGTCAGCGTTATTGCCTTTCGCTTTCTTCGTACCAATTACGTTTACCGATTCTAAATCTGTGTAATGTGTTGCTGTTAATTGAAGCTCAACAGGTCCTTCTTCCAACCGCTCTTGTAGCCATACACCTTGAATATAAGCAGCACCGTAGACTGGCACATCATATTCCTGGGTTAAGCTTGGGTTAAATGTAGATCCATAGTTTCCTCTACCACCTACAACGCTTTGTAAAATAACACCAGCCGCTCCAGCATTCACTGCGTGGTCCACTTGTAAACGATAGTCTGTTGTCGAATTTGCACGAGTTAATAAAACGATTTTTCCTTCAACGTCTTTAGAGAAATCTCCTGCATGGGTTCCTCCTTCTACGTAAACAACTTCTGCAGAAACTGCTTCGTCACTTATTTTCCCATTTGGTGCAGCGCCAAGTTGCCAAGACGTACCATCCGCAAATGTTACATCTGCAATATATTGATCCGCTACTGGAAAGTATTGGTACTCAACATCATACCCGTAACTTTTCAGCTGAGACGCTACGTAATCGGCAGCTTCCTTTTCTGACTCCAGTCCACCAACTCGCGGGCCGATTGTTTCTGATAAATATTTAATATGCTCAATCGCTCTTTCTGCTTCGACTCTTGCAACGACTTTCTGGTCATGGGCAGAATCAGATTTACCATTGTTGACAACAACTGGCGTTTTCGCGTCAACAGGCGTAAACGTTGCCGGTGATGCACTAAATACAAGTGCTCCCGCTAGTGCAATAGATATAAACTTTTTCTTCATCTAGTAAACACCCCTACTCTCTTATTTTCTAATTAATTGATAGACTGAAGCGCCTACCAAATCTCCCGCTTCTTTTAAACGTTCAGTACTAATATGTTCAATCGTATCGAGCGGCGTATGGTAGTAAGGCTCCAAATTCGCCGTTCCAGGTTCCCTGCGAATAAAGTTAACCGCCGGAATGCCTACTTCATGGAACGCAACATGATCCGATGAGCCTCTTTGGTAAAGCACTAATTCTGATGGTGTCCCAATTCTTTCCGCAGTCGCCAGTGCCGTTTCCGATACAATGTTTGCTTTGCCGTCGACTGTGTTCATATAAATTGCCGTTGCATTCTCCCAACTTGTCCCGACCATATCCATGTTAAAGTTACCAATGCTTCGTGAAATTTCATCTTCAGTCAATTGGCTCGCATAATATCTTGAACCTACCAAGCCGATTTCTTCAGCACCGGCAAAGACAAATCGAATTTCTTTATCAATCGGATAGCTCTTTAACACGCGTGCGAGTTCTAACGTAACCGCAGTTCCAGATGCGTTATCATTTGCGCCTGGTGCAAATGGTACGCTGTCAAAATGTGCAGAAACGTGCAAAATCTCATGGTTATTTCCTTTTTTTGGTGCACGTGTCGCGATAATGTTTTGCGATTTCACATCTGTTAATGCATCGACCTTTAAAGTAACTGTGCCATCGTTCCTAACTACATCCGCGATAAGCGCTTCTCCGCTCGCCTTTGAAATGCCTCCTACTGGAATTGATGCTTCACCAATAGATGGATTTAATGGGCCTGGCGATTCGATATTGTTATAAATCAGGACGCCAACCGCCCCTGCCGCGTATGCGTTTTCAACTTTTTCCTGGAACGTAAAGTCGCCTCGCGAAATTAACGCAATCTTACCAGCCGATTCTGCCGTGAAGTCATTTGCATAGCCTAACCCCGCATCATATAATTGCGCTGTTAACCCCTCACTGGCTGTTGAGGCGGATCCAGCAGGAATATTGATGAGTACTTCATCCCCCGCAGAAGTTTGCAAATGTCCAATCATCTTATCCGGAATTCTAAACTCCTGGACTTCAACTTCATATCCATAGGATTGAAGACGGTTTCTAATAAAACTTGCGGCCTCCCTCTCTTCCTCTGTCCCTGTTACACGAGGACCAATCGTTTCCGATAAATGATACACATCCGCGTACATCCGCTTCTCACTAATTGGTGCAATCACTTTCTGATCATGCGCCGCCTCGCTTTGTCCAGGTGCTGCCAATACAGTCGTCGGCTCTAATACTTGTCCTGGAATAATGAAAACCCCTGATGTGGCAATGACTGTCGACATCAGAACCACCTTCATCTTCTTTTTCACTAAAACTCCTCCCTTTCCATGAATTAGTAAATTGTATTAAAAGCTATTCCGGTCCTGTTATCGGAAACCCTTCTTTGTAGACTGAAAAGGGTTCATTCTATTCATGAATATTCAGTCTAATAAACCTTTTGAATTATGAACTTCCTAAACAAATATTAAATTCAACATGTCCCCTATCCCTATTTCACTAATACTATGAAGATATCTTTAAACTTTATTAAAATAGTTTGATAAAATATAGATTTACGTGTATATTTTATACTGGAAAATGTTTGGCGACCTTCAGATACTAACCCAAGGTTTCAATTACAGATTTCCTACAGAGGGTTCGAAACCATCCCCTCTAAAATAAAAACTATGGAGGAATTAACAATGGAAAAAGCAGTAGTTGTATTTAGTGGCGGACAAGATTCTACCACATGCTTATTATGGGCATTGGAAGAATTTGATGAAGTAGAAACCGTCACTTTTTTGTATGGGCAAAGGCATGAATTGGAGGTTGATTGCGCCAAAAAGATTGCGAATGATCTTGGTGTAAAACACAAAATGATTCAAATGGATCTTCTGAATCAATTAACTGAAAATGCCTTAACAAGGAAAGACATGGAGATTGAAGAAGGAAAAGTCCCAAATACATACGTAGAAGGTAGAAATCATATTTTCCTTTCTTTTGCAGCGATTTACGCAAAAACAATCGGGGCAAAAAACATTATAACCGGCGTAAGTGAAACAGAATTTAGCGGATATCCTGATTGTCGAGATGCGTTTATCCAATCATTAAACACCACAGTCAATTTAGCAATGGACGCCGAGTTAAAATTTATCACGCCTCTCATGTGGAAAGACAAAGCAGAAGTTTGGGAAATGGCAGATCAAATGGGACGGCTTGAGTACATTCGGGAAAACACCTTGACTTGCTATAATGGTGTTATCGGGGATGGTTGCGGAAAATGTCCATCTTGCAAGTTAAGAAATGAAGGTTTACAAACCTATTTACAAAAGCGTGCTGTCTTATGATTAGAATCTCAATTTATTTATTATCGATTGTATTAGCTAATGTCATTACTGCTAGATTTGCGCCACTAGATTTAGGGTTGTTTATTATCCCTTATGGTACATTATTTATTGGTTTAACCCTTGTGATGAGAGACATGGTTCAAAATAGATTTGGCAGATTTAACACGTACCTATTAATTGTTTTCGCCCTCATCTTATCGGCGATTTCAAGTTATTTGTTGGGCGATGCATTATGGGTCGTATTTGCAAGTACACTAAGCTTTATTGTTTCTGAAACGGCAGATACTGAAATCTACACACGATTTAAATTACCGTTTGTAAGAAGAGTTTTTTATTCAGGTGTCGTTGCAGGCTTTTTAGATTCAGCATTGTTTGTCATTATTGGAATCGGACCCCTTGGGCTAAATTTTGTTCCTTGGGAATTAGTCCCTTACGCCATACTAGGCCAATGGGTTGCTAAAGTGTTGATGCAGCTAATTGTTGCAGGTGGCATTAGACAAGTGGTTATTAAAATGAATATTTATGAACCGAACATTTCGGACGTAAAATAGGAGGAAAATGAACATGAGAAAAAGCGATACGAAAGACCTTACATTATTAGGCAATCAAGAAACTACTTACAATTACGAATATGATCCAGACATTTTAGAGACATTCAATAATCAACATACGGAAAATGATTATTTTGTTAAATTTAATATTCCAGAGTTTACAAGTCTTTGTCCAATGACGGGGCAACCTGATTTTGCTACGATTTATATCTCGTATATGCCAGATATTAAAATGGTTGAGAGTAAATCTTTAAAACTCTATATAGGAAGTTTTAGAAACCATGATGGGTTCCATGAAGATTGTGCAAATACAATTATGAAAGATTTAATTAAATTGATGGACCCTAAATATATAGAAGTATGGGCTAAATTTACACCACGTGGCGGTATTTCAATCGACCCGTATTGTAACTATGGAAAACCAGGGACGATTTATGAAGATATGGCTCGAGAAAGAATGTTCAAGCATGATATGTATCCAGAGACTGTAGATAATCGATAAATTTATTTACTGGGACAATTAAGAGATGATTTCTGTATTGCGCAGAAGTCATCTTTTTTTAGTGCTTTGCTTTCTTATTATAGTTTTCAGGTATAATTATCACCTAAAATTCCGCCTTCCAATTTCATATCAAAGATTGCTATTGTTAGGTGCTTGTAATTGAAGTAATGATTAGTTGCAGTAGAGGATTATTATCATTACAATAGTTATAAAAATACATGATTGCAATAGAACCATCCCTAATGAAGGCTTCCTATTGCTTGTTTTTATTTTAATAAATGTTTGGGGTTGATCGAATGTCTTTCTCAGAAAAGTTCCTACAGTTGCCCATAAATATTGGAATGGTCGCACTGCTAATTATATTGATCGTTTATTTGATTCGCAAATCCGTCAAGGTTTTCTTAGAAAATATGTTTATCTTCGATGAGAATCGGAAAGAAACTTTAATTCATTTCACTAACCAGGCGACGAAGGTATTAGGATTAGTATTTTTCATTTTTTATATGGTCAATCATTTCTTTCCACTGGAAAATTTTTTCACCGGTTCAGTGGTCGTCGTCGGTGCCCTGGCATTGATTTTCCAACACATCATCCGCGATTACCTAATGGGGATAGCCTACTTATTTGAACGCCAGATTTATCATGGGGATTATGTCATCATCAATGGTAAGCAACAGGGAAAAATTGAGGAAATTAGTATTCGCTATTTGAAGATCCGCCAGAACGATGGCTATCTCTATACGGTTTCCTATAGCAATATCACGGAACTTCAAAACGGAACTCGGGGGATGCGCCGGGTAACCGAAAGCCTTGTTCTCGACTATACACAAAAACCGGAAGAGGCTTTCAAAGTGCTAGAGGAAGTTGCACAAACCTGCAACGAGAAATACGGCGAATACTTGTTGAAAGATCAAAATGGTGTTCCTATGGAAAGTTTCAAATTCAATCAAATTACTGAGCTGAATGTGGATTTCAGAGGTCACCGGTATTCATTGACAGGGATTGTGAAGGAAGACGATTTCGTGGAAGCGGCCAAAAAAGTTAGATATGAACTAGCGAGGGCTGCCTACGAGAATAATTTAATCATGGCAGAAAATAATCACACAAGCCATTGATATTAAAGAGCTGCGTAATCAAATAATGACTTACGTAGTTCTTTTATATTTATACAACTCATTGAAGAGGCTCATAACCCTCATTTACTGCTACATATTTCAAAGATACATGTAAGTAAATCATCATGATTCAATCTCATTCTTTTTAAACCGATTCCCCGTGTTCGCATATATCACCAAAAATAATACAATCCCGAAAAACAAAACGAGGCCAACGATAAACAACCAATTGGCTTGTAATAAATCGCTCAATATCCAAAAAATCATACTAAATGATAGTGCAAACATCATTTTCCCCATAAATTTGCACAACGCAATTGTATCGTATTTACCTTTCTCCTCTTCAGACATCGTATTATAGCCAGCAATTAAAAAAGCGCCTTTTCCCATACTAAACATAATGCCTAACGAGATGAATGACAATAGAATGATTCCAGTAATTAGTACACCCGCCAACTATTTCACCTCATTTTATTCATTTCAATCATCTTTTATAAATTAACTAAACTTTACCACCCACATCCACGTCATACAACTCTTCTACCATGCGCGATTTAGTCAAGTTTTTGTGGGTACTGTTTTAAAGCAGAGGTTTTCTCTTCTTGGATAGTTAATTAATCCGTTTTTAAAAACACCAAATAACCATGTTGATTTCCGTTCCGAGCGGACGCGTTCCGTGGGGCGTGCGGTGAGCCTCCTCGTCGCGAAAACCGCGCTCCTGCGGGGTCTCACCTGTCACGCTAATCCCACTGGAGTCGCCGCTCTGCACTCCAATCAACAGAGATTCCTTATACATAAGTTTTTATAAACGCAAATAACTTATATAACTTTCTTTATTAATAAATTTGTTATTTCAAAATCCCTGTAATCCTTTAAATGCTTTATAAACAGGTTTTCCTGTTGTTTGATGTAAGTAAGACAGATTTTTTCAACTAACAGACTTAATCCCTTTACGCCTTCAAATTGTAAGTGTTAATCTATAAACTTACGTATTTCTCACTTTCCATGTCATAGTAATAATTTCAACTCACTTCGATTGAAGCGAATAAAGAATCCATCGTCATTTTTCGTATGTCCTTCAATTGAAAGCTTGCTTTATCACGGTTTTCGACAATAGATCTAGGCCTACCAAGAGCTGGGTGAACATGTCTGAATTAGTTTGTTGAGATGTTCTAATTAAATCTGTTTCAATTTCAATTAATGTTGGTAAATTCATGTCATTTATAATCATGTGGTTTCCCTCCTGTAGTGTTGTGTAAAAACCTCACTATAGAAGTAGAGAGCCTTTTTTCTGCCTCTAAACCCAAGTAATTTCACGTGGATACCAATTAATCGGAGTGGAAATCGGCGACTCCAGCGGGAACAGCGCGAGCTGAAAGCCCCGCAGGAGCGCAGCGACGAGGAGATTGAAGCCGTGCCCGCGGAAAGCGTCCGATTGGAACGGAGATTAATTGCGTTATGGATTTTTTATTTATCACCCACAAACATTTCACTCATACACTGCACACAACAAATTTCATCAATATTCGAGAGTATATGTCGAAAAAAATAGTTGCCCGGGAAATGTTTCGTATTTCCCTTAGAAAATAATTAATTTCGTTTGTGACGAATATGACAATGAAATGACAATTCAATTTTTTAGAGGGTTATCGGTTTTAATTTCTTTCAATATTCGTTATGATGCTCACTAAGCATATGGAAGGAGACTATCCAACATGAATTTAAAAAAGATATTTTTATCGTTTTTCGCCGGTGCACTTGCACTTAGTTTAGCGGCTTGTAACGGAGACGAGAAGGCCCAAAAAGAAGAGGTTTCTGAAGAACAAGTAAATGTTGAAGAAATCCAAGCAAAGTTAGCCGAACAGCAAGTAGACAAGAATGACATTGTCGCTGTTGTCAATGATGAGGAAATTAACGGCGAACAGTATAACGCTGTATTAATGTCGATTCAAACGCAAATGCAACAATCGGGACAAGATCCATCAAGCGAAGAAGCAGCAGAACAAATCAAAGATCAAACGCTCGATACACTTGTCAACCAAACCTTGCTCCTTCAACAAGCAAAAATTGAGGAGATTAAAGCTTCTCAAGATGAAATTGAAGAGGAATATAAAGCATTTGTCCAACAATTTGGGGATGAAAAGACATTAATTGAAGCATTGAAACAAGAAAATATGGACACAGAAAACTTAAAAGAACAAATTTCGGAATCCATTATTTTCCGTAAGTATCAAGAGCAGGTCACCCCTATCGAAGAGGTTTCAGATGAAACCGTTAAAGAATATTACGAACAAATCGCTGCGCAAACAGAGGATGGCGAACAAGAACTACCTCCACTGGAAGAATTAAGTGAGAATATCAAACAAATCATTCAACAAGAAGAACAACAGAAAAAACTAAGTGCCCATCTTGAAACGTTAAAAGAAGACGCAAAGATTGAATTGAAAATTTAAATGTTAAACTAGCCCCTCATTGTATTGAGGGGTTTTTTTATGCGATCAAAAAACAAAAAAAGAAGTGAACCGCAAGAACGCTGTCCAACTTCTTCATCCTAATTATGTCCCACAAAATGTTTGGTAAGGTTCTTCAAAATCTGGTACTGTCGCAAACGCATGTTGTGCTGATGTATGTGCATAAGGATCGGCTAATGCATCTAATAACTGTTTTACGACACTAAAATCCTCCTGTTCAACAGCGGCCTCAATTGCTTTTTCAACATAATAATTTCTTGGAATAATGGCTGGATTATGTTTTTTCATCAACTGATATCTATCCTCTTCAGATTGTGTCTCAAGGGTGATTCTTTCTTGCCAAGCGTCATGCCAGTGCTTAAATTCGTCTGTCTCAAAGATTTTGGCATCACATAGCTGATTAAAAGTCAAAGCCAGGAATGTATTTGTATAATCGGCTTCGTATTTCTCCATTAAGTCTAGTAGTTGATTAATTAACGATTCGTCATTCGTTTCTTCATTCAATAAACCTAGCTTTTTCCTCATACCTGAAAGCCAATGATTTTCATACAACTGCGGATAATTTGATATCGCATCTTGTGCGATTCGAATCGCTTCCGCCTCATCATCATGTAAAATAGGAATGAGCGACTCGGCAAACCGCGCTAAATTCCAACCACCAATGGGCGGCTGATTTTGGTAAGCATAGCGACCACGTCTATCAATTGAACTGAACACTGTTGCGGGATGGTACGTATCCATAAACGCACACGGTCCATAATCAATCGTCTCACCGCTAATTGTCATATTATCCGTATTCATCACACCGTGAATAAACCCAACAAGTTGCCACTTAGCAATTAACGATGCTTGCCGTTCAATCACTTTCTCAAGTAATGCTAAATAACAATTGTCTGCATCATTCGCCTCTGGATAATGGCGTTCAATTGCGTAATCCGCCAGTTTCTGAAGGTCTTCGTCCGTTCCCCAGTTAATTGCAAATTCAAACGTACCGACGCGTAAATGACTTTTTGCCACACGAGTTAAAATTGCCCCTGGTAGCACCGTTTCTCGCATAATGCCTTCTCCTGTGGTCACAACAGCTAAACTGCGTGTCGTTGGAATGCGAAGTGCATGCATCGCTTCACTAATAATATACTCGCGTAACATCGGTCCAAGTGCAGCCCGTCCATCTCCTCCTCGGGAATACGGCGTTCTTCCTGAACCTTTTAATTGTATATCCACTCTTTCATCTTTTGGCGTCAGTTGTTCACCAATTAACATCGCACGTCCATCGCCAAGCATCGTAAAATTACCAAATTGGTGACCTGCATATGCTTGAGCAAGCGGCATGGCACCTCGAGGCATTTCATTGCCCGCAAAAATAGCAGTCCCGCTGCTCCCTTTAAGCGCCTCAGCGTTTAAACCAAGTTCGTGCGCCAACGCGTCATTGAACAACATCTGCTTTGGTTCCTGTACAGGATTCGGCTCCATTAACGTGAAAAATTTTTCTGGCAGTCGCGCATAACTATGATCAAAACGCCATCCTGCGTCTACATGATTCGATTGATTGTCCATACTCTACTCCTTTTTTTCATCATAGAACTGAAATTAGTTTTTACTGTTCATAATCAAATATACACATTGTACTGCCTGACAGAGGGCGAACAGTTGCGTTCATTTTATGTAATCTTCGAATGATGGAAGTGACGAGCAATTTCTTCAACAACTGGGATGCTGTTTCTTGTTGACGTGTCAAACATTACAAATGTACAGATGGATTTTGTCATTACTTCATTATTCTCATTATAAATGACTTGTTTTAATGAAAAACTTTTCGTCCCCATTTTCATTGGCTTCGTTTTGATGGTTAAACGTTCTCCTAGCTGAGCTTCTTTTACATATTCAACTTCTAACTTCAAAATAACCGCTGCAATATTCCTTGCTACCATTGCAGAAAAAGGGATATTGATGCTGCGAAACCACTCCGCACGCTCGTTTTCCAAATGCTCAATATACCTTTTGTAGTTCATATGATTGAAAATATCAATATCTTCATTCATTACTTGAATTTCTGTAGAGATTTTCACCGGTGTTGTCCCTCCCAAAATCGTTCTAGGTCATAGATTATAAACAAAAAAGCAACGCTTACTCTATTCGTACGTTACTTTTTTTCTACGATATTAAAATGCTTTTTGATATATTCTCTTTCCTCTTCGACAGACATGATTCCATATGCCTTACCAATGGTTCCGTTTTGTAAATTCCAAATCGCATTATGATCAGAATCGACTTGAGAAAAATCATTCTTTTCCCATCTCTTTAGAATACTTAAATAAACATCAGCATGTATATAGTTGTTTTGATTCAATTCCACTACTTCGATTAAACGTAGCACGCGCTCTTGAGTCAGTGGAAGGAATCCCCATTTCTGATCAGCAAGAACTTTTTGATGCGACATATCATGAATCGCTTGTTGCACATTTTCTTCAGCTAGTCCATCTGGAAACTCTTCCTCGATAGGCATATCTCTTATGTCATCAATTTGAATGATTGTCTCCTCTAGTTCTTTACCATCTTGATTCTGCGCTACCGCTGTGTTCTCTGAGACAGTAACATTACTTTTATTCCATTTAATGAAAACGCTATGGCCAATCAAACTAAATAACACAATGCCCAATGTTATAAAGATAACTTTCTTATTTCTCAATGTCTTCACTCCCATACCAATAGTATTATACTAAAAGTTGGAAAGCAATCACCGTTTTATTCACTATCTTCCTAAATTTCAATCTCCAGGTTCTTTTCACCCATTTTCAAATATTCCTTCAAATACGCTTGACTCTTTCAAAAAAGAGAGATAAGCTTCTATCTAATGTTACATCATTAATGACAGGTAATATCATCGGTATTCCATAAATTAATTAAATATTGCTTCTTATCAAGAGAGGTGGAGGGACTGACCCTTTGAAACCTCAGCAACCAGCAAATTCATTGTATGGTGCTAATTTCAGTAGAATACATGCGTATTCTAGAAGATGAGATGGCTGAAACTACTAACCTTTTGGTATTTCACCCTCTTCTCATCTGTGAGAAGAGGGTTTTATTTTTACAAAAGATTTGCATGTCGAAAGAGGTGATATTTTTGACAATTGATGTTCATTTACCTGATCTTTTATTCGTCCGAAAAATTGAAGTATCTTTTCAAATTAACCGGGGCGTTTACAATACGATTGATGCATGGTTTTACGAAAATGGACACATCGATGTTTTGGAAAGACGTCAACATATTCTAACGTTTTTGCAATATATAAAAGCGAAATTGGAAAAAGAACAATCAGGCAAGCGCCTTCATTTCCCAGGCGGTTTAACAAATACGTTGGAAAATTATGTAGCCCTTCAAAAAATCGGATAAAACCATAACAGAAAAATCTTAGGAGGAATTCATAATGACTAAAAAGAGAATTTTATTAAACGCATTTGAAATGAACTGCCCAAGTAACCAATCCCCCGGACTTTGGTCACATCCAGACGGAGAAGCACATCGTTATACAGATATCAACTATTGGATTGAGTTTGCAAAATTATTGGAAGAAGCACAGTTTGACTCGATTTTTTTAGCAGATGTCCTCGGACCATATGATGTATACGAAGGGAAAAGAGATGCAAGTCTTAGGCAAGCAGTCCAGTCCCCCATCAATGACCCGCTACTCATCGTTCCGGCCATGGCAGCCGTAACAAAGAATTTATCCTTTGGAATTACTGCGTCCGTCACACATGAACATCCTTATACATTTGCCCGCCGTATGTCAACGTTAGATCATCTAACAAAAGGTCGGGTTGGTTGGAATGTTGTGACGTCTTATTTGAAAAGCGCAGCACTTAATATGGGACTTGATGAACAAATTGCACACGATGAGCGCTATTCAATCGCTGAAGAATATTTGGAGGTTTGTTATAAATTATGGGAACAAAGCTGGGATGAAGATGCTGTCGTTCGGGACACAAAAAGAATGATGTACGTTGACCCTGATAAAGTCCATGACATTCAACATAAAGGAAAGTATTTCACCGTTCCAGGGGCTCATTTATGTGAACCTTCCCCGCAACGTACACCCGTCATTTATCAAGCTGGTTTATCGCCAAGAGGCAGTGCATTTGCCGCACAACACGCTGAAGGAATTTATGTATCGATGCCAACAACTGATATTGCCCGTAAGTTTGTCGATAAAATACGCGGTCAAGCAGATGAATACGGAAGAAGTGGCAAGGACATTAAAGTATACAGCCTCTTTACACCCATCGTCGGCCGAACGCAAGAAGAGGCAGAGGCTAAGTATGAAGATTACAAACAGCATATTAGTATCGAAGGCGCTTTGAGCTTATTTAGCGGATGGACTGGAATCGATTTATCCGAGTACGATTTGGATGAGGAACTACAATTTATTGAGAATGATTCTATGCGTTCGCGTGTCGAGATTTTCACAAAAGTAGATCCAAACAAAAAGTGGACCATTCGCGAGATTGGTGAGTTTGTAGGCATTGGCGGTATCGGTCCTGTAGTGGTTGGAACCCCTGAAAAAATTGCAGATGAAATGGAACGTTGGGTAAATGAAGCCGATGTGGATGGATTCAATATCACCTATGCAATTAAACCAGGCTCCTTTAAAGACTTTGCAGAACTAGTCGTTCCAGCTTTACAAGCGCGCGGATTAGTTCGTGAAAAAGGCGAAGTCCAAGAAACAACAATGCGTGGAAACTTATTTGGAACGGATCGTTTACCAGAAAATCACCCGGGAAAGAAGTTTTCTAAAGTAACTGTTTAAAAGATATAGGAGGAAAGTAAAATGAGAAAAATCATATTGAATTTGGTAGTATTATCCACATTGCTCATCCTTGCTGCTTGTACGTCCAGTGAGGCGAGTGGCGACAAAAAAGAGTTGAAAATCGGCGCAACGTCAGGACCGTACGCGGATCAATTAAGAGAAAGTATCATTCCATTACTAGAAAAAGACGGTTATACCGTAAAACTCGTTGAATTCAATGACTATATCCAACCAAATCGTGCATTAGATGAAGGCAGTATCGATGCAAACGTCTTTCAAACATCCGTTTATTTAGAAGCTTTTAATAAAGAACATAACACGAATTTAGCAATTGGAGATGCTGTACCTACCGCACCAATCGGTCTTTATTCTGAAAAACATAAAGACGTTTCTGATGTGAAAGAAGGGATGAAGTTAATCTTATCAAACGATCCAGTTAGTATGGCAAGAGCTCTTCAAATGCTAGATCGATTTGGATGGATCACACTTGCTGGTGAAATTGACCAGTCCCGAGCCTCTGAAAACGACATCGTTGAGAACAAGTATAATTTAGAAATTATTGCGATGGATGGTGCACAGCTCCCCCGCTCTTTGGGAGATACTGACTTTGCATTCATTAACGGAAATTTCGCACTTGCTTCGGGCTTAAATTTAGAAGATGCCGTTCTGTTAGAAGATACACCGCCTGAATTTATGAATAACATTGCCTTCCGTGAGGATGATTTAGAGGAATCATTTGCAGAAGCAATTTTAAATGCCTATCACTCTGAGGCATTCTTACAATATACAAATGAACAGAATGCGGGATTTACAAAACCTGATTATCAGAAATAGGAGGTCTTTCTTTGATTGAACTCGTGAATGTTACGAAAACGTATGAAAATGTCACAGCCGTTGACAATGTCAACCTAACAATCCCCAAAGGAGAAATCTTTGGCATCATCGGTTATAGTGGCGCTGGAAAAAGCACGTTACTAAGATGTATTAATTTACTTGAAAAACCGACGGAAGGTCAAGTGCTTATAAATCACACAGATTTAACCGCTTTATCTAAATTAGAAGTACGGAAAGAGCGTTTGAAAATCGGAATGATTTTTCAACACTTTCATTTAATAAGTTCTGCGAAAGTGTATGACAACATTGCCTTTTCGATGTTGGCAGCTGGAAAGACGAAAGATGAAATCAAAGAGCGCGTTCCAGAGTTACTTGAAATGGTTGGTCTTTCCGATCGTGCAGACCATTTCCCCGCTCAATTATCTGGCGGACAGAAACAGCGTGTCGGCATTGCACGCGCACTGGCAAACGACCCAACTGTTCTACTCTGCGATGAAGCAACATCCGCACTGGACCCGAACACTACAGCTTCTATATTGAAACTATTAAAAGAAATCAATGAGAGGCTTGGCATTACCATCGTCCTCATTACACACGAAATGGAAGTTGTCCAACAAATTTGCCATCGAGTTGCTGTTATGGAGGATGGAAAAGTAATCGAAGTAAATGAGGCATACGAGTTGTTTGCTGACCCACAAACGCCACTTGCGAAACAATTTGTGCAAACCGTTCATTCACTAACATTGCCGGATCGTTTATTAGCAGCAAGGACTGGATCGATTGTTCAAATCACATTCCGTGGCCATTCTGCAGAAGATAGTATCATCTCGGAAACGATTAACCGTTTTAAAGTCATCGTCAATATCTTGCATGGCCAAATTAATTATATCCAAGATCGTCCGTTAGGGATTCTTATCGTTGAAATAAAAGGTGATGCGCCCGAAATCAAACGCGCAATTGAGTATATTATAAACAGGACGAATCATTTGGAGGTGATTGCCAATGTCTCCTGAATTATTCAATGAATTTGGGATTGCATTTTTGGAAACAGCCTGGATGCTAGCCATATCCGTCACTTTTTCTGTGCTCATCGGCGTCCCACTCGGCATTGGACTTTTTGTAACTAGTGAAGGAATGTTTTGGCAAAGTCAAGTGCTCCAAAATATATCCGGAACCATCATCAATATTATTCGTTCCATTCCTTTCGTCATACTACTTGTCGTACTGCTACCATTGACAAAACTAATTGTCGGTACGTCAATGGGCCCTACCGCAGCAAGCTTATCGCTAACTGTGGCTGGCATTCCATTTTACGCACGATTAGTGGAAAATTCATTACGAGAAATTGATAAAGGTGTCATTGAAGCAGCTGAATCTTGCGGCGCTTCCCCGTGGTTGATTATTCGAAAAGTATTGCTGCCTGAGTCGAAGTCAGGGCTTATCGGTGGTTTGACAGTAACGGTGATTAGTTTATTAAGTTATTCCGCGATGGCAGGAATGGTTGGTGGCGGCGGTATCGGGGACTTAGCGATACGCTTCGGCTATTATCGTTATCAAAATGAAGTCATGGCCATTACCGTTGTTTTCCTAATCTTCCTCGTTCAATTAATTCAATTTTTGGGTGACCGTGCAGCAAATGCCGCTGATAAAAGGTAAGTCAAAAACCGCCTCCGAAACATTTTTCTAGTTTCTGAAGCGGTTTTAGTTAAATGAAGACCGGCAGGACCAATCAATCTTTCCACTTATTTTCTTTTTCTTTCTCTCTTTCTTTCTTTTTCTCTTGTTTCTTCTTTTCTTTTTCGGCTTTCTTCTCTCGCTTTTCTCTTTCCTTTTTGTCTTTTTCTTCTCTCTTCCGCCTCTCATTCTCTCTTTTTTTCTGTTCTTTCAATTCTTCTTTCTCTTGTTTCTTCCTTTCTTTTTCTTGACGGCGCTCTTTCTTCCTCATTTTCTCTTTTTGTTTCTCTAGTTCTTTTTTAAATTTCCCCATTAATGGTAAGTCAAAATGCTTAGTAGGTAATTCACTAATAGACCTTGATAAAACTTCTTGAAAAATTGGCGGAGCTGTGACACTACTTGTTGATGTTAAGTAATGTTCGGTATCTGTTTTATCATAGCCCAACCAAACAGCACCCACTATATCTGGTGTATACCCAACAAACCAATGATCCTTTGATCCACTAATATCCGGGAATGGTAACTGTGTAGTGCCAGTTTTCCCAGCCACCTCCATCCCTGTAATTTGTGCTTTCTGAGCCGTGCCAACTTCTACAGCACCTTGTAACATATAGGTCATTTGCTGAGCCACTTTTGCATCTGTTACTTGTGTAGACTGTTCATGCCATTGTCCAATGACTACGCCTTCTGAATCTTTTATTTCTAAAATCGCATGGGCTTCCATCATCACCCCATCATTCGCAAATGCCGAGAAAGCTTGGGCCATTCGCAGGGGCGAAGTACCTTGGTCTAGGCCCCCTAGTGCTAAACTAAGATTAAGATCATTTGCTTCCAACGGAATTCCAAATCGTTCAACGGTACGCACACCATTTTCAATTCCTATTTTATCCAAGAGCCAGACAGGGGGAATATTATACGAATGAGCGACTGCATCGTACATTGTCACTTCTCCTCGGTATTGTTTATCAAAATTTTTAGGTGAATAGCCATTTATATTGATTGGTTCATCAACAAGCATATCCGAAATTTGATAATCTCGTTCTAATGCTGAAGTGTAGACGGCAATTGGTTTCAAAATTGATCCCGGTTGTCTAATCAGTTTGGTCGCATTATTAAATCTCCCATGCGTATATTCTCCTCTCCCCCCAACCAATGCACTAATTCCGCCCGTTTTAGGGTTGAGGAAAACTGAAGCGCTTTGAATGAGTTGATTGGGCTTACTCTCCGGAAAATAACGATCATCCTCATACACATCTTCAAGAGCATCTTGGATGACTGGATTTAATTCCGTATAAATATGTAATCCACCAGATAAAACCTCGTTTTTCGTTAACCCGTACTTGTCGACGGCCTCGTCAATGATCAGGTCGATATAATAAGGATATTTCCCTTTATAATCCATCGTTGTTTGATCGGCTAACACAATTTCTTGGCCGATTGCTTCATCAAACTCCGCTTGACTAATATACCCTTCACTTTTCATTAATGATAAAACAATGTTGCGTCGTTTAACCGATTTCTCTAAGTCTTTATAAGGAGATAAATAGGATGGTGCTTTAATTAATCCTGCTAATGTCGCGGACTCGTTTAACGTTAATTCACTTATATCTTTACCAAAATAGATTTGCGCGGCACGTTGAACACCCCATGCGCCTTCACCTAAATAAATTTGATTTAAGTAACGTTCCATAATGTCTCTTTTAGAATACGTTCTCTCAATTTTCTTCGTAAGAATCAACTCTTTAAATTTACGCGAGTACGTACGTTCATGTGTTAAAAACACATTTTTGGAAAGCTGTTGCGTAATTGTACTACCGCCAGCAACCACTTCCCCTTTTCGCAAGTTTTGTGTAAATGCCCGTGCAATCCCGATATAATTAATCCCATTATGTTTATAAAATCGTTGATCCTCAACAGAGATGACTGCTTCAATTAGCTCTTGTGGAATCTGTTCAAGCCGAACTCCCTCAATGTTTGAATTAGAAATCTTACTAGCGATTTCTCCGTTTTGATCGTAAATAAATGTCGGTCTCGGTTCAGGTTCATCTAGTATACTTACATCACTTGATGCAATTAATAGATTCACAACGATCAATCCACAAATGATTACACTTAGCATTCCGATAATTAATATTCGAGTATTTTTTTTATAGTTAGACCATTTCTTGCTTGCATTCAATTGTTTTTCTTGTTGCCTTCGTTCCATCCTTCTCATATAAATTCCACCTTCATCATTGCCTTTCGAACATTCAAATTTTAGCATATAGGAAAGAAGAAACCTAACTTAATTATAGGCTAAAAATAAAGATGTACTTACCTCAACATTGAGAAGGATTTGAATTTCCTTTAAATGCAAAAGCATACCCTAAACTTATGATGCCTTATCAGATTCCCCGGCCCTTATTTGGTGCCGATTTTCGCAACTTTCAACAAAGTTTTCGATGAAATACGGCCACTGAAAGCAATCACTTTATCACGGACGGAAATATTATTTCTTAAACAGTATCCGTTAATTTTATGAAGTGCGTTGTGTCGACCGATATCCATTCTTGCCAGCACAACGCCATTTTGATCACATAAGGCAGCATTATGGACACCCCCCCGTATTGTGAAGTGTCGCCGCCGTTTTCTCCATTTCTTCCATCAAATAAAAACATTCCTCGGGACTCAGCGTGATGTGTGTCTCGATCATTTGTTTTGCAGTTCCTTGTAATGCATTAATGGAAAAATCTATGCTCGGTAGAACTTGGCATTACTACAGTTGGATTTATCCGCGGGGAATCATATAATTTATATACCCATCCGGAAAGGATTGTTTTTTAACTAACAATTACAATCACTATGGGTTTATTTCTACGTTAATAAGTTCCCCAAAGTAAACGATAAAAAAACGTAATCTAATTATTATTTGTGGATTGCGTTTTATTATGACGCCCCAGAGAATTCCCAAATATCAATAACTGGACGGACACCATGAAAACACCCCATCGTATTGCGATAGGGTGTCGATTCCTTACGAAGGTCAGTCAATCCGATGAACACCAGTTTCCTTTGCTGCTTTACTGACTGCTGTCGCAACTGCTTTCGTAATGCGGCTGTCGAATGGTGCTGGGATGATATAATCTGCTGTCAATTCTTCTCTCTCTATTAAAGAAGCAAGCGCATAAGTGGCAGCCAACTTCATTTGTTCATTAATATCGCTTGCTCGAACATCAAGTGCACCGCGGAAAATGCCTGGAAACGCTAGCACGTTATTCACCTGGTTAGGGTAATCCGAACGACCGGTTGCAATGACGCGAGCACCGAATTTCTTAGCTCTTTCCGGTGAAATTTCCGGCACAGGATTGGCTAGCGCAAACAGAATTGATTCATCATTCATACTTTTAACCATCTCTTCCGTTATTAGATTGGCAACTGACACGCCCACGAAGATATCGGCTTCCTTCAAAGCATCTTGTATAGATCCTATTATCCGATTTTCATTTGTCAATTTAGCGATTTCCTCTTTTACTGAGTTCATTCCTTCGCGGCGCCCTTCATAAATAACCCCTTTGGAATCGCACACAACAATATGTTGAAAGCCCATTTCTATCAAATGCTTGATAATGGCAACACCTGCCGCACCAGCGCCGTTAACGACGATTTTGACTTCATCTATTCTTTTGTTTGTCAGTCTTAATGCATTCAGCAGGCCAGCGCCGACAACGATAGCGGTGCCATGTTGATCATCATGGAAAACTGGGATATCGCATTCTTCGCGAAGGCGTTTTTCAATTTCAAAACATCTAGGTGCTGAAATATCCTCTAAATTTATACCTCCGAATGTAGGACTCATCGCTTTCACAGTTCGGACAATCTCATCCGAATCTTTCGTGTCCAAGCAAATTGGAAACGCATCAATATTGGCAAACTTCTTTAGAAGTAAGGCTTTTCCTTCCATTACGGGAAGAGATGCTTCCGGACCGATATCTCCTAGCCCTAAAACCGCGGACCCGTCTGTGACAACGGCTACCAAATTTCCTTTGATGGTATATTCATATACCCTGGAAACATCTTTTGCAATCTCGAAACATGGATCTGCGACACCAGGTGAGTATGCCAAGCTTAGATCAATTGTGTTTTCCATAGGAACTTTAGATAAGATTTCCATTTTCCCGCTGTTGTTTCGGTGCAAATCCAAAGCTGTCTCTACTACTTTTGTCATTATTAAAACCCTCCCATCTTACTTCTAAATTGGCGACTGTCCTTTCAACTTATACTGAAATGAAGCTTTGCTTGTTCTAATATCTGCATCTCTTCTGCAGGCAGATCGTCTTCATGATAAATTGCTTCCGCCGGGCAAGATTCCACACAAGCGCCACACTCTATACAAGTGTCAGGATTAATAAAATACTGATTCTCGCCTTCTTCAATACAGTCCACTGGACAAACCATCACACAATCTGTCGCTTTCTCCGTCATACATGCTGTTGTAATTACATAGGCCATATTAGTTCCTCCTTCAAAACCAATTACATAAAAAGTCTGATTCCATTCAAATCATTTGAAATAAGCAATTATGAAATCGGCACTTTTCCCTATCAATCTTTACTTGGCTGCCAAGATGAAAAACGTCTTTCTAGCATTCCCAAGATTCCAGTCAACAAAATCCCTGTCAAAGTTATGACTAACACTCCTACAAACATTCGATCCGTCATCAGGTTTTGACCATCAGTCGTTAATTGGAAACCGATACCTGCTGAAGAAGCAAACAACTCCCCAACTACCACACCAATCAAACCTTGTCCAATGCCTAGTCGAATACCTGTTAAAAGAAATGGTACCGTTGAGGGAAGGGCTATCGTTTTAAAAATTTGCCATTCACTAGCTGTAAAGGTCCGCGCGGCTTTGATTAAATCTTGATCAAGTGTATTCATCGCTTTTTGAGCGCTCATTACAATTGGAAAGAATGCCATCAGAAATACAATTACAATCTTGGACTCAGGACCAATTCCAAAAGCAATAATGATGACCGGTAATAATGTTACTTTGGGTGTTACATAGAGACCCGATATAAAAGGATTAACAATTGCATTGAAAGTCTTGTTCCATCCTGATAGAACCCCCATTGGAATTCCAATCAGCATGGCCAATAAAAATCCAATCCCAAACTCATAGCCACTGACCCCTAGGTTGTTCCAGAAGCTAGGCTCTTGTACCATGACGCCCCCTGCCTTTATGATTGCCAGAGGGGAACTGATAAATAATGGATCAACCCACTCATATCTTGAAACAACTTCCCAACCAATAAAAAATAAAGCAACAGTTGTTACACTAAGCCAGAATCTAAAATCTACTTTTTGTTTTTTTTGTCGGTAACTTTTTATTAAATTCGGTTGAAGTTGAAAGGCTTCATTTTTTTGCACGTTATCCCCCCGTTATATCTTGTTGCAATCCTTGCTTGGATGACTCTTTTTCAATGATCCCCCAAATATAATCCATTAACTTTAAAAACTCTGGATCACGTTTAGTATGAAGATTTCTTGGACGTGGAATATTTACCTCTACAATCTCTACAACTCTTCCTGGTCTTGCGCCAAATACAAATACGCGGTCTGCCAAATAAATTGCCTCATCTATTTGGTGGGTTATAAAGATACTTGTTTTCTTAGTTTCCTCCCATATTCTTAAAATCTCTTCTTGCATAAACTCTCTTGTTTGTGCATCCAATGCTGATAATGGTTCATCCAACAATAAGAGTGATGGCTCTACTGTCAGTGCACGAGCTAAATTCACTCGTTGTTGCATTCCCCCAGAGAGCTCGTGTGGATAATGATTTTCATAACCTTTTAAACCGACCATTTCGATATACCCTTCGGCAAGCTTTCTGGTTTGATCGGTTATTCGCTTTTGAATTTCCAAACCATACAAGACATTATCGAGCACTGTCCGCCAAGGAAAAAGACTAGGACTTTGAAAAACAACTGACCGATCCCTGCCTGGTCCTAAAATTTCTTCTTCGTCTAACAATATCGACCCTCTACTTGGCTTAATAAGTCCTGCTACAGTGTTTAAAAATGTACTTTTTCCACATCCACTAGGCCCAACGATACAAATGAATTCCCCGTCTTCTATTTCCAAATTTATATCGCTTAGCGCCATCACTTCTGCCCCTGTTTTGCTATTCGTATAAGAGACATCTAAAGACCTAGTACGAAGTTTTAGATCAGTATCAACTTCGGTTTTATTCATCCTTCTCCCCCTTTGAAATACTATTTATTTTTCGGAGAACACCTTTTCAACATAGTCATTGGTCCAAATTGCTCCAGGTTTAGTATCATGTTCAATTCCAACACCTGACATTTCCGAAAACTCAATCAAAGGATCTTGGGCATTGCCCCAAGCTTCTTGGTTCATTTCTCCATACCCTTGGAAAGTATCTACCATACCAATCAAGGAATCTTCAAGGATCTGTACCTCAATTCCATCAAAGTAAGAAATAATAGATTTTGCTGTCTTTTTAGGTTCTTCCCTTGCAAACTCTATTCCTTTTCCAATTGCCCTCACTACTTTTTCCGTTAGCTCAGGGTTTTCCTCCATGTATTTCTTTTCTGCAAAAACTACTTCCCAAACCATATTTGCATATTTAGGTTCCTCACTAGCTTTTAACAAAAGGCTACCAACTTCTTGATCTTTTGCCTGTAAAGAAAATGGCGCAGAATTAATACCACCGTCTACAATTCCTTCTTTCATTCCTCCTATTTTGGGACCTACACCGGATAATTTAACTGTCTCAACCGATAATGGATCTTGACCGTGTAATTTCATTAGATAACGCATATAAACATCACCAGAATCCCCCACTAAATTGGTTCCAATTTTCGCCCCATTTAAAACCGCAACCCTATCCGCTAATGATGAATTAGCCGTGACTCCTTTGTCTTTCAAGTATTCATCTGCGACCGCTATTTCAAAAGTGAGGGCTGAATTCAACGATTGAATTGCCAATAATTCTTTATCTGCTTCTAGAGCTGAGAACATACTACGAGGACCAGATATTGCAAATTGCGCTTCACCGGATAGCAATGTAGCAATCACTTGTGCCCCTCCTCCGCCTGAAGCGATATTAGCTTCGATCCCTTCTTCTTCAAAGAATCCTTGTTCAATTGCCACATAAAAAGGGGCTAAAGATAAAATCCGGGACGGTTCCGTAAATGTTATCTTCGTTAACCCACCTGCTTCTGTTTCGTCATTATTACAACCAGCTAAAATTATGAATAAGCAACTTATCATTAGTGCAACAACTATTCTTTTATGCATGTCCATGAATCTCTCCCTTAACTTTAATTTGTAAAATCAATTACACCAACAGAACAAGGAAACTAAATCATATTCGGTTGTCCACCTAGAGAAGTTGAAAGTTTTCTGTAGCCAATGCTTAGTTTACGCTGCAATAAACATTACTGAAAGAAGATGCAGTGATTAAATCGTCTGTATCTCAGATTGATTTTGAAGTTCTTTCCTAGCTTCTTGAACTTCTTTGTTTTCTGTTTTTAGCGTAAACAAGTATGCAATGAATCCTAAAGCAGTAATTGCAATCAACATGATAAGTGAAGGACCGAAGTCTCCCCCGTTAACATCGCGCATCCAACCCATCACATAGCTGGAAAACCCGCCGAATATGTTCGTGAAGCCCATGAGGCCTGCTGCACGACCAGCCGTTTCTGGTGTCGAGAACTTTATAATAAACAAGTTACTTAAGTGAAAGATACCTCCCAATGTTCCCATCGCAAGGCCTAGTGCCAAAGCGGATATGATGGCGACTGAAGTTTGTGTGGAAACCGTCAACAGGATTGCGCAGGAAGCAAACAAGATTGTTGCTATGAAACTAGGACGCTTCGTTTTATCCGCTAAATAACCACAAATAAGAACGAAACTAAGTGCAAATAACCAAGACAAAGAAGTAATCCCTGTCATTGCATCTACATCAAAATTTCTCGCTTGAATCAAGTACGTCGGCAGCCAAATACTTATTCCAAAAAATAAGAAAGAAGTAACAACCATCCCAAACCAAACAATCCAGTAGCGAGAATCTTGAACATAACTTTTCTTCTCTTCTTTAACAGCTGAACTATCAGCTTGTCTTATGTATTCCAATTCTTGCTTACTGATGCCTGGGTGATTTTCTGGTTCATTTCTTGTCAAGAAGATAAACATTGGAATGACAAGAAGTAAATTCAATGCAGCCAATATAAAGAACGTTGCATGCCAGCTGAGGGTGGCAATGATTAATGAAATGAAAACTGCACCGATAGCAGGTCCTGCATAGTTCCCAGATATCCAGGAAGACTGCGCGCGACCCAACTCATTTTTATTGAACCAAGTGGCGATAAATTTTCCACAGACCGGAATCATCATCCCCTCTCCGATTCCTAAGACAATCCGTGTCACCATGAACATTCCATAAGTAGTGGAAAGTCCACCTAATAACATCGTCACTGTCCAGATTGAAACTCCAATGATTGCTGTTTTACGAGCTCCAAACTTGTCGATGAAGAACCCCCAAAAAAAGTTGGAAATCGCATATGCTACCATAAAGATAAAAGTTAAAAAGCCAATCTTCGCGTTCGCATTTGCCCCTGTCATACCAAGATCACTCAAAAATTGCGGATCTGTCTGGACAATTGAAATTCCTAATTTATCGATTTGCCCAAAAAACCAAAGAAAAAAAATGGGTGTCGCGATATAAAGCCACCGTTTGTTGTTTTTCATTTTCATCCCTCCCGTACTCCCTTTAGGAAAACTGCGCTACAGATCTACTAAGCTAAGAATACTTCCTTATCCGCAGCGCTCCCATTTCACCAATAAACATAGCGATTTCTTACAAATAATAATAATCGGTCTAGACCATATCCGAAGAGAGAAATAAAGATCACGACTGCCAAAACTTTGCTTTGGGATAATGAGGCCGATAAATAAATAAGGAAATAACCAATGCCATTATTTGAACTGATCATTTCTGTAAGCACTGCAATAACAACCCCTATTGGAAGCGCGATTCGAAAACCTGTGAAAATCGACGGCATCGTCCCTGGCAAAAACACTTTCCAGAAGAGCTTGCGATCATTCGCTCCCATATTTTGTCCTGACCAAATAAATAAAGGATTTACACTTTTGGCCCCGTAGTATGTGCTCACTACTATTGGAAAAATGCATTCAAGAAAAATAGTGAATATTTTCGAACCCGAACCTAACCCGAATAGAAGTACAAATATGGGATATAAAGCCACTCTTGGTATAGGATAACCAGCCGTAAAAATTGGTTGCATGAGGTCGTCAATGATTGATGACCGGCTCATTTGTATCCCGATTGGAATTCCAATAACCGCTGCCAAGAAAAAACCTGCTAAAATACGATAAAGTGTCACCCCCATATTCGTCCATAACTCACTTGTGACCAGCAGTTCACCGAATACAAGTGAGATTTCTCCAAGACCTGGGAATAATTGTTTCGGAAAAAGACCCGCCAACACGAGTCCCTGCCAGAATAGTGCCATAAGTATTAATGCCAAATACTTCATAATTAAATTTTTTATCGTTTTCATGTGCGTCCCCCCCCTACGTACTGATGTCTACAGTGCTACAATATTTCGAAATAGCAATCGTCATCTCCTATCGATTTTGCCACCATAAGACCCGCTGCCTCAGAGCGATTAACAATCTATCAAAGAGAAAACCTAAGGCTGCGATTACAGTAACCGCGGCGAGGACTATATCCGTTCGGCCATACGCATCAGCGTTCAAAATCATAAACCCCAATCCTTTACCAGTCGACGAGCCAATCATTTCCGATGAAAACATCATGACAAAAGTTAATGCAAGAGCAACACGCCAACCGTCGAATATTTTAGGAAGTGATGCAGGAAGTATAACTCTGTATAACATTTTAAACCTAGAGGCTCCCATATTTTCTGCTGACCACAGATAAAGTTTATTGATTCCTCTGACCCCATCCAAAGTCGCTATAAAACAAGGGAAGAAAGCACTTGTGAAAATAATCAGAATTCTCGTTGTGTCTGTCACACCAAACCAAACTAAGAACACAGGAAGCAGAGCAATCTTTGGGATTGGATTAAAAAATGACACAACTGGATCAAAAAACCTTCCAATCGGCTGAAAAAAACCAGCCAAAATCCCTAGACCAGTCCCAAACAAAACAACTAACAAAAACCCGATAATTGACCTATATAAACTGACTCCTATGTGAGGAAATACTTCGCCGGTCATAAACATTTCACCAATAATCCCAAAGACAACTGCTGGACTGGAGATGTAGGTAGGAAACCAATCTGTCATCGCCAATAGTTGCCATAACGATAAGAAAAGTAGTAGCTCAGCTAAAGAAAAAACTATAAATCGGCTTTTCTTCAAGCTATTTTGCATTGTATCGGCCTCCAATACTTTTCACGTTTTCCTCCTCATGCAAAAGATCCCATATATGATTCCGGTAATCTATAAACTCATAAGACTTCCGAATTGAGACATCACGCCTTCTAGGAAGATCGATTTCCACAATCTCTTTCACGACTGCAGGCCGTTTTGTCAAAACAACGACATAATCACTTAAATAGACCGCCTCTTCAATATCATGTGTCACAAAAATCACGCTTTTCTTCGATTCCGACCAAATTCTTCGAAGCTCCACTTGCATCGTCTCTCTTGTTTGTGAATCAAGTGCCCCGAATGGTTCGTCCATTAGTAGTACTTTAGGTTCGAAAGCGAGCACCCTTGCAAGTGACACCCTTTGCCTCATACCTCCTGATAATTCGGACGGCAGATTGTTTTTGAATTCCCATAGCCCTACAAGTTTCAAAAAGTATTTAACCCGCCTCTGGATTTCATCTTTCGGAAATTTTTGGACCTCCAAGCCCCACGCCACATTGTCATAAACTTTGCGCCAAGGGAAAAGTGTTGACTCTTGGAACATCATCCCACGATCCGGTGCAGGCTTTCCAACTTCTTCTCCGCGAACATTTATTGTTCCAGAAGTTTGTTCGATAAAACCTCCAACAATATGCAGGAACGTGCTTTTGCCACAACCGCTCGGACCGACTACACTTACGAACTCCCCTTCTTTTATATCCAAATTAATTCCTTTAATCGCTTCGACTTCTTCACCTTTACGTTCGAACACCTTACGCAAATTAGATATTTTAATAGCACTTTCTTTAAAGCTTTCTTCACTAGCCGGTCGCTCTTCCTTCATAGTTGCACTTAAGTTCATCTGCGGCACCCCCATAAGTATTTCAAATAACTGGATTCGTTACTTTATTTAATTTGCTAAAAAAGATTCGTCAATCAATGAATCCAAATCAACTTTTTCCTCAATCCATCCTTCTTCCAAAAGTAGATTCTGTACAAAATCCCAACCTTCCCGATCAAAGGAAACATCCGCTGCACGGTGGTAATCTGTCAAGTTGAGATATATTTCCGGTTCCGCTAGCACAAATTCTGCATCCAGTAATGTTTGACGAGCTTCAACTGTGTTTTCAAGATAATACTTTGTCATGAACTGTAAATCTTCTACAAGCGCTTGTACAGCTTCTTTGTTCTCTTCAATAAATGTAGGGTTTAAAAATAGATTAAGAAAATCCTCCTCTACCGGAACACCGTCCTTAGAATTGAATATCGAAGCTAAATCCCCTGAACTTTCCGCCATATCATAAAAAGGTTGCGGGAACATACCAACATCAATTTTCCCACTTCTTACAGCTTCCTCCATTGCAGGAATCGGTAGGACTGCATAGTCTGCATCTTTATCTGGGTTTAAACCGGCTGCCCTGACTCCTGAGCGGACCCACATGTCGCTTGGAGATTTAAAATCCGGAATTCCAATCGTTTTCCCTTTTAAATCTGCCGCTGATTTATATCCCGCTTCTTCTAATCCCATGAAAGTTGAATTAAACCCTTCTGCCATGCTTTCTTTAGCTATATTAGCAACAACTTGCATCTCAACGCCTTGCGCGACTGACATTATTGAAGCGCCCTGTCCCAAAGTTCCACCGTCTATTTGATTGGCACGATAAGCATTCAAACGATCCGTATTCGCCCGGAATTGTTGAAGATCCAGTGTATATTTCTCCCCATAATTCGGTGCTAGATCGGATGCCACTTTGATTAGCCATAAGTTTTCTTCCGTCGCATAGCCAACACCCAATTTTATTTCAACCGGACCGACTTCATTTTCTCCTTTAGCCGAAGCCGTTCCACTCCCTTGATCGTCAGAGCCACATGCCGCCAATAATCCAATCATCAAGACAAAGACAAGTACAGCAATAATTCTTTTCATTCTTATCCCTCCAATTTTCATAGTCAACCTGTGAAATAACTACAAGCATTTTCCTAACTTTTCATTCTCCGATGAATGTCCACTCCCTTGGAGATTAATAACTCAAATCATTTGATCTATCACTAAGACTAGTAATCTGCTAATCGGTTATTAAAATGAGGCGAGTCTTTCAGAAAAATAATCATGTAGAACGATTAACGAATTCCTTAACCATCGACAAAATAAAGTACAGTCTCCATTAGTTCGGCATCTTGAGCCGCACTTATTTATCAAGTACAAATTTTGTATTTTTTATCTTTATGTCATCGCCTATTTCAAAAGACATAAGATCTTCACCAATGATAACTTGGCCATCATATACTTTGCTCGTTCTAACAGCCAAATTGGCCTCTGTGTCAGTTAGACCATCCAGTAACACAATATGCGAATAGACAGCTAGCTTTGGACTTACTTTGCTAAACACCTGTCCAGCTTCTTCAGGCGTGGTATGGAGGTCAAGGATTTTTTGAATGGCCGGCGATTTATTATCCGGTCTGGCTGCCGCGACTTCATGTATGAGCAGGTCTGTCCCCTTGGCAAATTCAATTAGATTTTCGTTATATCGAGTATCGCCAGATATTACTACAGAGCGGCCTTGATAATTTATCCTGTATCCATAACTCGGTTCCATCGGTCCATGATCAACTAGAAATGCAACTACTTCCACCCCATTTGTCTCAAAGACTGTTCCTTGTTCAATATCATGTCCTACTGCATTCAGCCCATTTAGTGGTTTATTCTGATTCTTTTTACGGACTTCGATGTCGGCAATAAAAGCTTCTTCCATCTTTTCCATCATATCCTTAGTTCCTTTAGGCCCCCACACCTCAAATGACATTTCTCTTTTCCCAGCAGTAGGTAATGAACCAGTTAGCCAAACATCCGGAATTCCAATCGTATGGTCGGAATGCAGGTGGGTAACAAACAACTTGTTAACTTTTCCTGGCTGCGTACCTGTTTGACTTAGGCGCAAAGCTGCTCCTCTTCCTGCGTCAAACAACAATTTTTCCTCTCCGACTTCAACCAGCGTCGCCGGTCCAAACCGTTCCATACTCAAAAGAGGTGAGCCAGTTCCAAGAAGGGTAACTTTAAATTTATTCGTCTTTTTTTCCTCTTCCCGCGCTATCTGTTTCTCTTCAGTTAGGTAATTTGTATCGGGTTTCATTTTAGTAGAATCAGTGCCAGGGTCACCACATGCCCCTAACATCCCGATTATTAATCCTAAGAATAGGCCCCCAATAAGTCGCCTCATTTATTCCCCCCTTATATTCTTTTATTGGTTGGATTTATAAGATGCATGCCACTGTCGTGGTCTGAGTAACAATTAATTCCTTTTGTTGGATTTCACAACATTCATTTTCTTAAACTAAACACTCATTTGTAACCGTTTTCACCGCAGTTTATTTAGCTGTCAGAAGAAAGAATCACTCCCAATCCCGCTCTATGTTTTATATACAAAACAACATTTCATCTGTCTTCCTTAAGTAAACTTTACACTTTTCTGAATTTAAAGTCAACAGGGATTTATGAGATTGTAATATAGTATCCTCTATACAACTATCGTATGGATTATCTAATAATTAGCCGGTTTTATAGCCAGACAATGTATTTTTTTCCTAGATTAAGCCATGCACATTGGCCCATCTGGGAAAGTGTAGATAGAAAAAGACGTCATTCCGTTCGTTTTAAATCGAAATGTCGTCTTTTTACAATTGAATTCACTTAGATGTACGATGCCTTAGAACGTCATACCAGGCATCCCTCTCACGCCAAGACCTCCGTCACTTTCTATAACTGTCCCTGTAATCGCTTTAGCGTTATCAGATGCCAATAAGACGTAAGCACCGTTGTGGTCGCTTGCTTCTTGAGCAATTTGCAGTGGGTTTCTGCTCGCAATGTTTTTCTTTCTCGTTTCCGGGTCAATCTTTTTCACGCTATCTTGCAAACACGAGATTGCAGTGATTTCTGTAATCGTTCCTCCAGGTGATACGCCATTCACTCTAATTTCAGGAGCCAACTCATAAGCCAACTCACGTATAAGCCCCACAATCGCATGCTTACTTGCCGTGTAAATAGGTCCTCCGCCATTCGGATAAAACCCGGAATTAGAAACAGTGAAGATGATATTCCCTTTTGTTTTCTTCAGCTCTTCAGCAGCAGCTTTTGCCGCCATGAGGCCGCCTTTCACATTAATATCGAATATGGTTGAAAAAGCTTCATCCAGATGCTCTTCAGGCAGTCGTTCCAATGTAACAAAGCCATCGAACACACCTGCATTCGAAACTAATATATCCAGCTTGCCGAACCTTTTCAGCGTTTTTTGGACAGCTTCTTGATGGCTTGAATATTTTGTGACGTCACCTTTCACCGTTAATATATTGTCTTTAAATTCTTCTTGTAACGCATTCAACTTCTCCTCTGACCTTCCCAAAATACAAACTTTAGCGCCTTGCTGTATATACTCTCTGGCTACTGCTTCTCCAATCCCGTTCGTTCCGCCTGTCACAATTGCAACTTTTCCATCCAATGATTGCGCCACTTTCACACTTCCCTACTATATAAGTAATCTTTCATATAACAACTGAAGCTACCCTAATTTTACGGGTAGCTACATAATTGAATCGTCGTCAAACAAAAATCGCCAAGTTTCTCGTAGCTAAAGAAGTCTGATCCGCTAAGAACCAGCGTGACACTAACTTCCATTTACCGTTTTCATTACGAAGCACATCTTCACGCTCTCCTGAGATTAGGTCAGCAGTCGTATCCGTACTTCTACTTCTATACAACAGCAAATTACTACGTACAGTTACCTCATTTCCCGACACTTCTTTAATCTTCACATTCGACACATTTCTTCTTGTGCGTGACGGCGGCAATTCAGCCCACGCCATATCTGTTTTCAACCGGTCAATCCGGAGTCTCAAAGTTGTTGAATCATCGTCAAAGAGTAATGTCGCTTCTGAGTAATCAGGTTTTGACTCTTCCATTTGGTTAATTCTTAAAGGCATTATATACTTGATTTCTTCATCCAACAGTTCATACCAAGCATCAAAATTCAATTCATCCAAAAGCTCTGCTTCTTTATAGAGCCATTGTTCTATTTCATATTGCAGAATAATTTTTTCCTGCATCCTATTCACCTCTTATTCAGCCGTTATTTGGTCAAGCCAGTTTCTAAAAAATGCTCTTGAGTTCGCCTCATTAAACTTGTCTTTATAGACGATACCTGGACCAACGAAGTTTTCAACTGGCTCTTGGTGCATACCCATCGTATAGTTGTAGACAATGTTCTCTTGCAAGTGATACGGACTCTTACTATTTTGCGTAATATCCGTGAAATTCTCTGTATCATCTTGTTCGAAGATTCCAGAAGAGCCGAATGTTAATGTATTCGCTTGCTCAGACAATCTCTTCCATTCTTCTGGCGCATCTTTTTCAACGAGCACCCAAGCAGAAATCTCCATGGAGTCCGGACCTGTCGGCTTCCAAATCCGAAGGGATGTGTGGGAGACTTGCTGTCCTTTTAATTCCATCGAAGAAATGAGGATCATGATATTCGGGGAAACACACACAATCATGTTCTTCATCTGCTTCAAAATATCGTATTGGTCTTCATGGAGCCGTTCTTTATATTCGTTGATCAGGTTTTCCGGGAACGCAAAACCATCAGGGTTCGGCATACCTAAGTTCAGCCCATGCCCATTTCCTGTATAAATTTGATAACCATATTTCGAGTAATCTCCTGTTGGCACAAGGCCTAATTTTGCAATCGATCCATGAGACACCAATGTATGATAAGAGTCTGAAATTGTATTATCTGACCCCAGCTTCCATGTTCCATCCACATTCCATTTTTGCGGAAGTCCCACAACTTCCATTTCTGCACGGTTAAATGCAAGGTCGAGGTACCATTTAATATCTCCTAAAAACTCATCAAGGGAAACTGCATCATCGTCAAGCGTCGCAAAAATCAAATCAGCATAGACATCATGACGGATTTCCTTCAAGCCCATTGTACTTTTATCCATCGTATCGCCGTAAACAACTTTCTGGAACGGAATTCCAATTAGCTCGCCAGTGTTTTTAAAATTGAACCCATGATACGGACAAGTGAAGTTCTTTTGATTTCCGTTATCCATCCGGCAAAGTTTCATGCCGCGGTGTGTACAAACATTCAGTAACACACGAATTTCACCATCTGCACCATGTGTCACAATGACGCTTTGCCCGCCAAGTTCACGTGTTACAAAATCTCCTTTGTTCGGAATCTCCGACTTATGCGCGATAAATAACCAATCCTTTAAGAAGATTTTCTCCATTTCCAGCTCATAGACTTTTGGATGGGAGAAAATATAAGATGGAATGAGTCCTTCTTCTGGCTTCACTGTGTCTTTTAAGTATTGAATCAGTTCGCTTCTTGTCATTTCATCCAGTCGCGGAACTTGTTTAGTTCTCGTTGTAGTCATTTGAACGACCTCCTTATTTTTATAAGCCAATCTTTATATTCGTTTGTAATTTTTTCAAAGTGCCTAACACACTTAAAGCAGCTAACATACTCGTGTTTGCATTCGTAGGCATCGGCTCGTTTTCTATTTGAAACGTCATAGAGCCAAATGTCCCTTCCGCTTGAATTTGATGATGATTTTTCGTCACCGTTGAATCGGCAATAATGTCAACTTTTGTATTTTCCACTCCAATTCCAGCGAGCGATAGTATAATAGAAACATTAATGTTTTTAGGAAATTTTTCAATCGCTTCCGCAGCGGAACCTTGGAAAATCACTTTTTCCCCTACTATGTTCTCTCCAAATGAATGTGCGGGTTTCCTCGTTGTTAATAAGACACTTTTCAACTCTCCTAATCCATTTGCATTTTGGATAGCATCTATTCCGCCAATTGCACCAGATGGTAGATAAATTGAATGATTGTATTGCTTACCCACTTGTCGCACTTCTTCCAAAAATGCTTCATCAGCGAGTGCTCCGATACTAATGATGATGACTTCTTTTTTCTCAAGCACCTTCGGAACAAACTGCTGAGCTGCCGCTACATTGGCTGCTTCCACTACGATGTCGATACCGGAATCTAGAAATTGATCGATGTCATCAAATAACTCGACACCGTAATCAGCGGCGAGCTGCTCATATTTTTTTAAGTTTCGGACAAATAAGCTTTTCACTGTCAATTCGTCTTTCTGCTTTTGTTGCGTTTCTTCCATGATGAATGTCGCAATGGAACCTGCTCCAATAATACCTATCTTCATTCAGACAACTCCTTAATCAGCGAATCCATATGAGTCCGTGAAATGTTCAAAACCGCCAAATTCGGTCACGCTCGATAGACCACTTTCTTTGATTCCAGGGAAGTCGAGGCGTAAATCTTTGAATATCGTATGATTGTTAAAGAATATAGCACCGGCTTCAATACGATCGGCCAACCTTTTCGCTTCTTCGATATTGGTTGTCAAAATAGATGCCCGTAAACCATATTCGGAATCATTAGCGTAATTGATTACTTGGTCTACATCACTGAACGGCATTACCGGGATGACAGGACCAAATTGTTCTGCTTTCATGATTTCGCTATCCTGATTCACATTTGTAATGATGGCAGGAAGCATGAAGTACCCGTCATCCCATGTGTCTTCGTTCAACTTTCTGCCAAAATAATGTACTTTGGCCCCTTCTTTTTCCGCACGATCAATCAAACCTTGCACGAAACGGTATTGGGACTCATTATTCAATGGACCCATTTTGACATCCGGCTGGATTCCGTTTCCGACAATTGTTTTGTTGAATTCATCGCTTAGTTTATCTAGCAATTCTTCGTATCGTGATTCGTGGACATAAATGCGCTTGATTGCGGAACATACTTGCCCAGCGCCCTTCAATACGCCGTTTCTTATTTTGAGGATTGTTTCCTTATCCAATTTGGCATCGGCCAATATAATGGCGGGGTCATTACCACCCAGTTCCATATTCAGTTTCTTCAACGTAGACGAGGACTTCTCCATCAATACTTTTCCTGTATTCGTGCCACCTACAAACGCGATTGTCTTAATCCTTTCGTCTTTCGCGATGCAATCGCCGATGAGAGCACCTGAACCTGTGACAACGTTCAATACCCCCGGTGGCAGGCAGTTAGCCAACTCTTTCATAAACACCATAATTGTTAATGGACAATCTGTCGCAGGTTTGAAAACGACTGTGTTGCCTGTCAAGATAGCCGGTATGACGCGCTTGAACGTTAAGATCATCGGAGAATTCCATGGGGTGATGATTGCCGTTACACCTCTTGGACGTCGTCGGACTTCGACGTGTTGAGCCGGTCCTGACAAATCTTTCGGCTCATACCAGTTTTTTAAGTTTTCTGGCATCTCTTTTAAAATCTGCACACATCTTTGAATATCTAACTTGCCTTCTTGCAATGTTTTTCCATTTTCTCTCACAAATAAAGTTGTATATTCATTGACACGGTCCTTCACACGTTCCCATACTTGGTGAATACGCTCAATGCGCTTATCCAATGATGTTTGTGACCATGTTGAGTACGCATCCGCCGCAGCCGTAATGGCCTGATCTACATCTTCCTCGGATGCCATTCCGATAAAGCCGACGACATCGCTTTTGACGGCAGGGTTGATGACGTCTTTTTGCTCAGTTAACGTCCACCATTCCCCATTCACCAATATTTTTCCTGAAATCTGCAAAATCGCTTCCGTCTTAGAGACCAAATTTTCTCCCTCATTTCCATTGAACAATCTTATTTTATTTTCTTCGGTTTGAATGATGAAGCAACACCTGGTGGTCCACCGAACGGCTTAGCCATCGGCCCGACCGCTTCCATATCGATGACGATCATCGTCATCTCATCTGACTCTGTTGCCTTCTCTAGCGCTTTGTCAAATGCATCGGTGGAACCTACTCTTGAAGACTCTATCCCCATCGAATGTGCCAACTGTACGAAATCAGGACTGACCAAATCGACACCGATTTGCCGGCCATATGCTGCGTCTTGAATATTTCGAAGTACTCCGTAACCGCTGTCATCAAAGACAAGGATGATCATCGGAAGATTCTCTTGGACAGCTGTCGCAAGCTCACCAATATTGACCATGAAGCCTCCATCCCCCGCTAATACAACGATCCGTTTGTCAGGGTTCGCTTTTTGAGCACCAATTCCTGTCGGTAAAGCTTGGCCGATTCCACCGCCTGAAGCATGAATCGAATGGCGCGGTTTATAAATTTCGAACAGTCGGCTTCCCCAAACGTTTGCTGGAATGGTAACGTCTCTTACAAAAATCGTATCTTCATTCAGTCTGTTTCTCATACTGTCCAAAATATTTTCATAAGGTCCTAATGTTTCACGAAGTGTGGCCCTGAGTGTCTCGCGCAATTGTTGAACTTCTTCGCTATATTCACCGCTCGGCTTCATGTAATCGCTTCCTTCGATTTGGGAAGCAAGACTTTCCACGACTATTTTTATATCTCCGACCAATCCATACTTCGCATCATAATTTCGGCTGACAGCCAAATAATCGGCATCGATTGTAATATGGTTTTCCGGCACTTCCACTGACCAGCCAGAAGTTTCATTACTCCGGAATCGAACACCGACGCTAATGAGTAAGTCCGCATTTGCCATAAACTGTTTCGTTTCTGGGTATGCGCCGAAATGTCCGATGCACTGCGGATGATCTTCCGGGATAATCCCTTTTGCGGATTGACTCGTAATGACAGGTGCACCGGTCATTTCCGCCAACCGTTTGATTTGTTCGGAGGCACCCGACAAAATCGCTCCGTTTCCGACCCATAAAACCGGACGTTTTGCTTCTTTAATCGTCTTCACGACAGCTTCAGGAACATTGAACTCCCCTTGTGCTGACTGACCGAAAGCCGCTTCATCATAAATCAGTGTATCCGGAATGATGGCTGATTGATAATCAATCGGAATTTCAACACTTATTGGCCCTGATGGTGCTTGGAATGCTTCCTTGATCGCTTTGCGGATAAATCCTGTCGCCTGCTCCGGCACTTTTAATTGGAACGCTTTTTTACAAGCCCCCTCCATCATTTGGAGCTGATTTTTACACTCGTGGATATAACCTCTACCCGTCCCAATCTGCTCAGAAGAAACTTCACCGGTTATATGTAATAGTGGGACGCCGGCACTCCATGCTTCCACTAATGAACCTGCCGCATTTCCCGCTCCTGTGCCTGTGCTCGTAATCGCCACACCTAGCTTTCCGGTTGATCTTGCATGCCCATCAGCCATGTTCACTGCACCACTTTCTCCGCGGGCACAAACTAAGTCGATACTTCCTTCACGTAAAATTGCATCGTAAATTGGCATATTATGAATACTCACAATACCGTAAGCGGTTTCAACCCCTGCCTTGACTAATTCTTTTACGATTGCATCCGCTACCGTAAATTGCTCTTGTGTACTCCCCATCCCAAGTCCCCCTTGTCCTATAAGACTTTACTTAACCCACCCGATACTTCTATATTTGCACCTGTAACATAGCTGGCCCGTTCCGAGGCTAAGAATAGTACGACATTTCCGACTTCTCCAGGCATACCTACTCTGCCTAGCGGAATTTTCCGGCTTTCCGCTAATTCTTGATAGTAAACTTCCGGATTCTCATCAGGTGCCCGTTCCAATCTTCTTCGTTCCCATTGATCGGTTTTGATGACTCCTAGACTAATTGTATTGACTAGTATATTATCCTTTGCCAACTCTCGGGATAAATTTTTCGTCAGGTTCAGCAGGCCTGCACGGGTTGCAGCTGTTGCGACCATATGCGGTTCCGGCTCTTTCGAAAGTGTCGCATTCATATTAATGATTCTTCCTGCTCCCTGTGCTTTCATGAACGGGACGACCGCTTGGATTGCATAAATAATCGCAAAATATTTCAAGTTGATTTGTTCCTGCCATTGTTCGTCGGTAAGGTCGAAGAAGTGGGACATAATACTCCGGCCTGCATTATTAACTAGCACATCGATTCTGTCAAAATGTTCGCCCGTCGCCTTGATGAATGCTTCTACGTCTTCACGCTTGGATACATCGCATGTCATGCCAAATATATTCTTACGGGTCGAATCATCCGTCAACTTTTCGACTGCTTGATCTAAGCGATCTTGGCTGCGTCCGCAAATGGCGACTTTCGCCCCCTCTTCCAACAGTAATCTCGTTGTTTCAAACCCGATGCCTGCCGTGCCGCCCATGACGACGACGACTTTATCTTTTAAATGTAAATCCATCTTTCCAAGCCACCCCTTTTTTCCTTTACTTCGTATTCACTAAAGCCCAACCGGGATCTGGCTCTCCCGCCATCTTCGCTCTCGTCTCCGGTGTAGGTGGTCCTGCGATTCCCCATCTATCCGATAAATGCGGCACACGCTTCCATACTTGTGCACGCCACGTCTTTTTATCTTCAATCACATCTACATAGCATGTGTACTCCATGACAAATCCGCCTGGATCTTGGAAATAACAGAAAATGTTATTACCTGGTCCGTGTCTTCCCGGTCCCCAGATTTCTTTGTATCCTTTTTTCCGGACGTGGCTGATGCCGCGCATCACTTCATCCACACCTTCCACTTCATAGGCGATGTGGTTGACCGATGCATGTTCCGCCCGGTTGAATGAAATTTCATGGTGATTTTTACTACAACGCAGGAACACCATCTGATCCTCGCTCCAGTCAGAAACCATGAAACCAAGCACTTCGGTAAAGAAATCCGTGGACCGTTGAATATCAGTCGTATTCAAGACAACATGGTTTAAGTAAAGCGGGTTTGAATCAACTTTTCTTTGCCACGGTTCTGTATGGATGTCCACCCATGTGGAAAGTTCAAAGCAACGGTTTTCATAGTCTACGAAACGAAGACCATAACCGCCGCCTACTTCATCCAGATAGCCCGGCTGTTGGATGATCTCAATACCTTTTTCTTCCAATAAGACCGCAGCTTTGTCTACTGCTATCTTGTCCACCATCCCAAATGCGATATGATGAAGTCCCCTTCTCTCCCCTCGTAGCAAATGGAGAATATGATGTTCAGGGCTTGAACCACGGAAATAGACATTGTTGTCATCTTGAGAGACGACGTCCAATCCCCATACATCCCTGTAAAATTCAATTTGTTCTTCCAAGTTAGGCGTAATTAAGCTTATGTGACGTAAGTGTGTTATTTCAAGCATTGAGTTTCCCCACCTCTCTCATCTTCTTAACTAGATTCATAAATTTTTACTCTAGTGATTTTTACAACCCAGCATTGTTTTACATAAAAAACAATGTTTCTATTACTAGCCTTTAGATTATCTTACTCTTGCATCTTTGTCAACCGAATTTTCAGATTTGTCTATAATTAAATCGAACGCAAAAACACAGTCATAATTTGCGGAAGGACACAAGTGATTTCTATACTTTGTCATCAAAATACATATGAAGGCAATCTATAAGGATAAAGCGTACTATCGTTGCATCCTGTAATTTACTAGCTTGGACTAGCTTGGACTGTCTTCAGCCAAATCCATCGTCCTCTTTTACTGAGTTGAAAAACATAGTACTTGGGGTATCTAGACTTTTTAGGATTTATATTAAATAGTCAGTACCATAAATGAGGATATTTCTTTAGCTGTTTGACAAACGGCGGGGATAATCTTTTCTTTCATCAGCTTTTCATTGGCCATATGTTGGGTAGTCGCTATGTTTATGGCAGCAACTACTTTATTGTCTTTCCCGAAGACCGGGCAAGCGATAGACCAAACCCCAGTTTCAAACTCTCCTTTATGAAAGACGTAACCTTTCTCTTTAATGGATTGTAACTCATTACGCAATTCTTGAATGTCGATTTTCGGTGCTTCCGGATTCTGCGATGCTCTAAGCTCCGACAACAACTCCTCCTTCTTCTCTTCAGGTAAATGTGCCATGAGACATTTCCCCATCGCCGTAGCATGTACAGGCAGATGTGATCCGATATTAATTGTTATCGTAGCAACACTTCTCGCCGGATACCTAGCGATATAAACGATTTCGTTCCCGTCCAAGATTCCCATATGGGAAGACATGCCTGTTTCGTCTCTTAACCTCTCCAAATAAGGTGCTGCCAGTTCAGGTAGTTGAAGACTGTTCAAATAAGTGAAACCTAGTTCAAGCACTTTCGGCCTAAGTCCATAGCGCTTCGTATGGCTATCCTGATAAATATATCCGCACTCTTCCAGTGTATATAGAATGCGATAAGGTGTTGTTCGGCTGACACCTAAATTACTCGCTATTTCCGCCAAAGAATAAGTCTGATTTTCTACACTGAACATCTTTAAAACTTCTAATCCCCGTATAATGGAATTTGAAAGATATTTTTCGTTATCACTTTTTTTCTTTTCGGCTTTCTTTTTTGCGGTCACCACTATCTATTCCTCCTCATTTAAAAAGCCTAGTACATATTTATTGAACACTTCCGGTTTTTCCAAGTAACTGAGATGACCTGCATCCGCTATTGTCTTCAAACACCCGTCTTGAAGCTTTTCAACGATGATTTCCGACTCACTGACAGGCGTCACCCGGTCCTCTTCTCCGCATATGACAAGTGTAGGGACCGGAATTTTGGAATACTCGTCCATTTGATTCAAGTTATACAAACTGTTGGCAACTGATTTATATCCTGCCGGTCGGACTTCAGCCATAATTTTTTGCGCATATTCCAATATTCCAGGATCAACATTTGCGGCGAGCAGTGCCGGCGTTCTTTGTCTTGCCAATTCTTCCGGTGGAGTATTTTCCACTAGATCATGCCTTGCTTTTCTTTTCTTTATATTTTCTTCTACATTGAGCCCAGCTGCTCCCCGGGTTGGTGCAGCGATTATCAATTTTTCAACCATCTTGGGAAATCTTATCGCAAAATCAATCGCAATCGCGGAGCCCATCGAATGCCCTAACAAACAGACTTTCTCTAATGCAAGGCCATCAAGAAACTTCTTTAAATAATCCGCGAACTGAGAAAAATGTTGTAGTTCCGGGACAGGATCCAAGCTTTGACCGTAACCTGGGGCATCCCAAGCAATGACCGTATACTCTTTCTTTAGCCCTTTCAATTGATGAATCCATGACTTCGAGTTATTTCCTAAGCCATGCAATAAGACAAGCGGGGGTCCACTTCCTTCACTTAAATAATGAATAGACAAATCTTCCAACCCCATTTTCAACATATAACCCCTCCTCAAGCATTTTTATCATTTCTTCCATGTTTTAGAGGCGAAACAAAGTTCCCACACTTAATATCGATTGTACGTACTTATTCTTCGCAAAGTCAAGCAACTTCTAAATGTTATGCCTGACTATTCCCAATATACAAGGACTTCCAATTGCATTCCAAGACAATCAAAAAAGGAAATAAGAGCGATTACTTATTTCCCTCAGTTAAGGCGTTTAATTTGCATGCGTGTATCTGTTTCAAGTCACTTCAACTAAACTTTATCCAAAGATTGCCGTACTATGTTTCGGTTGTAAACGCACTTTCGGGTCAATGTACTGTTTTGCATTGCTTACTGCGACCGGTGCCTCACCGAATCCGGTAGCAATCAATTTTACTTTCCCTTCATACGTGGCGATGTCCCCGACAGCATAAATGCCAGAAATATTCGTTTCCATTTTATTGTTAACGACTATGGAATTTTTCTCGATCTCCAATCCCCAATCTTTAATCGGACCGAGTGCGGAAACGAATCCATAGTTGACGATAAAGTCATCGACATTTAGCACTTCCCGATTTTCAGTTTTAGGCTCTTCGATGACGATTTCTTTGATACCATTTCCATCCCCAATCAGTTCAGACGGTACATAAGGAGTTTTGATTGCCACACTGGATTTTTTCAAATTTTCCACACTATGTTCATGTGCACGGAATTTATCGCGGCGATGGATGATGGAAACTTTTTTCGCAATGGGTTCGAGCATCAATGCCCAATCGACCGCTGAGTCTCCTCCGCCACATACTGCCACTTCTTTATCCGCAAACCTATTCAAGTCGTCAATGAAATAATGAAGGTTTTTCCCTTCGAATTGCTCCGCACCTTCAATCCCTAACCGACGGGGTTCAAATGCTCCGTTCCCTGCCGTAATAATAATCGTTTTTGAAAAATGAATTTCTTGATTTGTTTGGAGTTTGAAAATACCGTCTTCCTGCTTATCCACTGTTTGCACAGCTTGCTCTAAACAGATTGTCGTCGGGAACACATTCACTTGTTCCTTTAAATTATCAATCAATTCTTGTGCACGAACTTTCGGTAAGCCGGCAATATCGTAAATATACTTTTCCGGATAGAGTGCAGACAACTGGCCACCTAACTGAGGTAAGCTTTCTATAATCTTAACACTGGCCTCCCGCATTCCTCCATAGAATGCAGTAAACAAACCAGCAGGACCTCCACCGATTATTGTGATGTCGTATACTTTCTCATCTATTTTCAATTTCAAATCCCTCACTTTTCTCCTGTTCATGCCAATGCACCTCTCCCGTTGAGTAAAATAGGAAACTATGTAATCTACTACGCCAAGGCGTAATTGCATCCAGATTAATTTCATGAGTGAACCTAAACGTCGCATCTTTGTGACAACGGTTAACGAACTGCGTCGTGTTAGTCGAAGTTCAAGCTAAAAAAGTGACCTTGCAACCTTTGCCAACAATACGTAAATAAGGCTGCCTCTCCTTATTTCTTCCAGCGGGAATTAAACGCATTAAAAACGAATAACTTCTGCCTAGATGTGGATGACACAAGTCAATCTACGACACAATTGCTTTGTCGCTTGGAATGACTTGTGATCCGAACATCTGGCATCTGAGTTTGGATGACCCGCTGAACAGGATAATTAATCCAGTTCACATCTTGCATATAGAGGTAAAAGTCTTCTACAGCCGACGTTTCCCCTGTAGCACAAAAAGATTTGCTGAATGAGAATTATTTACCCACAGAAACATTAGCGGTCTGCTTGCGCAACAATTGCATCCCTTTCTTTTGCACGCTCAATGCGTATCTTTTCAAGTTCGCTACCTTCTGGATAAGTCGGTAGTTGTGGCTTTGCCGCACCTAGCATAACAAGCATCATCGCATCTTCTTCTCCATCGTTGCGGATTCCACGTTGAATGCCCGGTGGTACGCTGACACAGTCACGCTTATTCATTTTTATCTCATACTCTTTTCCTTCATGCTCTAAAAGGACTGTCATTTCACCTTCCAAAATGAAGAACACTTCTTCAACGTCTGAATGTAAGTGCAATGGACCAACTGAACCCGCCGGTAAAACCATTGTACTTAATGTAAAGTTGTTTGCTTCAATTACATTTGAATCTTTGTTTGCAGTTGCACCACGGCCAATATAGCGCATTTGTGCACGGCGATATCTTGGATCTACTTCTTCTTGGAACTTTAGAACGTTCCAATCCAACTTTCTGTCTTCCAATCTCGCAATATATTTCTTTTCAAAATCTTCTACTGTCGTGAACTCCATGTTCTCTTCCTCCCTATTTTTTAGACCTCTTGACGAAAACGCAGCTCCGAAGAAGTCCGGTGTTTTATATAGAAAACACTGTTTCTATATGTAGTTGTATCATACTTCTAAACGAATTCATTGTCAACACAAAGTTTCAAATTTTCTAATAAATAATTCGCAGATTGACGAGAAGTTATGAAAGGATTAGACGGCCATGGAGCAAGTATGCCCAGATAGATATAAATCGAGTAGGGGGGCGCGATTAACTCCCGACCTCTCACACCACCGTACGTACCATTCGTTATACAGCGGTTCAATTAAGATAGCTGACGCTAAGTTTCGTAACGTGATAACAGACTTTTAAGCCTTAGGGAAATCCAGTAGGAGTTTCCTAGGGTTCTGAGTAGTATTGAGCTTTTGGAAATTCTCCAGTATCCCTTACGCGAGTTCCGGGCCGAATGGTCAATGCAGTATCCTTTTCGTGAATATTAGGAATGGCAAGCTGTAAATTTTGCGCACCACTTTTGGGTTCCTACATTCATGCTAGACGGCTTAGATGTGAGGCAGTATGGCTAATTGCTAGTCTTTTCAATGTTGAAACTACCTTTGCAAACGATAGATTAGAAAAATGGTTACAGAATAGGGCAGCGTGTTATTTGGCTGATTTTTATACAGTCTATTCGTGTTGTTAAAATGGATCAAAAAACCATGTCAGTCTTTAAAATGTTATTTGAAGAAACACCAGAAAATGATTGTATGAATGTGTATAATTTAGTGTAACGGTTCCGTTTCCAATCGTTTTCTAACGTATACTAAAAAATAAAAAAGCTCTACAAACACTGATATCACAACGTTTGTAGAACTTTTTAAACTTCTTAACCTCTTCAAAAAAGTCTTAAATACGTCCCAGAAGGACGTTGATAACGGTATTAAAAAGCCTTCCTATCAAGCTTTTTAAGAATCCTTATGTGAAATGTGTGAAAAAAAATTTATAACCCAACTTTCGCATAGAGTGAGGCAAATAAGCCTTGATATAACTGGGCAGAACAACCATCCATTGCTCCAGTTGACTGTGCATCATTCTCTTAAATAATCGGCTTTCCTTTTTATGACATCTTGAACAAGCTCGATACACACTTCATCGCATCCGTGCATCATTCCAAATGTCAAAAAATCAAACTATCTTGTTTATTTTCAATTTCAATATCCACCAAAATTCTATGGCTTTCTAATAATGTGCAAAAACAAACACATCCCCAATGACCGCGCTAGATTCCTCCAACGTTGGTGCAGAAAATGGTGCAATGCCTTGTCGAATCACCGGCCCTAATTTGGTACTACTAGAAAAGTTCTAATCATATTCTTAAAAAATAAAACAATTTAAGAAGGGGTGTAAAGTTAGTTGATAAAAGTTAAGGTTAGGTTACAACCCATTGTAAGTCAGATAAATTTGCCCACTGTATTGAAAACAACTATCCTTCCAGGTGACTCCATTGAAAGATTATTTATTGCAACGCAGGTAGGAGAAATCTTTTACATAGGAAACGGAGCTGTAAATACTTTTTTAGATATTCGCTCGCGTATCATAAACTAGGAGTTTCTAGTGGAGGATATGATGAACGAGGATTGCTTGGTCTAGCATTTCATCCTAACTTTTATTATAACGGCCTTTTTTATCTTCATTATTCAGTAGTTGGAACACAAGGTCCAGGTGCTCTTCCCGACTCTTTTAAGCCAAATCCGTGTGATTCCAGCACTTTAAACCTAAGGTGGATAAATAGAGAAACTCAATATATTCATATTGATACAGTTGAAGAGTGGAGTTTACAAACTAATGGTCAACCTCAAAGACGACGAACATTACTTAATCTACGAAGACCATTTGCCAATCATAATGGTGTCAATAGCTTAAATTTTTCACCTGAATCGGGAAAACTTGTTTTAACAATCGGAAATGGTGGATTAGGCTATGATCCATTTAATTTGAGTCAGGACGATATGGAAATCGCCGGTAAAATAATTGAGATTGATGTAGGTAAGAATACATTTATCAATAATCCGCCCGTAGTGACACGTTTTAATGAACTACCCGCACCTATTCAAGAAACGCTTACGGTAATTGCCAAAGGGGTTCATAATATACCAGGCATTTCATTTCAAAGGTTTTATAATCAATTTATCAAATATACCGGACAAGTCGGACAGGATTTGGCAGAGTTGTTGTCTATTTTTTCATTCGTTCATTATAAACCAATACCAGTGACTCAGCTTGTTCAAGCTTCTTTAATGAAAACTAAAACTGACCTATAAGGACTGATTAACTTTGGTTGATGAGAGTGGGAAGGCGATTTTCCTATTTCGATTATAAGAGGCTGCCTAGCAAATCCAACGTTAGAGGAGAAAACAGTTGCGTATTACAAAGAGGCAGTAGCAACTTCATCCGGGCATCTTCAGCCTTTAACTAGTTATTTTAATAAAGATTCCCGACCAGATAAGTTTGGAGGAACTGCACTTACAGGAGTCCAGCCATATACGGGGAATGATATCCCCGATTTAACGGGAAGCGTTGTGTTTACCGAACTTGTCCGGGATGAAGAATCTCAACCTCCCGGAAGAGGGAGGTTAGTTTGTACCAGGGTAAGAGCAGATGGTAAACCAAATAATTCTAGTGTTATTGAAACCGATTATAATTTTGAAACTCAATCAGCATATTACTTCACACGCTTAGAAGAGAGAGTTTTCTCTCGGTGAATTAATTAAAAAGACACCTAAATAATATTAGATGTCATTCCGATCGATATTAGGTAAGCTTGGAAGTGGCATTTCCACTAAGAATAAAGAATGTTTATTTTTGGTGTAGTTTCACTCTACTGATAAAACAGTAAGCAACCATTCATACTTCTCCGTTTTAATGTCCATGAACAGATACAAACTGCGTAATAAAATTGTTCACCGCTACAGCCGCCTTTGTAGGAAGCTGATGTTTTACGTCTCCTATAAGTATGCACTCGTTGACAGGGAGCTTTTCCTGCAATAAATAGGCATAGCGATGAAAAGCTTTATCCTTTTCCCCATACAGCAACAAAACCGGTAACTTAATTTGCTCTAAACGGTCTGTACAATTATAGGACAAACTATATCGATAATATTGTTCAACATTTTGTGTTTTTCCTCTTTTGGCATGGATATACAAGTCTTTAAACAATCGTCTCGTATTGGCGTTCGTAAAGGATACAGATAACGCAAGCGCTTTTAGGGCCTTCCATTCTGTTAATTTTACACCTAGAGTAATTTTAGTTTTTAATAATGGATCCATTACTTCAGACATGGCCCCTGTAAGAATGCCGCCTAAAGAACGCTTGGGGTATGTTAACAAAAAGTCAAGAGCAATTGATCCTCCTGTTGAATAGCCACATATGAAAGCTTTATCTATTTTTAAATGGTCCAATAGTTGCTTGATATCATGTGAAATTAATGGATAAGTCAATGCCTTTTCTGAGTAGGAGCTGTTTCCATGGCCGCGAACATCAAAGACAATCACTTTGAAGCGTTGTGATAATTCATTCACTTGGTAAATAAAATTCATACTCGTGAGTAAGGGTGGATGAATAAACACGATGGGTATTCCTTTACCTTGAACGTGATAATACACGTCTACCCCATCTATATTTATAACTGGCAAGCATGACACCTCCATTATCAAGCTTTATTTCTGAAGTTTTTCTAGTTCCAAATTCTCCTGACTTCATAGTCATCCTTTTTCACTTTCACTTCGTAGACATCCGGGTGCGAAAAGCCTGCCCATTCTTTGAGCCCCTGCATGCCATCAAGATGCAACAATAAAAGCCCCATCGTATTACGATGCGTGGCTAGCACGGTACCGTCGGTTGCTGCTTCAAGCACTTCCATTGCTCTTTTCGTTACTTCACGACTTGACTCTCCTTCTGCCATTTTCAACTCCTTGTCCCTAATGGAATCTTCGAGACGTTCTATCCAGTCATTTAAGTTTTTGGAAATCAGCCTGTGCTCAGAAAGCCTACTGTCAATCTCCACCTGCAGTCCTAGGCGATCAGCAGCTGGCAGAATGGATTGTTTTGCTCTCATGTAAGGACTGGAAATGATATGCTTGATATTCCGCTTCTCAAAAAAGTGCATCAGCTCTATCGCTTGTACTTCTCCCTTTTCAGTTAGTTCTGCTTCAAGCTCTTGTCCTTCAGCTTGACAATGCCTGACCAGATATACAGTTTTGACCATTTGATTCGCTCCTAGCTTCCTTGTTATACGAAAAACCCTTTGGTTTAAAGCATTTACTTTTGAAGTTCCTCTTAGACATTTTTGAAATCTATAAGCCATATAGGGATCCTACCGTACTCTCTCCATCATCAATTAAATCTATACCTTTCACTTTAGTCGCCTATCATATGCTATAGTAAGCAAGCCCAATTTTACGAAACAACATCCAAAAACCATGATGTTTTCCCTGTTTATTCCCACCCTCTTCCAGAAAAAACCATGGAAGGGTTTACAATTATGGAATAATTGTTTATAATGTGATTTGGATACATAAGATAATTACTTTTTCATTAAGGATTCAGCCATAACGTTTGGGAATAAATCCGCTAGTCAAAGTAAGACAAAAAAAGCCGAATTCCCTTACTCGAAGGAAATTCGGCTTTTAATTTAATGTAATTTATAATTGGAACAATTATGTAGTTCCTGGAGATTCTGCCTTAGGCTTCTTTTTACCAAATATACTCTTATGCAAGTTATTCTGGTAAGCAACTGCCGCAAGTACTAGAATCACACCTAGAATTTGGATAGTTGACGGAATTTCACCGAATAGAAGAACGGCAATAATCGCAACAGTAGAAATTGGACTTAATAACAAGAGTCCTGCAACAATCGTAGGGTTCAAACGAACAGCACCATACTGAACGAACGTCCATGCAATCGCTTGACCTAATGATGCTAAAACAATCATCCAAAACCAGTTCATAGCTGTGATAGGATCACCAACTGTAGTTTCTGGATTCATTGGTAGCTGACCATTTACAAGTACACCGTGCGTAAGGTCGAATCCGCGACCAGAGATAAACAAGAAAATGATTGGTGCCACTAACTGAGCAAGTGATGCCCATGCCATAGGCTGTACGATTTGCCCTGCATTTACGCGAGACGCCTTACGGCTAGTGTATAGATAGATACCGTAACAAACACCGGAAATAGAACCAGCAATCGTCCCTAGCACGGCAATGTTCATACCGTAAACAGTAAGGGGTCCTCCCGCTGTTTCATCAGCGCTGTCGAAAATACCACCTGTCATAAGAACACCTAGTATCATGATTGGCGCAACAATAAAGAAACTCTTTGGAATTCTTTCCTTATCAAAAAGGAAAGCAAGTGCCGGTAAAATGATAATCTGTAAGTTTAATAGAATTGAAGCAATACCTGAACCAACATAATAGATGGAATAATTCCAAGCCGTGAAGTCAATTCCAAGAAACAGACCCGCGAACAAGGATAGAGTTACACCAGTTTTATTAAGTTTACCAATTTTCTTTACTTCCCTAATTGCAAATGGAAGTAAGAACAATAATCCAATACCTACGCGAAGAATAACAGACGTTGCAGGTTCAAAGTTCGATTGTTTTACCCAAGGGGCAGTAAATGCGAGAGCAATGATACCGATAATTAGAATTATGTACGCCTTGCTATTTGATCCATTCGTAGTAGCACTATTATTAGCCATAACTTTCACTCCAAGCCATAGAAATTCTATGTTATTTTTTTAAAAACTTAAGAGATTTTTCTGCTGGTTATGGAAACATAAAAAAAGAATTGTGTACGCCAATTTAACTTGTACGAATTCACGCCGTAACGAGCAAATTCATCCCAGGAACTGTCCAATTACTTTTTAAAAAACACTAAATTTAATCTAAGCATATCTGTCTAGCATTGATGCCATTTATGTAATAAAGGTTTAGCTCTTCTGCAGACAGAAGGAAATGGAAGGGGGATATAGTAAACACTCCCCTTCCGTTAAGACTTAAAAAATTCGTTTTCTCAGTAGATGAGGCAATTAAGAAGATGCCCCTGGCGTCTTATCGCCTTTTGATTTTTTCCCTAAGAGAACTTTGTGCAAATTATTCTGGTAGGCAACGGCCAACAGAATCAGAATAACACCAGCAATCTGGATAGTTGACGGAATCTCACCGAATAGAATAACGGCAATAACCGCAACAGTTGAGATAGGGCTAAGTAATAATAGTCCAGCTACAATTGTAGGGTCTAAACGAATAGCACCGTACTGAATGAACGTCCATGCAACAGCTTGTCCGATTGACGCTAGAACAATCATCCAGAACCAGTTCATGCCAGTAATCGGGTCACCTAATGCAGTTTCCGGATTATGTGGAAGCATACCATTTACTAATACTCCGTGCGTAAGATCGAAGCCACGACCTGAGAACATCATTACAATTAGTGGAGCAATTAGCTGAGTTAATCCAGCGAAAAACATTGGTTGAACGATTTGAATTCCATTTACACGGGATGCTTTACGGCTCGTATAAAGGTAAGCACCGTAACAAACTCCCGAAATAGATCCAGCAATCGTTCCAAGAACGGCAAGGTTCATACCCCATGCAGTCGTTGGTCCTTCAGTCGCTTCAGCACTGTCGAAAATACCACCTGTCATGAGTACACCAAGAATCATGATTGGCGCAACGATGAAGAAACTTTTTGGAATACGCTCTCTATCGAATAGGAAAGCAAGTGCCGGTAAAATGATGATTTGTAGGTTCAGTAAGATTGATGCAATCCCTGATCCTACGAAATAGATTGAATAATTCCAAGCTGTAAAGTCAATTCCAAGAAACAAACCTGCAACAAGAGATAAAATAACACCGGTTTTGTTTATTTTACCGATTTTTTTAATTTCTCTTATAAAGAAAGGTAGCAAGAACAACAATCCAAAACCAACACGAAGAACAACAGAAGTTGCTGGTTCAAAGTTCGATTGCTTTACCCAAGGTGCTGAAAACGCAACTGCCATAATACCAATGATTAGGATTAGATACGCCTTGCCATTTGATCCACCTTGTTGTGCTGTTTGAGCATTATTAGACATATTTTTCACTCCAAGTATTTTAAAATTGTATAAATAATATTAAATCTTAAATATATTGCAAAAGGTTGTTGTAAATACTATAGATTTGTATGCTCATCGTTTTGGTTAATAATCATATCCGAACATCTCCCCAGATGAACGTTATTTCAATGTGAATACTTTCACAATGAAACACGATAATTTCGAACTCGATTGAACGGCAAACTATAGTTACACAATTTTCCATAACTTCTATAAACAACCTATCCCACTCAAGGAGAATTAGGTATGTAGGCTTTCTTTTAGTGTGAAGTATCATGTTTTGCGCATAAAATCATTCACTAACTAGCTGTTCATATGCGCATAACAAATTTTACAATTATCGTTTGAAAGCCAATGCCTCTCCGTGGATAGAGTGTTGTTTATAATTTGTATTTTACAATAGGTGCACCATTATAAAATCTCATCTCATTGTAAGACAGTGACCGTCCCCAATGAGACTCGTTATTTTATAATGGACATTTTCATCAAGTTTATACGGATTAATTAATAAATTAATAAATCAATTAACCGATTGAAAGGAATAGTGAATGCGCAACAAATTGCTTACATAATCTTAAACGATATAGTTAGCAAATTCATCCCAAATACGATTCATTTCCTTCTTCAAGTCAACTAAGTCTGATGCTAACCATCTGACATTCACAGCTTTTCCTTCGAGCATTGAAGCACTGGCTTTTGAATGTGGAGATTCTTGAAGTCGTTCATTCAGCTCCCTAATATCGAATTCCTCAATTGTAGGGGTAACGAACCACATGGATCCGATGAATAAATGATCTTCAAGCATACCCATTTTTTTAAGACCCATGTTGTCCTTAGAAATAAGAAGTGGATCGTATATCAAACACTCGTCGTCCATCCAGACTTGAAAATTTGTTCTGACATCAGTGTATTCAAACACTTCACCGCGTGCAACACGTCCTGGGGATAGGATATCTCCCCATAAAAAAGTGGAATCACTTGTCATTTGAATAACAGTTTTACTGTTAAATCTTGCCTGCTCAAATGGAATAACGGCTTCCGTTTTAAAGGAAAGACTCGCCTTTGGACCGATAGTTATGTCCATGTCTTGCGAACTCCATATCCCATTATAAGAAGGGTAGATTTTTGTTGCAGATTGCGGAATGAGACATACATCCGCTCCCTCTTTGATATCGATATCAAAGACGTTGTGGTCTCCTTCAACGATTCCGCCTGATGTTTCCACCAGATATACCGTCGCTTCAGATCGATTAGCGGGATTAATATACAATGGTCGGCTAGCTCTTAGCGGAGGGTTTTGGTAACAATTTGATAATACCGTTTTGTTCCCTCGATATTGAAATTCCATTGATAAACGGCCGTCATGCTTTGGTCGTTTATTTAGACTCGCTTGCAGACTCATTGGTTTTCCCTTCTAATAACAAATCAGATTTGATCCATGCAATGATCTCATCTAGACCTTTTTTCGTTTTAATATTAGCAAATGTAAACGGTCTTCCGTTTCTTGCTTTGATTGTATCATTCTTCATTGTATCTAGGTCTACGCCGACGTATGGAGCAAGTTCAGTTTTATTTACCATCAGGAAATCAGAGCGAGTAACGCCTGGACCACCTTTTCTAGGAATGTCGCCGCCTTCGGAAACATCAATTACATAAATAAATGCATCGACCAATTCAGGACTAAATGTTGCCGATAAATTGTCGCCACCGCTCTCTAGAAGAATGATTTCAAGATCATCAAAACGATTTTTTAGTTCTTCAATCGCTTCAAAGTTCATTGACGCATCTTCACGAATTGCTGTGTGAGGACAACCTCCTGTTTCAACACCGATAATACGGTCTTTTTCAAGAATGTTCTCATTAATCAGAAAGTTCGCATCTTCACGCGTGTAAATATCGTTTGTAATAACTGCAATGCTATATTCTTCTTTAAGTGCTTCTGAAAGTGTTTTAACAAGCGTAGTTTTACCGGAACCAACAGGTCCGCCAATGCCAAGGTGTATTGTTTTCATAATCACAATCTCCTAGTATATTATTATGGTTGAAATAGTTATTTACGCCTATAGATATCTCAAAAACGTCAAACAATTGATTGCTTTTAGATTACCTTATATGCGTGACCTCTACAAAAACTGTATTTCCAAACGTCCAACCCTCGTAAAATTTGCCAGCGTTCGAAGCAAGGAAATACTTATCCATAAACCCTTTTTCACGTCAATTTGTTATGAAATAAATAAGCGTGAATGAAGGAATTCATGTTTCATTGATGCAATTTCAAGGCCAATTGAATTGTTATCAAGATGTTCCAAGTCTAAAGTCATCACACGACTTGTTGTTTCTTGAATGACAGGCAACAAGGAAAAGATCGTTTGCACTCCGCTATTTTGACCAAGCGGAATTGCACGAACACCGTTTTGAACAAGAGATGTTATTGATGAATATAGGAATGTTTCAAGCGATGTTCTCAGATCTACACCTAACATTGCGGTATAGATACCATATACAACAGGATAATGGCTCTTAATTTCTTTGTTTTTTAATTTTTCACACCAAATCGTAAATAACTCGCTATTATTTAGCGGTTGTACAGTTTGCAAGAACTGACGTCCCATCATCATGCTTCCCTTTCTTGTTTCTGGGGATAGCTTGATGGCATGACATATATTTTCCAATCGAATCAAGCCTTGCAAATCATTTTCTTTTGCAAGCCGATAAGCTTCTTGTGCGATAATTGCATCTGTTGAAGCTAGATTTTGACGGAGATACATATCACAGAACGCCTTCAAATCATCTTCATTACTAATATCACTTTCCTGAATATACGTTTCCATTCCGAAAGAATGTGCAAAACTTCCAGTTGGGAACGCCGTATCATGAATTTGAATTAGATGTAGGAGCCAAGGATTAGTGTTGGTGGCCTCTATATTTGAATGGTTCTTTGAACCTTCTCTCTGATTGTTCATAAGAAACCCCCACTTCATCAATCAATTTCTCAAGCGTTTTATCATAACGGACGAGTATTTCATCATCTTCAATAATACACATCGTGTGACGATTACCGATTTCAAATGCCATTTTCCCCATTTCTTGCATCGTCTGTGGTTTAATGACATAAACTTTTTCCAGCTTTGTTCGAATGGCAATCAGCGTATCATCACTTTCATACAATACGTCTCCATAACGAAGGGTACCGCTGTTTTCTAATTTAATCGCGATATCCGTACCGTTTTCAGTTTCTTTACGCAAGATTCTTTTGTTTAAGTCTTCCCATTCTACTTCAAGCCAGTCAACTTTTTTATCTGATGACTCATAATCGTCGATATGTCCGACTATTTTCGTAATTAGCAAGTCCCGATCCTCCTTTTCATTTGTGAATCGTTGCACAAACCAATTGTGCAACAATTCACATAGAAACATTCTATTTTAGAACAAGAAATATCTTTGGGCCATAGGTAGTTCTTTTACTGGTTCACATGTAAGTACTTCACCGTCAACCTTAACTTCGTATGTCTCCGGATTAATATCGATATCCGTTGTCACGTCATTCCATTTCATGTCTTTCTTCCCGATGTTACGGCAGTTTTTCACTGTACCGATACGGCGCTTCAAGCCAAGTTTAGCAGGTACACCTTGCTGAATTGAGCTCTTAGACATAAATGTGATGTTTGTATCATGAATTAGGTCTCCAACTGTACCGTACATACGACGTCCCATAACTGGTTGTGGCGTCGGAATGGATGCACTTGGGTCACCAATTTGTGCATAAGCGATGATACCGCCTTTAATTACACGATCTGCTTTTACGCCAAAGAACTTCGGCTCCCATAGAACTAGGTCAGCAAATTTACCTTCTTCGATTGAACCTACTTCATGAGCGATACCTTGTGCAATCGCAGGGTTAATTGTGTATTTCGATACATAACGCTTAGCACGGAAGTTATCTGAACCGTTCTTTTCCTCAGCTAATGGACCGCGTTGTTTTTTCATTTTATCAGCAGTTTGCCATGTTCTGAGTACCATTTCTCCAGCACGTCCCATTGCAAGCGCATCTGTTGACATCATACTGATAATACCTAGGTCATGTAGAATGTCTTCTGCAGCGATTGTTTCAGGACGAATTCTTGAGTCTGCAAATGCAACGTCCTCAGGAATGTTTTGCTTTAAGTGGTGACAAACCATAAGCATATCAAGGTGCTCATCGATTGTATTTACCGTAAATGGTCTTGTCGGGTTCGTTGATGAAGGCAATACGTTTGGATGACCAGCCATTGCCATAATGTCAGGAGCGTGACCGCCACCTGCACCTTCAACGTGGAATGAGTGAATTACACGGCCGTTAATTGCACGAAGTGTATCTTCAAGGAATCCTGCTTCGTTCAATGTATCGGAGTGAATCGCAACTTGAACGTCAGCTTCGTCAGCCACTGTCAAGCTACGGTCGATGGATGCTGGTGTTGCACCCCAGTCTTCGTGAATTTTCAGACCAGCTGCACCTGCATCGATTTGTTCCATAATTGGAGCGATAGAAGAACCATGTCCTTTTCCTAGGATACCAACGTTGATTGGAAGTCCTTCTGTAGACTTAAGCATCTTCTCGATATTCCATGGTCCAGGTGTAACTGTTGTTGCTTTAGAACCTTCTGCTGGTCCAGTACCGCCACCGAATAAAGTTGTGATTCCGTTAGCTAGTGCTACATCAACTTGATCTGGGTTGATGAAGTGAACGTGTGTGTCAATTCCACCAGCTGTTACAATCTTACCTTCTGCAGCAATAACTTCTGTAGCTGTACCAACAATCATGTTTGGCGTAACGCCATCCATAATGTCTGGGTTACCGCCTTTACCGATACCTACGATGTAGCCATCTTTTACACCGATGTCTGCCTTGTAAATTCCTGTATAGTCAAGGATAAGTGCATTTGTAAGAAGAAGGTCAAGAACATTTTCAGTACGAGTGTATGTACCGTTTTCTCCCATACCTTCACGTAATACTTTACCGCCACCGAAGTTCGCTTCATCTCCGTAGGTAGTATAATCTTTCTCTACTTCAATCCAAAGATCCGTATCCGCGAGGCGAACTTGGTCACCAACAGTTGGACCGTAACTTTCAGCATACTGCTGTCTATTGATTTTCACTTATCATTCAACTCCTTTATAGCCTAATTCTTTTGCTCTCTGAAGAATTAACTCTTTATTATCAACAGAGCCGTTTGTTAGGTCTGAAATACCAAATACTTCACGATTTCCACCGAGTTCAGTTAATTCAACTTCCATCTCTTCACCTGGCTCAAAACGAGCTGCAGTACCTGATGGAATGTTCAATCTTCTACCGATACCTTCTGCACGGTCAAATAAAAGTTCTTTATTCACTTCAACAAAGTGAATGTGTGAGCCGACTTGGATTGGACGGTCTCCAGTATTAGATACGCGAATCGTTGTTTTCTCACGACCAGCGTTAATTTCGATTTCGCCTTCGGCTACTCGGTATTCACCGGGTACGATATAATTATTATTACTCACTTTTGCTTCCCTCCTATTATCAATGCCTTCTTAAATTCTTGTGATATTTATTTAAGAAATTGGATTGTGAACAGTTACGAGTTTAGTTCCATCCGGGAAAGTAGCCTCTGCTTGAATATCATCAATCATTTCTGGTACACCTTCCATAACATCGTCCCTCGTAAGAACGTGTTTTCCTTCTTCCATTAGCATCGCTACCGTCTTTCCGTCACGCGCACCCTCCATAATGAAACTTGTGATGATCGCAACTGCTTCCGGATAGTTCAACTTAAGACCTCTTGCTTTACGCTTAAGAGCTAATTCGCTCGCTAGAAAAATTTGTAATTTTTCTTTCTCTGCTGGATTTAAATGCAATGTTTTTTCCTCCTTTACACTTAACTCGAATGATGTCGTAAAAAGTCGAATGTCATCATTCCAAAACTGATTGTACTACATAAGTTTCATTTCATGCAATGATTTGCTTTTGACTTCACTATTTTGTCAAACTGTGCCCTTTTCACGCTGATAAACGACTAATTTCCACTCATCATTATTCTGTCAGAAACCTCTCTACCACCGTGTTTTAAACACGATTTAGATTTTTACATTTTCTGTCTCCTACGCTAAGAAGGCTTCGTTTTTTTCGCGGCACTTGCTACCCATCACCTTCCTTTTATTTCTCCTAACTTCTAAAGCGCTTTGAACATACCTTCCCCAAACCACCTTAAATCAAACCTATTTTCAATAAAATTAAGCGAGACTTTTTTAGTACGATGATCAATTTGAAAATAGGTAATCGTATATATCAAATTAAGGAATAGACGTTCCGAAATTCAGGCTAATTCACGATTTTTGACGGAATGATTTAAATTTAGGTTGCTATACTCATTATGGTTGCTTTATCAAAATTAGCCATAATGATAACAAATAAATTAAAATCACTTTATCGTCAGGCTAGAGAGTAATCATACGGATAACCATTTTGACATCATACATGATCAGTAAAATGGTTATTGGCGATTTAGATAGCATCCGAATTCATTTAATGAACTAGAAGCCAAACGAATGCACGATAGATTCATAAACATGAAAATGGGATCTTTTCTTGTCTAGTGGATTTGGTAAACTAAACACTATAGAAAAGACCCGGCGAATATATGTATAACATAAATCTAAATTCTTTAAAAGGATTCCACTAAAAAATGTTCAAAACAAAATTCTTCCGAATACTTTCACTAGACTGCCTTTCGAAAATTCCTAAACACACTCCATTAAAAACCTTAGAAAGTGAGTGATATTTATGATTTATAACCGAATTACAAAGGAAGTTTACGGGTTTGAAAAACCTGTAAAAAGAGAGCGCAAAGGTGTGAAGACCTAGTTTCGCTTCCGCATTTTGACTATAAACTGAACAAACTACACGAAAAAGTTTAGGCGTCACCTTCTATATAAACTTAATTGCATAGATTTCTTGCTAAATCAGTTTATTTATTATGCCCAAAAACTAAAAAAACATCAAGATTTTTGCCATAATCGGCTAAAACCTTGATGCCTCTCCATCTACACTGTTACAAAACAAGTGTTGCCTCATTTTTATGTATAAAATATGCGATTTTACACGCACTACCAACCTTGATTAACAAAAAAGATGAAGCCCGTACATATATACGAATGATTATTATGCTATCGGTGGAGTTCCTTCAGCGTTTGATACAATTGCATCGATTTGGATTAACGCATCTCCAGGTAAAGCAGATACGCCAACTGTACTTCGTGCAGGAATACCGCCAGGGAAGAATGTTGTGTAAATTTCGTCTACAGCATCAATATCTAGGATGTTTTTAACGAAGATATTTACTTTAACAACATCGGTCATAACGTGTTCGATACTTTCTATAATTGACTTAATATTTTTTAAGCACTGTCTAGCCTGCTCCTGTATATCACCAGCTACCATTTCTCCAGTTTTTGGATCAATCGGTAATTGAGCTGAAATGTGATTATAATGAGAAAACGCTACAGTCTGAGTAGATAGCGGACACTTAGGTGCATTTTTAGTATTGTTCGCCTCTATGATAATTCCATGCCTATCTTCAATAGCTTGCGGAGGTGTACCATCTCCGTGTGACACTACCGCTTCAATTTGTACCAAAGCATCTATAGGTAAAGCTAAAACTTCAACTGTTGTTCGTGCCGGGAAATAGGCTACGGCTCTCGCGATCGCCGAGTCCGGGAAAAATGTTGTGTACACTTCGTTTACAGCTTCAATATCCGAGAGGTTCTTAAGGTGAATATTAATTTTAACAATATCGTCAAAAGGAACGTCGATACTTTCTAAAATTGCCTTAATATTTTTTAAACACTGTCCTGTCTGTTCTTTTACACCACCAACTACCAATCTACCTGTCTTCGGATCAATCGGTAATTGAGCTGAAAGATTATTGTAATGAGAGAAAGACACAGTTTGTGTAGACAAGAGACTTGTTGGTGCATTTTCTGTGTTATTTGTCAGCTTGATAAGGTCGCCTGCTTGCGGTGCGTCCGGAATTGTACCTTCACCATTTGAAACAAGTGCTTCAATTTGCACTAAAGCATCCATTGGTAACGCTGCAACTGCGACTATCGTCCGTGCAGGAACATAAGTTGGGAAAAATGTTTTATAAACTTCGTCTACCTCATCGACATCTTTAATATCTTTAACAAATACAGTGATTTTAACAACATCGCTCATAACATGATCGATGCCATTTACAATCGCCTTAATATTCTTAAAACACTGATCAGCTTGCTCTTTTATGCCGCCACCTACCAATTTACCAGTTTCAGGTTCGATAGGTAATTGAGCTGATACATGATTGTAATGAGAGTAAGCCACAGTTTGTGAATATGAACCGATACTGTTTGGAGCATTTTCCGTATTTCTTGCTAATACTGCGTTATATTCGCACATGAATAGTAATCCCCTTTTAGATAAATAATTTAATAGATATTTTTATTAACTAAAGTTTCGCACCGAAAACCTGACTAACCATAGTTCCGTGATTGCATAGACTAAAAGCGGATGACTGTGCTCAGAACAGATACGCCCCTATCCGACGCCAAAATCATTAAAAATTATGGCATCGACTGAAGCTTGAAGATTATCTTCAACTCAACCATGTCGCTGCTTTACCTTGCAAAAGAGTTCCATCGCAATAGTTACATGCGCGCATTACCCATACACTCCATCAGCTTTCACGGCACTTGTTGATGGAGGTGGTAAGGCCACCTAATTTAGATTTATCAGATTTCCGCGGATTTACACCAGCAACCATGCACCGAGGTTAGTGTTGGATTTATTAACCGCATTGGCTCAATCTTTGGCACGCTTCATGCATGTAACTTCTCGAGTGGATACTCTGAATGCTATTATAGCAGTCTTTCTTAAAATTGCTCATATTAAGCTCCTTCAATAGCCCCACATATCTTCTTCGGAATAATCCCCAGTGTTTTCATTCGTTTTCATTCGCCATTAACATTATGATACCCGTCGTTTTTTCATTTATTTTCGATCCACTGTCCTGCATGTCAGTCGATGGAGGATTCGTTGAATGAATAGCAAAAGATTTCATAATTAAAGTAAATCTATTTTCACGACCGCCGATATTCTCCATTAATTTTTCAAATAGAAAAACTTTCGTGCAAGAGCTGAACAGATGGAAGATATAATACAGAAGATTATTTGGAATAAGTATGCTTATCATTGATTAAAATGAACTCAACCTCCCTAAGTTCCTACCTAGTTAATTATAATAAATTAGAAAAAAAGCCTATGAACATAATGTTCATAGGCTTTCGGTTAGCGTCCCAGAAGGGATTCGAACCCCTGACCCACAGCTTAGAAGGCTGTTGCTCTATCCAGCTGAGCTACTGGGACACGTTTATGTATCGCGTTCGTCATTTCGAATTAACTTCAATGACCTCAACGACAAATACTATTATACGATAATCATCTAGAGGATGTCAACACTTTTTTTATAAAAAATAAAAATGTTTTTTAGAATCATTTTTTGACTATAAAAAGCGCCTGTCTTTGCAGTAACTTCTGCCATCTATTTGATAACCATGAATAACTATAACATCTTTTCATCAAAATGGAAACAAAATGTAGCAATAAATTTAATTTCTTTGTATTTCAATTCATCTAAACAATCGAACACGCACCTGGAAGCTCTTTTTATTATATGATTTTAATTTCACGATGAGCGCTAGTCTTCCTAAAAACTCACTTCTACCATGTTGTATTTAGAAGGATTCCCCACTTCTATGGTTAATCCCTCACACACCTTCTTCTCACCGCTAGAACAGAACAAGCATACAAACCAGATTAGTAATAAGGTCTAATCAACAAATAAACTAACACTCCAGAAAGACTAACGTACAACCAAATTGGCATCGTCCAACGAGATAACTTCTTATGAAACGCATATTTCCGATTCCAAGCACTCGTCACACTCGTTAACATTAAAGGAATATTTGCGATGGCAAAAACAATATGGGTAACGAGTATGAAATAATAAAATATCTTCATAAATCCGTCTCCGCCAAAGGATGTTGCTGAAGCGATAAAGTGAAAGATTACGTATATGATTAAAAATAATAATGTTGAAAACAGCGCCGCATAAACAAATCGTTGATGTACTTTAATATTCCCTTTTAATATCGCAACCAATGCTGCAAGTAGAAAGATAAATGAACTTGCGTTAAGGATTGCATTCATTAAAGGTAAAATTGTCACATCGAAAGCATCGAAATCTTTAACACCGGGCATCCTCAGTAAAATGATGATAGCACTGATTAAAACAATCGTTAAAATAATGATGGCAGGTTTATAATTACGGGGTTTAAAATTTTCTTCAGTTATCGAATTCATATAACTTACCTCTATTTCTTATAATCATCTTTATTTAATTTTAACATATTTGAACACAACCCAACAAAACAATTCTGACAGTTTAATGAAGTATCATTAACTTTGTGACTGATTCGAAAACATTAGAATACTACTTGAATTGCTTTACATGCTCCCGCACTTTTAGCAAGACAACAGCTTAACACCTCGGAATAATTTAGTTAATTCCGCAAACACTATGTCCGCATTACCAGAAACAATACTAATGAGTCGACCTTTTAATAGAATCGCAATTGTAATATTGTGTATATCATCCGAAATGATTTCGACCGATAACTCGGCGCTCACCTTCTTGACCTCCCTAACATTTACTCTTAATAATTTATGTATAAATCAAGTAATTGAGCACCATACGTTAGTTAGGCTTTATACCGTTATATTTACTTATAAAAAAGGCCCTTCCCCGAAAAGTCGGGTTTGGACCTAATTTTTGTTATCACGATTACACTATGACACGACATCTTACTTTATGCTTTTTAGAATTCTACCGAATCCACAATTTCATGATTTAAATCCTTAAATGTCACAACTACTTTCTCGCCCAACTCGATTACCGCATAAGTGGCAGGATTTCCGCCTCTCGGAAGCATTGTACTGCCCGGATTGACAAATAAAATGCCGTCCTTCATCTCTGCACCATATATATGTGAATGTCCAAATAAGGCGATGTCTACTGCTTTCTCTTTCGCGCTATAATACATCCCCATCATGGAACCTTTCACATCATGACGGTGACCATGTACCATAAAAATTTTCTTTCCGCCTATCGTCGTTGTTACTTCATCTGGATATTCATCGTCTATATCACAGTTTCCAGCCACTTTGTACATAGATTGAAATACCGGATCATGATAGGCTATTTCGCTATCACCGCAGTGAAAGTAGGCATCCGCTTGTTGTGTCGCTACTTTTTCTATCGTTGTTTTATCTCCATGTGAATCACTCAGTACAATTATCTTCAATTTGTTCTCCTACCTTTTGAATCATTGTCGAAAGTTCAGCTTGCAGTTTTTTTAATGCCGCACCTCGATGAGATATCTTGCTCTTTTCCTCTGCAGTTAATTCAGCCATCGTTCGGTCTTTTGATGGCACATAAAAAACCGGGTCGTAGCCGAAGCCGTTTGTTCCTTTTCGTTCTTCGGTAATGAGCCCTTCACAACTTCCCGAGAACACTGTTGTTTCCATCTTCGGACCCGCGACAGCTAATACACATCGAAAGCGCGCAGTACGTTTATCACTTGGGACACCGCGGAGCTCCTCTAACGCTTTATCAATATTCTTTTCATCATCACATTCAATCCCGGCATAACGTGCTGAATAAACGCCAGGTGCGCCGTTTAGGGCATCTATTTCGAGCCCACTATCGTCAGCAATTACCGTTTTTCCAAGTAAGTTCGCAACAGTTTCAGCTTTTAAAATGGCATTTTCTTCAAAGGTCGCCCCTGTTTCCTCTACATCAATCGTTTTTTCAACATCCTGTAACGTTAACACATTGATGCCAAGCGGATGAAATAACGCTTCAAAATCTTTGCGCTTTCCTTTATTATTCGTCGCAATTAATACCTCTTTCACCCTTCTTCGCCTACCTCTTTACCGATACGCTCTGCAATGGATCCAAGCGCTTCTTTTTGGTGTAAAAATAATTGTTCGATGCCTGCCTCCGCAAGTGAAACGAGGCCATTCATTTCATCACGTGTAAACGTCGCCTCTTCCCCTGTACCTTGCAATTCTACAAAGGCACCTTGGCCAGTCATGACGACGTTCATATCAACAGCCGCAGCGGAGTCTTCAATATAGTTCAAGTCAAGTACAAGTTTATCTTCTTCAATTACACCTACACTCGTCGCAGCTAAGAAGTCTGTGATCGGAAACTTTTTCAAATCATGTTGCTGTACCATCTTGTCTGCAGCCATCGCCATCGCAACGAAAGCCCCAGTAATGGAGGCAGTACGTGTTCCCCCATCCGCTTGGATAACATCGCAGTCCACCCAAATCGTACGCTCACCGAGAGCTTCCAAGTCAGTTACCGCACGTAAGGCTCGTCCAATCAATCGTTGAATCTCCATCGTACGGCCGCCAAGCTTTCCTCTCGTCGCTTCACGCTGCGTACGCTGCCCCGTAGCACGTGGCAGCATCGAGTACTCAGCTGTCACCCATCCTTTCCCGCTTCCTCTTAAAAAAGGCGGGACACGGTCTTCAATCGTTGCCGTACAAATGACTTTCGTATTTCCAACTGAAATGAGTACAGAACCTTCTGGGTGAATTAAGTACTCTGTTTCAATCTTGACAGGTCTCAATTCATTTCCCAATCGGTTATCATGTCTTGTCATATAAATTCCTCCATTATTTTGATTTCCTTTTCGTTAGGGAAACTTTTAATTAAAAATGACTGGTAATATTTCTATAACGAACAACTACTATTCATTACACACTTTGTTCTATAGGGTACTACTTTATCATACAGTCTTTTACGAAAGCAAAAAACCGGCCGCCCACTAGTAGGCGTACCGGATTTTACGGTAAAGTAATCGTCCTGACATCAGGACTTTCTAACCGAAGCCAATCTGTCACGATTGACTTGAAATTTTCTCGAGGGCCTGTCGTATAAAATAAAACATTTCCTTCGGTAAACTTCTCACTTTTTATTCCTTTTTCGTCTAATTCTTTTTCGACGTCTCTAACGGTCTCCACTGCAGATGAAATAATTTGTACATGTTCTGGGAGACAACTTTTAATATGCCCTTCTAAAAGGGGATAATGCGTACACCCTAAAATTGCTACATCGAAATCTTTCTCCGCTAAATTTTGCAACGTTCGATCTATAGTAAACCTTGCATTTTCTGATTTGTATTGACCACTTTCAACAATCGGGACAAAATCAGGACAAGCAAGTGGATAAACGACCGCGTCAGGTAATTGACGTACGATTTCATCACTGTACGCACCACTTTTGATTGTACGAGTCGTGCCGAGCACTGCTATTTGTTTTGTCGTTGAATTTGTCACAGCTGCACGAGCGCCAGGAACTACGACGCCAATGACAGGAAAACTAAACAGTTGACGAATCGTATCTAACGCGACTGCAGTTGCTGTATTGCAGGCAATAACAAGCATTTTAATGTCCATCTCCGAAAGCCTTTCAACCATTTCAAGCGTAAACTTTCGAACCTCTTCAACTGAACGTGAACCATATGGACAGCGTTTGTCGTCCCCTAAATAAATAATCGATTCATTTGGCAAGATGTTTAGCATTTCTTTGACTACAGTAAGCCCTCCGACTCCCGAGTCAATAACTCCGATTGGTTTAACCATTATGAATCCCTCAATCCTCTTTCCAATCTTTCTTCATCTCTTGATGAAGTTTTGACAGCAATTGAGAGAGTTGTTGAACTTCTGCCTCGTCGAAATCGGACAACACCGAATTTAAATAATGGCGCCGCTTATCGATTACTTCTTCAATAACACGCTCTCCTTCTGCAAGGAGTTGAATTCTTACAACACGTCGATCTTTATTGTCGCGTACCCGCTTCACCAAATGATTATTCTCCATTCTGTCAACTAAATCTGTCGTTGTACTGAATGCGAGGAACATTTTATTAGATAAATCACCAATTGTCATATCCCCGTGTTCAAATAACCATTGCAGCGCAACGAATTGAGGAGGTGTGATGGTATAATTTTTTAAGATTTTTCGTCCATTATGTTTGATAATCGCAGCAACGTATCTTAACTCTTTTTCCATGCGTGCCACTTCTTTTTCATCATGATTTGCCGATGCTATCCGTTCCGTCAAGTTAACCAACTCCCTGAAAACCGATTACTGTAACTCTATTCTCTCTTTTTTTGCTCCTGAAGGCAACAAATTTCATCGCAAATGTAATTCTTCAAGCCGCAATAACTCAATTATTGCTTGCGCTCTACCTGAAACTCCAAGCTTTTGAATTGTATTTGAAATGTGATTTCGAACAGTTTTTTCACTGATACCTAGTTGACTTGCAATTTCTTTTGTTGTCTGGTCTTCAATAAGCAAGTTAAAAATTTCACGCTCTCTCCCCGTCAGCAACGATCGATGTTTCGGTCCATCTTTCAAGACACGCCCCTCCTATCCACTTTCACCTTAAAATATGTGAAAGCTTCACAGGTCGTGACGGCTTTCCCCTATTCAATTATCAAAAAGCAATCTCTCTTCTCTAGACCACGGGAAACCTTTACCGCTTCTCTTATCAATTTGAACCATTGTACTTCTTCCTGTAAAAACAACTTCCCCATTGTCATTTTTCCCAAGATAGTGAATATCGATAGAAGATGTACCGATTGTATCGACTTTAACATAAATAGCAAGATTTTCATCATATTGAATTGGCTTTACATAATCACATTGTATGTCAGCTACGACAGGAACGATCGTTGCTTCGGAATTCATCCAACTATCCATCAACCCGATCACCTTAAAATATTCAATTCTCGCATACTCTAAATAAGAGATGATTACTGCATTATTGACAATTCCATACATATCGACATCTGAAAATCGTACTGTTAATGGGATTGCATAGGTAAATTCTGAGGACCATATGTCAAAATCATTAATATAAGATGCTTTCATTTCTCAACCCTTCTTCCCTATCAGTTTAGTGAATACTCATTCATTATACTACAATGCCAGATTATTCTATATACCTTCAGGGAAAACAGAGATTTAAAAAAACTAAAAAAATCCTACCCCAACATTACGTTGAGATAGGATTTTATTTATTATTAATCTACCATATGGTCGCTTCCGAAGAAGTCTTTGAACATTTGGATAGACGTTGCACGGTTAAGTGCTGCGATTGATGTCGTCAGTGGAATCCCTTTTGGACAGGCAACTACACAGTTTTGTGAGTTCCCACACTCAGCAATCCCGCCATCCGTCATTAACGTACGTAGTCTTTCGTCTTTGTTCATTGCACCTGTTGGGTGTGTGTTAAACAGACGTACTTGCGATAAAATTGCTGGACCAACAAAGTCTGTTTTGTCGTTAACGTTTGGACATGCTTCCAAGCATACACCGCACGTCATACATTTTGACAATTCGTATGCCCATTGACGTTTACGCTCTGGCATTCGTGGTCCTTCACCTAAAGAGTATGTACCATCGATTGGTACCCATGCTTTAACTTTCTTCAATGAATCAAACATTACGTTACGGTCAACGACTAAGTCACGAACAACCGGGAACGTAGCCATTGGTTCTAGTTTAATTGGCTGTGTTAATTGGTCAATAAGCGCCGTACACGATTGACGTGGACGTCCGTTAATGACCATTGAACATGCACCACAAACTTCTTCAAGACATGACATTTCCCAAGTTACAGGTGACGTCTTTTTGCCAGCTGCGTTGACAGGGTTACGTTGGATTTCCATTAGTGCAGAAATTACGTTCATATTTGGTCTGTATTCTAATTCGAACTCTTCCCAATACGGAGTTGAGTTCGCTGTATCTTGACGACGAATTTCAAATTTAATTGTTTTTTGTGCTGTAGCAGTTTGCTCGCTCATTTACGTTAATCTCCTTTCTTTGTGGAGTAATCGCGTTTACGTGGCGGGATGAGTGACACATCGATGTCTTCGTAATGGAAAATCGGTGCAGATTGCCCGTCAAATTTCGCCATCGTCGTTTTCATAAAGTTCTCGTCATCACGCTCAGGGAAGTCTGGCTTGTAATGCGCCCCACGACTCTCGTCACGTTGAAGTGCACCGATTGTAATGACTCTCGCTAAGTACAACATATTTTTCAACTGACGTGTAAACGTTGCGCCTTGGTTAGACCATTGTTGCGTGTCCGTCATATTAATATTTTCATATCTTTCTAGAAGCTCTTGAATCTTTGCATCAGTTTGTTTTAGCTTATCATTGTAACGAACAACAGTTACGTTGTTTGTCATCCACTCACCAAGTTCTTTGTGGAGTAAGTAAGCGTTTTCCGTTCCGTCCATCTTAAGCGTCGCATCCCATTTCGCTTGCTCTTCTTTGACCGCGGAATCGAACACAGATGAAGAAATGTCTTCTGCTGTTTTCTTCAAGCCTTTCATATATTCAACAGCTTTCGGTCCTGCCACCATTCCGCCGTAAACAGCAGATAATAAGGAGTTAGCACCTAAACGGTTTGCACCGTGCTGTGAATAATCAACTTCACCCGCGGCAAATAAACCTGGGATATTTGTGTGCTGGTCGTAATCAACCCATAGACCACCCATTGAATAGTGAACCGCCGGGAAGATTTTCATCGGTACTTTACGTGGATCGTCACCCATGAACTTTTCATAGATTTCGATAATTCCACCTAGCTTAATATCAAGTTCTTTCGGGTCTTTATGAGAGAGGTCTAAGTAAACCATGTTCTCACCGTTAATGCCTAGCTTTTGGTTGACACACACATCAAAGATTTCACGTGTTGCAATATCACGTGGAACTAGGTTACCGTAATCTGGATACTTCTCTTCTAGGAAGTACCAAGGTTTCCCGTCTTTGTATGTCCATACTCGTCCACCTTCACCACGTGCTGACTCACTCATGAGACGTAGTTTATCATCTCCAGGAATCGCTGTTGGGTGAATTTGGATGAACTCCCCATTTGCATAATAAGCACCTTGTTGGTAAACGATAGACGCCGCTGAACCTGTGTTAATCACAGAGTTCGTGGATTTCCCGAAAATAATTCCAGGGCCACCTGTAGCCATAATGACTGCATCACCTTTAAAGGATTCGATTTCCATCGTGTACATATTTTGCGCTTTAATTCCACGACAAATTCCTTCGTCGTCAAGAATTGCACCTAGGAACTCCCAATGCTCGTACTTTTGTACAAGACCTTCTACTTCATAACGACGCACTTGCTCGTCTAGCGCGTATAGAAGTTGTTGTCCAGTTGTCGCACCAGCAAATGCAGTACGGTGATGAAGCGTTCCACCGAAACGTCTAAAATCTAGTAAGCCTTCTGGCGTACGGTTAAACATAACGCCCATACGATCAAATAAGTGAATAATTTCTGGAGCTGCTTCTGTCATTGCTTTTACTGGAGGTTGGTTCGCTAAAAAGTCTCCACCGTATACAGTATCGTCGAAATGGATCGCAGGCGAGTCGCCTTCCCCTTTCGTGTTTACCGCACCGTTAATACCGCCTTGGGCACATACGGAGTGGGAACGTTTAACCGGGACAATTGAGAACAGGTCAACCGGTACACCTTCCTCTGCTGCTTTGATGACCGCCATCAGTCCTGCGAGACCGCCGCCGACAACAATCATTCTGCTTTTTGTCATGAATGTTTCACTCCTCAAAAATTTAAGTAGACTAATAAATTCATAGTTTATACATCAATTAAGTAAATGCAAATAATGCTTGAACACCAATGATTGAAAGGATTACGAATGCTGCCATCGTGATATACGTAACGATTTGCTGTGAACGTGGTGACTGTGCAATTCCCCAAGTCACAAGAACACCCCATACTCCGTTAAACAAGTGGAACGCAGCTGCAACTACACCCGCAATATAAAATACAAGCATGAACGGATTCGCTAAAATATCCGCCATCATGTCGTAGTTCACTTCTGCTCCTAAAGCCTTTTGAATTCTTGTTTCCCAGATGTGCCATGCGATAAAGATTACTAGGAATACCCCTGTAATTCTTTGTAACATAAACATCCAGTTACGGAACGTACCGTAGCGCTTAACATTATTCTTTGCCGTGAAAGCTATGTATACACCATAAAACGCGTGGAACATTAATGGGATATAAATAATAAACCATTCTAAAAATAGAACGAATGGCAAATTCCCCATAAAGTCTGAAGCTTGATTGAATGCTTCTGGTCCTCGTGTCGCAAAATGGTTAATGACTAAGTGTTGAACTAGAAAAAGTCCAACTGGAATAATCCCTAGCAAAGAATGAAGGCGGCGCACAAAAAAATCAGATTCTCTCGTCAATTCTTTTACCCTCCCTTATTACTGAAGAAATCGGTTTCATAGTTCGTCATTGAAAAAACCTGAAGAAATATTGACCGAATCCCTCTTCATGGTACAATGTTATAGCATATACTATTGTACTCGTACGTTTTAAAGAGGTCAAGGTGCTGAATTGTTTAATAACACAAAAAAGTTAGTAGTTTACCATAATTCGACTATTTAAATTGCGGATTTCTTTAAAATTTACGATCTATTTATACGCTATTTTTAAAAACATTGTACAACCTCTTTATTTGAAAAATTAAAAGTCGATAACCATTCTACTGTGAAATTGATCATTAACCTCATAATGGAATGACAGATAGGACAATTTAGAAAGGTGCAATAAAACGTGGAGAATCATACATACGGGGAACCGACCCAATTCGGTTATGAATTAATACGAGACCATGTATTGCCAAGTATTCTTGGTAAACATGAAGGCGATATTCTTTACTGGGCCGGTAAAGAAATTGCTCGTAAGTTTCCAGTTTTCAGCATGGAAGAAATCCCTTCTTTTTTCCTTGAAGCTGGTTGGGGACAGCTTCAACTTGAAAAAAAGTCAAAAAAAGAAGCCTTTTACAAATTAATTAGCCCTGGTGAAAATCTAAAAGTAAGCGAGCGAAACTTCCAATTAGAAGCGGGATTTCTTGCAGAGCAATACCAAAAACTGAATGGCGTGCTTACAGAGTGTTATGCGGCCCCTGAGCGTAATGAACAATCAATTACTTTCCATATTGCGTGGGATAAAAAAGAAACCGTTTAAATTCCCCATATTAAAAATCGTTGAAAAAGGTGATATTTTGTACCTTTTTCAACGATTTATTTAATTACCCTACATGCCCAAGTTCAAATGTTTTATGTAACACGGCGACTGCCTCTTTCATATACATACTAGGAATAACGACTGAGACTTTAATTTCAGATGTGCTGACCATCTTAATGGGAATTGACGCATCGCGTAATGCATCAAACATGTGCGCCGCCACGCCAGGATTCGAAACCATTCCACTGCCTACGATAGAGACTTTAGCCAGTCCCACTTCGAAATCTGCTCGTTTATAGCCAAGTTCTTCTTTATTCATCTCTAGCACGTTCATCGCTTTTGCAAAGTCTTCATTTTTAATTGAAAATGAAACAGACGGTTGTTCTCCATCCATGATTGTTTGAACAATTATGTCTACGTTTACTTGCTGTTCAGCGAGCACAGTAAATATATTCGCAAGCGAACCATTGTAAGGGGTGTCGTACATAATTGTAATGCGTACGATGTCTTCTTCAAAAGCAACTCCACGTACGATAAGATTATTTTCCATTTCAATTTCCTCCTTAATCATCGTGCCTTCGCCGTTTATATGAGCTGGTCTTACACGAAGCGGCATTTGATGATTTTTAGCAAACTCAATTGCACGCGGGTGAAGTACGCCCGCACCTAAATTTGCCAATTCAAGCATTTCATCATAAGAGATTTCATTTAATTTTGCTGCCTCTTCTATCATTCTCGGATCTGTCGTAAAAACCCCTTCAACGTCCGTATAAATATCGCATGCGGAGGCATTAATTGCAATCGCAACCGCAACTGCACTCGTGTCCGAGCCACCCCGGCCAAGCGTCGTGACTTCAGCATCGTGATCAATACCTTGAAAACCTGCGATGACCGCCACCGCGCCTGATTCTAGTGTATCTACTACTCTTTTCGAATCGACGTCTTCAATGCGTGCGTTGCTGTGGATTGATTCCGTTCTAATGCCTGCTTGCCACCCGGTAAATGATTTCGATGGGATCCCTTTCGCGGAAATTGCCATTGCCAGTAAGGAAGCAGTCACTTGTTCACCCGTTGCAAGCAACATATCCAATTCACGTTTTTCCGCATCAGGATGAATATCTGCTGCAAGCGCTAGTAATTTATCTGTCGTTTTTCCCATTGCAGACACAACAACAGCCACTTGTTTCCCTGTATTTACTTCATCAATAATTAAAGAAGCTGCCCTTTCAATTCTTTCTTCATTGGCAACCGATGTTCCACCAAACTTCATTACAATCTTCTCCAAAATCTCCACCCACTTTCCCCTGAAACGCAAAAACAGCCCTCATTTAATAAATGAGAGCTGGTCCGATTAGAGTGTACACAAAAAACAGTGTCTCCTACGGGATAGCTCTCCAGGTAAAATATCCTGACAGACTCCCGCTTATTCAACGGAAATCCAGCAAGTACTCGATAACAGTTCGATTACTCGCTTCGGCAAATACCCCTTTCTTCTTCAATCGCTAGGCTGTTCCCTTCTTGAAGAATACTTTTAATATTTGCGCCTCTATCCTCACTAAGTATGATTATCTATCATATAGTGAAATAATTCAGTGTCTTCACTCTAACATATTACTTATTTTCTGGCAATTCTTTTTGGAAATATGCTTCCACAGACTCTGCTAGTTTTTCCGGCAATCCAGCTTTTTGAAGTTCTTCAGCTGTTGCTTCCCGAATCTTTTTCACAGAGCCGAAATGTTTAAGCAGGGCCGTTTTTCTTTTCGGTCCAATGCCTGGAATGTTGTCCAGAGAAGAAGTTATCGTATTTGCCCCTCTTCGTTGACGGTGGAATGTAATCGCAAATCTATGCACTTCGTCTTGAATTCGTTGCAACAAATAAAAGGCTTCACTTGTTCTCTTTAATGGAATTAGTTCGACTGGATCGCCGTAAAGAAGTTGTGACGTTTGGTGCTTCTCATCTTTTGCCAATCCAGCAATCGGAATCGATAAGCCTAATTCATCTTCAATGACTTCCCGTGCCACTTCCATTTGACCTTTTCCGCCATCAATTATTACCAAATCAGGCAACGGTAAATCTTCTTTTAAAACACGCACATATCGCCTTCTCACAACTTCACGCATCGCACCATAATCATCGTGCATCGCGGCGGTTTTCGTTTTATACTTACGGTAATCTTTACGATTCGGCTTACCGTCAATAAAAGAAACCATTGCCGAAACAGGATCCACACCGTGCGTATGAGAGTTGTCAAATGCCTCAATACGATGCGGAACAGCAATGTTCATCGCTTCGCCAAGTTCCTCACAAGCACCAACTGTTCGCTGTTCTTGCCGTTCGATTAGTTGGAACTTCTCAGACAATGAAATTCGTGCATTTTTCATCGCCAACTGTACGAGGTCTTTCTTTTTCCCTCTTTGTGGAATAAATACTTGTACGCTTAATAATTGCTTTACAACTTCTGCATCCACATCGGGAGGTAATAATATTTCTTTCGGAATTAAGTGGTCTGACTTACCATAAAACTGTCCGATAAACGTTAATAATTCTTCTTCTGGATCTTTATATAAAGGAAAAATTGAGACATCTCGCTCAATCAGCTTACCTTGACGGACAAAAAATACTTGGACACACATCCAGCCCTTATCGACCGCATAGCCAAAAATATCTCGGTCAGTAAAGTCATTCATCGTCATCGTTTGTTTTTCCATTACCATTTCGATATTCGTGATTTGGTCACGGTACTCTTTTGCCCGTTCGAACTCTAATGATTCCGCTGCCTCATTCATTTTTTCCGTCAATTCTTTTTTCACGCTTTTATACCCGCCGTTTAAAAAACGAGTGATGTTTGCAATCATTTCTTTGTACGTCTCTTCCTCTACCTCATGAATACAAGGTGCTAAACATTGTCCTAGGTGATAGTACAGACATGACCTGGTCGGTAATGTTTGGCATTTACGATATGGGTAAATTCGGTCCAATAACTTCTTCGTCTCACCCGCCGCATATGCGTTTGGATAAGGACCAAAGTATTTTCCTTTGTCATTTTTCACACGTCTCGTAATGATTAATCTTGGATGACGTTCAGCTGTAATCTTTAAGTAAGGATACGATTTATCATCCTTCAACATGACGTTATATTTCGGATCATATTGTTTAATTAAATTTAATTCTAAAATAAGCGCTTCAATATCTGAAGACGTAATAATCGTTTCAAAATCAACAATTTCACTTACGAGTCTTTGCGTTTTCCCATCATGGCTGCCTGTAAAGTAGCTGCGAACGCGCTGCCTCAACACTTTCGCTTTCCCGACGTAAATGACAGTCCCTTGACGGTCTTTCATTAAGTAGCATCCGGGATGATCGGGTAAAATCGCTAACTTCTCTTTTATTAAATCATTCATTTTTATCACCTACTCATTCAAGCATAGAGCACATGCTTCGATGTGACTAGCATAAGCCAATCAAACGAGAAAATCCATTTAAAAAGGCGACTTCCTAAGGAAAAGTGCGCCTTCGTTCATCTGATGCTCGAAACTAGATATAAAAAGCCGGGGTCCTTAAAATGGCCCCGGCGACTTGAAAAAACAGACATTTAATGTATCTTTATTGCTAGCAACGCATTCTCTTACCGCTGAAATTATGCGTGCTTTTCAATTAATTGTGCGAGTGCATCTTTAGGTTGGAAACCAACAACTTTTTCAACCATTTCGCCATCTTTGAAAAGAACAAGTGTAGGAATTGACATAATTCCGAATTTACCAGCAGTTTCTTGGTTATCGTCTACGTCAACTTTTACAATTTTCGCTTTCCCTTCGATTTCACCGTCAAGCTCCTCTAATACTGGAGCAATCATTTTACAAGGTCCGCACCAAGGTGCCCAAAAATCAACAAGTACAACACCTTCTGCAATGTGTTCTGCAAAGTCTTTGTCTGTCGCATTAATAATTGCCATTTCAAATCTTCCTCCTTTGATTTACAACTCTTCTGTATTGTAACATGCTCAAAAATAAGCCGCGAAAAATATGCCTATTCACTAATCCTGTCCCTACTATATTCGAATCATCATGCTTTACGTGACAAAAGCAGCTCTATCAATCCCCCAGTATGCCAAGTACACAGTTGAATCACACCTCCGCAATATGATAATAAAAAAGAAAGTCCTCTACATAGAAGACTCCCCTTTTCGATTAATGATTTATGCATGAACCTTTAATTTCTTAACTTCTTCAATCATCATTGGAATGACTTCGAATAAGTCCCCTACGATGCCGTAATCCGCAACTTTGAAGATTTCCGCTTCTGGGTCTTTGTTTATGGCGACAATCACTTTGGAGTTTGACATCCCTGCCATATGTTGGATAGCACCAGAAATTCCAGCACCGATGTAAAGATCTGGCGTAATAACTTTACCTGTTTGACCGATTTGTAGTGAATAGTCACAGTAATCTGCGTCACATGCACCACGTGATGCACCAATTGCACCACCTAATAGGTCCGCAAGTTCTTGTAGTGGCTTAAAGCCATCTGCACTTCGCACACCACGCCCACCAGCAACAACGACTTTCGCTTCTGACATGTCAACGCCTTCAGTGGCTTTACGAACAACTTCAGAAATAATTGTACGTAAATCTTTTACATCCACATCAACAGAAGTAACGTCACCGCTACGACTTTCATCTTTTTCCAAGGCCGCAATGTTATTCGGACGTACTGTTATGAACAGAAGCCCTTCTTTATGCTTTACTTTTTCAAATGCTTTCCCGGAATAAATTGGACGGATGAATAAAGCATCATCGTCTTCTCCTTCAATTTCAGTTACATCTGAAATGAGGCCAGCTGCTAGTTTACTAGCAATTTTAGGAGATAAATCTTTTCCTAATGCTGTATGACCAAAAACAATTGCTTCTGGATTCTCTTGTTCGCAAACCGCCATGAATCCTTGGCTGTAGCCATCTGAAGTATATTGTTTCAATTTTTCATGCTCAACCGTTACAACACGGTCTGCACCGTATTGAATCATTTCTGCCCCAAGTGATTGAACGGAATCGCCTAGTAGTACCCCAACAACTTCTCCGCCTGCTGAAACTTTTTTTGCAGCTGCAATTGCTTCAAATGAAACGTTACGTAAGACACCATCACGAGTTTCTCCAAGTACTAATACTTTTTTTGACATTCCCTGTCCCTCCTATATCCGATATAAAAGAAGAAGAACTTCTCGCTCTACCTCTTAATACTCGTCCAATTAAATATCAATATATACATCTAGTTTTCTATGATTAATAGCTAAATTCTTGAACAATCAAGTGAAAATTTAAATGACTTTCGCTTCATCTTTCAGTAACTGAACAAGTTCTTTCACTTGATCTGCTATTTCACCTTCAAGGATTCGTCCCGCTTCTTTTGCAGGTGGTAAGAACACATTAACCGTTTCAGTTTTTGCTTCTACGTCGTCCTCATCAAGATCCAGGTCATCGAGCTCCAACTCTTCTAGCGGCTTTCTTTTCGCTTTCATAATCCCAGGCAATGAAGGATAACGTGGCTCGTTTAACCCTTGTTGCGCCGTCACTAATAATGGCAGTGCTGTTTCGAGTACTTCAGAATCTCCTTCAACGTCACGAACAATCTTCACGTCTGTACCGTCAATTTCTAGCTTTGTAATCGTAGTTACATAGTTTATGCCAAGCATTTCTGCAACACGTGGGCCAACTTGACCTGAACCGCCGTCAATTGCAACGTTTCCTGCAAGGATCAAATCTGCATCTTTATCACTTAAGTACTCAGAAATAATCTTCGCAACTGTAAATTCATCCATTTCATCTAAATCATCTTCTGTATTAATTAAAACTGCTTTATCTGCACCCATTGCTAAAGCTGTGCGTAGCTGTTTTTCTGCTTCTTCATCCCCGATTGTAATAACAGTTACTTCTCCGCCATGTTCATCGCGAACTGTAATTGCTTCTTCAATTGCATATTCGTCATATGGATTAATGATGAATTCCGCCCCATCTTCAACAATTGCACCATTATTAACTGTAATTTTTTCCTCAGTATCAAAAGTACGTTTTACCAAAACATAAATATTCATTAATAACACCCTCCTCAGCTATTTTCGTCATTTCCCTTGAAATACAGGTTCTCGCTTTTCAATAAATGCTTGAATTCCTTCTTTAGCATCTTCAGAAACAAATACTTCACCAAAAGAATTCGCCTCGGCTTGAACGCCTTCATAATAAGTGGAAGTTTTAGTAAATTGCAACATTTCTAAAGCTGCTTTCACTGCAATCGGGCTCTTCTTAGCAATTTTCTGTGCGATTTCCGCAGTCTTATTGAACAGCTCTTCCTCTGAAAAAGCTTTATTCGCAAGCCCATAATCAACTGCTTCTTTACCAGAAATTGGGTCACTCGTTAACAGCATTTCAGCGGCTTTTGGCACCCCCACATAACGCGGCAGTCGCTGTGTTCCCGCGAAGCCAGGAATTAACCCTAGTTGTAATTCCGGCAGGCCAAGTTTTGCATTATCCGATACGAAACGCATATGACAGGCCATCGCCAGTTCTAATCCACCACCCAGCGCCGCTCCATGAATGGCTGCAATAACAGGTTTATGGAAAGATTCAAGTCGCTCAAAAACTTCTTGTCCATTCGACGCGAGTTTTGTAAACTCTTCGCCTGATGTAACGTCTGTGAATTCTTTAATGTCCGCGCCTGCTGAGAAAAACCTTCCTTCACCGCGAAGAACAACAACACGTACGTTATCATCCTCTTCAACCTGGTCGAGCAATGCGTTAATCTCAAGAATTAACGCACGCGCTAATGCGTTGGCAGGTGGTCTATTAATGGTTACTGTTGCAACACCTTGTTCTTGTTCGATTGACAAAAACTCCATTTCATCCCATCCCCTTTTCCAAATCTGTATCACCATTTCAACGAATCACGTACTAGTTAGTGAGTCATTCTGAAAGCGCTTTACACAGTTCGCAGAAAAACTCAAACACGATTAAGCTTTTATCGCATTCATGATAAGCTTATGTACATTTGGTGATAATTCTATTAAATCATACTTTTGCTCATTCATCACCCATGAAGTGATTGTTTCGTCAATTGTTCCGAAAATCATTTGACGCGCTAGACGGATATCCAGCGTTTGATCTAGGTCATTGCGTTCTATACCATCCTTTAAAATCACGTCTAATAAATCCAGATATTCTTTTAACACTTCATTAATCCGTAAACGTAGTTTCTTCCCGGATTGTCGCAATTCTAACTGAGTGACAATGGCAAGATGGCGGTCTTCATGAAGTACGCGAAAATGATTGTCGATCATTTTGAATAATCGTTTGGATGTATCTATATCTTCTTCCAGAATTACACGTAAATTGTGTGTAAAAATCGCCATTTTTTCTCTAAATACCGACACCAAAATATCTTCTTTATTTTTAAAGTAAAGATAGATTGTCCCATCGGCAACCCCTGCTTCTTTAGCGATTTTTGAAACTTGTGCTTGATGATAGCCATTTTGTGCAATAGCGATAACGGCTGCATCTATGATTTGTTTGTATTTCGGTTTATCGCGTTTCATTTTTCTTAATCACCACCATCAAAAAAAGAATATGAATGACTATTCATTCACATTCTAATAATAAGCTTTATTTTATTTCAAGTCAAGGAACAACTTTATGAATTTACTAAATCTTGATTCATTTTCTTCTTCTCTTCTTCAATAAGCGTTCTCCGTAAAATTTTGCCAACCGCAGTTTTCGGAAGTTCATCACGGAATTCATAGAAACGTGGTGCTTTGTAAGCAGCTAGTTGTTCTCTACAGTATTTATCTAACGCTTCTTCCGTAACTGAAGCGCCCTCTTTTAACACGATATACGCTTTTACGGTCTCGCCACGATATGCATCCGGGACACCTGCGACGACGCATTCTAAAATTGCGTCATGCTCATAAAGTACTTCCTCAACTTCCCGAGGATAAATATTAAAGCCACTGGCAATAATCATATCTTTTTTCCGATCAGCAATATAAAAACGTTCTTTTTCATCCATATAGCCTAAATCACCCGTTAACAGCCAGCCATCGCGAAATGTTGCTGCTGTCTCTTCAGGCATTTGCCAATACCCCTTCATTACTTGGGGACCTTTTACCGCAATTTCTCCAATTTCTCCAATTGCTAATGGTTTAGATGTTTCAGGACCAAGAATACAAGCCTCTGTACCCGGCCATGGAACGCCAACGGAACCTTTTTCATTATGTTCAGCGCCTGCCCAAACAAAATTCGCATGGGTCACTGGAGATGTTTCGGTTAACCCGTATCCTTCGACTAATTTTCCGCCTGTAACTTTCTCAAATTTATCTTTCACTTCAATGGGGAGTGTTGCGGAACCACTAATACATGCTGAGATAGATGATAAATCATATTTCCCGATCTTAGGATGATTCAAAAGACCGATATACATCGTTGGGGCGCCTGGAAATAACGTCGGTTTTTGTTTGTCAATCATTTTTAATGCTAAATCCATATCAGGTTTCGGCATCAGCACCATTTTATTATTCATCATCACCGTTAAAATTAGTACAGTCGTCATCCCATATACATGGAAAAACGGCAACATGCCTAGAACAACTCCTTCACCGCGTTTCGACTTATAAAGCCATTGTTCACACATCGCTGTGTTAGACACTAAGTTTTTATGGGTTAACATAACGCCTTTTGGCGGTCCTGTTGTGCCTCCTGTATATTGAAGCAATGCGATATCTTCTTCAAAATCAAACACTGTACGAATCGGTTCCTCCTTTGCGATTTTCATCATTTCAGTGTACAAATGGTTTATTCCGCGATGTTCTACTTTAATTGAAATGCCATGTTCCTTTTTTTGAATAAAAGGGTAGATCACGTTTTTAGGAAATGGCAAATAATCCTTAATACCAGTAATGATTACGTGCTCTAACGATGTTTCCTTCACAATATTCGTTACGCGCGGATACAATAAATCGAGTGCGATAATTGCTTTTGCACCCGAATTGACCATTTGATACTTTAATTCGCGTTCGGTATAGAGAGGGTTCGTCTGGACAACGATGGCACCGCTGTACAATATTCCAAAATATGCTATCGCACTTTGCGGACAGTTTGGCAACATGATTGCAACTCTATCACCTTTTTCGATCCCTAGTGAACGTAAATAGTTTGCGAACTTTAATGTAGATTGATAGAACTCTCGATACGTAATATTTTTCCCCATAAAATGAATTGCAATTTTGTCCGGTGAAGCTTTATACGCACGCGTTAAATACTCGTGAATCGGGATTTTCTCATAGCTCACCTTTGCAGATATTTCAGGTGGATACAAACTTAACCAAGGTTTATTTATCATAGCTCTGCTCCTTTCGCTTTCATATTGGCCAGAATATTCCTACATTTTATTATAAGACTAAATGATTACGCTTTCAATTACAATATTCTTAAAAACGTAAAAAAATACGTGAACACTCGTAAAAAAACACCTTCATCATCCGCTTATCGAACGATGAAGGTGTTACTTTATTTTTAATTAGATAGCCAATAAATGCCTACGACGATAAACACGACACATAAAATCATTAAGATTTTAGAAAGTCTTTCCATTTATCTCTCTCCTATGAAATACTTGCTCCAATGACAAATGACAAGCCTACTGAAATCGTAAGTGAAATAAAACCAACTGAACGATTATCTGCCTCTATTTCCTTATCCACATTAAATTTAGGCGTCATAAACTCAAACAAGATATATGCAAATACAAGTAATATAAAACCATAAAATCCCCAACCAATCATCTCAGGCAACGTATTATGCCTTTCAATTGAAAATCGGAAGATATTGGCGACGCCAAAAATTTTACCGCCTGTAGCCATTGCGACGGCGAAATTCCCTTTTTTTATTTGTTCCCAGTTTTGATATTTCGTCACAAGTTCAAATAATACCATTGATACGAGTAAACATAGGACAACAACACTAAAATACCCTGCTGTTTCTACTAATGGATGGGACCAAAAACCGGATTTTATCACAAAGAATTTGCCTCCTTTTGAAATACGTGATAACAATCCTTTACGAACGTTACACAATAAAGTTTCAATTCGTTTTACTACGTAATTATTTTAATTCCACGACAGTAACGCCGTGGCCCCCTTCACTTGCTTCACCAAATCGATAGCTCTTAACACGGGAATGAGTTTTTAAATATTGTTGTACCCCTTGTCGCAAAGCGCCTGTTCCTTTTCCGTGAATAATGGATACTTGATGATAGTTTGATAACAACGCATCGTCGATATATTTTTCTGTGCGTTGAATTGCATCCTCATAACGTTCTCCTCGGAGATCAAGGTCCAATTTCACATGGCTTGACCTGTTTCGAACAGAAGTTGTGACAACAGGCGCCTTTTCCTTTTTAGGCTTCACATATTCTAGTCCCGATTCTTTAATATTCATTTTTAAGATGCCAATTTGTACAATCCAATCGTCAGAAGAAGTTTTCTCAAGCAAAGTCCCTTTTTGTCCATATTGAAGGACCTGTACTTCATCTCCTACTTGGAGGGGTCTTGGTGCGGCTTTCGCTTGGACAGGAGCTGGTTTCTCCCCTGCTGGTGTGGCTTCATCTAAACGTTTCCGCGCATCAATCAGTTCATGTTCTTTTACATTCGCTCCGGCGTTTAACCGCATGGCTCGTAAATCAGAAATGACTGCTTCCGCTTCACGTTTTGCATCTTCTACAATTGTTTTTGCCTTTTCTTTTGCTTTTGTTTCTAATTTTTCTTTTTGTTGATTAAACTCTTGCCATTCCGCTTCTAGTTCACGTTTTAAGCGTTCTGTCTCAAGTAAAATAGCATGTGTTTCATCCGCATCTTTTTCAGAACGTAGACGGCTATCTTCAAGAGAAGCAATCATAGATTCAACTTCTCCGCGATCTGTTCCTGTAAATGATTTTGCACGGTCTATAATTTGGTTATCTAACCCTAAACGCTCAGAAATTTCAAAAGCATTACTCCGTCCAGGAACGCCGATAAGTAAGCGATACGTAGGACTTAATGTATCAATATCAAATTCTACACTTGCATTCGTCATGCCAGGACGATTGTAGCCGTATGCTTTGAGTTCTGGATAGTGAGTTGTGGCCAACACACGTGCACCTTTGCCGTGTACTTCATCCAAAATCGCAATCGCAAGTGCAGCACCTTCTTGCGGGTCAGTCCCTGAGCCAAGTTCGTCGAATAATAACAAGGAATGTTCATCGTACTTTTGTAATATGTCTACAATGTTTACCATTCTCGATGAAAATGTACTTAGACTTTGCTCAATGGATTGTTCATCGCCAATGTCTGCGTAAACCGCGTTAAATATTGCTAATTCTGAACCGTCTAACGCCGGGATTGGAATCCCTGATTGCGCCATTAATGTACAAAGTCCAACGGTTTTCAATGTAACCGTTTTTCCACCTGTATTCGGTCCGGTAATAACGATTGTCGTCACATCTTTTCCGAACTAAATATCATTTGCAATGGCCTCTTGAACTGGGATTAATGGGTGTGTAGCTTGCGAAAGACGAATATACCCTTTGTCGTTCACGTTCGGTTTCGTATATTTATGTGCCGTACCATATTTAGCCTTTGCAAGGATCGCATCGACTTCAGCTAATAAATTGACGAGTACAAATAAATCATGTGCAACGACTTGAACAGACTGCGACAACTCGATTAAAATTCGTTCAACTTCTTCCTGCTCTTTCACTTTTAAGTTCCGAATTTCATTGTTCGCTTGTACAACCGCATCAGGTTCAATAAACAAGGTTTGACCGGATGAAGACATATCATGAATCACACCCCCGTAATGGGAACGGTATTCGGCTTTCACCGGAATGACGTATCGATCGTTTCGAATGGTTACAATCGCATCTGACAACATCTTCGCAGCATTTCGCCCACGCGTGTAACTTTCTAACCTTTCACGCACGCGACTCTCTTGTGTACGAAGTCCTTGGCGAATAGAACGAAGCTTTTCAGATGCACCATCCATGACATGTCCATTTTCATCTATTGAATGATTAATTTCCCTTTCTAGATCCGTTAAAATCGGGAACGATTCTTTAATCGCGGTAAAATGAGGAATCGACACATCCTCATCCTCGATAACCCCTTCAATAAACTGACGTAAAATCCGACTTGCTCGAATTGTACTAGATATTTCCATTAACTCTACACTACTGAGCATCCCATCCATTTGTGCTCTTTTCGCATGTGGACGAATATCTTTCATCCCGCCCATTGGCACATTGCCACGTAATCGTAAAATGGCGAGCGCTTCATCCGTCTCTTCTAAGAGTCGAACAACGTCCGAGTAGTTACTCTCTGGTGTTAATTGTTCAATAAGTGTCTGTCCCGCAGAAAATGTACTATGTTCTGCGACAAGTTCTATAATTTTATTATATTCAAGTGTTTGTAAGACACGGGATTCCAATGTCTGTACACTTCCTTTCATTTTTTCACAACTTCAGCGATAAACTTTTCAAGCGACCATGTATTGACGATATTTTCCTTTTTCAACCATGCTTTTTTCGCGTAATTTACACCTGTTGGCATGAAGTCTAACTGATCTATCGCATGGGCATCTGTATTAATTGCAATTGGGATACCTGCATTTTGCGCTTCAATTAAATACTCTTTATTCAAATCAAGTCGACGCGGATTCGCGTTTAACTCTAGTATTTTCCCATATTTTTTCGCCCATTTAATGAGCTGAGAAACATCCACACTATATCCTTCACGTTGTCCAATAATACGGCCTGTTGGATGGGCAATCATATTCACGTAAGGATTTTCCATTGCTGCATGCAGCCTCTCCATAATTTGCGCCTGTGGTTGATTAAAACTTGAGTGAATTGCCGCGATGACAAAGTCGAGTTCTTGAAGTAATTCATTATCAAAATCGAGCGTCGCATCGGGTAATATATCCATTTCGGTGCCACAGAATATTTCAATATCATCATATTGGTCATTTAAGTCTCGGATTTCGGCGATTTGCTGACGTAGGCGATCTGGTGTTAAACCATTTGCCACGCGTAAAAACTGAGAATGGTCCGTAATCACAATATGTGAATACCCTTTCCCACGTGCTGCCTCTATCATTTCTCGTATCGAATAGCCACCATCCGACCAAGTTGTGTGCATGTGTAAATCCGCGCGTATGTCTTTTATATCTACAAGTGTTTCAATCTCATCGACTCGGTCTAATTCACGTCCATCTTGTCTTAATACTGGCGGAATAAACGGTAAATCGAAGTGATTGAAAAACGCTTTTTCCGATTCAAATGTATGGACTTCACCATGTTCATCTTCCACCCCGTATTCACTAATACTCCAGCCTTTTGACTTTGCAAGTTGACGCAATCGTACATTATGATTTTTCGAACCTGTAAAATGATGGATGGCTGTCGCAAATTGCTCATCTTTTACGAATCGAAAATCTGCATCAATTGGGTCGTCTATATCGAGTGTAATCGATAATTTTGCATCGCCAGCCGCAATCGTTTCAAGTACGGGTAACTGCGTCAATATTTTTTCTCGAACGGTAGCCGGATTTTCAGTGACCACGATAAAATCGACGTCGCTGCTCTCTTCTTCTGTTCTACGGTAACTACCTGCTACAGAAAAACGTGCCACTTCGGAAATATTTGTTAACGTATTCTCAATGATTGAAACGGTTGATTTGACTTTCCAAATTGGAAATTTTTCACTTCTCGTTTCAAATGCTTCGATTGCTGCTAGAATATTTTCTTCCGTCTTTTTACCAAACCCAGCCACTTTTCGAACTGCACCATCTGCACAAGCTTGTCGTAAAGTTTCAACTGAATCAATACCGAGTTCTTGACGTAATTTGGCAATACGTTTTCCGCCAAGACCAGGGATTTTCAGTAATGGAATGAGGCCTTTCGGAACAGTTTCTTCTAATTCTAAAACCAAATCAGACTCGCCTTTCTCCATTAAATCTGTAATCACAGCGCCTGTTCCTTTTCCGATGCCTTTTAAACTTAAAATATCATCCATTTCCGCTAAGCTACGCGGATCTAATTCGAGTACATTTGCTGCTCTTCTAAATGCCGCAACCTTAAAATGATTTTCCCCAAGTAACTCCATATATAATGCTATCTTTTCAAATGTCCGGATAATAGTTTTTTTATTCAATGAAAAACCTCCTACTTGACCTTTAAAAAACTTCCCTCCTTATGAAGGGGGAAGCTGTTAATTCTTATAAATGTACCACCAATTTTTCACTTTTTCGGATAATAGTGGTGTGTGTTCAAACATCGCACTTGCAATTATAGATTTCTGAATGATCGCTTGTATAAAATCGATTGGTAATAAATAGGCTACATAAAGAATCAGGAAAATGGCTATGTAAAATTCAACCAATCCTAAAACTGCTCCCGACAAACGGGCTAAGAAACCTAACACTGGTAAATACTTTAAAAAATCAAACATGGATGCAATCAGTTGTAAACCAAATTTCACCACAATAAATATTAATACAAATGCGAGTAAGCGATAAAATGTAATATCCAAGTCAAGTTCTCCTACAGAAAACGATAATTTCGAATCTGCAGTCACGCCTGGATAAGGAATCCAAAGGACAAATTTTTCCGAAAGATCCTTATAGTATAAGTAAGCTATAATTAACGCTATAATAAAACCTGTCATATGTATCGCTTGTACGATTAGTCCTCTTCTGAAACCGGTGATTAATCCGCCCAAGAAAAGGAGGAGAATGAGTAAATCTAGCATGTAAGACCGTCAACCCTTCAAATTTTTTAATTCTTCTTCCATTTGTTCAACTTGCTCTTTTAATTTAAGATAATCATGTACACTATTCACCGCAGCTAGAACTGCAATTTTCGCAGTGTCGAGACTTGGGTTACGTTCGCTAATCTCTCTCATTTTATCATCAACCATAGATGCAACTTGACGCATATAACTGCTTGTTTCTGTACCAACCATGTTATACGTTTGACCATATATTTCAACCGCTATACGTGTTTTCTGCTCATCTGCCAAGGACTAGACACCCCCTGTAAAACTCTGTGTCCTATCATACCATGAAAACGAGTCGTTTGTGAATAAAGTAGACGAAAGGAAGTTGTAATTGAATGTCCAACCAAGTGTTAAAATTAAATGATGAAAAAATCACTGAATTAATCACAGCTTATACAAATGTGAAAGTTGTCCGAAATGCACCTGGTGTAAGATTTGCTGCTAAAACTTCAGACACATCTATTACGGTGTATAACTCTGGAAAAGTATTATTTCAAGGAGGAGGGGCAAACCGCGAAGCAAGTCGTTGGGGAAATGTTGAAATTAAAAAATCAGCCGGAAAAACGAATACAAAAGGCGATACATTGCCGCCTAATTTAAGCATGCTTTCTGTTGTAGGATCCGATGAAACGGGTACAGGTGATTTTTTTGGCCCAGTGACAGTTGCAGCTTGTTATGTGCCGGCGGACAAAATTGAACTTGTTCGTGAGCTAGGCGTGAAAGATTCCAAGCAATTAACCGACGACCTGATGCGCCAAATTGCGCCTGACCTAGAAGCGACACTCACCCACAGCGTCCTAACCGTGTCCAATCCGAAATATAATGATATTCAACAACAAGGTAATTCTCAAGGAAAAATCAAAGCGCTCTTACATAACCAAGCATTAAAGCATGTGCTTCGGAAAATGGCAGTTGAAAAACCTGACTATATTTTAGTAGATCAATTTGCACAGCGCGGGGTTTACTACAATTATCTAAGGGATGAACCTGAAATCATTCGAGAAAATCTCATTCTCTCGACGAAAGCTGAAGGTCTTCATGTTTCCGTTGCAGCGGCCTCTATTTTAGCGCGTGTCGCCTTTCTAAAAGAGATGGATAGATTGAGCGAACTTTCCGGCTTTCAACTTCCAAAAGGAGCAGGTCCAAAAGTCGATCAAGTCGCTGCCAAAATTCTATTAAAACACGGAGAAGCCACTTTAAAAACAATGACAAAATGGCATTTTGCCAATCGAGAAAAAGCGATGAAACTTGTTTCAAGTAAAAAAAGATAAACGAATACACTGGTAAATTCATCCGCCTTTCGTAACAAAAAAGCACGGCTGTCTAGTTAAATTCTAGGCGGCCGTGCTATTCAATAAATGTTAGTGGAACACAATCGTTTTATTATCTTGAACAATAATCCGGTCCTCAAGATGCCATTTTACTGCTTTCACAAGAACACTTCGCTCAACTTGACTTCCGATTTTCTTCAAATCAGCCACATGGTCCCGATGATCTACACGTACTACATCCTGCTCAATAATTGGACCTTCATCAAGGTCATTCGTTACATAATGAGACGTAGCACCAATTAGTTTCACACCTCGGTCATACGCACGCTCGTATGGACCCGCTCCGATAAATGCCGGTAAGAAAGAGTGGTGAATATTAATAATCCGATTTGCAAAACGACTCACAAAATTAGGCGTTAGAATTTGCATATACCGGGCAAGAATTAATAAATCAACGTCATATTTTTCCATCAGTTGGATTTGTTCTGCCTCGACTTGTTGGCGGATATCTTTGTTTGCAGGAATGTAATGAAAAGGAATCCCTAAAGCTTCTACCATAGGTCGTGCTTCCTCGTGGTTACTAATGACAACAACAATATCCGTATCCAAGTCTCCGCTTTGCCATTCCCATAATAATTCCATCAAACAATGCGTTTCTCTAGAAACATAAATCGCCGAACGCTTTCGTTCACTCCCATAGGCAAGCCGAAAACCCATTCCATGAATCTTAGCAATTTCTTCAAAGTCTTTTTCAAGGCGTGCTGATTTTGTCACTAAATCCTCGCAGACAAACTCGATACGTATGAAAAACATCCCATTCTCTGGATCACTTGTGTACTGACTCGACTCAATAATATTCGCCCCTTGCTGATACAAAAATGTCGACAATACAGATACAATACCTGGTTTGTCTGGACAACTGACCAATAATCGGCCTTGATTTTCATTTCTTCTTTTTTGCCGGAATTTTATATGATCTATTTCTCGATTTAACATATATACTCTTCTCCTGTTTAACTATAATAGCCTCCTATTATCGGATATTCCGAGCACGTTCTCAAGGATTTACCTCTGTAAAGCGGATAACAGTTAATTTGCTATATTTCGGGATGAAAAACTTCTCACTCTCGGAAAAAAATCATTCGTTAGCGCAAAAATAACCTCTTTCTTTCGTTCTAAAGAAATCACTTTTCCGTATTGTATTCCATAAATCAGGACATACTTGAAGTAAGCAATTTTCCCCGGAGGTTTTACCATGTCTTTCTTTAAGAATAAACAAAATAAGAACGAAGAAAATGAATCTGAAGCAAATCAACAAACGAATGAAGAACCTTTATCAGATGAGGTTATGCTAAATCTTACTAAGCTACAAACCATTTTTTCCTATCCAACAAATAATGCTTTACAAATACGCAATCTTTTTCTTCCAATATACGACAAAAGCATCGTCGTCTTATCAATAGAAGGAACTGTTGATGTTAATCTTATCGATACGACAATCTTACAACCCTTATTAAGAAAATCGGATGGTTCACTTCCAAACATCGACTTTGTATCTTTGCTATTGACAACGATATTACCAACAGCAGATGCAAAACTAATTACAACAGTAAATGAAGTTCAACAGAGCTTAGTGAATGGTAGCACAGTTATCCTGGTAGACAATGAAGCTTGTGCCGTTTCAATTGACACCGTTAAATTTGAAAATCGTTCAGTTTCAGAACCAACAACTGAAACGACAATCATCGGACCAAAAGCTGCATTTAACGAATCAGCTGCGGTGAATCGTTCTTTATTACGTAAGCAGATTAGAAATCCAAATTTTTTTTGTGATCCAGTTACGATTGGGCAACATTCAGAACAAGAAGTTTCTGTGATGTATATAAAAAACATTGCGGATAATGGCATTGTTGAAGAAGTTATAAAAAGATTAAAAGCGATTGAAACAGATGCAATTTTGACTCTCTCTCAAGTTGAACAATATATAGAAGAACGGCCTTATTCCATTTTCCCAACAACCTTAATGACTGAACGGCCTGACCGTGCTGCATCCTTTATATTAGAAGGGCATGTCGTTTTAATAATGGAGAACTCACCGACTGCACTTATTGTACCGACCACGTTTTGGTCATTTATCCATACGGTAGAAGATCAATATTTACGTATGCCGTATGGAAATTTTCTCCGTACAATACGATTAATTGCACTCTTTATTGCTCTTTTAACACCAGCCTTATATATAGCGGTTACAACCTTTCATACTGGAATGATTCCGACCGATTTAATGCTTGCCATTGCAGCAACGAGGGAAAGAATTCCTTTTCCTGTTATCGCAGAGATTATTATTATGGAAGTAGCATTTGAAATTTTACGCGAAGCAGGCGTCCGTGTCCCAACTACGCTTGGTCCCACCATCGGAATAGTCGGTGCACTTATTCTCGGACAAGCCGCAGTAGAAGCGAATCTCATCAGTCCAATTCTTGTCGTGATTGTAGCAATTACCGGGCTGTCCTCTTTTACAATCCCTGACGTAAGCTTTAACATTTCTATAAGAATGTTACGTTTTGTTTTTCTATTTTCTGCTTACTTATTTGGTTTTTTCGGCATTGCAATTGTTGGCGCTTTTCTTTTAGCTTATCTCGTTTCAATGAAATCATTTGGCGTTTCTTTTTTCGAACCACTCTCGCCACATTATCCATCCTCAAAAGATTTACTGGCACGCCCACCTATTTGGAAGCAATGGATTAGGCCGATGTCCATGTCACCAAAACAAAAGGCAAGGGCGCCAAAACCGAAAGGCGATGGCAACAATGAATAAAAATGAAGATGGAAAAATAGGAACACGAGAGTTTTTTTCAATTGTTTTGCTTATTATTGGTGTTAAAGTCACGGACGAAACACCCGGCTATCTTTTTCAACTTGGCGGCAATGCTACTTGGCTGATTCCTTTTTTTCAGTTGGTCATAATTAGTATTCCCTTCATGTTATTGTTAGCCTTAATAAAAAAATATGAAAAGGGATTAATAGAACTGATTTTTCATCTTTCAGGAAAATTTTTGGGTTCAGTAATTTGTTTCACGCTATTTTTTATCATGTTCTTCTCAATAACAAATAGGAGCAAAAGTTCTGCATCGATTATAAGTACACTATTTTACCAAAAAACGTCGGTTTCATTGTTAACTTTGGCTCTATTACTCACCAGTTTCTTTATTGCAAAACGCGGATTAAAAGCGATTAGCAGCGGGACTTGGCTATTGATACCAGTTTTGGAAATTACATTGATTCTTTTGCTTTTCATTGTGTGGAAAGAGGTTAGTTGGTTAAGGTTATTTCCATTAGCAGGGCCTGGGTTAGGAACATTACTAACCCAAAGTTTTAATCACAGTTTTATACTTGGCGAAGTGATTCTACTTGCGGCTTTTTTTCCGTATACACGTACTTTTAAAAATTATCAACTTGCCTCCCTTTTAGGTTTAGGGGTTGCAGCATTCAAATTAATGCTGTTTCTGGCCATTTACGTGGCGGTCTTTGATTATCCTTCTACTAAACGCATGGCCTATCCACATCAAGAACTAACGAGAATAGCCGAGTTTGGTACAAGCATCTCCCACGTAGAAGGCTTCTTCCTCTATTTTTGGCTCTTTGCAATACTTTTCAGATTCGCCATTTGCTTATATTTATTGGCATTCTTTTTAGGCAGTGCTTTACGTTTGAAAAATTTCGAGAAGTTGCTTGTTCCTTTAGCCGGACTGATTGCGTTGAGCAGTTTACTTCCGGCAAACACCTATATTCTCATTCCTTATAGAGAAGTTATGTTTAAAATTGGTTCGTGGCTGCTAATCACTCTCCCTTTCTTCCTTTGGGCTTTAAGCAAGTTGAGAGGAGGCCGTCAAGACAATGAAACGAATAATTCTGCCGCTTAGTTTAGCATCTGTTCTCCTCCTATCTGCCTGTGGAGATAAACTTGAGTTGGAGCAAAATGCTTATGTAGTTGTTATAGGGATCGATTTAAATGAGGTTGACGAACACTTAATTGACGTCACCTTTCAAATTGCGAATCCGCAAGTTGGTTCATCTGCCGCAGGAGAAGCCCCCAACGAGTCTCCTAGTGATATTGTAACTTTTACAACAACAGATATATTTTCTGCGAAAGAGTTGGCAAACAGTGTAATTACAAGAGAATTAAGCTTTGACCATCTAAAAACGATTATCGTAGGCGAAGAGTTTGCAAAAAATGAACTGTTTCATCATACAATTGCTTCTGCGTTGATGGAGCCGCAAATGAGGCTGGAAAACACACTGATTGTAAGTAAAGAAAAGGCACGAGAATTTATCCAAAAAAATAAACCCGAGCTCGAAACTCGTCCCCACAAATATTATTTTTATATGGAACAAAGATGGAAGGACACTGGGCTAGTCCCTCATTCTGATTTAAATCGATATTTTCAACGAACGTCTGGTGAATTATTTTTGGCAAATTACGCAACAACAAAAAAAGAAGAGCAGATAAAGCCGAACGAAGATGATTACCGTGCAGGTGAGATTCCTCAAAAATCTGGAGATCCCGTACAAATGATGGGAGCAGCTGTTTTCAAAAATGGGAAGATGATCGGCACTTTAACTGGAGAAGAAACGCGAATGGCATTGTTGCTTAGAACAAAATCCCTGACTCACTATACCATTCAATCACTCCCTGACCCGATCAATGACGACTATCGAATCTCTATCCAACTTACAAATGGGAATACGAAAGTGAAAGTCGATGTTAAGACTGACACGCCCAAAGTGAATGTAACAGTTCCAGTTAATGTACAAGTTTTTTCAAATAATAGCTTAGCAAATTATACAACAAACTTATCAAATCACCAAAAGCTAAAACAATCCATTGAAGCGCATTTAGAACAAATGGCAATGAAACTTGTGAAAAAAACGCAAGAAGAATTTCGCAGTGAACCTTTTTGGTGGTATTTAAACGCACGTCAACAATTTTGGACGATTGACGAATACAACAAGTACGATTGGGAAGAAAAATATGCAAATGCAAACGTAGATGTGAAATTTAAAGTAACAATCGAGAGTCTAGGTCCTCAAATAAAACCTGAAGTAATCAATGACAAATGAAAGGACTGATTAGATTGAATTTAGTTCTGATCGGTATTGCCTTATATTTAATGTACTTCACTTTTGACCTAGCACACTCGACTTGGCAAGAGAAGAATAAATTCGCAAGTGTTTTCATTGCAATGATGGCGTTCTGTTTTCCAGTGTTGCTCGTTTTGTTATTAAGGTGACAGTCACTCAAACAAACATGAATACTTAATCATTCACGTTTGTTCCAATTAACATGAAAGTTTGAGTGACTGGCACGCCATAAGCATGCCATTTAGAACGCCATTAAAAAAACGAACCGCCCCTACTGGGACGGTTCGTTTTAATTTTATCCTCTTAATAAAGCGCCTGCTTCGGACGTTAATGCAGCGAGTACTTTATCATGTGCTTTCACAACTTCATCATCTGTTAGCGTGCGTTCAGGGTCTTGGTACGTTAAGGAGAATGCAATAGACTTCTTACCACTCTCTACATTATCCCCTTCATATAAATCAAACAGCTTCACGTTTTTCAGTAATTTACCACCTGCACGTTGAATGACTCTTTCAAGTGTACTTGCTGATGTTTCACTTGAAACGACTAATGCAATATCTCTCGTAATAGATGGGAAACGCGGAACTGGCGTATATAAAAGTTCCCCCACATCCAACGATAAAATCTTATCAAGATTCATTTCCATGACATACGTATCTTTTAAATCACGCTCGTTTTGCACGGTTGGGTGAATTTGACCGACAAAACCGATGCGTTTGTTATTCAAGTAAATATTCGCTGTTCGGCCAGGATGCATCCCATCAAGTACAGCTGCTTCAAATGATATGCCTGCTGTTAAGCCAAGCTTTTCCATCATGCCTTCGACAATTCCTTTTAGCACGAAGAAGTCCACTTTTTTCGTTTCAGCTTGCCAAGCATGGTCTACCCACTTACCAGTCACGACCGCTGCGACATGGGCAACTTCTTTCGGTAATCCGTCTTCCTCTTCATCAAGGAATACAGAACTAATTTCATATAGTGCTACAGAATCATTTCGGCGTGCGACATTGTATGTTGCAACTTCTAATAAATGTGGAATAATACTTTGTCGTAAAACACTACGCTCTTCACTAATTGGCATTAAAAGTTTAGTTGTCGGCGCAGTTTCCAGTGCGTATTTATGCGCAGACTTCTCTGATGTCAATGAATACGTCAGAGACTCATAAAGGCCAGCACCTTCTAGGAATGCTTTGACCGTTCTGCGTTTCTCTTGATAAGGCGTCAGTCCGCCCGGTTTAGATTCTGTTACCGGCAATGTCATCGGAATATGATCATAGCCATACATTCTTGCAATTTCTTCAATAATGTCTTCTTTAATACGGATATCTTGTCTTCGTGTCGGCGCATCAATCACAAGTTTTCCATTGATGGCTTCTACACCAAACTTTAGGCGATTCAAAATTGATAGCATCTCTTCAAGGGAAATTTTCATCCCAAGTCGGTTGTTAATATAGTCAGGTGATATCGTAATTTGAACTGGTGTTTTATCCAGTTCATCAATCACTACTGAACCTTCTAGTACGTCTCCACCAGCTAATTCAGCAATCAGTTGTGCAGCACGTTCTGCCGCCGCTTCTACACGTTCTGGGTCAACGCCCTTTTCAAATCGTGTACTTGCATCACTGTGTAAACCGTGTTCTTTCGAAGTACGACGGACAGTCGCCGGTTGGAAGTAAGCTGATTCAATGACTACTGTTGTCGTTCCGTCATGTACTTCTGAATTTGCGCCACCCATGACACCAGCAATTGCAACAGGTTCTTGTCCATTCGTAATGACAAGTTGATGAGATTTTAATGTACGTTCTGCTTCATCAAGCGTCGTAATTTTTTCTCCTTCATTTGCAAGTCGAACGACGATTTCTCCCGTCTCTAAACGGTCATAGTCAAACGCGTGAAGTGGTTGTCCATATTCTAATAAAATATAGTTCGTGACATCGACTACGTTATTATGTGGACGGATGCCTGACGCGATAAGACGATTTTGAAGCCATAATGGTGATTCAGCAATCTTGACATTCTTAATGACCTTTGCAACATACATTGGATTTTCTTCTTTTGCATCAATACGTAGCTTTAATAGCTCCTCTGCTTTTTCAGAAGAAGTTTCGTAATTAATTTCCGGAAGCTTCACTTCTTGAGATAAAATTGCTGCCACTTCATATGCAACACCTAGCATACTGAGTGCATCAGAACGATTTGGTGTTAAATCAAACTCAAGCACCGTATCATTTAGATCTAATAATTCTAACGCATTTGATCCAACAACCGCATCTTCAGGTAACACGTAAATTCCTTCCGCATACTCTTTAGGCACAAGTTTGCCTTCAATCGCTAGTTCTTGAAGTGAACAAATCATTCCGTTCGATTCTTCTCCGCGAAGTTTTGCTTTTTTAATCTTAAAATCACCTGGTAAGACAGCACCTGGACGAGCTACGATTACTTTTTGTCCTGCTGCAACGTTTGGTGCTCCACAAATAATTTGTGTTGTTTCTTCTCCTACATCCACTTGACAAATGCTTAATTTATCTGCTTCAGGATGTTTTGAACATTCTAACACATGGCCCACAACTACATTTGTCATGCCTTGTGAACGGTCTATTAGCCCATCTACTTCGATTCCTGAGCGCGTAATTGTTTCTGCCAGTTCTTCAACTGGAATTTCATCTATATTGACATACTCTTTTAGCCATTTTGTTGAAACTAACATTTAACTTCCTCCTTATGCTTCTGTCCGGTGAAATTGTGAAATAAACCTTACGTCATTCGTGTAGAAATGACGAATGTCTTCCACACCGTATTTCAACATCGCAATTCGTTCAGGTCCCATCCCAAATGCAAAGCCAGTCATGACTGAAGAATCATAGCCAGCCATTTCTAAAACATTCGGATGAACCATACCAGCACCTAAAATTTCAATCCAGCCTGTTTTCTTACAAACATTACATCCATCTCCACCACATTTAAAGCAAGATATATCCATTTCAACAGACGGTTCTGTGAACGGGAAGAAACTTGGACGAAGACGAATTTCACGGTCATTGCCAAACATTTCTTTAGCAAATAAAGAAAGGGTTCCTTTCAAATCACTCATGCGAATATTTTCACCAACAACGAGTCCTTCGATTTGCGTGAACTGGTGAGAGTGCGTCGCGTCATCACTATCCCGGCGATAGACTTTTCCTGGACAAATGACTTTAATCGGCTCTCCTTTTTTCTCTTCCATCGTGCGTGCTTGAACAGGTGATGTATGTGTACGCAAAAGAATCTCTTCAGAAATATAGAAGGAGTCTTGCATGTCGCGAGCTGGATGCCCTTTCGGTAAATTAAGTGCTTCAAAGTTATAATAATCTTTTTCAACTTCTGGTCCCTCTGCAATTTCATAACCCATGCTTAAAAAGAAATCTTCAATTTCTTCTACAACACGAGTAAGCGGGTGATGATTACCTGTTTTTATAGGACGCCCTGGTAGTGTCACATCAATGGACTCTTTTTCTAGCTGTGCATTAATTGCTTCTTCTTCGAGCTTAGCCATGCGCGCTTCTAAAACTTCTGTTACTGACTCACGAATGACATTCACAAGTGCGCCCATTTTTGGACGTTCTTCAGGTGGTAATTTCCCCATTCCCTTTAACAAGTCCGTAATCGGACCTTTACGCCCTAGATAAGCAACACGGACATCATTTAATGCTTTTATATTGCTAGCCTCTTGAATTTTGGCAAGTACTTCTTCTTTTAGTTCTTTTAATCGTTCTTCCATTTCTTATTCTCCTTTCGAATTTAACAATAGTAAGAGTGGTTGATTAATGAATCCGGACAAGGTTGATTTGCGTTCCGGGCGGACGCTTTTCCAGCTTCAGGAGGCAGATGCTCGAGGCATAAGCCAAATTAACTGCGTGACACAAAACGTCACTCCGTTAATGCGTCTTATGCTTGTCGCATCTAAGCGCCTCCTTTAGCTTTCATTATTTCCGTGGGGCGGGCGGTAAGCCAATCGCAAAGCGTAGATTGCGATTGGCCTTAATTTCTGCGTTTTTTGCAGAAATTAAGGCATCCTGTTGCTTATTCCCCCTCAGAACGCTTCGCTTTTGCTTATCCCACAGGAAGAGCCGTCACGAAGAACGGCTTTTGCGATCAAAAAGCGAAGCGTTTGAGAGCACGCACTCGCCGCCCTCCACTACAATCAACGAAAGCACTGACATTCGTGATTCCATCCATATAATCACTTCAGATAATAACTCATCAAAAAAGACCATAAAAAAATCGCCCCTATAAAAAAGGGACGAGGATATTTTCTTCGCGGTACCACCCTGATTATTACACAGACGACAATTCATTAGTCATACATCGTGTAATCACTCAAAACTCGGTATAACGGTCCGGTGCCGGCGCGCCTTTATAGAATTCATTCTAGTCCTGGCGGCAGCTCATGGGGTGAACATTAATAAACAAAATCGATTTGCACTTTCAGTCAAGGTGCAAACTTCCTGGCGACTTTTCTATCATCAACTTTTCCCAATCATTGCTTTTACATACAATATATCATTAGTATACCCGATAATGTTTTGTCCTTCAACATTCTGTCCATTTATTCTTCAGAATATGCATATAAAAGAACGCCTGTCGCGACCGCAACGTTTAATGATTCTGCTTTTCCGTAGATTGGAATTCTGACATTTGTATCTGTTTGTGCGAGCAGTTCTGGACTCATCCCACTGCCTTCATTTCCAACAATCAGTGCAAATTTTTCACTCGGTTGTACCTCTTTATATAAAACAGATTCTTCCAAGCTTGTGCCAATGACTTTAATATCACTGTCTTTTGCTTTTTGAATCCATTCCGTTAAATCGCCTCTCACTACCGGAATGTTAAAATGAGAACCTTGCGCTGAACGAACTGTCTTCGGATTAAATGGATCCGCTGAGCCTTTTCCAATAATCACAGCCGACATTCCAGCAGCATCAGCTGTTCGAATCATTGTACCTACATTTCCTGGATCTTGCACTGCATCGATAAACAGAAGCTTTTTCCAATTTCCGTAAGAGGCTTCTGTATATTCCGGTTGACGACAATGCGCATAAAAGCCTTGAGATTGCTCCGTTTCAGAAATCTCCTTCGCAACCGCCCTTGTGATTTCATTCACAACAATATTTTCGAGATTCCAGTTTTCCGGGAGTTCTACGTCTTCTCGTTTCATTAAAGTCAAGACAGCATTTTCAGCTTTTAACGCTTCTTCTACTAAATGAAAACCTTCCACGAGAAATTCCTTTGATTTATCACGTTCTTTTCGAGTCTGGACAAGTTTTTTCCAATGCTTCACAAGTGCATTTTGTATGGATTCAATTCGTTTCATGTATAGCGTACCGCCTTTTTCTTTTTAGTGTACCAAAAGGCGGTATAGTTGGCGATAAATCTGTCCAAAATGGTAGTAGGAGGATGATAAAAATGAATTTTCAAATACGAGACGCCATTACTGCAAATATGACAAATAACTCAGCAGATGATGTTCGTAATGTCGTCGAAGATGCAATTCAACGTGGAGAAGAACATTTACTTCCAGGATTAGGCGTGTTCTTTGAGAAACTTTGGAATTCAGCCGGAGAGCAGGAAAAAGCAAAAATGGCCAATGAATTAGCCCAAGTTTTTGCAGCAAGCTAAATATAGTCCAAAGAAGAATTCCTTGTAAATTAGTGAGCCCCATCACGATAAGGCCGCCCCATACAGGGCGGCTTTTATAATTCTAATCGCTTCTACTAATTTGGCACTTTTGCGTTAAATGTTCCTAACAACAAAGAAATCGAAACCCATGGCTGTGAGAATACCAAAGACTAGCGTCCAAAGCGCGATGCTGATGACCATCCAAAATGTAACGTTTGCTTTTTTTGCACCGAATAATAATCCGATAAACGCGGATATATGCGTTCCGATAACAAACGGGCCGAGAAGCGCTACGCCCGGCATTCCATACTTATTCCAAATTCGTTTGCCTCGCTCTGTTCTTTTAGACGGTTCTTTTTTACTTTTCTGTCTTCTATTCTCAACCCACTCTTTCACTTTTTGAAAACCGATAATGACCAGCAATACGGTCAGTAAATTCCCCGTAAAGGCGGTAACCATTACCCAAAATGGTGAAAGGCCGCTGACAATCCCCAAAGGAATCACAAGTGCAATTTCCAACCATGGAATCGCTGCTCCTAAAAAAACTAGTAAATATTCAATCATACTTCTTCCTCCGCACTCTTTAACATTTTCCTCATCGTTGAGTAATAAATCCAATATTGTCCCATTGCGATTAGCAAGATTCCAACTAATATGACTGTCCTTCCCAAAAATCCAACTAAGGAGAACCCGACAAGCAATGGCAATGTCCATGCATAATACGAATATACTTTCTTCGTTGCACGCTTCGTCATTTCTTCGAATAACTCATCATCTTCGATATATTCTTGAGGTTTAAGTGTAAATGCTTTTATTTTTTTATCAGGAAACCGTTTGTTATGTTTTCGAATGTTGATGATAAACAACGTCAAGAAAATAACGAAAGCGAACATTGCAATCAAGAAAATACCTGCGACATAATTTTCAAATGTCATTTCAAATTCGAAACCAGTGCTCGTAATGTTAGTCACTTTTGTTGCTAAACCGGTCACAATCGTTATAATTATCAACAAGAAAATAGCTCCCATTTGCCAAAGCGGCATTGTGACACGCATATCATTTTTCATCTTCTTCCTCCCCCTCTAACCAAAATAATTCATTTATATCGCACTCCAAAGCCCGGGCAAGTTTTAATGCTAATGTAACGGATGGTGAAAACTCCCCTTTTTCAATAAAACCAATCGTCTGCCGTGTAACCCCAACGATTTTTGCCAATTCGACTTGTGTGAAATGATGTCGTGCTCTTAATTCTCTCAATCGATTTCTTAGCACCTTGCCACCTCCTACTCTCAATGTACAATAAACTTAACTTCATGTATAGTATTCTTAACATTATGTTATGTTTAATAAACAAAAAAAGACTAGGCATTTTCCCAGTCCATTCGTATATATCAAAAAATCTACAAAGCTAAGCACACAAAAGTCCTCGATGCACTCACCTGCCCGAGGACTTTGTTTCACGACTATTTAAAAGCAATTGCAGCCTTCACTGCTTTTTGCCAACCTTCGTAAAGCTTTTCACGTTGTTCTGGCTCCATCTTAGGTGTAAATCTATGATCGAGATGCCAATGCTTTGTGATTTCATCCTTATCCTTCCAAAAACCAACTGCTAGTCCTGCTAAATATGCTGCGCCAAGTGCAGTTGTTTCATTCGTAAGCGGACGCTCGGCAGGTACATTTAATAAATCTGCCTGAAATTGCATTAAGAAATGATTCGCAACCGCACCACCATCAACACGTAACGTTTTCAATGCAATTTCTGAATCTGCTTCCATAGCATCCAATACATCTTTCGTTTGATAAGCAAGTGACTCTAGCGTTGCACGAATAAAATGTTCTTTTTTTGTTCCACGCGTTAAGCCGAATACGGCTCCTCGCACATCGCTATCCCAATAAGGCGCACCAAGTCCAACAAAAGCAGGAACAACGTATACACCTTCAGTAGATGCTACTTTTTTTGCGTATTTTTCGCTTTCAGCAGAGTTGCGGAACATTCGAAGACCGTCACGCAACCATTGGATAGATGCCCCCGCGACAAAAATACTCCCTTCCAGCGCATATTCAACTTTTCCATCTATGCCCCACGCAATTGTTGTCAGAAGTCCATTATCCGATTTCACGGCTTTTTCTCCTGTATTCATCAGCATAAAACAACCTGTACCATACGTGTTCTTCACCATGCCACTTTCGAAACAAGCTTGTCCGAATAAAGCTGCTTGCTGATCCCCTGCGATCCCTGCAATTGGCGTAGCTTCCCCAAAGAAGTGAACCTCATCTGTATATCCATAAATCTCTGATGATGATTTTACTTCTGGTAGCATGGATACTGGAACCCCTAAGGTATCAAGTAATTCCTCATCCCATTTCAATTCGTATATATTATACATAAGTGTTCTAGATGCGTTTGAATAATCCGTAACATGTTTTTTCCCGCCTGACAACTTCCAAATTAACCACGTATCAATTGTGCCGAATAAAAGTTCTCCACGTTCGGCCTTTTCTCTTGCACCTTCAACATGATCTAATATCCACTTGACTTTTGTCCCTGAAAAGTAAGCATCTATTAGTAAACCTGTTTTGTCACGAAACAACTCATTGTAACCGCTTTCTCTTAATTCATCACAAATTTCCGCTGTTTGACGAGATTGCCATACAATTGCGTTGTAAACGGGATTTCCTGTTGTTTTATCCCAAACGACAGTTGTCTCTCGCTGATTTGTAATTCCAATGCCTTTTATTTGATCAACAGTAAGATTTTTTTAGATAGTACACGTGCAAGCACCGCTAATACCGAGCTCCAAATCTCATGTGCGTTATGTTCTACCCAACCAGGTTTTGGGAAATACTGAGGAAACTCTTGCTGTGCTGTATGAAAAATTTTTCCTTCTTGATCAAATAAAATTGCCCGCGAACTAGTGGTTCCTTGATCTATCGATAAAATATATTTTTCAGTCATATTATCTCCTTCCTACTCCATGTTAGTTTCATTATAACTAAAACTTATCAAAGATAAATGCTAATGAACTTGAACCTCTCATGACTAAAGTCACGAGATTCTTGGGAAGTGAGCATACTTGATGGATAGCCATGACGCTATCATCAGCGGTTTCTCTTATTTACCAAGCTAACCCCGTAGTTCCTACGGTTATTAAGTTTAACCCTATACGGGAATCTGAATTCTAAGCCCTTCGTTCAAAATGTTTCGACTCGCATTGATATCACGGTCGTGTTCAGTTTCGCATCCTGAACACGTCCATTTTCGAATATTCAGTGGCTTCTTGCCATCTTGCACACCGCATTCTGAACAAATTTGACTGGATGGAAACCATCTATCCACTTTGATAATCTTTCGACCATACCAGTTAGCTTTATATACTAATTTAGTGATAAAGTTGGACCAGGAAACGTCAGAAATACTTTTAGCCAGTTTTTTATTGCGTAGCATGCCTTTTGTGTTTAAGTCTTCGATACAGATTACATCGTGGTTTTTGATGATTTCTGTACTTAACTTATTTAAAAAATCGGTACGCTGATTCATTACTTTTTCATGTAGTTTTGCGACTTTACGCTTTTGTTTTTGGTAGTTCTTTGCGTCCGCAAGTTTGATTCCATTTTGCTTGGCAACAAGTGCTCGTTTTGACAACTTCTGTCGTTCGCGCTTCAATTTCTTTTCCATTTTCGACGTGAACCGATTGTTGTCAATCCTGCGCTCGTCAGAAAGGATTGCAAAGTCAGTGATTCCTAAATCAATGCCAATAGCGGCATTCGTTTTTGACAGTTCGTAAATTTCCTCTTCACACAAAATAGAAACAAAATATTTCCCGCTGGCATATTTGCGAATCGTCGCATTGAGAATACGGCCTTTCGGTTCCCGGCTTTTTGCGAACTTAACCAACCCTAGTTTTGGAAGCTGAATGTTTTTTCCTTTTAACTCAATATTGTTGTTTACATTTTTCGTTGTATAGCTTTGGACAGGATTGACCTTACTTTTGAATTGAGGTTTTTTATTTTGCTTTTTGAAAAATCGAGAAAAAGCATCAGCAAGATTTTTAAGTGAGGATTGAAGCGCGATATTATCGACTTCTTGTAGCCAAATTGTTTCCTCTTCCTTTTTCATTTTAGGAAGCATGGCAGAACACGCTTGATACGATAACCCTTTGCCAGTTTCCGTGTAGGATTTGTTCCATAGATTCAAAAAATGATTGAATACAAATCTTGAACAGCCAATTGTTTTGACGATTAAAATTTCTTGTTTTTTATTCGGATAGAGACGAAACTGATAAGCTCTATGTCGAAGCATTCATCCTCACCTCCTAGACTTTTTTCTGGCTTTGTATATACTTTCGTATTTGTTCTTCAGTATTTTCACTCACGGTCGCTACAAAGTAACTGGGGTTCCACAGATGCCCACCCCACTATTGTTTTTTTAGTTCAGGGTGTTTCTTAAATCTGGCTGATCCCCCTTTAAATGCTTTAACAAAGTTCGGGATATAATGTTGCGGCTTACATTCAATGAGTAAATGGATATGATCTTTGTCGGATTCTATTTCAACGATTCTTATGTCATTGTCAAATGCGAATTTTTAAAGTACCTTTACGTCTGCATCTACTTGCCCGATTAAAATATCATGTCGGTATTTCACACACACTAAACGGGATGGTATTGAATGGAATAGACATATCCGTGTCCATAATGAATTTCAGGCATAGAAAGCCCCTCGTTATTTGATTTACATATGTATTGATGGATACCCTTTGGCAACGGATTTTAAACGCTTATACAATGCAATGTCGGTTGATTAACATAGCTAAAGCTATGCCTCAACCGAAGCCGATTCATCCCACGACTGAAGTCACGGGTGTTCTCGGCTTATCCATAAAATTACTTGAGGGAGCAACGCAACAAAAAAAGACCTCCTAGGATTATGCAACACACCTAAGGGGTCTCTAAATATTTCTATCCACTTATAATAAAGTCGCCAAAACAGCTTTTTGTGCATGCAGTCGATTCCCCGCTTGGTGGAAAACATAAGAGTTTGGACCATCAATTACAGACGTCGCAACTTCTTCTTCACGATTAGCAGGTAAACAATGTAAAAACATATAATCACTTTTCGCATGAGCGATAAGTGCATCGTTAATTTGAAAATCATTAAAGTCTTTCAGTCGCTTTGCAGTTTCTTCTTCCTGTCCCATACTTGTCCAGACGTCTGTATAAATCGCATCGGCATCGGTCACCGCTTTCACCGGATCATTCGTTAGCTCAAAAAGACTACCATTTTGTTCTGCAATTTTCTTTGCTTCTTGAATAATCGCATCGTCACATTCATACCCTTTCGGTGTAGCCACGACCACGTCTAACCCTACATGCGCCGCAGCAACAACTAGTGAGTGCGCAACATTATTTCCATCCCCTACATAAGCAAGCTTTTTACCTGCAAAAGTTCCCTTCACTTCAAATATAGTTAGTAAATCCGCCAACGCTTGACACGGATGATAAATATCTGTCAATCCATTAATAATTGGAATGGATGAATACTTCGCTAACTCTTTTACTTCTTCATGTGAATTGGCACGTATCATGACACCATCCACAAATTCAGAGAGCACTTTCGCTGTATCATGAATCGATTCCCCACGGCCAAGTTGTAAGTCTTTTGCATTCATATAAATTGCATGACCGCCTAGATGAATCATCCCCACTTCAAATGATATTCTAGTTCGCGTCGAATTTTTCTCGAAAATCATACCGAGTGTCTTCCCCGAGAGTGGAAGATTTGCCTTCCCTGCTTCCTTCGCTTTCTTCATTTCAACGGCTTTCTGAATGAAAAAAACGACTTCTTCACTCGTAAAATCTAGCAAACTTAATAAATCCCGACCTTTTAAATTCGCTTCAATATCATTCTCCAGTAAGTTTAATTGCACCATTATCGATCATCCTCTGCTCATTTTTTTGATTGTATAAACTAGTATATGTATGTATATTTATAAAGTCAAGTGAATTTTTATGATTTAACCGATAATTTTAAATCTTAGAAAACACAAAGAAAAAATGTCCAAACAATGACTGTTTGGACATTTTTATTAGGCAATCTATTCAAATGTAATGGAATTAACTGTGTCGCGGTCTAATTTTTTAATGACCTCAATGAGAAGCTTCACTGTATTTTCATAATCATCACGGTGTAAAATTCCGGCATGGCTGTGAATGTAACGTGTTGGAATACAAATTGCTAATGAAGGGACGCCGTTATTCGAAATATGGATTGCACCTGCATCTGTTCCGCCACCAGGCATTGAACCAAATTGGTAAGGTATGCCCTTTTCTTCAGCCGTATCAATGACTAAGTCGCGTAAACCTTTATGAGATACCATGGACGCGTCAACTAATAAAATTTGTGGACCGTCTCCCATATTTCCTGTCGCTTCTTTCTCTGATATTCCAGGTGTGTCACCAGCAACGCCAACGTCTACTGCAAAACCGATATCAGGTTGAATTTTCGTTGCGGCTGTTTTCGCACCGCGAAGTCCTACTTCTTCTTGTGCAGCACCTACGCTATATACAACGTTCGGATGTTTCTCCTCTTTCAAGCCTTTTAGTACGTCAATCGCAATTGCTACGCCAATTCGGTTATCCCATGCTTTCGCAAGAAGGTGCTTGTCATTATTCATCACTGTAAATTCAAAATAAGGAACAACCATATCGCCTGGTAAAATCCCCCATTCCATCGCCTCTTCTTTAGAAGTAGCACCGATGTCAATGAACATATCTTTAATGTCAACTGGCTTCTTGCGTGCTTCAGGCGATAAAATATGGGGTGGCTTTGAACCGATAACGCCTGTTACTGTGTCACCTTTACGCGTAACAATTGTTACACGTTGGGCAAGCATTACTTGAGACCACCAGCCGCCAACTGTTTGAAATGAAAGAAATCCTTTATCGTCTATTTTCGTGACCATAAAGCCAACTTCGTCAAGATGTCCTGTGACCATCACTTTCGGTCCGTTCTCTTCGCCTGTTTTCTTGGCGATTAATGAGCCGAGTCCATCTTGTTCAATTTCATCAGCAAATGGTGCGATATATTTTTTCATGACATCACGGGGTTCGCGCTCATTTCCCGGGATTCCTTTTGCATCTGTTAATTCTTTTAACATCATTAATGTTTCGTCTAGTTTCGTCAATTTTTCGACCCCCTAAATAGTTAACGTTATTTAGTATATTCTAATTGGAGTTCATTTTCAAAACATTTACTATTCACTTTCCCCTTATAGCAATTCCTTCCGTAGTGTTGCCGCACTTTTCGGTGATAGTAATCCAGGCGCCACGTCAAATACTGTTTTAGCGCCGTAGTCTCCATTTTGATTTAAACGGTACGCTGCTCTTGCATAAGCGACCAAGACGCTCGCTGTAAACTCTGGATTGCTCTCAAGTTTTAATGCATATTCAATCACTTGATTATTTCCATCTCCTGTTTTTCCACTACGAATCACAAATCCACCGTGTGGCATTGCAGCGTGGTCTCGCTTTAGTTCTTCTTCAGAAATAAAATGGACCGTTGTGTCGTGGTTGGTGAAGTAATTTGGCATCGTAACGATTGCTTGCTCAACTTCTTTAGCATCTGCACCTTCTTCAAGAACAACGTAACATTCCCGCGTATGTTGTTCACGCGTCGTTAATTCAGGCAAGGACCCACTTCGCACTTGTTCAACCGCTTCTGGGTTCGGGATTGTATACTGAACTGCTCCTTTAACACCCGGAACTCTTCTAACCGCATCAGAATGTCCTTGGCTTAACCCTTTACCCCAAAATGTATATGTAGTGCCATCCGCTAACACCGATTCCCCGAATAATCTGTTCATTGAAAATAAACCTGGGTCCCATCCAACTGAAATAATCGCTGTCTTTTCATTTGGCTTGGCGACTTGATCAACGGCATCAAAATATTTTGGGATGTCCGCATGTGTATCAAAGCTATCAATCGTTGTAAAATGCTTAGCTAACATTGGTCCTTGTTCTGGCAAATCATTTTTAGAACCACCACATAAAATTAGTACATCGATTTCCTCTTTAAAGTCTTCTACACGAGCTAGTGCATAAACAGGAACTGATTCGTTTAATAGGTTTACATCTTCTGGATTTCTTCTTGTAAATGCGCCAACCAGTTCCATATCTCCATTCTGATAAATTGCAGACTCAACGCCCCGACCTAAATTTCCGTATCCTGCAATACCAATTCGTATTTTCTTTGTCATGTCTCATTCTCCTTTTTACTTATTCATAATCAGTTGATCACGAATTCTTTTTCCTTCTAACTCAAGCATAAACAATATTTAAGTAAAAGTAATGTATTTCATATAAAAATTCTTAATATATTGCTCTATTAAGGTTACCCATTTATGAATCCATTCGCTGTTTCACTAAAGTTTCCCCACGTGGCAGCATTCCGGTTAAATACATTGGGAACTTCTAAAAGCGCATATCTTAAAATAAAAAAACCGTCAGCATCCAAATTCATAGAATGCAAACGGATTTTTATTATAGTCACTTCACTTTTTTCCTTCTATCAACTAGTTGACACAGTCTCTTTTTGATAGGCTTGAATTTCCTTCAAAAAGGGCTCACCGTATCTTTCCAATTTCGTAAGCCCCACACCATTCACTTCTAAAAATGCCTCTTCAGTCGTTGGCATACGGCTGACCATATCATGTAACGATTTATCTGAGAAGACAACAAATGGAGGAACCCCAGCATCTTGCGCTAATTGACGACGTAAATCACGGAGTTTTTCAAATAATGGGTTATCAACCGTAATTTGTTTCGTGACAACAGATACTTTGCGGAACACTTTTTGCTTCCCCATTAAAACATCTTTGCCAGCCTCCGCCACGTAAATAATCGGAAATTGTCCGTGCTCAACACCCAAATAGTTTTCCGAAATAATAAATTCAATAAAATCAGAGACGTCTTTTGCACTTCTACCTTTTAAAATGCCATACGTTGTTAATTTATCAAAACCGAAATCTTTCACTTTTTTATTCCGTGATCCTGTTAATACTTGTGCAATCATCGTTTTACCGAAGCGTTGGCCCATCCGAATTACGCAAGATAATACTTTCTGTACGTCTTCGGTTACATCTAAACTTTCTCGCGTATCTGTACAGTTAGCACATCTACCACAATCAGATACATTTTCTTCGCCAAAGTATTGAATGATAAACTTTTGTAAACAAGCTTCCGTATGACAATAATCGACCATTGACTGTAACTTCTGTAACTCCATCGGAATTCTCGTTTCATCTAATGATTGGTCGATTAAAAAGCGTTGCGTTTGTACGTCTTGTGATGAAAATAACAGTGTACAATCACTTTTTAACCCATCACGTCCAGCACGTCCAGCTTCTTGATAATAACTTTCCATATTACGTGGCATTTGGTAATGAATTACATACCGGATATTGGATTTATCGATTCCCATTCCAAACGCATTCGTCGCAATCATGACGGACGTTTCATCATTTAAAAACTGTTCTTGACCTTCCTGACGTGTTATATCAGATAGACCCGCATGATACTTTCCTACAGGTACACCACGTTTTGATAGCACATCATACAGATGATCGACTGCTTTTCTTGTTGCCGCATAGATAATTCCCGCTTCGCCTTCATTTTTCTTTACATAATCAATGACAAACTTTTCTCTGTCCTGACCTTTAATGACCGAAAAAGTTAAGTTTTCTCTCTCAAATCCTGTCACGACTGTATTTTCTTCGTTAATTTTCAGTTGTGTACAAATATCTTCTCGAACGGCTGGTGTTGCTGTTGCCGTTAATGCGAGAACAACCGGCTTTTCGTGAAAAAGAGAAACCATTTTACGGATATTTCGGTAGCTCGGCCTAAAATCATGGCCCCATTGAGAAATACAATGGGCTTCATCAATGGCCACAATTGGCACGTTCATAAGTTGCAAACGATTTGTAAAAGAAGGAGAATCAAGTCGCTCAGGCGCAATGTATAATAAACGATACTCTCCTCGAATCGTCGCTTCCATTGTCTCGTGGTATTCTTCTGAAGTCATTGTACTATTAATATAAGCCGCTGAAATCCCTGCTTCTTTCAGTGCATCTACTTGGTCTTTCATCAATGAAATCAGCGGTGAAATGACAAGTACAGTTCCTTCCATCACAAGTGCTGGTACTTGATAACAAAGTGATTTTCCACCGCCAGTCGGCATCACACATAGCGTGTCCTTCCCTTGCAATACACTTTCAATGACTTGCTCTTGTCCCGTTCTAAACGAGTCATACCCAAAATAATCCCGTAAAACCTCTGTTGCTTTAGTTAGCAAAGTCCACTTCTCCCCTTTCCTGTATAACATTTATCGCGATTTATCATTCTTTTTTTACGAAATTCATAACTTCAGTGTAGCATAAATCCCCACTTAATTTCTCAACCATCTTTATTCAACCAATTTAAAAAACGCCTACTCGTTGAACTAGGCGTTTTTCATACATTAACTATTCATTCTCATTGAATAAATAACGTTCTTCATCTCTACTGTGAATTTCATTCACAATTTGAAGCGCATAAAACTTTTGAAGAACTGCAGGACTTAATCCTTCCTTCTCGCGCAATTCTTCAATATCTTTCACAATTACACGTAGTAAATCGTGGTCACGCGTTAACTTTGTAATTGTCTCTTGCAGTTCTGGCTTTTTATTTGCAACTTCTAAGTAAAAACCTTCCTCTTCCGCATCTGCATGGCTAATAATTCTTGTTTGCCAATAGCTAAGTAAATCATCAGCCGCTAAGTCAGCAGCCTCTGTTTCCCCTTCGCGTAAATGTTTGATTAACTCTTCCGTTTTAGTTACTGCTCCAGAAAGCCCACCTTCATGAATTGCACGGTGCGCATGTAATTGACGTAATGCTGGTCCTGACATTTCAATCATCCTTTCCAGTAATTCTATAAGGCAATCAAATCTATTTTTTAAAATTATAGCGAAGATTTATTATCGAATGAGCTAAATAAACTTGCCACGAGTAAGCCAATAAAAAATGTAAGCAAACTCATCATTAAAAATGTGCCGTCCTCTGGTAATCCTGGGTAAATCACAAATACCGATCCAATGATAAGTCCTATCACGACTGCAAAAGTTACATACTTGAAACGATCCAGTAAATAACGTATCACTTTACTGCTGACAATAAATCCAACAACTACACCCGAACCAATCACTGCAATAATTGGTAGATTTAAATTCGATAACGCACTAATTGCAGTCGAATAGACACCGAGTAATAACAAGACAAATGAACCACTAATCCCCGGCAATAACATCGCCATACTGCCAGCCCAACCCGCTAGGAATAAACCAAGCGCATTAGAAGATGTGAGTTTCGTAATTGTTCCATAGTTTTGTGGACTTACAAACGCAAGTGATGCAAGCGCAGCCCCTACAATGAGGACAAGTAAAAAATGTCCAATCTTAAAATTCTTTTTGACATTGACTTGTTTTGAAATAAATGGCACTACACCAATGATAAGCCCAAGAAAGAAAAATTGTGTTTGTGCATGATAATTTTTCAATAAATATTCAATCAGCCGACTAAAAATCAACAGGGTGCCACCCATCCCAATGGCAAGGGGCAGTAAAAATCCGATATGCTTTTTCCAGTCCCGACTAAAGAAACCGCTAATTGCAGTTAATAATTGTTCATAAATTCCTAGGATGAATGCGATGGTTCCACCACTCACACCTGGAATGAGATCGCTTATTCCGATAAAGAAACCGCGATATATATTTCTCCATTGCATAAACAAAAATCCTCCATTTTTACATTTGAATGCAACTAGTATAACATTTTTGCACGACGATTGAGAATGAAAATATGACAACATAAGGAATTAAAAATAGCAATATATATGAATCTATTATATTTCGCCTTATGTTATTCAAAAAGAAATCGTTTAGACGGAATATATTCCATCCAAACGACCTTATCTATTTCTATCAAATTTACGAAGAATAAACACCGTCTTTGATAGAAGGATTGTTTTATTCCTCAGTTGAAATAAGTTCTTCTCCACGGCGTCGTTCAATTTCTGCAAGACGTGCATTAAATTCCTCTACAGTCATATTATGTTCTATGAAGTAGCGGTTACGAGAATGTTCGCGGCACGCATCTGAACAACTGCGCATGTATAAATGTTCATTTTCTTCTGAGCACAAAATCTGAGCATTACAAACAGGGTTTGCACAGTTTACATAACGCTCGCATGGCTCACCGTCGAAGTGGTCACGACCCACAATTACATGTTCTACTTGGTTAACTGGGACAGCGATTCGCTCATCAAATACATAGCATTGTCCATCCCAGAGTTGACCTTTTGCAACAGGATCTTTACCGTAAGAAACAATTCCACCTTCAAGTTGGCCAACATCTTCAAAACCTTCTCGTACGAGCCAACCTGAGAATTTCTCACATCGAATACCGCCCGTGCAATACGTTAAAATCTTCTTACCTTCAAATTTTTCTTTATTTTCTTTCACCCAGTCTGGAAGTTCTCTAAATGTGCGTATATCTGGGCGAATCGCTCCACGGAAATGGCCTAAGTCGTATTCATAATCATTTCGAGCATCGAGAATGATGGTATTCTCATCCTGCATTTTCTCTAAAAATTCTGCTGGGCTTAAATAATTCCCTGTTAATTTATTTGGATTTATATCGTCTTCTAAGCTTAGATTAACAATTTGTTCACGAACACGTACATGCATTTTTTTAAATGTGTGCCCATCTGCTTCATCAATTTTATATTCAATGCCTTGAAATCGCTCATCGGCATTCATCATGTTCATATACGCGTCTGTTTGCTCAATTGTTCCCGAACAAGTCCCGTTTATTCCTTCTGTTCCAATAAAGATACGGCCTTTTAACCCAATTTCCTTACATGCTTCTAAATGCTCAGCAACAACTGTTTCAGGATCTTCAATTGCTACATATTTATAAAATAAAAGAACCCGATATGTGCCTTTTTCCATTTTTCAAACCACCTTGTTATATTTGTCACAAATTTTTTTCATAAATTGAGATGTTGACATTATACCATAATTATTTTGTCAAAAAAAGTGTTACTTCATTAATATTCTCTACCAATAATGATTGGAATGATTATATTTATCTAGTATACTTCAGTAAGAGACAGGCGCTAAAATTCGACATAAACATAAACATAAACATAAACATAAACATAAACACTACTATTTTATCAGTCAAAAACACCCACCTGATAGAAAGGATAAAAAAAGGAGTTCATTATGAAAAGCAAAAAGTTCAGAGAGCGTTTTCCTTTGCTCGATATCATCCTCACTTGCACAACCATTTTGTTAGTCCTCGGCTACAGTTATTTATTATTTATTTTTCAAAATAACAGTACATCTGCAACATCTAAAAAGGACTTTGGTAACACGATGCCCTCAACAATCGATGAGATTGAATCAAATTTTTCCGGCATTAAAATCGTTACAGAAATATCAAATGACCTAAGTGCTCCTTTTGCCATCCAGTATCCACAAAGCAAACATATTCAATTCAATGACGAAGTAAAAAAATACATAAAAACGATAAAATACAATTACTTAACCGATATTGCAACATACAAAAAAAGTCAGAAAGAATTTACCAGTGAATTGAATATCTCATTTGAAACTTTTGAACATAATGGCATTTATTCTTTTGTCATGGTGAAAAATGAATACGTCGGCGACAACGAAGGCCAAATCAACATTCAAACTTTCCGGTTAAACCCCGAAACTGGGGAACGTATTACAATTGAAAATGTATTCGATTTTCGTTTACAGCATCTAAAGGAACTCTCTAAGCACATAGAAGAACGCCTCTATGAAGATGAAACACTTATCAATCATTTATTACCAGAACAAGTAGCTATTCACACAGAACCGGTTTGGGAGAACTTTCAAAACTTCGCATTAGCAGAAGATGAAATTATTTTTTATTTTGAATACAATAAAATCGCAAACAGGGATGCAGGGGTTCCAATTGTCTCCATTCCCTATCAAACGATCAATTCTTTACTAACAGAATCTCTTCAAGCTTCATTCGTAAATGAAATGACAGAAAAACCGGACACATCTCAGCCCGTTAATGGAGAACATGATGCTATTGAGAAAGAAGAGATTCCAACCGACAAAGAGAATGTGGAAAATAAAGATGTCCCCAAGCAGAAAAGAGTTGCTCTGACATTTGACGATGGTCCGGATCCGAAAGTAACAACACGGATCTTAGATACATTAGAAAAATATGATGCAAAAGCTACTTTCTTCATGCTGGGTAGCCGAGTTGAATATTATCCTGAAATTGCCAAAAGCGTTTACGAAGCCGGACACGAACTCGGTAATCACTCTTGGACGCATCCCGACTTAACAAAAGCTAAAAATGATAAAATTCAGAAAGAAATTGATAGAACTTCTACGATTATTGAAGAAGTAACAGGTCAAAAACCAGAAATTTTTCGCCCCCCATACGGCGCTTTTAATGACAACGTTTTAAATCTAACAGACTTATCAATGATTTTATGGGACGTTGATACACTTGATTGGAAACACAGAAATGCGAGTCAACTCCTTTCATACGTAAAACAAAACACGATAGATGGTAGCATTATTCTCATGCATGATATTCACACATCGACTGCGGATGGCCTTGATGCCGTTCTCGCTTATTTAGCGGAAAACGACTATCAATTCGTCACAATTTCCGAATTAAGCGAATAATAAGAGCGCCCTCATTTTTTGACTGATTATCAAAAATTGAGGGCGCTTTTCCAATAGAAAAAACTTCATACAGGTGTTATAATAAACATAGAACAGAGAGACGTATAGAAGACTAAACGAAAATGATTGCTTGTCGTCCGAAGGAGGTATTTAATGTTTATTGAAATAGATATGGATTCGGAAGTACCCATTTATATCCAATTAATGAATGGTTTAATCGAAGCAATTGCAAATGGCTCTCTCCAAACGGGTGATACTTTACCTTCCGTCCGTTCTCTTGCTTCTGATCTTGGGATAAATATGCATACGGTAAATAAAACATATCGTGAACTCGAAAAAAAAGGCCTTGTACAAATTATTCCAAAGTCAGGGACCATTGTTCAACAGCAAACTGTAGACGAAGCGAAACTACAACAATTTGCTCTTCTAATTCGTCCGATTATGGCGGAATTACTCGCAAATGGTTTAACAGAAAAACAAATTCAACAACTTTCTTCAAATATGATAACAAGCATCGAGGAGGGAGAACAATGACAATCGCGCTATTACTTGCAATGACTCTTTTTATAATCATCATCCAAGCCGCGATTCCTTTTTTACTAAAATCAACAGTCGTTTTTGGCGTCACCGTCCCAAATGGGGATACCAAAAATGAAAAACTTCTTTTTTATAAAAAAATGTACGCTTCCATCATTCTAGCTAGCGGTGCAGTTACTGTGACTGCTTTTATGACTTGGTTCACACGTACAAGCCCGATCGAAGATAAATTATTGATAGTTGGCATTGCTATTCAATTTGCAATTTTACTTTTAAGTATGGCCTTATACTTTGTCTTCCACGCAAAAACAACAAAGTTAAAGACGGAAAATCAATGGGGAGCAAAATTAAAACAAGTTCGATTAGTAGATTTAGCCGCAAGAACTGCAGATGAAATGTTACCTTTTACATTTTTTCTATTACCGATGGTCATCACAATCGGGCTTATCATTTACACAACTATACAGTATCCACAGTTACCGGAATTAATCCCAACGCATTGGGGAATCGATGGTCAGCCAGATGCATTTACTGAGAAAACGCCTTTTTCAGCCATTGCTCTCCTATTAATTTTGTTGATCATGCAAGGGATGATGGCTGGAATTAATGAATTTACCAAAAGATCCGGGATTAAAATCCAGGCGAATCGTAAAAAGAAATCACGTGCCCAGCAATTAGCATTTAGGAAGTATTCCAGTTGGCTATTATTTGCGACAGTCCTGCTCTTAACAATCTTATTTGCTTTTTTACAATTAATGACGATACATGAGCATATTGGCGGGACGGCAATCGCACTCGCTCTACCAATTGCATTTATCATCATTATTTTTGGGATGACTGCAGTGTATGCTTTTAAAGTAGGTCAAGGTGGTGCGCGTCTTGATGTACAAATTACAGATGAAGAAGTCGAAGGGATTACAAATTATGATGATGATCAGCATTGGAAGCTTGGTGTGATTTATGTGAACAAAGACGATCCTTCCATTTTTGTAGAAAAACGATTCGGCGTTGGATGGACAGTAAATTTTGGTAATCCAATCGGTTACTTAATTATCTTTGGGCCACTCTTATTAATAGTAGGTATTTCATTGTATCTGTAATTTTTTCATAAATCTTCCGAGACTCAGTCAATTTAATAAATAACCTTCCTACAAAAAATCCCGAAAAATGTTGATTTCCGTTCCAGGCGCACGCTTTCCGTGGGGCGGGCGGTGAGCCAATCGCAAAACGTAGATTGCGATTTGCCTTAATTTCTGCGATTTTCGCAGAAATTAAGGCATCCCGTTAGATATTCCTGCTCATAACGCTTCGCTTTTACTCGCAAAAGCCGTTCTTCGTTACGGCTTAAGACAAAGACGTGCTCCCAAACGCTTCGCTTTTCGGTCGCAAAAGCCGTTCTTCGTTACGGCTTTCGCTAATCCCACAGGAGTCGGCGCCTTCCACTTCAATCAACGGATCATCCCCATAACAATATCTCACGTTAAAAGGAGAAACGTTAATAATATTCGACTGTATTACGGAAATAAGCAATTATGAAATTGACACTATTAACTCATTTTTAAGATAGAGAATAAAAAAATTAGACCACCCATCTTTTATGGGTGGTCCTTTAAAGGTTGACTCATTCACATCATTACAAATGAGCATCACATATCATTAACTAAAAACGCTAGTGCTGTGTAATGGTTGTAGTCTTGCTTTTGGATCAATGTATGCTTTGGCATGGTTGACAGCAATTGGGGCTTCACCAAGTCCAACTGCAATTAACTTTACTTTACCGTCAAACGTTGTAACGTCTCCGGCAGCGTAAATTCCTTCCATATTTGTTTCCATTTTCGTATTGACCAAGATGGAGTTACGTTCCATTTCAAGGCCCCATTCTTTCAAAGGTCCTAATGAAGAAATATTACCGTAATTAACAATGACGTGATCTGTTGAAATTCTTTCTTCATTGCCGTCCCTAGATGCGACCAGAAGTTCGTTGACTTCACCATTTTCTCCAATGATTTCTTTAATTGAAAGTGAAGTTTTCACTTCTACTTTAGAGTCCATTAACTGGTTGACACTTGTTTCATGTGCAGTGAAACGTTCGCGGCGGTGAATTAATGTCACTGAAGATGCAATATCCTCAAGCATTAACGCCCAGTCTACTGCTGAATCTCCACCACCACAGACGACAATATTTTTATCTTTAAAAACTGTTAAATCCTTAATGCCGTAGTGTAATGTTTTCCCTTCAAATTGCGCCTCTTCTTTCAAACCAATTTTACGCGGTTGGAATGCACCAATCCCAACTGTGAGTAAAATCGTTCTCGTTAAATGGACACCTTTATCTGTCTTTAGCTCGTAGTAATCGTCGTGCTTTACAACCGATAGCGCTGTTTCTCCAAGTAAAATTTCTGGGTTGGCATAATGTGCTTGTGTGACAAGATTTGCAACAAAATCTTTCGCTAGTATTTTTGGAAAACCACCAACATCATATATATATTTATCTGGATAAAGCTCAATCAGTTGACCGCCCAATTGTGGAAGACTATCGATGATTTTAACCGACATTTCTCTCATTCCTGCATAAAATGATGCGAATAAGCCGGTCGGTCCTCCCCCGATAATTGTAATATCAACAATTTCTCTCTCCATATATAACACTCCAGTTATTATAAAATTTTCATCGTGTTCCGTAAAAGGGGTAAATAAAAAATAACCTTTCGAAACAATCATAAGTCTATTATCTACTAGTTGGACAAAAAAGACACTTATTCTGATTTGAAAAGGATTATTTTATTTTCTATTCTTCTAATTTGACGACAGACACTTTCGAATTTTTTTATTCTGCTTCATGATAATGCACTTTACAAAATGATTGGATTGTTGAAAGTTCTTCATCTTCTAACTCAAAATCAAACGCTTCATCTGTAGCCCTGTCAAAAAAATGAGCAACAACCAGTCGGTCTTCTCCTTCATCCACTGCTAAAATTGCCCTAACGCCAACTCCATTTTCAGAATAAAGCTCATCCTCTTCATTCAACATCACGAATAAACGAAATTCGTAACGCTCCCCACTAATAAGTCCCGTAGGATCCACAATCTTTTCCACTATATATTCTTTTATTTCCATAAATCTCACCTTTCGTTCCAATGTACAGTTTCAATTAAGCTATTGTATCATGAGTATCCTAAAAAGTATCATACCTTGTTTTAAATAAAATAATTGAGTTAACTTCAATTAGGACCAATTTCAAAAAATATTAATTGGAATTGCCGTTCCACAAGACTCACCCGAATGGATAATGGAAAACGGAAAGAAAATGTATAAAGAATTGTCTCCAGAAACCGATGTATTTATCCAATTTAGGATTGTACACTTATTGAAAACTGTGGATCCCCATTTGTTGGAATCATTTTAATTTGTGAATGATAAAGTGTTGTAATTAAAAAAGCGGAATTACTTTGTGAATCAACAAAGTAATTCCGCTTATTTTTCATCATTCACTCTACATTCCGTGCACTCTTAGTATCTCTCACATTTTTCTGGACTGTAATGGCCGCAAAAATGCTTAGCACAAATGCCATTGCAAAAAAACCTTTTTCACTGAACATTATACTCCCCGCATTGTATAACCCAATCGCCATTAAGACTATGGCAACCATCAATGCAAACCAGCTAATTCCATAGTAAATATACGTCACGGGGATTCCCTCTTCTTTATCTCTTACTGCCTTTTGCAGAGATACGGAAGCATAGAGTCCAAATAGGAGCACTGCAAAATAATACCCTTTTTCATTCAGTTCCATTGTCGCATTAAACAAACCTACTAAATAAGCTGATATCCCAATAATAAGTGCTGCTATAGCGGCCCCTTTGAAGGCTTGGGTCGGCTCTCCTTCTCTTCTTTCCATATTCGGTTCTTGTTGTTTCTCCCTATCAAAAATATCATCATGTTCCTTTTCCATCCCCATCCCCTTTCGTTTACGTACACATCCGATTACCCTATCCAACAATACCTTGCATCTCACATTATTCTATAAGTACTCCATACGTGTTGATTTCATTCTTTTATTATTTGATTTCTCTTCTACTATCCTAACTATTTTTGGGCGTGAAAAAACAAACTAACGATTTACACGCTAGTATGTATTCATATTCGTCACTTCCCCCTATTTTTTACAACATCCTTAGTTACCAATCACTAAGTCCTTTGCATAGATATTTTATTCCCATTGCCCCCGAACTTGAACATTTCTCTAAAAAACAGGTAGCATTTATCGCTACCTGCTTCTTTCAAGATTTATCCAACTGTTTCGTGAAATTAAATCAATCCAATTGCATTGCCTTTATGATCTACGTCCATATTCAATGCAGCAGGCTGTGCGGGTAAACCAGGCATTGTCATAATATCACCTGTTAAACATACTAGAAAACCTGCACCTAACTTCGGCATTATTTTTCTTATCGTAATTGTAAATGCCTCGGGTCTGCCCAATATTTTCGGGTCGTCGGAAAAAGAATATTGAGTTTTCGCCATACAAATCGGTAACATATCCCATCCGTTCTGTTCAATCATTTGTAAATCGCGCATGGCTTCATCAGTGAAAATGACATCTTTTCCGCCATATACTTGTTGAACGATTTTACCTATTTTTGTTCTGACAGATTCCTCTTCATCATATAAATAAGCAAAATTGTTTTCTTTCTCTACGACCTTTAGAACTTCCTTGGCTAGCGCTAAACCGCCCGCTCCACCGTTTTCCCATACATCCGTTACAGCGACTCGAACGTTATGTTGTTGACACCACGTTAAGATTGTTTCAATCTCCGCTTTCGTATCCGTAATAAATCGGTTTATGGAAACAACTGGTTCAACCCCAAATGTCCGTACAGTTTCAATATGCTTTGCTAAATTAACGAGTCCACTTAATACAGCTTCTTCATTTTCCGTTTTCAAGTCATCTCTTGAAATTCCACCATGCATTTTCAGTGCACGAACAGTCGCTACAACGACAACAGCTTCTGGTGAAAATGCCCCTTGTCTTGCTTTTATATTCATAAACTTTTCCGCACCTAAGTCAGAACCAAATCCTGCTTCCGTCACAACGTAGTCAGCTAAGTTACGTGCCATATTCGTTGCAACTAAGGAGTTACACCCGTGTGCAATATTCGCAAACGGTCCACCGTGAATTAGCGCTGGTGTGCCTTCAATCGTTTGCACTAAATTCGGTTTAAACGCTTCTTTCAATAACAACGTAAGTGCCCCTTCGACACCTAAATCGCGAACAGTCACTGGTTCTTTGTCATACGTATAACCGATAACAATACGTGATAACCGTTCTTTTAGATCTGACAAATCTTTCGCCAAACAGAATATCGCCATAATTTCTGAAGCAACTGTAATATCAAATCCATCTTCTCGGGGAACACCTTGTGCCGGACCACCTAATCCAACGGTAACTTGTCTCAAAGCGCGGTCATTCATATCTAACACACGTTTCCATGTAATTCTACGTGGATCGATACGAAGGTCATTGCCTCTATGAATATGATTATCAATAAATGCACTTAATGCGTTATTTGCGGTTGTAATCGCATGTATATCGCCAGTAAAGTGAAGGTTGATATCTTCCATTGGTACAACTTGTGCATATCCGCCCCCTGTTGCACCGCCTTTAATTCCCATAACTGGACCTAATGATGGCTCACGTAAAGCAATTATCGTATTTTTATTAAGTTGTGTCAGGGCATCTGCCAAACCGACAGTGACCGTCGACTTCCCTTCTCCAGCAGGCGTTGGACTAATGGCCGTAACGAGAATGACTTTTCCTAAATTTGTTTTTCCTTTAATTTTCGTTGGATCAATTTTTGCCTTATATTTACCGTAAGGTTCGATTGCATCTTCTGGAATATTCACCCGTTTTGCAATGTCCCAAATTGGTCTCATATCTACTTGCTTAGCAATTTCTAAATCTGTCAACGGTATTACCTTCTCAGTCACGAATATCGTCCCCTACCTTTTTACTTTTATTATACAGTATTTCATTGAGAATTCCGTGAACTTTATAAATTAATGCAAATAATCCTCTAGAAGTCAGACAAGTTAAATAAACACACTAACATATATATTAATAGAGACGGAACCATTATAAAAAAGGGGTTGAACGAATTGGTAAGAAGAACAGCTGAACCTTATAAGATTAAAAGCGTAGAAACACTTGCGATGTTATCTTACGACGAAAGAAAAGAAGCATTAATTAAGGCTGGCTATAACACTTTCCTCATTGACTCCGCTGATGTGTACATCGATTTATTAACCGATAGTGGAACGACTGCGATGAGTGATGCACAATGGGGAGCCCTCATGACCGGCGACGAGGCTTATGCTGGCAGTAAAAGTTGGAAGAAACTTGAGGAAACAGTCCGTGAAGTATATGGTTATCGTTACGTATTGCCAACCCATCAAGGTCGTGGGGCAGAGAACATTTTATCCCAATTGAAAATAAAAGATGGTGATTTTATTCCAGGCAATATGTATTTTACAACGACTCGCGCACATCAAGAAATGAACGGCGCAAAGTTTGTGGATGTCATTATTGATGAAGCGCATGATCCAAACGTAAATCATCCATTTAAAGGTAATATTGATTTAACAAAACTTCAAAAGGTAATCGATGATGTTGGTGCTGAAAATATTCCTTACGTTTGTTTAGCTGTGACTGTCAATCTTGCCGGCGGGCAGCCTGTCAGTATGGAAAATATGAAAGACGTCTATTCACTATGTAAATCTAATGGTATAGATGTTTTCCTAGATGCTACGCGTTGCGTCGAAAATGCTTATTTTATTAAGGAGCGGGAAGATGGATTTGCCGATAAAAAAATTGCAGCTATTTTAAAAGAAATGCTATCCTATTCCGATGGATGTACGATGAGCGGTAAGAAAGATTGTCTTGTAAATATCGGCGGTTTTCTTGCGATGAATGATGAAGAACTTTATATTCGCTCGCGTGAACTTGTTGTTGTGTATGAAGGAATGCCTTCCTATGGTGGGATGGCTGGGCGAGATATGGAAGCGATGGCCATCGGGATTCGAGAAGCAGTAGATGACCATTATATAGAACATCGGATCCAGCAAGTGCGTCATTTAGGTGATCAATTAATTGACGCAGGCATTCCAATCGTCTTGCCAATTGGCGGCCATGCAGTCTTTTTAGATGCTCGTAAATTTCTCCCACATTTGAAACAGGAAGACTTCCCTGCTCAAGCACTGGCAGCCGCATTATACCTCGATTCCGGCGTACGCAGTATGGAGCGTGGTATTATTTCTGCTGGCCGCAATATTGAAACAGGTGAAAACAATACACCAAAATTAGAACTAGTTAGATTAACGATTCCGCGGAGAGTGTATACAAATAACCATATGAATGTTGTCGTTGATTCGATTATTGATTTATTTAACAAACGCGATGAGATTTGTGGGTTACAAATGGATTATGAACCGCCGACATTACGTTTCTTTAATGCACGATTCTCACCACTTTCGAAGAGTGGTAAACTGATTAGTAAAGAAAACAAAACAATGAATTAGAGATAATTGAAAGGACTTCACAAAATGGAGAATCACAATACAGTTCTGCCTAATAAGCTACAAGGGTTAACAGTGGATGATGTTGCAATTACTCCACATGCAGTAGTAATCAAATTTACTGATGGTACATTTTTTGACATCTATCTTGACGCTGCGCAAATATTAAAAACGTCAACAAATAAACTGGACGTTTAAAGATTTTCGTACAAAATGAGGATAGGTTATGCAGTTAAACTGCTTACCTATCCTCTTTTTAGAGTCTATTTAATGTGTAGCGCCTGTAAACAATTCTATTAGTTTTAATTTCACGTTCAAGAGATTGTTTTGCTATTAATTTGCAACGCAATCTTCCCGAAATTCTTGCTCTCTTCTAAATCACGAAACGCTTCAGCCGCGTCTCGAAGATCGAATACTTTATCAAGGACTGGACGTGTTTCGTATTTTTCAATATGTGCAATCATCTCACGTAATTCCTCGCGGCTTCCCATTGTTGAACCGAGTAATTGAAACTGGCTATAAAAGAAATTGCGTAAATCTAAATCCACCGTATCTTCTGTCGTGGCACCAAAGACGACAATTCGTCCGCCTTTTTTCAAGATTTCTAAAGAACGGTTAAATGTTGCACGTCCCACACTATCGATTACGAGATCTACAGTTTCATCCGCTAACGCTAGTTCCCAATCTTCGTTCGTATCGAGCGCAATGTCGGCGCCTAATGCTAATGCTTGTTTACGCTTTTCCTCGCTACGCGACGTCACGATAACGCGTGCGCCAATATTTTTAGCGAATGAAATTAAGTATGTTGCAACACCGCTTCCTGCCCCCGGTATAAATACAGTTTCTCCCGCCTGTAAATTTCCTTTTGTAAATAGCGCACGGTACCCTGTCAAACCGGCAAGCGCCACTACACCCGCCTCTTCCCAAGTAAGATACGCTGGTTTTCTTTCAACTTGTTCTGCCGAAAGTACAATTTTCTCAGCAAATGTCCCATTATCAGGCATCCCTAAAATATCAAACTCTTTTGGCGGTGCTTCACTATTTTCATCCCAACGTAGGGCCGGATTGATCATCACTTCATCACCAACAGAAACGTTTGTAACACCTTCACCAACCGCCTCAATGACTCCTGCCCCATCAGAGCCTAAAACTAGGGCTTCTGCGTCATCTCCACGACGATTTGGGATATATAAGTCCCGACGATTTAAGCCAGCAGCCTTAAGTGCGACAACGACTTCTCCGTCACTTGCAGTCGGAACTTCCATTTCCTTAATTTTCAATTGACCAAACTCATGTACAAAAGCTTTCACTTGCCTCATCCTTCCTCAAAATAATGACTATAAAGCGTTAATTGCTCTCTACTCACAATATCTTTAGAAAATAATGGTACATACAGCAACTTTTGCTGAGAAAATGTTTCTTCTATTTTATCAATATATTGTTTCTCATGTTTTTTACGCTCTGTCATGAAGTTTCCATCCACATTTTCGGGTAGAACTTTATTCACGATGAGTGTAGACACATGTAAATCATAATTATTTAGTAGTTCAATTGCTTTTTTAGTTTCTATAATAGGTAAGCGCTCCGGATTGAGGACGAATATAAAACCAGTTTTCAATTCATCTAGCAATATTTCACGTGCTTTCGAAAAACGGGCTTGTCTCACGCGCAATACATCGTAAATGGGATCCTCCACAGGATCGCCGTCATTAATTAATCTCGAATAATTTTCATTCGTTGTTCTTCGTTTATCTAGCAGTCCTTTAATCCATACCCCCATTAATTCAGGTAAAGATAAGAGACGGATTGTGTGACCCGTGGGCGCTGTATCGAAGATCAGTTTATCAAATTGCGTACGTTCTTCTAAGATAATACTTATTAATCTATCGAATAACGCTGCTTCATCTGCTCCTGGCGATGCTTTTGCTGTATCCAACTGACGATGCACTTCTTCCATCATAGCAGATTTAACGACGCCTTTAATGTTTTCCTTCACACTTTTTATATAATTTTCAGTTTCTAATTCCGGATCAATTTCAAGTGCATATAAGTTCTTTGTGACTTCTGTCGTTTTACCACCGATTTTAGTCTCAAAAATATCTCCGACGTTATGGGCTGGATCTGTAGATATTAATAATGTTTTATAACCATCTTGGGCACTTTTTAATGCGATTGCTGCAGCTGAAGTTGATTTTCCAACGCCACCCTTTCCCCCGACAAACAGAATATCTTTCTTTAATATCTCCATTTAATCAGCTCCTTTATTAACAACAACGAAATCCTGACAACGGTGATTTCTCCATTCCCATTCGTAAATGCCAATCATGAAATTTTTCAATCATATATGGATACAGTTCTAATGTGTAGTAATATACCGGGTTTGGAATGCCGATCATCTCTGAATAAAGGAGAAGCATAAATAAATCATCTTCATCTCTAAGTTCACTCGCTACTTCACGCCGATGCGGCATGCTTAGCACTTCTTCATACCAATGAATCAGTGCTTTCATTTTATCGAGCATATGAATCCTCCCTTTCACAATATGTAAAGAAGGGATAAGACTATAGCGTCATCCCTTCAACCTTCGTTAATCTTCTTCTTGACTAGAAATTTTATGGTCGTACTTCCCTGACAGGGCCGAGATTGCGGTTAGCATAATCCAAACCGCAAAGACGAAGATAATTGCTCCGAAGATAAACAACAACATATTTGAACTCGTGCCAATGAATGACCACTCAAAAATGACTTGCTGGAACATCGCCCAAAGTGTCATAAACATAACAAAGGCCATCGGAATAATGGTGACCAAGTAGTTCCGGCCAAGCCGCTTCAACCATATGGAAATTAAGAGTAAACTAATTCCAGCTAACAGTTGGTTTGCGGTTCCAAATAGCGGCCATAGTAAATATCCACCAGAACCAAATCCTTGAGGACCCTTCGGTAATAGAACCAATGCTGCACTTGAAACGACGGCAACTGAAGTAGCTACATGCTTTTTTTCTAGCACTGGAATTTTATATTCAACACCAAGCTCTGAGATAATATATCGCATCAATCGTAAAGACGAGTCGAGTGTCGTCGCTGCAAAACTGACGACAATGATCGATACGATTGTCGTAGAGATACTTGTTGGAATCCCAAGGCCCATCGCAAGATTACTAGCCCCTTTGACAAAGTTCCCTAGTCCTCCAGAGCTAGCAGCAGCAAAACTTGAATAGGAAGCTGAAAACGCCTCTTTATTCGGGAAAAATGTAATGACTGCAATAATAGATATTAACGCTAAAACACCTTCTCCAACTGCCCCTAGATAACCAACAAACCGAGCGTCTGTTTCTTTATTCAATTGTTTTGATGAGGTTCCTGAAGAAACGAGCCCATGAAAACCGGAGATTGCTCCACACGCGATGGTGATGAAAAGTAAAGGAAACCAAGATACATCGCTTACTGCATTTGTCGCAGGTGCCGTAATTGTTGGGTTCACAAATAATAGGCCAATATACAAAATACCAAGGCCTACTACAAGTTGATGTGAGTTAATAAAGTCACGGGGTTGCAACAACTTCCATACTGGGAGAATTGAAGCGATATACACATAAATCATTAAAACAACAATCCATATGAAGAATGCAGTTGAAACAGCGCCTAGCCCAAACAAACCAGCCCCATTTTCACCGCCCATATACCTCACAAGATCGATTTGTAGAAAACTGAACTCACTGGAGAATACAGCTGTAATATACATGACTGCAAGTGCAATAAGCGACGGAACAAGCATTTTTTGTTTTCTTTTATAAACGGCATGCCCAATCCAAACCGCAAGCGGTATTTGAATAAACACCGGAAGTACACTCGCCGGAAACTGAATAAATAAATTTGAAATTACCCACGCAAATACGGCGTTTACCATTAAAACCAAAATAAGAATGATGAATAGGAATAATATTTTTGCACGTTGACCAATTAGCCGGTGCGCTAGTGTACCGACAGATTGTCCTTTATGACGCACAGAAAGTACAAGCGTTCCAAAGTCATGTACGCCTGCCGCAAAAACTGTTCCGAGAATGACCCATAAGAAGGCAGGCAACCATCCCCAGTAAACTGCAATTGCTGGTCCAACAATCGGTGCTGCACCTGCAACAGACGTAAAATGATGTCCCCATAAAACGAATTTGTTCGTAGGCACGAAATCGACATCGTCTTTATATCTATGAGCAGGTGTTACATAATTTGGATCGAGGCGAAATATTTTTTCTGCAACAATTTTTGAATAATAACGATAACCTAACGCCAAAATCAACATACCAATTAATGCTAATACGATTGCATTCATTCGTTCTACTCCCCCCTAGTTTCAGTATTCTGTCGAACAACCGTTACAATCGCCACCCCTCCGCACTTAATATTTTCCTGTATCTCACTCTATGATGAATGGTAGGAAATTAGTAGCTGATAATAAAGATATGCTTAAACATTTTGGGAACGCAAAAAAGAGAAAAGTTGATTTTCTTATTCTAGAAAATCAACTTTTCTCTTTATGTCTCTTTAATTATTTTCCTGAAGACCCGAATCCGCCTTGCCCTCTATCCGAATTGGTTAGTGTGTTTGTTTGTTCCAACGTCACTTGCAACACAGGAGCAATGACCATTTGTGCGATTCTCATATGTTTTTCCACTTTAAAGTCTTCTTTTCCATGGTTGATTAATATAATTTTCAACTCTCCTCTATAGCCTTCATCAATTGTTCCTGGGCTATTTAAAACCGTAACTGCGTGTTTTAATGCTAAACCACTTCTTGGCCTAATTTGCGCTTCCGTTCCTTTCGGCAATTCCATTTGAATCCCCGTACTGATTAAAGCTGTCTCTCCTGCTTTCACGATTTTCTCTTCAACAGAAAAGATATCGAGTCCTGCATCTCCTTCATTTGCTCGATTCGGCATTTTCGCATCTTCATGTATTAAATTAATTTTTAATGTAAATTCCAATGTTTATCCCTCATTATAGTTTATTTAGCATAGTGAATTGAACTTTTAAAAATAATCTTTAATTCATACTTTTTAATTGAAACCTTTTTGATTGCCATCCGTATAAGAGATGACTATATTTTTCTAAAAAGGGGGAACCTTTATGGGACTCTTAATTCGTATCGCCATCATCGTATTAATTATTTATTTGTTTTACCGTGGGATTCGTTATCTGACTGACCCTAAACGGAAACTAGATGATGCATATGAAGCTGAACGATATTATTTTTACGATGATGTAAAAAATGTACGCAAAAACTTTTTTATTACGTATAAAGGCGCCATGTTCGAAGGGGAAAAGTATTTGGGCACGACTGAAAATTCTTTTGATGTAGTCACCATCTTCGTTTGGGTTAAAAATGAAGCAAAATTACAAGGCTTTACTAAGGATGACTTCCTTTTTCTACAATCGGAAATCCAATCCAATTATCCGACCGCTGAAATTAATTGGAAAAATCCTATCGAAAAGCTTATGAAGAATTAATGTTATTTTATATTAATTTCGAGTCTATCCTAATCAGCCAAACTAAGACTGTTTGGCTGATTTTTCATCTTCTTATAGATATGTACATTTTATACGGTTGATTGAGTAGGTACCGCGACGCCAAGCAAATAAAGAATCAGTGCGCCATATGCAAGTGCTAACATTAAAAAGCCAACGCGGAATGAAGTATATCTTGATTTATGGCGAAATATTTGCATACCTAAATAAGCGCCAATGCCGCCACCGATAATTGCAAGTAACCAGAGATTTTTTTCTGGAATTCTTTTTGCCTTTTTCTTTGATTGCCGTTTATCGTAACCCATTGCCGAAAAAGCCCATAGTGACATAATCCCTATCCACATGAGAATGACTTCTTGCATACATCTCGCCCCTTTCTTTCCTAGTATAGTACAAAATCATTTCCACCTGTCAATTTAACGAAAATACTTTCGGTGTGAAAAGAAAAAGCCATCCCTTCTCAATTATCGAGAAAAGAACGGCTTTTACTAATCTAAATTATTTTGCAACTGCTTTTTTTGCAGTTTCCGCAAGTTGCGCGAATGCTTGTGCATCAGTTACTGCAAGGTCAGCAAGCATTTTACGGTTAATGTCGATACCTGCGACTTTAAGACCGTGCATCATTTGGCTATATGAAAGATCATTGATACGTGCTGCTGCATTAATACGTGTGATCCATAGTTTACGGAATTCACGTTTCTTTTGACGACGATCCCGGTATGCATAGTTAAATGATTTCATTACTTGTTGGTTTGCAACTTTATAAAGTCTATGTTTTGAGCCATAGTAACCTTTAGCTAATTTTAATACGCGATTACGACGTTTGCGTCTTTCTACTCCACTTTTTACACGTGGCATAGTAATTACCTCCTGCTATTCTATCCGAATATAAATTTTCTAATGAATTGTTGTTAATGAGTTGAAATGATATTGGTTTAAATAAACCAATATTATTTCATGTTAGTGATCATTTCGCGAATACGCTTGTAGTCGCCTGAAGAAACAAGTGAAGCTTTACGCAGGTGACGTTTTGCTTTAGTCGTTTTGTTTGCGAAAAGGTGACTTGTGTATGCACGGCCACGTTTTACTTTACCTGTACCTGTTTTTTTGAAACGCTTCGCTGATCCTTTATGAGTCTTCATCTTAGACATAAATGGTTCCTCCTAAATCTTCGTTGTAGATTATTTCTCAACAGTTGGCGCTAGGACTAAGAACATGCTGCGACCTTCCATTTTCGGTCGTTGTTCAATCGTAGCTAGCTCTTTACACTCTTCGGCGAAACGGTCTAAGACACGTTGTCCGATTTCTTTATGTGTAATTGCACGGCCTCTGAAACGAATTGACGCTTTTACTTTGTCACCGTTTTGCAAAAACCGAATTGCGTTACGAAGTTTTGTTTGAAAATCATGTTCATCAATAGTCGGGCTTAAACGCACTTCTTTTAAATTGATAACTTTTTGATTTCTACGTACTTCACGTTCTCTTTTCTGTTGCTCAAACTTGAACTTTCCATAGTCCATGACACGAGCAACTGGGGGTTTTGCTTTTGGTGCGACAAGAACAAGATCTAAATTAACACGAGATGCAATTTCAAGTGCTTCATTTCGGGATTTAATTCCCAACTGTTCACCGTTTTGATCAATTAAGCGAACCTCACGGGCACGGATCCCCTGATTTACGTTCATGTCTTTACTAATAGTAATCCACCTCCGGATAATGTCTCGAGAATACATGGTTTGGGTACGTCATCGTATGCTGACGACCTCCACGGGTCCATTCAATAAAAAACGGGTAGACATTTAAGAAAATGTCTACCCGCGTATGAATACGTACAAATGTACGATAAAGTCATTCATGTGTTGACCTGCCAACAACGTTTACGCGTCAATCAGGTGAGAAGCGGGTAGCTCCTTCTTATACCACAAACTGTATTCAGCTATTTCCTTAACCTTTATAATCATATCACGCTGTTTTCTATGTGTCAACAGGTTAATTCCAATTAATGTTGATTTCCGCTACAGGCGGACGCTTTCCGCGGGGCGCGGGAGTCGCCGCCTTACGCTCCAATCAACGGAGACACATAAATTTAAACGATCGATTAAATAGAATCAAACCTCAACAGTTAATACGAGCAATTATGAAATCCTCGTTTACTTATTTTTTCACTTCAGCATTCAACAGTTCAATAAACGATTCAAATGGAATGCTTTCTGACTTTTTCTCGCCATATTTACGGACGTTGACTTCGCCAGATTCGATTTCTTTATCGCCTAGAACAAGCATGTAAGGGATTTTTTGCATTTGTGCTTCACGGATTTTATAGCCAATTTTTTCGTCACGTTCGTCTAGTTCAACGCGGAATCCGGCTGCTACAAGTTTTTCACGCACATCATTCGCATAGTCGAAATGTACGTCTGGTGATACCGGAATTACTTGTACTTGGACTGGTGCTAACCATGTTGGGAATGCACCTTTATATTCTTCAATTAAGTATGCAACAAAGCGTTCCATCGTGCTGACAACACCACGGTGAATAACGACTGGACGATGGTGCTTACCATCTTCTCCTACATACGTTAAGTCGAAGCGCTCTGGTAATAAGAAGTCAAGTTGTACAGTTGATAATGTTTCTTCCACACCAAGTGCTGTTTTTACTTGAACGTCTAATTTAGGTCCGTAAAACGCTGCTTCGCCTTCTGCTTCAACATAATCTAAACCGAGATCATCCATCGCTTCTTTTAACATGCTTTGTGCGCGGTCCCACATCGCATCGTCGTCAAAGTACTTTTCTTTATCTTCTGGATCGCGATAAGAGACACGGAATGAGTAATCTGTAATATCAAAGTCTTTATAGACATCAATGATTAACTGAACGACACGTTTAAATTCCTCTTGAATTTGGTCTGGTCTTACAAAGATGTGCGCATCGTTTAATGTCATGCCACGAACACGTTGTAATCCTGATAATGCACCTGACATTTCATAACGATGCATTGTGCCTAGTTCCGCAATTCTTAACGGTAAATTTCTGTATGAGTGAATGCCATTTTTATAAATCATCATATGGTGTGGACAGTTCATTGGACGAAGCACTAGATCTTCATTGTCCATGCTCATCACTGGGAACATATCGTCTTGGTAATGGTCCCAATGGCCACTTGTCTTATATAACTCAGAGCTGCCAAGAACCGGTGTATATACGTGATGGTAGCCTAGTTTTTCTTCTTTATCAACAATATAACGCTCAACGATACGGCGAACTGTTGCCCCTTTTGGCAGCCACATTGGAAGTCCTTGTCCAACTTTTTGAGAGTTCATAAATAAGTCTAACTCACGCCCAATTTTACGGTGGTCACGCTCTTTCGCTTCTTCAAGCATTTTCAAATGTTTTTTCAGTTCATCTTTTTTGAAAAATGCCGTTCCATAGATACGCTGTAACATTTTATTGTTTGAATCTCCGCGCCAATACGCGCCCGCAACACTTAATAATTTAAATTCGCGTAATTTTGATGTGGATGGAACGTGAACGCCGCGACATAGGTCAACAAATTCACCTTGTTCATAAAGCGTTACTTGTTCTCCTTCAGGAATCGCATCGATTAACTCCAATTTGTATTCATCGCCAATTTCTTCAAAAAGCTTTTTCGCTTCTTCGCGTGATACTTCGATTCGTTTGATCTCAAAGTTTTCATTAATAATTTGTTTCATTTCTTTTTCGATCGCCGGTAAATCTTCAGCTGTAATTGGCTCAGACGAATCTACATCGTAGTAAAAACCGTTTTCAATGACTGGCCCAACGCCAAACTTCGCATCTTTGAATAGTCGCTTAACGGCTTGTGCAAGCACGTGTGCTGAACTATGACGTAAAATTTCAAGTGCTTCCGGTGAGTCTGGTGTGATAATGGAAATTTTTCCATCTGACTCAATCGGTGTTTTGAAATCAATTAATGTTTCATCTAGCTTTCCTGCAATTGCATTTCTTCTTAATCCAGGACTAATCGATGCTGCAACATCTTCAGTCGTCGTACCACTCGGAAATTCCTTTATCGTACCGTCTGGAAATTGTAATTTAATCATTTCAGCCATTTTTAAAACACTCCTTATTTTATGAAAATAAAAAAAGCCCCATCCCTGGAAAAGGGACGAAGCGTTAGCTCGTGGTTCCACCCTTCTTCTATTAACCCAACATAAATAAGATTAACGAAGCTTTACTTCGGCTAACGGGCCGGGACCGTCATTGGCTAATGAATAAATGTTCACCAATGCTGCTTAAAGGTGGTAAACTGATTGTTTAACCTACAGGGCTTCCAGCCGATGACCCTATTCTCTGGCGGTAAATCTAATCAATTGTTGTCCTTATCGATGCATTTCATCATGATATTAATGAAGATTATACAATGCTTATTTTACAATTGCAAGTTTTATTGAAAATTTCGGGGATTCTAATAATCTTATTTTAATCGCCTATTTTCACCACTCAATTCCACAGGCCGTGCAACAGTTTGAATACGCTCCATAATTCTGGCAGCTTTCACAACATCTTTTTCACCACGTTGCGTATAAGTTAAGTGATGTTCCAATTCTTTAAAACTTAGGTTTGACGTGAAAAATGTCGGCAATTGTTCTGCCATTCGATATTGTAATATTGCCCCAAGAATTTCATCTCTCGTCCAAGAAGTCATCGCTTCCGCACCAAAATCATCTAAAATTAACACTGGTGCTTTTTTTACATAGTCTACTTTTTCATTTAACGTTTGATCTTGAATAGATTGTTTGATTTCCCGTAAAAACTCCGGCACATACACAGCAACGGTTCTAATTCGACGCTGAGCAAGCTCATTCGCAAGCGCTCCGAGAATAAATGATTTCCCAATCCCGAAAGGACCATGAATATATAGACCACGTCTTGGCAACTTTCCAGTTTCATCTAATTCGTATAAAAACTTCTCCGCTTTCTCTATAACTGTTAAACGACTTTTGTGTGCATTGCCTTCAAAATCTATGTCTTCTAGCTTTGCCTCCATGACATCTTTTGGCATATACATACTTTCAATCATTTTAGAGATGTTACGGCGGTCCTCGTCAATGAGTTTTAATTGACATTTCACATATTCAATATCAATTAAGTTGCTCTTCAACACTAATTTGGGCTCAAAGCCTTTCATAATATTGGTACATTCTGTTAAAGAATTACATTTATCACAACCAATTGATGCCGTCGTGTACTCATATAGTTTACCTAAACTACGGTCAACAATATCTTTATTTAATTCATCCGCATGATCAGATAAAAACTTTTGGACGTTGGCATTTTCCAATATTTCCCGTCGCATTTCATCATAGCGTGTTGCAAAGCTTGGTGCATTCACAACTCTTTTTAATGTTTCTTTAATCGGCTCGATATTAGTTCACACCTTTACTTCTTCGGCTTAATCTTTCACGTAACTTTCTGCGGCGTTCTTCGATATCCGCATTATCTTCAGTAGATTCTTTTTGCTTTTTCTCTGTTTCAGGTGCTACATGTTCCTCTGATTTTTCCTGTTGCTCTTTTTTATAAAACCATTCAGGCACCATGCCTTCACGAACTGGTTTCCGATTATACGTAGCAGGCTTCTTCTCTTCATTTTTCCACTGCATATATTTATCATGTTCTTTACGCGAAAATTCCAATGCTTCTCTTGCATTGGAAACTTTTTTATTCATCCAATGAGAAGCAATTCGCTCGACATAATTATTCGTAATTTTGCCGTCGTTACGAATAAATACAAATTGCAACAGTACATTGACAACCCCAACTGGCAATTCATGCGTATTGACCAGTCTTTCCGCAAGTTGTACATCGACAGGCAACGGTTCTTTACCATTTAAATCCCGTAACATATCGATAGGGGCTGTATTTTCTAGATAATAAATCAATTCTTCTTCTCTCGTCATTTCCTTTTGTTCGACAGTCGGCGTCGGTGGTTGTGTGAATGTCTTTTGTAAAACTGGTGGCGTTTTTGATGTGTTCATTTTATAAAAATCAGCAGCCGCTTTTCGAAGTCTCGCTTCTGGTAGCTCTAATTTCTCATCAAGTGCCATCATCACAACTTTTTGCATATCTAAAGGGGTTAATGAATACAGAAATGCCAACTTTGAAATAAGCTCCTTCGATACAGAAGCTAATGCCGCTTGTGGAACCATTTGTTCAGACAAACCTGAACGTAATAAGTTAAAATCGAATTCATCTTGCTCAAAAGGAACCCCTTCCGCATTTCTACGCCCAATCACTGCATGCTTGTCCCCTTCATCTATATCAATTCGATGAGTGACCGGCTTGTACACGTCAAGAAAAGTTCTCGAAACCTCTTTAAATTCATCTAGTTCTGCATTCGCAATTGTGAATCGACTTCTTAAATTACGATAGGCCTGTTCACCAATTTTACTAAAAAGAAAAGTTGATAACAATGGATCTTCAAAAAAAGCTTTTGCATCGAGCGGTGGAGACAACTCATATAAAAACGTTCGCACATCTCCTTCAGTTTTCACATACGTACGCATTAAACCGATGGCTTCAAGTGAAATCCGTGCTTCAAAAATCGGTGCGAGCGGCATTGTCAATAAATTCATTAAATGATAATGATTATATTCGCGTTCCTCCACTTGTTCAGCATCCGCCCAAAGCGTCATAAACAAACTCATCGCCTCAGAACCGATAAGCGGTTGATAGAATAATGTGAGGAGTTGCCGATCGTAATTGGAAAATGGTTGCGACAATCTTATTCTGTATCCATCGATTGGCTGTAATTCCCTAAAAAGCGCGACCATTTATCCCACTCCATTCGTTAATCTCTTGCAGTCCGCGTTTGTAAATTTTTCAATTCTTCAATAAACACACTTACGTCTTGATACTCGCGATAAACGGAGGCAAACCTGACATATGCCACTTCATCTACATCTGCCAATTTCTCCATGACCATTTCGCCTAAATCTTTAGAATCAATTTCAACAACGCCAGAACTTCTCAACTCTTTTTCGATAATATAAACGATGTTCTCTAAATTCTCAAGCGAAATTGGTCGTTTTTCACAAGCTCGAATTAACCCACGTAAAATTTTTCTTCCAACAAACTCATCCCGTGAACCATCTTTTTTCACGACAATTAACGGGGTATCTTCTATTTTTTCGAATGTTGTAAAACGAAATCCGCATGACTCACATTCTCTACGTCTACGGATGGATTTATTTGCATCTGCTGGTCTAGAATCGACGACCTTAGAGCCGTTATATTGACAGGCTGGGCATTTCATAAAAAGTCCTCCACTTTATCTTTCATAATATATTATCATTATAGCAGAAAAAGCCAAAACTTAAAAAGAGTAGGGAATCTTGCCCCTACTCTTACCTCTTATTATGCATTAACTTTTTTCTTTAAAGACTTTCCAACTTTTTTGGCTAAACCTACAACACGTGCTGAGTAACCCCATTCGTTGTCATACCATGCAAGTACTTTTACTTTGCGGTCTCCCATCACAATCGTAGATAAACCGTCTATAATTGCTGATTCCGTTGATGTATTAAAATCTACAGAAACTAGCGGCTCCTTTGTGAAGCGTAAAATACCCGCCAGTTCTCCTTCAGCTTTATCAATAAATGCTTGATTGACCATGTCAACAGTTACATCTTGCTTTAAATCAACGACTAAATCAACGAGTGAAACATTCGGGGTTGGAACACGTAGTGCCATTCCATGAATTTTCCCTTCTAACTCTGGAAGGACTAGCGAAAGCGCTTTCGCAGCACCCGTTGAAGTAGGGATAATCGATTGTGCACATCCACGCGCACGTCGCATATCACTGTGCGGATTATCCAAATTGTTTTGGTCAGTTGTAAAGGCATGAACTGTTGTCATAAGCCCATTTTCAATGCCAAATGTATCATTTAAAACTTTTGCTACAGGAGCTAGACAATTCGTTGTACAACTCGCATTCGAAATTACTTCATGCTTATCTAAATCAAGTTTATCGTCGTTTACCCCAAGTACAACTGTAATATCTTCATTTGTACCAGGCGCTGTTAAGATAACTTTTTTTGCACCAGCCTCAAGATGATAGGCTGCTTTATCACGTGAATTAAATTTGCCTGTCGCTTCTATCACGATATCCACATCTAAATCTTTCCACGGTAGATTACGTGGGTCGCGATCTGATACGAGTTGAACGCGCTTACCATCTACAATTAAAGCATTTTCTTCGGCTACTACACTACCATCAAAAATTCCGTGATTTGTGTCATACTTAAGTAAATGTGCAAGAGTTTCTGATGAATAGGATGCATTCACCGCTACGACCTCTACATCATCTTCCTTAATCATTTGACGAAAAACCATTCGCCCTATTCGTCCAAAACCGTTAATCGCAATAGAAGTAGTCATTATAAATCCCCCTGTAACTATGTTATACTCATTTCGTTCTTTTCGTGTATTAGTATAACACAATCATTTTAGAAAAACATACTAAATTACAACTATTATATTTTTCTATTATTCCGAACTAGCAGAACGATTTACATTCCACTTTTTAAGGATAGCCTCTAGTTGTATTTCACTCTCTTCTATCGTGCCATTATTGTTAATAACAGCATCTGCCCCCGCCTCTTTTATTTCTAGTGAGAACTGAGCGTTTATGCGGTCATTCGCTTCTTTTTCAGTCAAACCGTTTCTAGCAATGAGCCGTTCTTTTTGAACTTCAGGTGTAACGGTCACGACAAGTATTTTGTCCACGAACGATTGAAGTTTACTTTCAAATAAGAGAGGGATATCCATAATAATTGTGTTTGCCCCATTCGATATATGTTTGTCTCTTTGACGCAACATTTCCGTACGAATCGCAGGGTGAATAATCGTGTTTAGTTTTTTACGATTTTTTCCATTCCCAAAAACTAATTGCCCTAATCTTTCACGATGAAGTGATCCATCTGCTCGGATCACCTCTTGCCCAAATGTTCTACGAATCTCCTCGATGACAGCCGTACCTGGTTCAACGACAAGTCTTGCGATTTCGTCGGCATCTACAATCGGGTATCCTTTTTTACGCAACAAGGAAGAAATTGTACTCTTTCCACTGGCAATACTACCTGTTAATCCGATTATCATTTTTATCTCCTTAATTTGATGGTATTTTATTATGTTCTACTAATCAACTTCGACATTTGGGAGCCCATCGCACAATGAAGGGTTCGATTTGTATAATTTCACAATATTATACAAAACCGTAACCCCACTTTGGATATCTCTACTGACTGAATTAATTATCGTTGACACTTTGGACAATACACAGATGTCCTTCCACCTATTTGCATACTTTTAGTTTCTGCCTCACATGTCGGACATTCTTTCTGACCGTACATTTTCAGCCTATCTTGCATGGATCCAGCTTCACCGTTTATATTTCGGTAATCTGAAATTGTACTCCCTCCGGCATCGATACTCTCTTGTAGTATATCCACAATCACTCGAAACAGCTCTTGCTTTCTTTTTAAGCTAATTCTCTCTGCTTTCCTAGCTGGATGAATATTCATTTTAAATAATGCTTCCGTTGCGTAAATATTTCCGCAACCTGAAATAACTTGTCCATCCATGATCACTTCTTTAATAGGTTTTCTAGCATATCTAGGGAGCAGTGTGCAATCGATAAAATGCGTACATGCATCGTTATCGAATGGTTCAGGCGCCATTTTCAATAAAGGTGGATGGTCTGCTTCAATATTTAATAAGCGCAATTCCCCAAATCTTCGAATGTCCGAGTAAACAAGGAGTCCCCCGTCTTTCATCGTAAAGATCACATGGATATGCCTCCGGAATTTTTCTTCTGTTACTTCTTCAATCGAATTGACGGTAAACCATGCCCCCGTCATGCCTAAATGGCTGACGAGGAGATAGGATTGACCGTTTCGTTCTAAATCCATATAAATATATTTACTGCGGCGTTTTACATTTACAATGGTCATGTCTTTCATATTTTGAATAAACTGTTCGGTTGATATCCCTTTAATAATCGCTTCTCTGCCGCGTTCTTTTGATTCAACAACAATTGGTGAAATAGAAACGTCTTGAATCACTCTGCCAACTGCTTCAGGAGCCAGTGCACGTACGAGACCTTCTACTTCTGGTAGTTCTGGCATCTATTTCCCTCACTTCATATCATACCAAGATTTTCCGTGTGAAGACTCCACTTTTAATGGAACATTTAACGCAATTGCTGCCTCCATCACTTCTGGTACAATTTTTTCTAGTATTTCAATTTCCTCTTCAGGCGTTTCAAAAATGAGTTCGTCATGAACTTGAAGAAGCATTCTTGCTTGCAATCCTTCTTTTTCAAGTCGAGCATCCATATCAATCATCGCCTGCTTAATGATATCCGCGGCACTTCCCTGGATAGGTGTATTCATCGCCGTACGCTCAGCGAAGCTTCGTAAATTAAAATTGGAACTCTTAATCTCCGGTAAGTAGCGTCTTCTATTCAATAAAGTCGTTACATACCCTTGTTCCTTCGCCGTTTGAACAATATCATCCATATACTTTTTTACACCTGGGAAGCTTGCTAAATAGGTCTCAATAAACTGCGCAGCTTCTTTTCTCGTAATATTTAAGTTTTGGGATAATCCATAATCGCTAATTCCATAAATAATCCCAAAGTTTACTGCTTTTGCAGCATCTCGCATTTCAGCGGTGACTTCGTCTACCTCTACACCAAACACATCTGCCGCTGTACTTCTATGAATGTCAGCATTGTCTTTAAACGCTTGTATTAACTTTTCGTCTTCCGACATATGCGCTAGTACGCGCAATTCGATTTGCGAGTAATCCGCAGCAAATAGCGACCAACTTTCCTCTGAAGGAACGAATGCCGCTCTAATTTTCCGACCTTCTTCCAAACGAACAGGGATATTTTGTAAGTTTGGGTTGATTGAACTGAGTCGACCAGTCGTTGTTAGGGCTTGTTGAAAACGTGTATGAATCTTACCGTCTTCATGAATTTCTTTTAATAACCCTTCAATATACGTTGAATTTAATTTTGTTAGTTGACGGTACAGTAAAATGTGAGAAATGATCTCATGTTCGCTTGCTAACTTTTCAAGCACATCAGCCGCAGTTGAATAACCGGTCTTCGTCTTTTTAATCGGTGTAAGCCCAATCTTTTCAAATAAAATGACACCTAATTGTTTCGGAGAATTAATATTAAATTTCTCGCCAGCAATTTCATAAATTAACGTTTCTAAGTCCGTAATTCTTGCTGAAAGTTCCGTCCCTATTTTCGCTAATGCTTCCTTATCAGTTGCTACCCCAGTAGACTCCATTTTTCCTAGGATGAGTGCAAGCGGCAATTCCAACTCATGATATAGATCAAATTGTTCGTTCTCTTTAAGCTGTTCTTCAATTGTCGAGCGAAGATTCCAAACCGCCAGTGCTTTTCGCCCAGCATGTTCTGCAAGTACGTCGCTTTCTGGTAATGCTTTTCGAGCACCTTTTCCATAAACCGTTTCGTCTTGTTGCACATTCGTATAGCCAAATTGTTTGGCAATCGATGCGACATCTGACGATGAAGTTGATGGGTTAACAATATAAGACCCTAGAAGTAAATCAAAATCAATCCCATTTACTTCTACTCCATGGCGAGCTAGCGAGGCACGTGCAGCTTTGGAATCCGTACATAGCTTCTTTTTCGTATCATCTTTTAACCAAGCCTGAAATGAGTCAGATTTTTGGACAACTTCAAACGGCAAATACAGCGTCTTCGTATCGTCTGTAAGTGACACACCTTCGATATTCGCCCGCAAATAGTTTTCATCCATCATTTCTATATGAAGTGCCATTTCATTTGAAAGTTGACTGACATCTATCTCTGATACAGTTGTCACTTCAACATCTTCCTGCTTCTCCTCAATTGGATTTCCACCAAGCTTTTCAAGTAATGTATTGAATTTCAACTCTTGATAAATGTTAATGAGCTCGTCCATATTTGGACCGCTATAAGATAAATCATCGATTGAAATCGTAATTGGAGCATCTACAACAATCGTTGCTAAATCGCGACTCATAAAAGCCGTTTCTTTATTTTGTGTTAAATTTTCATTTAATCTTTTAGCCGTAATTTTATCGAGTGAAGCATAGATTTCCTCAATGGATCCATATTCCTTCAATAGTTTTAAGGCTGTCTTCTCACCAACTCCTGGAACCCCCGGAATATTGTCTGAAGAATCACCCATCAATCCTTTCATATCAATAATTTGGTGGGGTTGTATCCCATACTTTTCCATCACATGTTCTGGCGTATATTTTTCAGTATCGGTAATCCCTCTTCTAGTGATGAATACTGTTGTATGCTCCGTCGTCAATTGTGTTAAGTCTTTATCGCCAGAAATCACAACGACTTCAGCATCTTTTTTGTCCCCTTGATGACTTAATGTTCCAATAATGTCATCTGCCTCATATTGGTCAAGTTCATATTGGGGTATATTATACGCCTTCAACATTTTTCTTAAATAAGGGAATTGCTCGGAAAGTTCGGATGGTGTCTTTTGTCTACCACCTTTATATTCATCAAATGTTTTATGACGAAACGTTGTTTTACCAGCGTCCCAAGCAACGAGCATATGCGTTGGCTTTTCTTCTTCTAAAATATTTTGCAGCATCATTGTAAAACCATAAACTGCATTTGTATGAATGCCTTGATCGTTTGTTAATAACGGTAAGGCAAAAAACGCCCTATACGCGAGACTGTTTCCATCAAGCAGTACGATTTTCTTTTTTGTCAAAAATATTCCACTCCTCATTATCAGTCAATACACCACTCTAAGTGAAAGTAAAAACCGTCATCTTCTCTCCATTCTACCATGTACGATAGTGGAAATGAAAATGACGGCCTTGCCTTCAAGTTATTCGATATAGCCTGTTAAAATTTTTGCATACGGTGAATCCGCCGGAAGGATAATCATAGTATCTTCACCAATCGTCTTACTATACGATTGTAACGTTCGATATAATTGATAAAATTCCGGGTCTATAGAAAAAGCTTCGTTATAAATTTTTGCCGCTTCTGCTTCGCCTTCCGCATGGATAAGTGCTGCTTCCTTCTCTGCAGTGGCAAGCATTTCTTGTACTTCTCGATCTGTTTCCGCTTCAATTCGACGCTTATCCGCGTCTCCTTCTGATAAATACTTCTGTGCAATTGATTGTCTTTCGGAAACCATTCTCGTATAAATTGATTGTTCGTTTTCCTCAGGTAAGTCAATACGCTTGATCCGAACGTCTACCAATTCAATTCCAAAATTCCCTCTTTCCAGTAATTCGTTGACTCGTTCCGTAACACGATCATTTAAACTACCACGAGAAGAGTTTTCATCATTGACAACGTCTACATAATCGAGTTGACCGAGTTCTGTTCGGACGACAGAATAAATAAATTCATTCATACGCCCTTCTGCATTGACAATATTTCTGGCATTCGAAATCATTTTAACTGGATCATTAATTTTCCATACTGCATAATTATCAATAATAATTCTCTTTTTATCTTTTGTATTAATTTCTGATTCTGAAACATTATACGTCATTTGACTTTTGGGCAAGGTCATGACACTTTGAATAAACGGTATTTTCATGTTAAGCCCCGGCTTATCAACAATCCGTGTAATTTCCCCGAACTGACGAACGACACGATACTCATTTTCTTTGACGACAAAAACATTCGCCATAAGAATAACGAGCACTGCAAATACGGCAGTAAGACCAATTGTTAGCTTCACATATTTTTTAATCTGAACAGGACCGTTAAATTTAACTGTGTTATCAGGGTCATTCGGACTCTTTCTCCTTTGTTTTGCCCGTTGTTTTTCCATAAATTTTTCTTCTATACTTTTAAATGGATTTTTATCTTTAGTCATTTTGATCCTCCTTCTCTTCACTTTTTTCTAGTGGTGGTGGAGTTTGTAATTGACTTTGAAGTTGTTGTAAGGGTAAATATTTCACGGTTTCACCATTATCATTCATAATATAAATTTTTGCATTCGGTAGCACTTTTTCTAGCGTTTCAAGAACGAGACGTTGACGGGTAATATCTTTGTTTTTTTCATACTCCGCATGTAAGTCTTTAAAAAGCGCTACGTCCCCATGTGCTTGTTCTATTCGAGCAGTTTTTTGTCCTATTGCCCTCGATTTGATCGCATCCCGTTCTCCTGCTGCTTCGTTTTGCTTTTGATTTTCATATTTTTTTGCTTCATTAATTTTTGTGTTTTTAGTTTCTCTTGCATCCGTTACTGAGGTAAATGCAGCTCGTACGTCCGCATTCGGTAGCTCTACATCTTGTAGATTCACACCTTGAATAATGACACCGATATCATACTTATCCATTAAAGTAGCAAGTAAATCTCTTGTTTTTGCTTCAATCTCAGCTTTTCCATCTGTTAAAGCCGCATCGATTGTTGAACTACCAATGACCGAGCGAATTGAGGCAGAAGTTGCATCATGTAAAATCTCTTCCGGACTTTCTGAATGAAATAAAAACTTTTCTGGCTCTGTGATTTTCCATTGTACGACTAGATCAGTAAGGACGATATACTCGTCACCGGTAATCATTTTCGTCTCTTTGTCATAAGAAACAAGATCGCCACTTTCATCTTGCTTATAACCAAACTTAAGACTATATGTCTCCTTTGATAAAACTTCTACATGTTGAATCGGCCATGGTAACTTAAAATGTAAACCTGAATCGGTAACAATCGAATTCGCCTGACCGAATGTAATAACAACTGCTTGTTCCGATTCATCTACAGTGTACCAAGTAGTAAAACCAATTACGATAAGAATGAGCCCTGTTAGCGCCATTCCAATAATCGTTAATATACGTTTAACACTCATTACGCTTCTCCCCCTTAATTAACACCCATTCTTATACGGTTCATCATTCCAAAAGTTTCATATTTTTCTATAACTTATTATATCTAACTGTTTTAAAAACTTTTCAACTTGAACGCAACGTAAATTTCACTCTTTAAACGAAATAGGTTAATCCTAAAAAAAGAAGAGAAGATTTTACTTTCCTTCTTCTCTCCTTTCGTAAGAATCACGACATTGTATTCACTTATTCTTGCTTAATGGGTAATTTCACGTAAAAGGCCGTACCGACGGAAGGTTTACTATATACTTCAACTGAACCGTTATGTGCTTCTATCAGATGCTTGACGATTGCAAGTCCTAAACCAGTTCCACCAGATTCTCTACTTCTGGCTTGGTCTACCCGGTAGAATCGTTCAAACAACCTTGGTAATTGTGATGGCTCAATCCCAATCCCTTCGTCTTCTACTATGATAATAACTTGTTCGCTAGTTTTTTCGATGTATACTTTAACTTCTTTACCATCTTGGGAATACGCGAGCGCATTTGACAATAAATTTACAAGTACTTGTATAAGGCGGCCGGCATCTCCCTCTACAACAATTTCTGAAGATGGTTGAAAGATAATCTTCATTTTCTTCTCTTTTACTTTTACTGAAACAAGTTGTATCGCTTCTTCAATCACTTTATTTACATGAACATCGGTAAATTCTAACTTAAACTCGGCTCTTTCAACACCAGATAGTATGAGTAAATCGTCAATCAATGAATGTAATCGTTCACTTTCTTTATGAATTATTTCAAGAAAGTTCTTTCGGACTTCCCGATCTTCCATCGCTCCACTTAGTAATGTTTCGGCAAACCCTTTAATGGATGTTACAGGCGTCCTTAATTCATGGGAAACGTTTGCAACAAAATCTTTTCTAATCTCCTCCAAACGGATGAGTTCCGTTATATCATGAATCACAACTACGATTCCAAGCCAGTTCCCATGATTCCCAATTACTGGAGCACCATATACACTATAGGTGGCTGATTTCCCCTCAATCTCTATCGAAAATCGAGTTTCTTGCCCTTGTTCCGTCATAAAGACTTCCTCAATTAACTTTTCAATTTCAGTAGGTAATCCGATTGAATAAACCGTTCGACCAATCACCTCTTTATCTTCAAAGCCAAAAGTTTTTCTGAACATACCATTCACGAGGCTAACAGTCCCACCTCTTCCAAACATGAGTAAACCGCTGCCCATACTCTCAATAAGCGTTTTTAATCGGTCTTTTTCTACGATACGTTTCGTAGACATTTTCTCCATAGTCTCAGAAATTTCTTTGACTGCAATTGAAAGTTCGTCTTCATAAAAATGTAGATACGGATGATTCGCCCAATCGACCGTCTGCCCTTTTGAAATTTTAGTCACAACCGATGTAATATCATCCACTGGTTTCGCATAATTTAATAATAGCCTCATTGAAATGATCATCGAAAGAATAAAAGCAATGAAAAGAATAATGATTAAATACAGCATGTATTGATTGAATGTTGGGTTCTCTAAATTCTTATAAAACAATGGAAAAAACTGGCCTAGTACAATGCCTAGACCAGTTAAAAGCATTCCAATAAGAATCGCATATGCACCTACAAGACGGCTATATAACCCTTTCACTAGAAGTCACTCCTCAAATTTATATCCAATTCCCCTTACCGTTTTTATATAGATCGGCTTTCTAGTATTTTCTTCTATTTTATCCCTCAAATGACTTACATGCACATCTACAATCCGTGTATCACCTGCAAAATCATAGTTCCAAACAGCGCTCAACAGTGTATCACGCGAAAGAACTCTATTTTTATTACGGATAAAGTAAACAAGCAATTCGAACTCTTTTGGTGTGAACTCTAGTTTTTCTTCAGATAAGTACGCTTCATATTGCTCTAAGTATACCGTTATGGGACCTGAGGTTAGAACTTCTTCATGATTAATCGAATCCGTAACGGTCGTCGTTCTCCGTAATACGGCTTTAACGCGAGCCATGACTTCTCTAGGACTAAATGGTTTTGTCATATAGTCGTCAGCCCCAATTTCTAACCCCAATACTTTATCTAATTCTTCACTTTTTGCTGTAAGCATGATAATCGGAATATTAATATGACGTTTTCGTAACGTTTTACAAACTTCTATCCCATCTACTTTAGGAAGCATTAAATCTAATAAAATAAGATCCGGCTTTTCATCCTCAGCTTTGCGTATTGCTTCCTCGCCCTCAGTAGCTACTAATGTTTCATAACCTGCTTGCGTTAAGTTATAATCGAGCAATGTACGAATTGATTGCTCGTCATCCACAATTAGTATTTTGAGTTTATCAACAGACACCCACTATCCCTACCTTCAATCAATTATCTTTTCTTATTTGTATGACGTTTTAAAAATTATCTAACGCATCTGCTGTTAATCGATTAATCACTTTTGGTGGAGTGACTTTTATGTAGCCTGTTATCACCACTTCGCCTTCTTCATTACAAGCCTCGATTTGTATGACAATAGTATTTTCATTTTTTTGCACTTCAGATACTTCCATTAGAAAGTCGATTGTTTCATAATGGTAAACTGGTATTGGAAATTTCAGATGTTCCTCTATGACATGAGAACCTGGTCCTGGTAAATATTTAGAGGCAGCAGACGTAACGATACCAGTTAACATAATTGTTGGCACAATAGGTTTTTCATAAGTTGTTTGTGAAGCAAAATCATGTTGAATATACAAAGGATTACTATCATTTGTTAATCCTAAGTACAACATCAAGTCTTTATCCTCTATCTTTTCCGTTAATTTTAATTTTTCTCCTACGGATATATCCTCAATTTTTCTACCTAGACGTCTTTTTTTGCCAAGTATCAACTGAATTCCTCCTCTAGAAACTTTTATGAATCCTAATGTTCTAATTTTATCAACTGTTTTATATAAGTATCGCCATTCAATTCTATACTTTTACTTATTATAACAAAAAATCGAGTAGCCTAGCTACCCGATTCCTGAAACATGTTCATGCTCAATGTTAAGCAAAAAACATATTATTGATTAAGCAAGAACGTTCATCACTGCTTTTACAGAATCTGCAGATTTTGACAAAGCTTCTTTTTCAGCTTCTGTCAGTTCAAGCTCAATGACTTTTTCAATTCCACCTGCTCCAAGCACTGTTGGAACACCTAAATAGATACCATTCATTCCATATTCGCCTTCTAAATATGCGATGGATGGTAACACTCGCTTTTGATCTTTTAGAATGGCTTCTGCCATCTCAACAAGGGATGCTGCAGGCGCATAATAAGCGGAACCATTTCCAAGCAAGTTCACAATTTCTGCTCCACCTTTACGTGTTCGGTCTACAATTTCTTCTAATCTTTCAGGCGCAATTAATGTTTCCAAAGGGATCCCACCTGCATAGGAATAGCGCACTAGAGGAACCATATCATCGCCATGTCCACCTAGTACGAACCCTGTGACATCTTTAACGGAAAGATTTAGTTCCTGGGCAACGAACGTACGGAAACGTGCTGTATCAAGTACGCCAGATTGACCAATCACGCGCTCTTTAGGGAATCCAGATTCCTTATATACCGTATATGTCATTGCGTCTACTGGGTTTGTTAATACAATGATTGTTGCATTAGGAGAATATTTTACAACTTCACCTGTTACAGCTTTCATGACTTTCTGGTTTGTCTGAACGAGGTCATCACGGCTCATGCCAGGTTTACGCGCAATTCCAGCAGTGATGATGACAATATCAGAATCCTTAGTATCCTCATAATTTGAAGTACCAATAATGTTTGCATCAAATCCTAGGACAGGACCTGCTTCAAGCATATCTAGTGCCTTTCCTTTAGTTGGATTCTCCATTTGCGGAATATCTACGAGTACAATATCGCCTAGCTCTTTTTGTGCCAGTAAAAACGCAGTCGTTGCACCTGTAAATCCAGAACCGATTACTGAGACTTTTTTACGTTTCATCGTCATGACGGATACTCTCCTTTTTTTCTTCATATGTAGGAAGACGTGAGGGGGTAAACCTCACGTCTTCTTTGTGTATAGCTTATCGTAAATGGCAATTTTTCGCCACTCTTTTATCGTATTAAGAAACTATTAAATCATGACCACATGGAAATTTTACTTGTTTACAAGTTTTCCATATAGGCCAAATCAACTGCGTGGCAAAGAGCGCCACTCCGTTGATTCGTCTTTTATAGATTTTCGATTAATGCATCTGCAAATTCAGAAGTTTTCACTTCAGTTGCACCATCCATTAAGCGTGCAAAGTCGTAGGTAACAACTTTAGATGCGATTGTTTTCTCGATGGAGTCTTCAATCATCTTCGCTGCTTCGTTCCAACCTAGGTGTTCAAGCATTAATACACCTGAAAGTAGAACTGAAGATGGGTTTACAACGTCAAGACCTGCATATTTTGGAGCTGTTCCATGTGTCGCTTCGAAAATTGCATGTCCAGTATCATAGTTAATGTTTGCTCCTGGTGCAATTCCAATTCCACCTACTTGAGCAGCAAGCGCGTCAGAGATATAGTCTCCATTCAGGTTCATTGTTGCAACAACATCATATTCTTTTGGACGCGTTAAAATTAACTGCAAGAAAATGTCTGCAATTGCTTCTTTGATAATTATTTTACCAGCTGCTTCAGCTTCCTCTTGCGCTTTGTTTGCAGCGTCAGTACCTTCTGCATCTTTAATTTTGTCGTACTGTCTCCAAGTAAATACTTTGTCCGCGAATTCTTCTTCAGCAACCTCATAGCCCCAAGTTGCGAAGGCACCTTCAGTAAATTTCATAATGTTTCCTTTATGAACAAGTGTAACTGATTTGCGGCCTTCTCTTAATGCATAGTTAATTGCTCCGCGAACTAGTCGTTTAGTTCCTTCTTCTGAAACTGGTTTAATCCCAATTCCTGAAGTTTCTGGGAAGCGGATGTTTTTAACGCCCATTTCATCTTGTAGGAAGTTTACTAGTTTTTCAACTTCATCTGTACCTTTTTCATATTCAATACCGGCATAAATGTCTTCTGTGTTTTCACGGAAAATAACCATGTCACAGTCTTCCGGACGTTTAACAGGTGAAGGTACACCATCAAAATAACGTACAGGACGTAGGCAAGTATATAAATCTAGCTCTTGACGAAGCGCAACGTTCAATGAACGGAATCCGCCACCAATTGGTGTTGTAAGAGGTCCTTTAATCGCAATTAAGTATTCCTCAATTGTGTCTAAAGTTTCCTGTGGAAGCCATTCGCCTGTCTCATTAAATGCCTTTTCCCCAGCAAGTACTTCTTTCCAAACTAGCTTCTTTTTTCCGTCGTATGCCTTTTCAACAGCCGCTTCTAAAACACGTGAAGCTGCATTCCAAATATCTGGTCCTGTACCATCACCAATGATATAAGGAATTGTTACGTGATCTGGAACATTTAAAACGCCATTATTTACTGTAACTTTTTCGCCGATAGTCATGAAGATTTCCTCCTAAATTCAAATCAGAGGGCTGTCCTATCTGGACTGCCCCTATTGTATAATAAATTAAATTAGCGGTCTTCGATTGGAATATATTTCTGCATTCCCGGTCCAGTGTATTCCGCACGTGGACGGATTAATCTGTTGTTCTCGTATTGCTCTAGAATGTGGGCAATCCAACCTGATACGCGGGAAACCGCAAAGATTGGTGTGAATAAATCATGTTCTATACCCAGTGAATGATAAACAGATGCCGAGTAGAAGTCTACGTTCGGCGGTAAGTTTTTCTGAGCCGTAAACGCCGCTTCAACTCTGATAGACATATTATACCACTTTTCTTCGCCACGCAGTTTTGTTAATTGCTTCGACATTTCGCGTAGATGTTTCGCACGCGGGTCTCCTTGACGGTAAACTCGGTGTCCGAAACCCATAATTTTCTCTTTATTGGCCAATTTTTCTTGAATGTAAGCTTCAGCGTTTTCTTCTGAACCTATTTCAGAAAGCATTTTCATTACCTGTTCGTTTGCACCGCCATGAAGTGGTCCTTTTAGTGCGCCGATGGCTGATGTTACACCTGAATACATATCTGATAGTGTTGCTACGCATACACGTGCAGTGAATGTTGATGCATTCAATTCGTGGTCAGCATGTAAAACAAGTGCTTTATCAAATGCCTCGATTTCGATTTCTTCTGGCTCTTTACCGGATAGCATATAAAGGAAGTTTGCTGCATACCCAAGATCCGCACGTGGCGCAACCGGCTCAAGACCTTTACGCACTCTAGCAAACGCAGTCACAATTGTGGCAATTTTCGCTTGCAAGTTGATTGCTTTTGCGTAATTTGCCTCGTCAGACATATCTTCCGATTTATCATCGTATAATCCAAGTAAAGATACAGCTGAACGTAATGCTGACATTGGATGTACTTTGTCGATTGGATACGTCTTAAAATGGTTAAGAAATTCTTGAGGGAGTGACATATTAGCTGTAAGCTGTTGTTTCAGCTCAGTAAGCTCGTCCATTTTCGGTAGTCGCTTATGCCAGAGTAGATAAATTACTTCTTCAAAACTAGCATTGTCTGCGAGTTCGTCAATGTTATAGCCGACATATGTAAGTGTATCGTCAATAATTGAACTGATTGACGACTGTGTCGCTACAACTCCCTCTAATCCACGGGTAGATGTCATGTAAATCGCTCCTTCTTTTTAGCTTGAACAACTATTTTCTACGAATATATGAAAATAGTTGATCAGCAACTTTTATGTTATACCGCCTTTAAAAACGCTTACATATTTCATTATAGTCAACTTTGGCATCTTTGTGAATGGAAACGCATGTTTTTGTTTAAAAAGTCTTAAAAAGGAGACTTAAATGTCTAATTTAAAAAAGAATGAAAAGCTGATAAAGACGGCATTCAGCAAATGGTTTCCGATAATTTTCACATTACTAATTATTTATTTATTTCCGCCTGTAGCGATAGCCGTTATTGCTGCTTTTTTTACTGCACCGCTCTTGCAAGCCGTACACGCTGTTACTAGATTACCACTTACACTTTCAACACTCTTTGTCATTAGTTCTATTTTTTTGGTCACAGGGTCATTTTTTTATATAGGTCTTCATGGGATGATTGAAATATTTCCTGTTGTAGAAAATCATTTAGCATCCCTTCAATTAGATACTGACATCTTAGGTCAAGGGTTAGCTTTTCTTGAGGAGAAGGTCGTTGAGTACGGACAGGCAGTATTAGATTATGCCATCACAATGATACAAATGTTATTTCAACAACTGATGAGTTTGTTTATTTTCTTAGTTGCTTATTTTTTTGCTTTACGCGAATCAGGAAAAGAACGCTTTTGGTTTTTAATTTATTTTCCTGTCCGTTTTCGGAAACAAGCGAAACATACATTGTCAAAAGCGAGTAAGTTAATTGGCACATTTATATTCGTAGAAGCAAGGCTGATTTTTATCACCTTTATTATTTTATCTATCGGTTTTGCATTATTACGCTTCACTTCGCCGATCGGAATTGCGCTTTTAATCTCACTCGCTGACAGTTTGCCATTCCTAGGAATTGGTATTTTCTTAATTCCTATGATTGTTTTTTTCTTTTACTCTGGTGATTTATTTATCGGGACCGCACTTGTTTTACTCTATTTAGTAACGATCACCACTCGACAATTTGCCGAATCTTATATGTGGGCGTCTACATTTCAATTAAAACCCATTCATGCATTTTTCATATTAGCTTGTGCAGTTTATACCTTTGGATTAGCAGGGATATTACTTTCACCATTTTTACTTTTCGCCGCACTTAAAATAAAACAACACCCTTTGTTTAACGAATAATAATTTGCTTGTTTTTCATTTTTTTATAGAGCCATTTGTGAATCGCCGGACGGATTAAATTTCTAGGTCCTTTAAAAAGGAGCAAAAAACCAATGATATCTGTCACAAATCCAGGCATGAGCAATAATAACCCGCCGATAAAAATACAGACACTGTCGATGAGCGCATCTCCAGGCGTTTCCATATTTTTTAGACGCTTGTTAAAATCCATCCAAGCTTTTGCTCCTTGTTTTTTTGCCAAAAAAGCCCCTAAAAAACCTGTTAAAATAATTAAACTTATTGTAGGGAATAACCCAAGTTGCTGCCCTGAATATATTAAGAGAGCAAGTTCGGCAGTTGGTATAAGAATAAACGCTAAGACTAACCATTTCATTTGAAGAACCTCCTAAAAAGACTACTTGCATCTCGGGGGCAAGTAGTCTTTTTGTTTTACAATCATATACTTTATAAATTGTTGTGCAATATTTGATTACACGTTTACCTGTCCATTATAAATTACGCCGGATTCAGCATCCATCGTAACTTTACTACCATGCTGAATCACCTTTGTTGCATTTTTAACGCCAACAATAACAGGGATTCCAAGACTTAATCCTACTACAGCCGCGTGACTTGTTAATCCGCCTTCTTCAGTAATGAGTCCTGCACATTTCTCGATAGCAGGCATCATGTCACGGTCAGAACCTTTTGTAACTAAGATGGCATCGGTCGTATTGTATGATAAAGCCTCATCCGCATTATTTGCAACAACTGCTTTTCCGATTGCTACTGTTTTACCAATTCCTTGGCCACGAACGAGCAAGTCTCCAACAACATGAATTTTCATTAAGTTCGTTGTGCCCACCTCACCTACTGGTACACCAGCTGTAATAATCACCGCATCGCCATGACTTACGTATTTATGTTTAACACTTTCTTCTACTGAATTTTGTATCAAATTGTCAATTGTTTTTACATTTTTACCAATTATCGGATATACGCCCCACACAAGAGATAACTTACGAGAAAACTTTTCAGATGCTGTCAGTGCAATAATTGGACATCCAGGACGATATTTTGCGATCATTTTAGCAGTTTGACCACTGCGGGTTGGTGCAAGAACTGCTTTAACCTTCAAGTTAAGTGCAGTATAAGCCGCTGATTGACCAATCGCTTCTGTCATATTCCCATGTTTTTCACGACGCCTTGTGGATACAAGTGAACGGTAATCAAAGGATTCTTCCGCACGTCTTGCAATTTTATCCATTGTTTCGACAGACTCTACTGGATATTGTCCGGCAGCTGTTTCTCCAGAGAGCATAATCGCATCTGAACCATCCAAGATTGCATTCGCAACGTCACTTGCTTCAGCACGAGTTGGACGAGGATTTTGTTGCATGGAGTCTAACATTTGCGTCGCGGTAATCACTGGCTTTCCAGCTTGATTACATTTCTCAATTAATTGCTTCTGAATATGCGGAACTTCTTCAGCTGGAATTTCAACACCTAAGTCGCCACGTGCAACCATCAATCCGTCTGATAAGGTTAAAATCTCATCGATGTTATCGACACCTTGTTCATTTTCGATTTTAGGAATAATTTGGATCTCTTCTCCGCCATTTCCTTCGAGTAAACTTCGGATTTCCATAACATCTGACGCTCTTTGGACAAATGACGCAGCAATGAAGTCTACATTTTCTTGAATTCCAAAAAGAATATCTTCTGCATCCTTCTCGGTCATACCTGGCAACTGAACCTGTACGCCTGGTACGTTAACACCTTTCCTATCTTTCAAGACACCTGAATTCACAGCAAGCGTATGTATTAAACCACGTGAATGATCAGTTCCAGTTATCTCTAATTGAATCAGTCCATCGTCTAATAAAATCATTGAACCTACATTTACGTCTTCAATCAGTTTATTATACGTAATTGAAAAAACATCTTCTGTACCTTCAACTTCATTCATGGAGACATCAATTTTTTGTCCAGCATGAATTTCGACTCGGCCATTTTTCATAGAATGTGTTCGTATTTCTGGACCTCGCGTATCGAGTAAAATACCAACCACTTTTCCTTTTTTACGTGCTACTTCATTAATTCGATCAATACGTACCTTATGTTCTGCATGGTTACCATGTGAAAAATTCAGTCGCGCCACGTTCATCCCTGCATCAATTAATTTTTCTAGCACTTCTACGGATTCACTTGCTGGTCCTATTGTACATACTATTTTTGTCTTTCTCATCAGTATATCCCCTCTTCGCTATGTAATAGCATTTCCATTTAAATTGACAGTTGTTTTGATAAATGATACATGCTAACGTCTAGTTTTTCGGAGCCCTCAAAAACACATTGTAAGTCGTAGTCTACTAGTTTGTGATTTTGTATACCAATCGCAACGCCTCCACGACCTTCCTTTAATACTTCTACGGCCCTTGCGCCAAATTGACTTGCAATGACACGGTCGCGTCCTGACGGTGATCCACCGCGCTGAATATGTCCTAGCACGGATACCCGTGTCTCGATATTCGCTTGTATTTCTAATACTGTCGCTAAGTCATTGGCAGACATGACTCCTTCGGCAACAATAATAATACTATGTTTTTTTCCACGAACCGCACCGCTTTCAAGTCGTTCGATGATATCCGGTATTTCAGATTTCTCTTCAGGAATTAAAATTGTTTCTGCTCCACCTGCTAACCCTGCCCAAAGCGCAAGATCTCCAGCGTCGCGTCCCATTACTTCAATGATAAATGTTCTTTCATGGGAACTCGCAGTATCTCTAATTTTGTCAATTGCATCGATGACTGTATTTAACGCCGTATCAAAGCCAATCGTGAAATCCGTTCCTTTAATATCATTATCAATTGTCGCCGGAACACAAACACATGGAATTCCAAGTTTAGTTAATTCATGGGCACCTCTAAATGATCCATCGCCGCCTATGACGACTATGCCTTCAATCTGATGCTTTTTTAATTGCTCTACTGCCTTCTTACGTCCTTCAGGTACGAGAAATTCAGGACATCGAGCAGAACGTAACATCGTCCCACCCCGATGAATAATATCACCGACTGTGCCGAGCTCCATTTTCTCGATTTTCCCATCAATTAACCCTTGGTAACCGTTATAAATCCCAGCTACCTCAAACCCTTCATAAATCGCTTTTCGGACAACTGCGCGCACCGCTGCATTCATTCCTGGTGCGTCGCCGCCACTTGTTAATACAGCTATCTTCACAATGATCTCTCCAATTCGCATATATTCAACCGCAAACTGAATTTCCGCAAAAACTATTCAGTAAACACACCAATTTTCCGAAATTTATCATATCGGTTTTGTACGATTTCTTCGTTGGATAATTTTCCAAGTTCGTCCAAAGAACGGCGAATAGTTTGACCGATTTTAACAGCTTGCGTTTTTGGATCGCGATGAGCTCCGCCGAGGATTTCTGGTATCATCTCATCAATAATCCCCATTTCCTTCAAATGTGGCGCAGTAATCCTCATCGCTTCTGCAGCTTGTTTTGATAAGCTTGCGTCTTTCCACAAAATAGAGGCCGCTCCTTCAGGAGATATGACGGAATAAGTAGAATGCTCTAGCATATGAATGTGGTTCGCAACACCTAATGCTAGTGCGCCGCCACTACCGCCTTCACCGATGACAATTGAAATTACAGGAACTGTTAATCCTGCCATCTCAATAAGGTTCCGTGCAATTGCTTCACTCTGCCCTCTTTCTTCAGCTGCTTTTCCTGGATAGGCTCCTTTTGTATCGATGAAACAAATAATAGGGCGGTTAAATTTCTCCGCCTGTTTCATAAGCCTTAACGCTTTACGATAACCTTCCGGATGAGGCATTCCAAAATTTCGTTTCACATTCTCTTTCGTATCTTTCCCTCTTTGGTGCCCAATAATCGTCACGGGTATAGAATTAAATGATGCAATTCCACCAACAATCGCTTCGTCATCACCAAAATTTCTATCACCATGGAGTTGAATAAAATCTGCAAATAGTTCTTCAATGTAATCTAACGTTGTTGGTCTTTGTTGGTGTCTTGCTACTTGAACGCGATCCCAAGTTTCCATATTGCCATAAATATCTTCTTCTAAGTTTTTCAAACGACTTTTTAACGTCTCGATTTCATCAGATAAATCTACAGATGATTCCGCAGTAAACTGTTCAAGTTCATTAATTTTTTCACGAAGCCTTACAATCGGCTCTTCAAATGACAGAGTTTTACTCATTTTACTTAGCCTCCTTTACATGAAGTCGAATAACCTTTGATAAAGTTTCCTTCATATCTTCACGATGAACTACCGCATCAAGTTGACCATGTTCAAGTAGAAACTCGGCCGTTTGAAAATCATCCGGCAGTTTCTCTCTAACCGTCTGTTCGATCACGCGTCTTCCGGCAAACCCAATAAGTGCTTTCGGTTCAGCAAGGTTAATATCCCCGACAGATGCAAAACTTGCCGATACCCCACCGGTCGTCGGGTATGTCATAATCGATACGAATAATAGTCCTTTTTCAGCATGCCGATTAAGTGCAACACTGGTTTTTGCCATTTGCATCAGTGATAAAACACCTTCTTGCATCCTTGCTCCACCACTAGCCGTAAAGATTAGGATTGGAACACCTAATTCAGTAGCCTTTTCTACAGCACGGGTAATTTTCTCACCGACAACTGAACCCATAGAACCCATTCTGAAATGTGAGTCCATAATCGCAACAGCCACTTGTTGTCCATCGATTTCACCAGTACCAGTTAATACCGCTTCATTTAGTCCCGTTTTCACAGCATCCTTTTCCACTTTTTCAGTATAACTTGGAAAGTCTAGTGGGTTTTCCGTTTTCAAATGATCATCCAGGGAATGAAAAGTCCCCTCATCAAATAACATTTGTGCACGCTCATTAGCTGTCATGCGCATATGATGATCACAAGTTGGACAAACTTTTAACATTTGTATTAAATCTTTAGTTAAAACTATATTTTTACACTCTGGACATTTCGTCATAATTCCTTCTGGTACATCATTCTTAGCCTGTTTGGAAGGTATTTTTGCTTCTTTTTGTTTACGATTTCTCTTAAAGATATCACGAATCATCTCATTACTCCCCTCTTTCATCCTCTACTAATTTTATCCAATTATTGTATTCTTTAAGCGTCTTTGCTTCATCCCCGTCTACTATCCCGACAAGTAACTCTTTCACGTATTGCTTCTCAACTGGTGTCATATCCATATCGTACGGCACTTGACTGAATTGTTTTAATAGCCTCCAGATTTTCAATGAGAGACGATTTCCTGTTGATACAATCATTTCCCGTATTAAATCTATTCTTTTCATACTTTCATCGTATTCAACTTTTGCTAACAAACTCTCCCAGACTGGAAGCTTACGTAATTCCACACGTTGACAAACAGTTTGAATCGCAGCAATCTCATGTATTCTTCTTGTTTCCTGCACATCTCGAATTGAAGTCGATTGCTGTAAAATAAAACCAGATAACACATCGACGAATTGATTTTTTTGAAGGTCAGCTAAAAACGTACCTTCCCCTCGTCTTGTTTCAATAACACCTAATAATTCAAGACTTCGTAATGCTTCTCGGACAGTTGAACGGCCTGCTTGCATACGTTCAGCCAATACACGTTCAGATGGAAGTTTCCCACCAGTCTTAATATTTTCTTCTTCAATTAGATTTCTTAACTCACGTACAATTTCTAGGTACATTTTTGAATGCTCTTTTTGACTTTCCATTGCTGAACTCCTCTGGAAGTAACGATTGTACTTAGTGGTCAGACCACTCTGTTACCCATCATACAGAAGCGATTGCATTACGTAAAGTAAAAATAAAAAACACTTAAATACATCGAGGATAATTTTAAATTAGTTCGTTCATTTTACAACCATGATTAAAAAATGAAATAAACAAATGAGATGATTCCTATCTTCGAGATGCCTATACTTTATACTGTTTCTACCACAACTTTCATATTTTGAACAATCACTTGTGGCGTTCCTCTTCTTCTCTCAACCGTACCCATTACATGTAAAATATTCATTTCTCTTAATTGCACACTGAATGCTGCATATTGTCTCGGAAAGAACGTACAGGAAATTACGCCTGTCTCATCTTGTACTTTGACAAATGCCATCGATTCACCTTTTTTTGTCCGAATCCTTTTGATTTCAGTAACTAATCCTATGATGGTTACATTGGAACGCTCACGCATTTCATCGATGGCGATTACATCAGCAAACGATTCATTCAACATTTTTTTCACTTCAACTGCAGGGTGTTCCGATAAATAAAAACCTAACGCCTCGCGTTCATATTCCAACATTTTCATCCGTGGTATGTCACTACTCGGTGAATACTTAGGGTTAGCAATCGATTGCATAACAGAGGATAATAAATCTTCTTCATTTGGACCGATAAACAAGGCATGTGATATCGCGGCGTCGATAGAGGCTAATAGAACCCCCCTCGACTGACCAAACTCATCAAAGGCCCCTGCTTTAATTAGTTGCGTTGCCGTTTTTTCAGTGAAATTTTCACTACCAAGTGCTGCTGCACAATCAAACATCGTCTTCCATTTCAGTGATGTTTCTCTTGCTTTTTTCACTTGTTCATAAAAACTTGCCGTAATCCCCTGAATGGTTCTTAGCCCAATTCGGACTGCCCCTTTTTCAACTGTGAAATTAAATTTACTCTTATTAATCGATGGTGCTAAAAATTTTATCCCGCGCGCTGTAGCCTCTCTCATCACTTCTATGATCTTCTCGTGATTACCTGCCAATGACGTGAGGAATGCTGCATAAAAATAAGCAGGCTCGTTCGCCTTTAAATAGGCAAGGCGATAGGAGATTAAAGAATAAGCGACAGCATGGCTTTTTGGAAATCCATAATCCGCAAACTTTACGATTAATTCATAAATGTCTAGGGCACTTTGTTTTGGGATACCATTCGCTATCGCCCGTTCCGTAAATTTTAATTGCTCATTATTTAACACGTCACGATTCTTCTTACTAATCGCTCGGCGTAGTAAATCCGCTTCTCCCATTGTATACCCAGCAACTTGTACTGCTATTTGCATAATTTGCTCCTGGTAGACTATAATCCCGTATGTTTCTCTCAATATAGGTTCCAAGGAAGGATGCAGGTATCTAATTTGTTCTTGGCCATTTTTACGTCTATGATAACTTGTGATATGATCCATCGGGCCAGGTCGATATAAGGCATTTATCGCGAATATATCTTCAAAGCGGTTTGGCTGAATTAATTTCAAGGTGTCTCTCATCCCTGGCGACTCAAATTGAAAAACGCCTATTGTATCGCCATTTTGAAAGATCTTATAGGTCAACTCATCGTCTAAAGGGATCTGTTCAAAATTCAAATAGATGCCTTTATCGAATCGAATCATTGCACGTATCCGATCAAGCAACGTTAAGTTTCGGAGTCCGAGAAAGTCCATTTTTAGTAGTCCACTTTCTTCTACATCTCCCATTGGCCATTGCGTTAAATACAACCCGTCCTCGCCGTCTTGTAAAGGCACCGTATTCACGAGAGGATGAGGTGCTAACACAACTCCTGCAGCATGTGTAGATGCGTTCCGCGGGAGACCTTCCAATGTCAAAGCTGTTTCAAACCATTTTCGACGAATCGGCTCCATTTGAATCCATTCACGTAACTCTGTAGATTCGTCATACGCTTTCTGTAACGTCATTCGAGAGCGGCTTGAGATCAGACCTGCTACATAATTCATTTCTTCTGTTGTAAATCCGAATACTCTTGCTACGTTTCTCGCAACTGCTCGAGTAGAAAGTGTACCGAATGTAATAATTTGTGCAACATGTGCTTTCCCATATTTTCCGGCTACATATTCAATCACTTCTAAACGCCGATTATCAGCGAAGTCTATATCAATATCAGGCATGGTCACACGCTCTGGATTTAGAAAGCGTTCAAATATGAGACCATATTTTATAGGATCTACATCTGTAATTCCTAACGCATAGGCGACAAGTGATCCCGCTGAAGAACCTCGACCTGGTCCTGTTAAGATGCCTGCATTCGTAGCAAAGCGTATAAAATCCTCAACAATTAGGAAGTAGTCTGTGAATTCCATCTGTTGAATCATCGTTAACTCGTAATCAAGTCTTTCTTTGTATATAGGATTAATTGTTTCTATACGCCCTAATAATCCTTCCGTACACTTTTTCATCAAATAAGAAGCGGCATCCTCACCTTCTGGCAACGGATACTTTGGCATTAGAAACCCATTTTTCTTCAATTCAACATGACAAGACAAGAGAATCGTTTGCATTGTTTCAAGCCATTGCGGACGGTCTTTAAACCATTCTTGTATTTCACCTAGTTCAGGAAGGTACGCAAATTGGTGAACGTCCAATTGGTCGTCCAGTTCATTTATCTTTTCTCCAGAACGAATCGCTTGAGCCGCTTTAAAAGCAAAAAAATCCTCCTTAAACACATAACGTGATTCATAAATAGCAGCAATTTGTAGAGAAGTTGCTTCTGCTAGTATTTCAATATGAGACTCCTCCGCATGACCTCCGCCACCCGGACGCGATATACCGATATACGTTTCTTGTCCCTGATGATGTCGGATAATTAGATTAAGCGTGTCTTCATCTCTGCACCCATCCCATGTAGCATCTGTCATTGGACAAAGAACAATACAACCTGTACTGTAGGCCTGCAGCCAGTGTAACGGCAAAGTTTCTTCAGTTGTAATTGAGATCGCACTGCTCATTTTTAGCAAATTGTGAAAGCCTTCATTCGTTTTTGCATAAACATAAACAAGTACAGCTTGTTCCTCTCCTACATCAAGCATGACAGATAAACCTATAATTGGTTTAATTCCATATTTATTCATCGTTTTGTAAAAGGACGGGACGCCATACATTTTTTTATTCATTATAGCGGCGGCAGTAGCCCCTCTCCTGGATAGAAGTGGGGCTACATAGTTAAGTTTATTAATTCCGCGCAAAAGATCTGCGCCGGTTACTATTTGCGGATAGATAAGCTCCATTAATCTCCCTCCGCTCTCGATTTATCGACATAATTGTTGTAGTTTAGAAATAAGCTCATCAGCTTCTTCCCAAGAATAAACGGAAGCACCTGCAGCGAGAGGATGTCCCCCACCCCCATATTCAGCAGCAAGTTCATTGATAACTGTTTCTTTAGAACGCAGTCGAACCCGAATCAGGTCTTCTTCTTCAATCAGAATTACCCAAGCACAGATTCCTTTCACGTCGCCTAATGAACTAACGAGCTGCGATGCCTCTGACGGACTTACATCAAATTGTTTTAATATTTCCCGATCAATCTTGATATATGCAGCTCCGTATTCATCCATTTTAAAGTTTTGATATAAATAACCTTGCAAGTTCAATACATTCCGATTTACTTCATACATACTATTAAAAAGCTTTGAGCGATCAAAGTTGTACTTTAGTAGTTCACTCGCACGTTGAAAAGTTTTTACTGTCGTACTTGGATACATAAATCGCCCCGTATCGCCAACGATACCAGCAAATAGAAGACGTGCTGCAGCATCTGGCATATGCCAATCATAATGTTTCTTTCCATATTCAAACAGATCTATAATCATTTCTGATGTAGAACTTGCACTCGTATCGACCCATTTCACATCACCGTATGGATCTGCGTCGGGATGATGATCGATTTTCATAAGTAAAGCGCCTTCTGTATAGTGTTTTCCATCTATTCTTTCGGTATTCCCAGTATCGGTTACAATAACAAGGGCGTCTTTATATTTCTCAAGGCCTATATCTTCTGGAATCGCTAAATAAGTTAAGGCATCATCATGTTCGCCGGCCGCATACACTTTTTTTTGCGGATAGTTCTTCAAAATAATTTCTTTCAACCCCATTTGTGAACCGTAAGCATCTGGATCCGGTCTCACATGTCGAAGGATAATAATCTTATCGTATTTTTCAATCGTATCTATAATTTGTTTTTTCATCAACAGCCCTCCAGCCGAGTATATTTCTTGTGCAATTTGGTGAAAGAACCGCTACAATAAAGGAAGTCTAGTAATTAATGGAGGGTTCTTATGCTTTTTTTAGTTTTTCTCATTATCGCTAGTATAGTATTTTACCTTTATTTTAAAATGAGACAATTTAGAACGACATACATGCTGCCTATCCGGAAAAAGTTATTCGCAAGTATGGCAGGTGCAGCTCTAGGTCTTTTCCTCATAACTTTTGGCTTGAATCAGATTTTATTATTCAATAAGCTTGTCATTTATATTGTCTCCGCTGTTTTCATTATACTTGGTTCATATGTACTCATTTATAATTTCCGTGCAGCGAAACATTACCGACAATTCATTGAGGAAGAGGCAGAAATTAATGAATACTGATGCAAATAAATGCATCAGTTTTTTCTTATTTAAAATTCATCTATAGTAGACATTTGTATTAGAATTCGTTTTTGCAATCAATCATTTTTCAAACAACTGGTACATCACCATTGCTTTTGCAACAAGTTCATTGCCCGCATGTAAATCAAAATCCACTTTCACGAAACGCCTGCTCATTTGCAAAATTCTTGGTTCTACTCGTACTACAGCACCAAGTTGGACGGGTTGTAACATATACATAGAAATGTTTTCAGCAACAGCCTCGCCACGTTTTCTCGTTTTTATAGCCCTGTTTCCAGACTCTGTTAACAACGTCGTCATAGCCCCATGCGATAAGGTTCCATATTGGTTTGTTAATTGAGGTGTCACTGTAAATTCAATCGCTTGGGAATCACTCGTAACAACATCCATTTGCTTTTTAATAATATCGTCAATTGTTTCCCCTTGATGTGGCTGTCGTTGTGCAGTTTGAAAAGCTCTTAGCACATCTTCCCTACTGACGACTCCAGTAAACTTACTCGAATCGGCGACAACTGGCAAGAGGTCAATCCCTTCCCAAATCATACTATGGGCTGCAGATGCAACACTTGTATTTTCAGTTACCGTTATCGGATTACGTGTCATCACTTTTTCTATTTTCTCATCTTCCGGTTTTCCTATGGTGTCTCGTGATGTAACAATTCCCACTAACCTTCCTGTAAGGTCCGTGACCGGGTAACCTAAATGCCCTGTTTTTTTATTATTCATATTAAAATCAGCAATTGTATCTTCTACGGTTAAGACGATTGTTTGATCTATTGGCGTTAAAATATCAGCCACTAATAAGATTTCTTTTTCAATCATTTGGTCATATATTGCCCGGTTTAACATCGTTGCAACCGTAAACGTATCATAACTCGTTGAAATAATCGGTAATTCTAATTCATCGGCTATTTTCTTCGCTTCGTCCGTTGCATCGAAACCTCCAGTAATTAATACGGCTGCATTCGCAAGTAACGCTGTTTCCTGCGCTTTCACCCTGTTCCCAACAATCAATAGGCTACCAGCGTCAACATAGCGCATCATATCTCCTAATTGCATTGCGCCAATGACGAATTTCGTTAATGTTTTATGCAAGCCTGTTCGACCACCTAGTACTTGACCGTCAACAATATTAAGTACTTCGGCGAACGTTAATCTTTCGATACTTTCTCTTTTCTTCTTTTCTATACGAATGGTGCCAACACGTTCTATCGTATTGACTAACTTTCGGTTTTCCGCTTCTTTAATTGCTCGATAAGCAGTTCCGTCACTTACCGAAAGTTCTTTAGCTACTTGTCGGACAGATATTTTTTCTCCGACCTGCAATCCTTTTATATAACGAATAATTTGTTCATGTTTAGTCGCCATCTCTTCACCTTCTCTATACACTTACCTAATGCTTATTCTACCACACATAGCGAGGATTTACGCTTTATTACATCCTATGTCAGGACACGACATTCACATTGGCAAGCGTTTTATGATTGCTTTCTCATAATCAGGCTCTCTACTCCATTTACTCGCTATCGATTTAAATTAAAAAAATATCCGGAATGGCATTCCTACCATTCCGGATATCGTTAACATTCAAATACTTCCCCAGCTTCCATTATTTTTACATCATGATTTTTCACAAGCGCTTTAAATTTTAACGGATCCTGTTCTATCGGCGGGAATGTATTGTAATGAACTGGAATCGTTAACTTCGGATTCAATAGTTCTACAGCATATGCGGCGTCTTCAGGTCCCATTGTAAAGTTATCGCCAATCGGCAAAAACGCTACATCAATCGGATGTCTATTTCCTATCATTTCCATATCTCCGAATAGAGATGTGTCCCCTGCATGATAGATTGTTTTTCCTTCTACTGTAAATAAAATTCCGGCTGGCATTCCGGTATAAATAAACTCATTCGTTTCTGTTTGATAAGAGGAACTATGGAATGCTTTCGTAAATTTGACAGTTCCAAAGTCAAACTCCTTCGCACCGCCAATATTCATCCCATGCGTTTTTAATCCTTGTAAACCTAAATATACTGCAAGTTCATTTGGAGCTACGACAAGCGAATCATTAGCTTTTGCAATTTCCATCGTGTCCCCAACGTGGTCATTATGACCGTGAGTTAATAAAATCACATCGGGCTTCTCGTTTTCAGCAATGAGGTCCGTTAATGGATTCCCAGTAATAAAAGGATCAATTAGTATTGTATGTTTGTCCGTTTGAATTTTAACAACTGAATGACCATGATAAGAAATTTCCAACTGTATCTCCTCCTATGTATTACTTTAATACACATTCGATAGATTGTCGAAAAACCCTCCTTTTGATATGATTAAACCATTCTTCAGGGAGGTTTTTATATTGAAAAAAGTAAATGAAATCCAACATTTTTTACAAGAGCAACAAGTCGATGCCGCTTTTATTACAACACCTGATAATGTATTTTATTTATCTGGTTTCGCAAGTGAACCTCACGAACGCTTACTTGGTGTCATGGTATTTAAAGAGGCAGAACCCTTTGTAATCTGTCCACTTATGGAAGTACCTGATGTAAAAGCAGTAGGATGGTCTTACGAAGTAGTTGGCCATGAAGATACAGAGGATGCTTGGGAAGTCGTATTAAGTACAGTGAAAAAGCGCGAAGTACCCCTTAACTCGATTGCAATTGAAAAATCTCATTTAACAGTAGAACGTTTAGAACGTATGGATGAAATTTTTGACAAGGTTCAATTTACGAACTTGGATGACCAATTAAATCGCATGAGAGTGATAAAAGATGAAGAAGAACTCAACAACTTACGTAAAGCAGCCGAGTTAGCTGACTATGCTGTTGAAGTCGGGTGCAGAGAAATCGCAGAAGGTAAAACTGAGCTTGAAATATTAATGGCGATTGAATTTGAAATGAAGAAAAAAGGCGTTCAAAAAATGGCGTTTGATACGATGGTTCTTTCAGGGCCTAAAACAGCCTCACCACATGGTATCCCTGGTGACCGCAAAGTCCAAAAAGGCGATTTCATTCTATTTGATCTCGGGGTTGTTTATAATGGCTACTGCTCTGACATTACAAGAACTGTCGCTTTCGGTGAACCATCAGATGAACAACGTAAAATTTATGAGACGGTGAAGCTTGCCGAACAAACAGCGGTTGACAAAGTTCGCCCAGGCATTCAAGCAAAAGAGCTAGACAAAGCTGCCCGTGATGTCATTTCAGATGCTGGTTACGGTGAGTACTTTACACATCGCCTAGGTCATGGCCTTGGAATTTCTGTTCATGAATACCCTTCTGTCACTGGAACAAATGACCTCGTTTTAGAAGAAGGAATGGTTTTCACTATCGAACCAGGTATTTATAACCCTGACGTTACAGGTGTTCGGATTGAAGACGATGTCGTTGTCACAGCAGATGGCGTCGAAGTCCTAACAAAATTCCCGAAAGAATTGAAGATCATCGAGGCGTAAACTCTATCTATATCGTAATACGATAAGCCTTGATTCACTCAGTTTTTAATCTAAAAATGGGCTATTCCACTAAAAAGTGAATAGCCCATGTTTTATTGTTCCAAAGCGATTGATGCGGCAATATACTCTAGGTTTTGTGCTTCCGCGACAGCTTCGTAAGTTACGTGCCCACCAAAAGTATTGAGTCCTTTTAGTAGTGCCTCATTTTTCATTAATGCTTCCTTCACACCTAACTGAGCAATTTGTATGGCATAAGGAACTGTATTATTTGTTAGACCATCCGTCGAAACACGCGGCACCGCTCCCGGCATATTCGCAACTGCATAATGGACTACGCCGTGCTTTGTAAATGTAGGATTATCATGTGTTGTAACACGATCAGATGTTTCAAATATGCCTCCTTGGTCAATTGCAATATCGACTAGAACAGAACCTGGATTCATCGATTTCACCATTTCTTCCGTTACTAGTTTGGGTGCTTTAGCGCCAGGGATAAGAACTGCTCCAACGACTAAATCAGCGTCTTTTACAGCCTTTGCAATATTAAATGGATTGGACATAACCGTTTGAACATCATTGCCAAATATCTCTTCCAATTGACGAAGGCGATCTGTTGATACGTCAATAATCGTCACTTGTGCTCCTAAACCAATCGCAATGCGCGCTGCATTCGTACCGGCCATGCCCCCGCCGATAATCGTCACTTTTCCACGTGCAACTCCAGGGATTCCCCCAAGTAAAATACCACGTCCACCATTCGTTTTTTGCAAAAATTGAGCACCGATTTGAATTGCCATTCGACCAGCGACTTCACTCATAGGTGCTAAAAGTGGTAATGAACCATTTGGTAATTGCACTGTTTCATAAGCAATCGCCGTCACTTTATTTTTCAATAAAGCTTGGGTTAAATTTGGTTCATGAGCAAGGTGGAAATAAGTAAATATAATTAAGCCTTTTCGAAAATAATCATATTCTGAGGCTTGTGGTTCTTTCACTTTCATAACCATTTCTGCTTCCCACGCTTCTCTGGCGGTTGGTACAATTTGTGCACCGGCTTCTTTATAAGCCTCATCCGTAAAGCTTGAACCTAATCCAGCTCCCGACTCAATGATGACTTGATGACCGGCATCTACTAACGTATACGCGCCTGCCGGTGTTATTGCAACACGATTTTCGTTGTTTAAAATTTCTTTTGGCACACCTATTCGCATTTTATTCCTCCTTATGTAAATTACTGTTTCGACAAAATAAATAAACTCCCTCTATTTATTTTAACAGATTACTTTTATAATTACTCATTTTACCCAAGGAATTGTAACACAATTGCCAAAGTTCCAAGAAAAAATTAAAAACTTTATGAAAAAAGGTTTCTATTTATCATATTAGAGGTATATTAAGAGTAAAGTAGATAGGAATGGAATGGAGGAATTATGATGACATTACAATATAATCAAATTCTTGTTGCTGTGGATGGATCTAAGGAATCAGAATGGGCTTTTAAAAAGGCGGTAGCCATAGCTGGTCGAAATGATGCAAATTTAAACTTAGTAAACATTATCGATACACGTTCTTATGCAGCGGTTGAAGCATATGACCGTTCAATTGCAGAACGTGCACACAATTTTGCAACTGAGCTTCTTGAGGAGTATAAACAAAAAGCGTTAGACAACGGCTTATCCAATGTAAACGTTCTCGTTGAATACGGTTCGGCAAAAACAATGATTTCTAAGGACCTAGCTCCTAAAATCGTTGCGGATTTAATCATTTGTGGTGCAACTGGTCTAAATGCAGTTGAACGCTTTTTAATTGGAAGCGTTTCAGAAAATATCGTTCGTTCAGCAAAATGTGATGTCCTAGTTGTAAGAACTCCGGAACTCGATAAATAAGCAAGCATGACGGATCGCCGCCATATTACACCAGCGGGTAATCATTTTCTTAACAATGTAAATAACCTTTCCTAGCGTAATTGATACACCGGAAAGGTTATTTGTATTTATTTAACGTCATTTTTATTCAATCTTACAATCCCGCAACCCGCACTGTATCACGGGCTAACATGACCTCTTCATTTGTTGGGATCACTAACACTTTTACAGGGGAATGAGGGAAGCTAATATACACTTCTTGTCCCCTAACATGGTTTAAATCCGGATCGAAATAAACGCCCATAAACTCCAAGCCTTCTAATACTTTTTCACGAATCGTATCAGAGTTTTCCCCGATACCTGCCGTGAAAATAATCGCATCAACGCCACCCATTCTCGCTGCATACGAACCGATATATTTATGAATACGGTCTGCGAATACATCGAGTGCAAGTTGCGCACGCTTATTTCCTTCTGATGCTCTAATTTCAATATCCCGTAAATCACTAGAGAAACCCGACATAGCAAGCATTCCTGATTGTTTATTTAATACATCGAGCACTTCTTCTACAGATTTCCCTGTTTGTTCCATGATATAAGGAATCAGTGCCGGATCAATATTCCCTGAACGCGTCCCCATCGTTACGCCAGCTAGCGGCGTAAAACCCATAGAAGTATCGATTGACTCCCCGCCTTGCACAGCAGCAATACTTGCACCGTTGCCTAGGTGGCATGAAATCAATTTTGTCGTCTCTAATGGTCTGTTTAATAGTTCTGCAGCACGTTCAGTTACATATTTATGGCTTGTTCCGTGGAACCCATATTTACGAATTCCATATTTTTCATAATACTCAATCGGCAATGGATAGAGGAATGAACTTTCAGGCATCGTTTGGTGAAATGCTGTGTCAAAAATCGCAACAGCTGGTGCGTTAGGCAAAGCTTTATTAAACTCTTTAATGCCAATAATATTTGCTGGATTATGCAGTGGAGCAAGACCTGATAGCTTTTCTAATTGTTGAAGTGTTTCATCTTCAATTAAGACAGAGTCGCTAAACACTTCTCCTCCGTGTACAACACGATGCCCTACGCCGTCAATTTCGTCATATGAGCTTACGGCACCTTCACGGATTAACATATCTAAAAGCAAATTAGCCGCTTCCGCATGATCTTTTATATCGCGCTTTTTCTCAGTCTTTCCATGTTTTGATTTAATTGTAAAGATCGAGTCGGCCAAACCAATCCGTTCAATTTGACCTTTTGCCGTTACTTTTTCACTTGGCATATCAAGAAGTTGAAATTTCAAAGATGAACTTCCTGCATTTATCGCTAGAATAATCGGCATATCAATCATCCCTTTCCCTGTACAGTATCCGTTACTTATTTTTTTACATTAATTTAACTTTCTTTTTCTGCCCACTCATCAATGTCTTGTAAAAAACGCGCCATTGCATGCTTATTTTTCATATCTGGGACTTTCGCAAGCAAAACCTCTGGTATTGCAATTATTTCTTCGGATGGTTTTTGTAAAATTAAGATACTTTTCTCGTGGACTTCACTTTTAAATAGAGTACTCGGCAACTGAATAACTGCACGGATGATTGCTTTATTTTTCAAGAATCCATGTAATTGCGAAGCCTGTTCAGATTCAAATAGATTTGAGGGAATAACGAACAATGCATAGCCGCCATCTTTTGTATGATTCAATGACTGTTCGATAAATAAATGATGGGCATACGCATGTCCTTCTGGTGGCATCAATTCATAGTTCAAACCATTTTCGTCGTCTGGATAATAACCTACTGGTAAATCACTAATGACCATATCGACAGGATCGATAAACAATGGTCGCAATGCATCTTGCACTAAAAATGTCACACGTTGTTCAAGAATTTCTGCAACCACCGCAGATAATCTCACAAGAACTTCATCTATTTCAACTGCATAAGCAGTTACGTTCCCATTCATCATATTCATGACCGTGTAAAGCAAGTTACCAGTTCCAACGGTTGGATCTAATAACGATGTTTCTCCATTCTCGCTGACTAATTTACTTGCAATATGCCCTAGCAACATTCCGATTGAGTCGGGTGTCATTTGATGATTAGGCTGGGCACTCTCTTTCATTCCTTTTAAAATGGCAAGTTGAATACCGCGCCTTATCTCCTCATGGGTGGCTGGGGTTGATAAATCAGGCGTACTACTACCAGTAAGCCACTCATTACATGCGTCAATAACCGCTTCTAGATAAAGAGCATTAGAAGACTGTGCATATGTATCAATAAACGAAAAAATCTTTTCAGTGTTTGTCATATTTTCATTCCTTTACTCACAAAACCCACCCGTCTCCAGGTGGGTATTTCTAAATTATTATTAAACCGCTTCTTTTACTGCTTCAATTGCTTTTTCATAATTTGGGTGGTCCGTGACTTCAGATACATATTCTACATATGCAACTTTGTCATTTTTATCTACTACAAAAATGGAACGTGCGAGTAATCTTAATTCTTCAATGACAACTCCGTATGCTTTTCCAAAAGAGAGCTCTTTATGATCGGATAATGTTTGTACCGCGTCAATTCCCTCGGCACCACACCAACGTGCTTGTGCAAATGGTAGGTCAACTGAAATCGTCAATACTTCTACATCATCACTTAGAGCCGTTGCTTCTTCATTAAATCTTCTCGTTTGCTCTGCACACACGCCCGTATCTAATGATGGAACGACACTGATAAGTCGAACTTTCCCTTTCGTATCAGCTAATGTAACTGGAGATAAATCATTCGCTAGAACTGTAAAGTCTGGTGCAACATTTCCTACTCTTACTTCTTCACCAACTAAGGTAACAGGATTGTTCTGAAATGTAACTTGTGACATAACTACACGCCTCCCTTTCTACCAACTATCTTACTAAAGATTCGGGCTTTCTTGCAACTTTTCATGCTTAACGTTTTTCAAGTATTCGAAACGGCTTCTTTTCTCATAAACATCTTCATGGATGACGTATGTGTCTGCAAAAATATCATGAAGCGCTTCTTTTTTAGGCATAAAGACAACCAGTAAATATGGGATGACTAACGTTTTTGAAATAAACCTTCCAATCACTTCACGAAAAAACAAAGTTCCCCATGTTAGGTTTTTTTCATTTTTGGCCGTTACTTTAATCCCTAAGATAATCTTTCCTACCGTCTGTTGCAAATACTTCGTCATGAATAGAAAGTACAGTAGTGTCACAATTAAAATTGTGATTTTATAAGGTGTGAAAAATAAAAACGACGGATTGGTCACTGGAATCTCTAGCACCCTAAATATCGGTTTAATAAACAGTCCGCTAATCGCAAATAATACGATTATGTCGATACAATACGCCCAAAATCGTGTCCAAAAACCCGCCAATTTAGGTGTAAAGCAATCCATTTCACCAGTCACATCTTGCTTATGCACAATCGTTTCATTTCTTGAAGAGGACATTTGAACATCCATCTCGTGACGATCTTGTTCTGTCATGATTTCCCCTCCTTAATGATTTCCATATAAGTACATCATTCTAGGTGCACTATAATCTGATAATAATTTCCCTAATAGTTCATTTTCAATTCTTTGGTTGGCGAACATCGAAGTTAATTTCATGCCAAAGAGAGAACTTAAACTCTCATTCATCGTATATTCAAATACCGTTGCATTTTGCAATTCATGATCTTCTTGTATCGCACTAATGACGTCTCCAACCTTGCCATAGTCATCCGCCAACCCAGCCTCAATAGCCTGACGACCGTTCATAATTCGACCATCCGCCACCTTTCTCACTGCTGCATCCGACATTCCTCTGCCCTCTACGATAATATCAACAAATCGTTCATAAGAATCATTGATCATTTCTTGAAGCATCTCACGCTCTTCAGCCGTCATTTCACGTGAACTACTCATAATATCTTTATAAGGTCCTGTTTTAATCGTATTAAAGTCTACACCATATTTTTCTGCTAACTTTGCAAAATTAATGCTTTCCATAATTACTCCGATTGAACCTGTAATCGTTTCATGATTTACAAATATCTTCTCAGCAGGTGCTGATACATAGTAACCGCCAGATGCAGCCATACCACCCATGGAAACATACACAGGAATTTCCTTGTCTTCTTGGATCATTCGAATCGCATCATAAATGTCCGCTGACTCGACAACTCCCCCACCTGGGGAATTCACTGACAGAACAACCCCTTTGACGAACGGGTCTTCATAAATTTCATGTAACTGATTCATAAAAAAGCCGTGGTTATAGCCTACTGGTAAAAAAGGAGATACATTTCCTAAATCTTGTATGACACCATCCAGTGTCAATACAGCAATTTTATCTTTTCCTCTTCCTGCTTCAATAATATTTTCACTATATCCGTCTGTTGCCGCCATTTCATCTAAAAATCCAGAGAAATCCCTTGTGAAAAAATAAGATAATGTGTTAACTCCAATCGATACAATTAATAATATCGATGCGGCAATGATGGCAATCCATCGTTTTGCAGTCATTTTAAATTTCCTCCCTTTTGTTTTACAATCAAGTATACGGTAAATAACCCAAAATGTTTCAGAACGTGCTAAAGTAATATTAATTAGTTTAAAGGAGTGCTATATATGGAAAAAAGAATGAATGTATATATTTATAGCAAACATGATGAAGAATCGCTGAGAAAAAAAGCAACTGTCGAAGAGGCTTTAACATCCGAAGGATTTACAACGTTAGAGAATCACGAAGACGCTAACATCATTATTAGCCTTGGAAGTGATGGCACATTTTTACAAGCAGTTCGCAAGACTGACTTTAGACAAGACTGTTTATATGCAGGGATATCCGTCACAGGTGATCATAGTTTATACTGCGATTTCCATTATAACAATCTTTCTGATATGGTGCAGATAATTCAACACGCTGAACTCGAAGTCAGACGCTATCCACTGATTGAAGTGACTATTGACGAACACAAACCATTTTATTGTTTAAACGAATTTAGTATTCGTTCTAATATTATTCGTACGTTCGTATTAGATGTTATGATTAATGATAAACATTTTGAAACGTTCCTCGGAGATGGTCTCATCGCATCAACACCAACAGGAAGTACCGCCTATAACAAATCTATGCATGGCGCAGTAGTCGATCCTTTATTAAATTGCTTTCAAGTTACTGAGTTAGCTTCAGTTAACAATAATCAGTATCGTACACTTGGTTCATCGTTCATATTAAGTGGTGAACGCTCATTAAAATTAAGGGTTCATCAAGACGGAAATGACTTCCCTATAATGGCCGCCGATAACGAGGCATTACCAGTTAGAAAAGTAGAAAATGTACATATAGTACTAAGCGACAAAATGATTAAAACAGTGAAATTAAAAAATAATTCGTTTTGGGAAAAGGTTCAACGGATGTTTTTATGAAAACTTGAAAAAGGGTGAATCTCTACTTATGTAGGGATTCACCTTTTTACTGTACTGACCATAGAAATTGCCCTTGCCCTCACCGTTTCAAATAACGTTGACACAGTAAATAAGAGCAATGCTAACCAAATGAAAGCAAAGGATAACAGTTCGATTTTACCGAACGTCTCACCGTATACGATTACACCTAGAAATAACATCATTGTCGGCGCTATATACTGCAAAAATCCTACCATATATAAAGGCATCCGCTGCGCACCTTTCGCAAATAATACGAGTGGCAATGCTGTTACAACGCCTGTCAAAATAAGCAATATACTCGTTTTGAAGTTTGTCTGTAGAAAGGCAGCCTCACCTTGGATAAATAACCAAATATAATAAGCAAGCGCAATTGGTGTAATAAAAAACGTTTCGATTGTTAATCCTCTTAAAGCATCAAGCTTTATTGTTTTCTTTACCAAGCCGTAAACCGCAAATGTAACAGCAAGCACAAAAGCGATCCACGGAAACGCTCCGTATGAAATTGTTAAAATCGTGACCCCTATCACCGCGAGTAAAAACGCAGTTTTCTGAGAAGCATTCAATCGCTCTTTTAAAAATACGACCCCAAGCAAAACCGATACAAGCGGGTTCATATAGTAACCTAAACTTGTTTGCACAAGATGATCATGATTGACCGCCCAAATATAAATAAACCAATTTGCGGAAATTAATACAGAGGCACTAAATAAAGACCAGAATTTTTTCTGCGATTGCCAGAGTGTCTTTAGGTCTTCGATTAACTTACGGCCACTTTTCATGAAGAGAACTAATAATAACGTTAGTAAAAATGCCCAGACGATTCGACTCGTTAAGATTTCAGCACTCGATACATGATGTAAAGTTTTCCAGTAAACCGGTAAGATTCCCCAAATTATATAGGCAGAAATCGCCCAGAGGACGCCACTTTTTTCGATATTCATGATTGATGTCCCCTTTCGGACGAGCGCGTCACCTTTGTTATCTCAAATACGAAAACTGCTTTTATACGCTTTATCCTCCAAACGTATAAAAGCAGAATAGATTTTGCAAATGTTTAAATCGACATCCTGCCTACTTAGACAGCGTTAATTCTTTAGCAAGTTTACATTTTCCTGTTTCCGTAGTTCAACGCGCATAATTTTACCTGAAATTGTTTTCGGCATGTCCTCAATAAATTCTATTTTTCTTGGGTACTTATATGGCGCCGTTAATGCTTTCACATGGTCTTGAATTTCCTTGACAAGACCTTCCTCATCTTTTCTTGATGGATCCCGAAGTACAATAAATGCCTTTACGACATTTCCACGAACTTGGTCTGGACTAGCTACAACCGCACATTCACGAACTGCCGGGTGTTGTAAAACCGCACTTTCAACTTCAAATGGTCCAATTGTATAGCCAGAACTAATAATAATATCGTCCCCACGGCCTTCAAACCAGAAATATCCATCTTCATCCATTCTAGCTAAATCGCCGGTCACATAATAATCCCCTCGGAACTGCATACTTGTTCGTTCAGGGTCATTTAAATACTCCTTAAATAAAGCAGGCGTTGAAACATGGACAGCAATATCTCCAGTCTCCCCTGCAGGTACTGGCTGACCACTTTCATCAATAATTTCAACTCGATTCCCCGGTGTGGGTTTCCCCATAGAACCAAGACGCGGTTCCATACCAAGCATTGTACCAACGAGTAAAGTATTCTCAGTCTGCCCGTAGCCATCCCGAACATCAAGGGAAAACACATCTTTAAAAGTTGTAATGACTTCCGAATTTAAAGGCTCTCCAGCAGATACAGCACTGCGGATTGAGGATAGATCGTTTTCCGCTAAGTTTTCTGATATTGCCATGAATCTATATTCTGTCGGCGTGCAACAAATTACATTCACAGCATTTTCTTCAATTAACTTAAAATACGTTTCGACATCAAATTTCCCATCATAGACTAACCCTGTAGCACCACTTCCCAATACAGATAAAAATGGTGTCCAAATCCATTTCTGCCACCCCGGTGCCGCAGTTGCCCAGACAATATCTCCCTCTTGAATACCGAGCCAGTTTGGTGCAGCTGTTCGTAAATGTGCATATCCCCAAGCATGCGTATGAACAACACCTTTAGGCGAACCGGTTGTACCTGATGTATAGGATAAAAATGCATGATCTGAGCTTTTTGTGTTGGTTATATCAAATTCTTTGGATGCTGTTTCCATTAAGTCTGTTAATGACTTTTGATTTCCCTTTGCTTTACCAACGATAAAGAGATCAATCGCCTCAATGTTTTTAACGTCATCAAATTGATCGGCAAATTCCTCATAAGATACGATAGCTTTTGCCCCGCTATGTTGTAAACGATATTCAATGTCTGAAGGTCTTAACATTTCTGAACTAGGGATCACAACGAGCCCAGCTTTTAACGCACCAATATATGTACTATATGATTCAATAAGGCGCGGCATCATAACTAAAATCACATCGCCTTTTTCTAAACCGCTCTCACGAAAAACATTTGCAGTCTGATTGGCCTTTTCAATCAGTGCATCATATGTCATTTCACGCTTTTCTCCCGCGGCATTTATATGAATAAGTGCTTTTTTGCCATTTCCTGTTGCATATTTTTCAAATTCACTAACGATATTATATCGTTCAGGTGCAATTAATTGTTCTCTATTCATAATCATTCCTCCTCAGTCCATACTTTCATTATACTGACAACAATCCGAAAATTCAAATTGATTTTACTGTTTTCACTATAATCAGAAAGCAATGAAACCTTTCTATTTAAAATAATTAAAACTTATTTTCGCATTAAAATAAACATTAATCAAATAAAAGATGTTTATGCAAATAGAAAAGCTGCCCCGGAATTAAGTCCGGAACAGCCTTTCATTGTTTACTTATTGTTGTTGGTTTCCATTCATTTGCTGTTGAGCCTGACGCACTAATCGCTTAGTAATTTCTCCGCCTACGGATCCGTTGGCACGCGATGAAGCATCTGGTCCCATTTGAACGCCAAACTCTTGAGCAATTTCATATTTCATTTGGTCAAGAGCTTGTCTGACACCCGGAACTAAAAGTTGGTTTGAATTGTTGCTGTTGTTGTTTGGCATCTGATTAACACCTCCTTGTGAAATATAGAATGCACCGTATTCAAAAAATCATGCCCCTAATTTAAAAAAGTTTTTTCATTTTTAAGGGATAAGAAAAGCTGTTCCGAATAACTTCGAAACAGCCTTTCATTAATTACTTATTGTTGTTGGTTTCCGTTCATTTGTTGTTGAGCCTGACGCACTAATCGCTTAGTAATTTCTCCGCCTACGGATCCGTTGGCACGCGATGAAGCATCTGGTCCCATTTGAACGCCAAATTCTTGAGCAATTTCATATTTCATTTGGTCAAGAGCTTGTCTTACTCCTGGAACTAACAGTTGGTTTGAGTTGTTGCTGTTATTGTTTTGCATCTCACTAACACCTCCTTGTGAAATTTAGAATGCACCGTATTCAAAAAATCATGCAGGAGGAATTAGTGGTAATTTCTTCATATTTTTTATAATAAATCAGTAAACATATCTTCTTCTATACGAGGCAACTTATAAATACGCCTTTCTTGAATCGCCTCTTCAATCATTGGTTCAAAATCGGTAAAGCTTTCAAAATGTTTTACCCTTTTAAGCTTCGGCTTCGTTTTAGGACGCGCCGGCGTAAATATTGTACAACAATCCTCATAAGGTCTGATTGAAATCTCATACGTATCAATTTGTTTAGCAATCTCGATAATTTCTATTTTATCTAATGCAATGAGCGGACGTAATACAGGCGTTGACGTTACTTCATTAATGGCAGTTAAACTTTGTAATGTCTGACTCGCTACTTGACCGAGACTTTCCCCAGAGACAATTCCAAGAGCGCCTATTTCCTCACGTACTCTGTCTGCAATTTGCATCATGAGTCTTCGAGTTGTCGTCATCGACTCTCCGTCAGGAATTTTATTTGCAATGACTTGCTGAATTTCCGTAAATGGAATAACATGCAAACGCACTGATGTGCCAAATGCACTTAGCTTTTCTGCTAAGTCCATCACTTTTTGTTTTGCAAGTTCACTTGTAAATGGTGGGCTTTCAAAATGAATGGCATGAATTTCTACGCCACGTTTCATCATCATATAGCCTGCAACTGGGCTGTCGATACCGCCAGATAACATAAGTAGCGATTTTCCACTCGAACCTACAGGCATTCCTCCTGCACCTGGATATACTTTAGATGTAAGCAACGCTACATGTCTTCTAATATCTACATGAAGTAAAATATCAGGTTTCTTCATTTTAACGTGTAATTCAGGATAATTTTTTAGCACATGCGCACCAATTTTTTGTTGCAATTCATTTGTAACATAAGGAAATGACTTATCCGTTCGTCTAATTTCAACTTTAAATGATTTTCCTTCTGTTTCTTCTAATCCGACTGCTTCTAACGCCGTTTCGTAAATCGCTTCAAGTGTTGGCTCACATTTTACGACTGGACTAAATGAATGTATCCCGAAAATTTTTGGTAAACGTTCCATCACTTCAGCCATGTCTTTCGGATTATCAGCCGTTAAAAACATTCTATCTCGCTCATCTTTTATGATCACTGAGTCAAGGCCGTGTAAGGCGCTCTTCATATTTTTTTTCAATCTGCGTATAAAAACGTTTCGATTTCGACCTTTTAACGATAACTCACCATATCTTATTAATAATTCATTCCACATCATGCGATCTTCCCCTTTTAAGCAAATTCACGAAATTAGTAAATACTTTTTCAAATCGAACAACTTCATCATTCGTATTATTTTCTGCAAAACTCACGCGAATTACACCATGTTTATATTTATCTTCTAATTGAATTGCCTCAATAACATGACTAACCTCTTCACTTTTCGATGAACATGCACTGGAAGTTGAGACTAAGATTCCATTTTTTTGAAAATAATTAATCGCTACTTCGCCTTTAATATGAGCAAAAGCGATGGACAATATATGCGGAGCTGCTGTTTCTTTCGCTAATACGAGCACGTCAGACGACTGCTCAATATGCTCAATTAAGCGCTGGCGCCACCTTTCAAAAATAACAGTTTTTCTATTTTCTGTCGCAAGTCTCACCGCACGTGCTAAAGCTACAGCATTTGGAACTGAGACTGTCCCATTTCTTAATCCTTGTTCTTGGCCACCACCATAATTAATGGATGAAGGATTCACCAGTTTTTTAGTAATTAATGCGCCAGAACCCTTTAGTCCGTGAATTTTATGTCCAGAAATTGTAATTGCATCCGGTCCATTTCCACTTAATATAAGCGGTAATTTCCCAAAACTTTGTACAGCGTCAACATGAAAAATTGCACGTGATTTTTTTCGAATCACTTTTCCACAATCCTCAATTGGCTGTATTGCACCAATTTCATTGTTTACATGCATAATACTTACAACGACAGTGTCTTCTCTAAGCTTTTCTTTCAATTCATCGATTGAAATAACGCCATCTTTATTAACTGATAAGTATTCGACTATAAATCCTTCTCGTTCCAATTGTTTAACTGCCTCTAAAACAGAAGGGTGTTCGATTTTAGTTGTTAAAATATGATTGCCGCGGTTTTGATATTTTCGAGCAAATCCAATCACCGCTAAATTATTCGCCTCAGTTCCACCTGATGTATAAATGACCGTGCCAACAGAAACCTGAGTTAAATTTAATATTTGTTCTCGTGATTTTTCAAGAAGCGTTTCCGCTTCTCTTCCAGCAACATGAAGGGAAGCGGGATTTGCAAAAAATCTTTTATTAACTTCTACAAAAGAATTTAGAACTTCTTCTTTTGGTGCAGTCGTTGCACTATTATCTAGATAAATCATTAATTTCATTCCATTCTTTATTTTGAATTCATTCAATTATAAGCGTGACAAAGCCACCTGCACGACTATGTGCGGGTGGCTCGAAATAATTAAAAGCGAAAGATTAACATAAATAAGCTCAATCTGCAGTATCGCTAACATTAAAAACAATTAAATCGTTAAATCGTCTTTTTCTTGCAACAATTCCTCAATCCGCTTCATTGCCCCTGGTTCAACTTCCTCTACTGCTGTTGCTGCTTCCTCCAAAGCCTTGGCATAGCGAAATTGCCTGAACGACTCCTCAGCTTCTTGCAATTGTGCATGGACGCGCTCATTAGATGCTCGATAACGATTTCCATATTGAATAATCCATTCGACTAGCATCACATTTTCGAGTAATTCTTCTGTCTTTCCTCTTACTTCCTGAACAGATTGTTTAGCATTTTCTAAGTAAGAATTAACAAGCGTCATATTTAAAGGAACTTCCTCCAAGCTCTGTCTAACAATATATAGTTGTTCTTCCGCTTCTTCTAGTCTGGCATCAATATCGTCAGGTATGCCCGGAATATTTCCTCTATGTAATGAACGATCAGCATCTTGTAATTCTTTTGAAAGTCCTTTAAGCTCAGCGCGCACTTTATTTTCATCGTTTCGTAATTTTTTTAAGCGCTCTGCAAAATCTTTTCGTTCTTCGTCTATATAGCCAACCTTCTCTGTAATCATTTGTATGGTTTCTTGCATACTAGAATAGGCAGAAGTATTATTTTCAATTTGCTCTACAATGACAGCAAATTGTTTATTTAATAATTCAATTTCCTCTGAGGCACTCTGCGGAATTTTCGCCTCATCCTCGTTTATTCTGTAACTTTGTTGGACGAATGTAATTTCTGTTAATGTTTCATTCACAAGTCCAGTCACCCTTAATAGTTCATCGTATACAGTTTGATAATTCTCTTCAACATAATGTTTTGCGACTACTTCTTTCTCTAGTGCATCATACAATCCATCTAATTGACTGTGTATCTCTTCAACTTCTTCTGGTATACCATCCATCTCTAACTGAGCTATTTCTTCCGCCATTCGCTCAAGCTTCTCTTCTATATCTACCAGTATTTTCTCGATTTCTAAGTGTTGTAAGTTATAAGCTTGCTCTTCCATTTCCCTTACACCATTACGCAATTCTCGTATAGAGGTTGGAATTGAATTTTGAATATCAGCTAACAGAGCAGGTATCTGTTCAATAATTTGAAACAAATAGTCACCTTTCTCAGTTAATGCGATGACAATTTCTCGGGCTTGTAAATAATTCCCGTTTTCTGTCAATGTCTCATACTCGGCAAATTTAGGTCTAAATGTTTCCAATTCCTTTTCAAGCGGGTTCACCGTTTCTCCAAACGCTGGTTGATGTGCTAAAATTTTCTTTCGAGCACTACGATGCCTTTCTTGTAACAATTCCATTTCGACTCGATTTTTCTCTTCACTTCCAACGAGTTCATCTAAACCACTAAGGATTTCAGTCATTTTCTGCTGACTAAATTGAATTTTCTCTTCGATTAGCATGACAGTCTCTTTTAGTTTTTTAAAACTAAAACGGTCGATGTACTCTTCAGCATCGAATAATAAATTATCAAGTTCAGGCATACGTACATCAATTACTTCCGTCCAAGTTGCACGCCAAGTTTCAAATTTTTCTTCTGTCTCGCCTGTCATATTTAGTTGCTTTATTTTCGTCATTTCTTCAAATATTGGCTTATGTTGTATTTGTAGTTTTCTATGCTCAAGTTTTTTTATTTGATTCGTATGTTTACGCCTATATGAAATGGCGAGAATGGTTAAAATGATAATGAGTACTATAATTGCAATGATTACAATCTTCATCGCGATCCTCCTGTCCCAATGACTATACACTACATATTATCCTATATCGTACCATGTTTAAATACTTTTGGTTGGAAAAATGAAAATTAATAAGGGAAAAGTTCATATTTTGTCGAATGAACAGACTTACTTTTGTAAAAACGTTCGAATAACTGTATACTAACATATTACAAATTACATATGAATGAGGTGTTCAAATGTCTACAACTGTTAATGTTAACGAAGACTTAGATAAGAAATATGAATTGCTTAGCAAACAACTTGATGCACTATTGTCGGGCGAACCAAATTTATACGCAAACTTAAGTAATGCTTCGGCATTGCTTAATCAATTTTTCGATCGGATCAATTGGGTTGGGTTTTATCTAATGGAAGATGGCGAATTGGTATTAGGCCCTTTCCAAGGCTTACCGGCATGCGTCCGCATCCAAGTTGGTAAAGGTGTTTGTGGAACTGCAGTAGAACGGAAGGAATCCATTATTGTCCCGGACGTTGAAGCATTCCCTGGTCATATCGTTTGTGATGCAGCTTCCCGCTCAGAAATTGTCGTACCAATCATTAAAAACGACGAGGTTATTGGTGTGCTTGATATCGATAGTCCTGAACTAGACCGTTTTTCGGAAACTGATCGTATCGGGCTTGAAAAAGTTGTTGAAACACTAATTCAACATCTATAAAACGACGTAAAAACCCCTTCATATCAACAATGAGTTGATATGAAGGGGTTTTTTATTTGGCATTTTCTTTACTCAATGATTGTTCAACTTTTTCAAAAGCACGATTCAAATCTGCGATTAAGTCATCTGTATGTTCGAGGCCTACTGAAAGTCGAAGTAATGAATCTATGATTCCCATGGAAATTCTTTCATCATAAGGGACTACAGAATGCGTCATCGTTGCTGGATGCTGGATAAGCGTTTCTGCATCCCCTAAACTGACAGCTATTTTAATGAGCGACAAACTATTTAAAAATTGTTGCGCGCCTTCCTTACCGCCTTTCATCGTAAATGAAATAAGTCCTCCGCCGGCACGCATTTGCTTTTTTGCAATTGCATACTGTGGATTATCCACATCAAAAGGATAATATATTTTTTCTACGAGCGGTTGTTTCTTTAGGAATGTAATAATTTTCTCGGCATTTGACGTATGTCGTTCCATACGAACTGGTAATGTTTTTATTCCCCGTAATAGTAACCATGCATCGAACGGAGAGATAATGCCGCCGTAATCTTTTTGAACCGACATGCGAATCTTTTCCATCTCGTCTTCATCATTTCCTACGAGTAGACCAGCAATAACATCTCCATGTCCGTTAATATATTTCGTTGCACTATGCAAAACGAAATCGACACCTAAGGTAATTGGTTTTTGCAGATAAGGAGAAGAGAACGTATTATCTACTACAACACGAAGGCCATGACGTTTTGCGACATTTACGACTGCTTGTAAGTCGACAAGCTCCATCGTTGGATTAATTGGCGTTTCTACATAAATACAAACTGTTTCTGGCTTAATCGCACGTTCAATCTGTTCTTCAGTGCCCATCTGTACTAAATCATGCGTAATGTTATATTTATCTTCTAACATGCCTAATAATCCAAATGTACAACCGTAGATTCCTCTAGAACACAGGATATGGTCACCTGTCTTCGTTAAATGAACAAGAATGGAACTCACTGCCGCCATTCCTGATCCAAATGCTAATGCACCTTTTCCTTCTTCCAAAGCGGTTATACGTTCTTCCAACAACTGCACTGTTGGGTTCCCAAGGCGCGAATAAATCAGACCTGCTTCGTCCCCAGCAAATCTACTTTCTCCCTGTTCCGCAGTCTCAAATGAAAAAGTAGATGTTTGATAAAGAGGTACACTTAAACTTCCATGATGCAGCTTTGCATCATAACCTGTATGCACGACAACTGTGTCTTCATGTAAAGATTCTTCTTTCATCGTCATAGCCTCCCGCTTCCCCATATTTCAACACATTTTTTAAATGTGGAAGTATGGTTCCTTCTTTTAACCTTATACTATACTTTATTCTACCGAAAGAAAAGAGTTAATAATCACATTATTCTACTCTTTCGACATATTTTTCGAGATGATATGTTTTTTCTTCTATTCGGCTAGGTAAATTGCAATTTGTATGGGCTCTACTTTTCCTCAGAAGCTTAGCTTGTATCAGCAGGAAGCTTGCATTTCCTCTGATTTTAATGTCTTTTGGCATCCATCCCACCATTTATTTAGGAGTGAGGAATTCTACTGATTCAAAGTTAATTGATTTACACTTGACTATCTCTTTAAAAGTTGGTATGATTACGAACGTGTAAAATATACGCAGCAGTTATGTGTTTCAGTCTGCTCAGTTTATTCCTTTTAATGAGGTGTAACGCGTAACCTTCTGGCTGCGAAGGCGAAGTTACAAGATAATAGAATGACTACTGAATTGAACATATCTGGTCTTATTTTACAACAAAGTTTTTCCAAAACGTACTTCGTTTTGGAAATAAGTTACCATAAAATAAAACCAATTTAGAGGAGGAGTCTATTATGGCTCGTTATACAGGTCCAGCATGGAAACTATCACGTCGTCTCGGAGTATCACTTTCCGGTACGGGAAAAGAAATTGAAAAGCGTCCTTACGCTCCAGGACAACATGGTCCAACTCAACGCGTAAAACTTTCTGAATACGGATTACAGTTACAAGAAAAACAAAAACTTCGTTTCATGTTCGGTGTAAACGAACGTCAATTCAGAACTTTATTTAATAAAGCAGGTAAAATGCCTGGTAAACACGGTGAAAACTTCATGATTCTTCTTGAAACTCGCCTAGACAACGTTGTTTACCGTATGGGTCTTGCACGTACTCGTCGTGCTGCTCGTCAATTAGTTAACCACGGTCACATTTTAGTCGATGGTAAACGTCTTGACATCCCATCATACAGCGTTAAACCAGGACAAGAAATTTCTCTTCGTGAGAAGTCTCAAAACCTTGACGTTATTAATGAAGCACTAGAAGTGAACAACTTCGTACCTGAATATGTTTCATTTAACACTGAAACAAAAACAGGTCAATTCGTTCGTTTCCCAGAGCGTAGCGAACTACCAGCAGAAATTAACGAAGCACTTATCGTTGAATTCTACTCACGTAAATAATAATAAAGCAATCTATAAAACCCTTGACGTTTGGAATTTCCAACTTCAGGGGTTTTTATTTCCCTATAGAAATTTACAATGAATTAATAATCTCAGGCACATCATTCTTAGGCGAATTTACCAAAGTAGATACTTGAAAGGCCGTCATCTCTTCTGGCTGATAGGGTTTCAAAAGTTTTTTTAGATAACTTGAATCCTGAACTGTTGAGTTTAACCAAATGTCTTGTTTTTCTTCCGGAAGTATCACGGGCATTCTATCATGGATACCGCTTACCACATCATTCGCTTCGGTTGTAATTATGGTGCATGAATGAATCGTTTCACCATCTTTTTGCCACCGATCCCATAAACCCGCAAACGTAAAGACGCGATCATCCTTCATTTTGATGCGAAATGGTTGTTTTTGGCCACCATCATTTTTCCACTCGTAAAAACCATCCGCAACAATTAGGCATCTTCTTCTTTTCAATAAATTTTTGAAGCTCGGTTTTGTGTCTACCGTTTCCGAACGTGCATTAATCATTTTATAACCAATTCTCGAGTCTTTCGCCCACGAAGGAACTAACCCCCATTTTAGGAAGCCGCCCCTTTTATTTTCTCCATCACTTACAATCGAAAATACTTGTTGACTCGGTGCTACGTTATATCTTGGTGTAATATTCAGTTCACTCATATTCGATAACTCAAAAGCAAGTTGAATTTGTTCGATTGGACTTGTCATACTAAAACGTCCACACATATATGTTCACATCCTTATTTTCTACTTAATCTTTTCCCCTTCATTTTCTCACATTCGATAACCGTTATTCAAATAGTATCTATCATCTATGTTACACTAATTATCTGACATTACTATAAAGGAGGGATAACTGTACATCGAGCGAATGTCGGTTACAGTACAACTATGAGAATTATTTCTATTTGCCCAAGTAACACAGAATTAGTAGCTTATCTTGGTTTATTAGATAATCTTGTTGCAATTGATGACTATTCTGACTGGCCAAGTGAGGTTCAATCACTTCCTAAATTAGGCCCTGATTTATCAATTGATATGGACAAACTCGAAACATTTAAGCCAGATCTAGTGTTAGCTTCATTAAGCGTGCCAGGTATGGAAAAAAATGTAGAAGAATTACAAAGACGTGAAATCCCCCACATTGTCCTCAATCCGCAAAGTTTAAACGACATTGCAGACGACCTGTTAACTGTAGGTATACAGTGCGGAATTGAGCATAAAGCACTTAAACGCCAACGACAATATTTAGCTTTTATTGATGAAATGAAAAGTCGTGCCGTAACTGCACATACCTTCCCTACACTTTATTGGGAATGGTGGCCAAAACCTATTTTTACACCCGGAAAGACAAATTGGCTCACCGAAATAAGTGCGATTGCTGGTGGATTGAACGAATTCCGGGATAAAACCGAAGCAAATGTACAGACGGATTGGAATGATTTATTGGATAGAAATCCCGATTACATTCTTCTCGCTTGGGTAGGCGTTCGAACTGAGAAGGTAAATAAAGAAGTTGTTTTAAAACGACCTGGTTGGAAAAATCTTTCCGCGATTCAAAACAATTATTTTACAATTATGGAAGAAGAACTTTATTGTCGCCCTTCTCCGCGTTTATTAGAAGGCGCTTTAAAACTTGGGAAATACATACATCCAGAAATATACGCAGATTTGGAGCTTCCAGCTTGGGTAACAACCGTTGAATGAAAAAACCAGAAAAAAAACGGAGGAGAATGCTTACGCACTCTCCTCCGTTTCGTGTTTATGAAAACTTCACCATCGTGTAATTTCTTCTACCACGACGAACAATTGTAAATTGGTCCTCTAGACGGTCCTCAGCACTAATTATATATTGAGTATCTTTAATACGCTCTCCATTCACTGAAATTGCACCGTTGTTTACATCTTCTCTTCCTTGACGTTTGGAAGAGGAAATTCCTGCTTCTACGATAAAATCAACAATGTTTTTATCTTCTTTCGGCATTTCAGCAGATGGAACGTCCTTAAATGCATCGCGCATTTCATTTACAGAAAGGGCTTTTAAATCCCCACTAAATAAGGCTTGTGAAATACGAATCGCTTGGTCTAATGCTTCCTGACCATGAATAAGTCGTGTCATTTCCTCGGCAAGCGTTCTTTGCGCTTTTCTTAAATGCGCTTCTTCTTGAACAGACACTTCCAATGCTTCGATTTCTGCACGTTCTATAAATGTAAATATTTTCAAGTATTTAATCACATCGGCATCCGCCGTGTTAACCCAGAACTGGTAAAACTCATATGGTGATGTTTTTTCAGCATCTAGCCACACTGCACCACCTGCTGTTTTCCCAAACTTCGTACCATCCGCTTTTGTCACGAGTGGAATTGTAATCCCGAATGCTTTTGCTTCGTCATCTTCTTGAACTTTACGAATCACTTCAAGGCCAGTTGTAATATTGCCCCACTGGTCAGATCCGCCAATTTGCACGCGACAACCGTAATTTGTATAAAGATGGTTAAAGTCTATTCCTTGAATAAGCATATACGAAAACTCAGTAAATGAAATACCGCTTTCTAAACGTGATGCTACATTATCTTTAGCAAGCATATAATTGACACCTAAAAGTTTGCCGTAATCACGTAAAAACTCAATCGTTGACATGCCGCCAATCCAATCATTGTTATTCACCATTAATGCGCCGTTTTCCGTTTCGAAATCAAATATTCTTTGCATTTGTTTTGTAATACCTTCAACGTTTTTCGCAATTTGCTCTGTTGTCTGCAATTGTCTTTCTTCAGAACGTCCTGAAGGGTCTCCAATCATACCTGTTGCACCACCAACTAATAAAATCGGACGGTGACCGTGATTTTGGAAACGACGTAATGTTAATAATGGAACGATATGTCCGATATGCATACTGTCTGCTGTCGGATCAACTCCACAGTATAAGGATATTTTTTCATCGTTCACTACCTTCGTTAGACCTTCTTCATCAGTTTGTTGGTATAACAAACCACGCCATTTTAAATCTCCCATTAATGAGTTACTCACATAAATCCCTCCTATTTTTTTAAAAAAACAAGTATCTGTTCGAATATTAATCGTAATAAGAAAAAATAAAAAGCCCCTACACGATTAATAAATCATGCAGGGGCGCTATGTATGTAATAACGCGGTACCACCCAGCTTGAGAGAATACTCTCCACTCAATACGCCTTAACGTTGCGCACACGTCACACTCCAGAACTGTAATTCATGTATAACATACCGAGCAACTTTCACCACCCGTTGCCTCTCTATACGGTTCTGTTACCACTACTTCGGCTCTCTCAACATGCGAATAAATGTTATACTTTTATATATTATCTTATTTGGTGAATATGTCAATGAAAAATGATTTCATTTTGTCGGAATGTGCTATAATAAAAAAGATTTAAGGAGGTAGAAATACTTGAGTGATAAAATTAAGAGTTATCTCAAATACATAGAAGACAAAATCAATAACTTTACCGAAAAAAGTTGGGCTAAAAAACTCAGAATTACTTCCGGCGTTGCTTGGAACCTATTTCTTCTTTTCATTGTAAGCTGTATTACCCTATTTGTTTTCGCAGCATCAGTTGGTGCAGGCTATTTCGCATCACTTGTAGCCGAAGAACCTTTGCGATCGAAAGAAGAAATGCGAGATGATATTTTAACATATGAGGAATCATCTGAAATTTTCTTGGCGAATAATGTTTATCTCGGAAAAGTAAACGCAGATATTGAACGTAAAGAAATAAAGCTTGAAGATGTCTCGCCTTACGTTATCGATGCAGTACTTGCTACAGAAGACGAGTATTTCGAGACACATCCAGGTATTGTGCCAAAAGCGGTTTTCCGAGGAATTTTCCAAGACGTTACGAACTCCGCGAGCCAAACTGGGGGTTCAACACTTACACAGCAGTTAATAAAACTTCAAATCTTAACAAATGAAGTTTCTTATGAAAGAAAAGCAAAAGAAATTTTGCTTGCATTACGCCTCGAAAAATTTATGGACAAGCATGAAATTTTAGAAGCTTATTTAAATGTCATACCCTATGGCAGAAATGCGAATGGAGATAACATTGCAGGAGTAGAGGCTGCTGCGGAAGGGATTTTCAACGTAAATGCGAAAGATTTAAATCTTCCACAGGCAGCATTTATCGCTGGAATTCCGCAGGCGCCCTACGCACATACACCATTTTATAATCAAGGTCGTGGACTTAAAGAACCAGATCATCTAAAACCTGGGATCGACCGGATGAAGACAGTTCTTTTCCGAATGAAAGAGACTGGGTATATTACCGAAAAGCAATATGAAGAAGCAATCGCTTATGACATCACGAGAGATTTTAGAGAAAAAGAGTTACGCGCGAACGAGCGATACCCTTATTTAACACAGGAAATTCAAAGACAAACAGTAGAAGTTCTATCAAAAATGCTTGCCGAAGAAGAAGGAATCGATCCAAATCGTTTAGACGTCGAGAGTAAGCTAAAAGACAAGTATAATATTTTAGCAAGACGTGCGATGACTACAAATGGTTATCGAATTCACTCGACTATAAATAAAGATATTTTTGATCGTATGAATGAGGCGGCCAAAAGCTTTGAACATTATGGATATACGTACACTTCTAAAAGTATAGATCCGGATACCGGAGAAGAAATTATTACTCAAGATCCAGTACAAGTAGGAAGTGTAATGATTGAAAATCGTACAGGGAAGATTTTATCCTTCGTTGGCGGTCGTGATTTTAATATTAGAAACTTTAACTTTGCGACACAGGGCTTTAGACAAAATGGTTCGGCTATGAAGCCGCTGCTTGTTTATGCACCAGCAATAGAATTAGGTTACATCGGGGCGGGTAGCCCAGTCGTAGACGTTAAGTTTTCAGCAGGTGGTTGGTCACCGAGTAACTTCCAAGCAACACAAGAACTCGGTATCATACCAGCTAGACAAGCACTTGCAACTTCTCAAAACCTTGCAACCGTAAGATTGTTTAACGCCATTAAGGAGCGGGATCCTGCACAGTTCTTGAAGTTAATGGGATTTTCAAGATTATCGGATGCTGAATCCCAAAATCTCTCCCTATCTCTTGGCGCAATGACAGATGGTACGAGTGTTGAGGAAATGGTAAATGCTTATGCAACATTCGCCAATGCGGGTCAATTTATTGATGCCTATATGATTGAAAAAATAGAAGATATGGAAGGCAATATCGTATATGAACATAAAGTTGAACCTGTAGAAGTCTTTAGTCCGGAAACAGCTTATATCATCTCAGATATGCTTAGAGACGTTGCAAAACATGGAACAGCAACAACAATGAGAAACAACTTAAATTTTAGTATGGATATTGCTGCGAAAACAGGAACTACTGATAAATATATAGACAATTGGCTTGTCGGCTATAACCCGAATGTTTCACTTGGCGTATGGCTCGGTTATCGGGATCACAAAAAAGGTTTATATCCAAATAGTCTCAGGAATTCCTACTTACCGCCAAGTAGACGGACTAACCTATTATTCGCTCGCTTAATGAATGCGGCGAATGCAGCTGCTCCAGATATTGTTGGCGCGAACAGTACATTTACGCGACCTGAAGGGGTTGTTTCTAGATCATTTTGCGGAATTTCTGGTCTAGCACCTTCGAAAATTTGTTCAGACGCTGGACTTGTTAAAACAGACTTGTTTAATGCTAAAGTATTTGTCCCAAGTAAGGCTGATGACAGCATCATTTCATCGTCGTATGTTTCTGTGAAAGGCAAAAAATATTTAGCGTTACCGAATACGCCAAGCGAGTTTATCGTTCAAGGCGGTACCGGAGTAAACGAAGAATTTATTAGTAGAATGTTCGGCTCATTGAAAGGTGATGCTTCAAAATTATTCCCAGCAAACTCACCTTTTGCCTCAAGTGTTGTATCTGGCGCTAAATTTAATGCTGACAGCGCTAATCCTGCAGCGGTTAATGCGAAAGTAGACGGAACATCCATGTCCTGGACAGAGTCTTCTTCTAATGATGTCATTGGCTATTATGTGTATCGAAACGACTCTAAAGTTGCGACAGTACGAGACGGTGAGAAAAAGTCATATACAATATCCGACGGCACATATACAGTTCGAGCTGTCGATATTACTGGTCGATTATCCGAACCTTCAAATGCAATTAAGATAAAAGAAGCCGAGGATAAAGAGAAGAAGGAAAAAGAGGAGAAAGAGAAAGAAAAAGTAAACGAGAAGGATAAGACTCCACCAAAAGAAGATAAGCCTAAAGATGAGGGGAAACCGGACAACGGAAATGCAGACAAAGACAGAGATGAAGGTAAAGATGAGGATAAAGGCAAGGATGACGACAAGGAAACACCGCCTGAAGAAGATCAAGATAATTAACCTCGATTAAATTTATAATAAAAGGCTTGTTGCAAATTTTAAATTGCAGCAAGCCCTTTTTGATTTAGCTTTCTATCGTTGATAAGTCTCCAGTGGGTAAATCTAATTCCCAAGACTTAAGGACACGACGCATTATTTTACCGCTTCTTGTTTTTGGTAGTTTATCTTTAAATTCAATTTCTCGTGGCGCAGCATGGGCTGCTAACTCTCTTTTAACAAATTGACGAATGCCCTCTTTTAACTCTTCTGATGGCTCATAGCCTTCATGTAATACAACAAATGCCTTAATCATTTCACCACGAACAGGGTCTGGTTTACCTATAACGCCTGCTTCAACAATGGCTTCATGTTCTAGCAACTTACTTTCTACTTCAAATGGTCCAACACGCTCTCCACTCGTCATAATGACGTCATCAATGCGTCCCTGAAACCAAAAATAACCATCTTCATCCATATATGCAGAATCTCCAGAGATATACCATTCATCATTCATAAAGTACGTATCATAAACTTCCTCGCGATTCCAAATCGCTCTCATCATGGATGGCCATCCTTTTTTAATTGCCAAGTTCCCCATTTCGTAAGGTCGCAATTTGTTTCCTTGATTATCAATTATGGCTGCTTCAATGCCTGGTATCGCTTTCCCCATAGAACCTAGCTTGATTGGCAAACACCTAAAATTAGAAATGGTATGTGCACCTGTTTCGGTCATCCACCACGTATCATGTATTCTTAAATTAAACGTATCCATCCCCCAACGAACAATTTCGGGATTAAGTGGCTCCCCTACAGACAAAATATGTCTCAGTGTCGATAAATCATATTTCTTAACTTCTTTTTCCCCTGCGCTCATCAGCATACGAAATGCTGTCGGTGCACTGTACCACACAGTAACACCGTATTCCTCTATCGCTCCGTACCAATTTTCAATTGAAAATCGGCCACCTAAAATAAGGGTCGTCGCACCTACAAGCATTGGACCAAAAACACCATACACTGTCCCTGTGACCCATCCTGGATCTGCAGTGCACCAGTAAATATCTTCGTCCGTTAAATCGAGTACCCAGCGAGTGGTTTGAAGTTGTTGTACCATCGCTTCTTGAACAAGTACAACTCCTTTTGGTTTTCCAGCTGAACCAGATGTATAGTGAATGAGTGTCGGATCATCTTTTTCCATCCACGCTATCTGAAAGTATTTGGATGCCTTATTTAACTGTGCATTGAAATCAATGAATGTATTCGTTTCTTCAATATCGTCTCCTACTAAAAAGACAGTTTCTAAATTTGGTAGTTTTTCGAGTGGAATACGCGTTAATAATTGAGGTGTTGTAACAATCGCTTTCGCTTCACTATCAAGTAGTCTTTCGTAAATCGCCTCTTCCATGAACGCTTCAAAAAGCGGTCCTACGATAACCCCTATTTTCAATGCGCCAAGCAAAGAAAAGTACAATTCTGGAGAGCGTGGCATAAAAACAAAAAGTCTATCTCCTTTTTCTAATGAGGAGTGATTTAGTAAAACATTTGCAGCTTTATTTGTCATGATTTTCATATCGTTATATGTGTATGCTTCTTTTCGATTCGCATCTTTATAAAATAATGCGACTTTATTTTTACGAAACGAATTTGCATGTCTATCAACAGCTTCATATGCAACATTCACTTTTCCACTTTCAAACCAACTAAACTCTTTCTCAGCATCTGTCCAATTAAATGTAGCTGCTTCTGTTTCATAGTTCTCTAGTTGATAATCCCCTTTTATTACTGGTAACGTTTCTACTTTCATCTCTCTCACCCTTTCAAAAACCATACACTTGTTATTCTACATGAATTTAAACGAAATGTATAAATAATTTATCTTTTCGAACAATACTATATTTTGTCCATAATTATTAACTTATTATGCGTTCTTTTATTGTATACTAGTAACTAGAGGTATTGAAAAATGAGGTGGAGTCAAAGTGAAGCATGAAAAAACATATAATGCGATGGAAATCAAACATAAAAATGGCGATATCATTATTGAAGGTCCTATTTCTGCCGAGGAACTTGCGAGCCTCGATTTTCATAAAGATTTAGTATCTTTTCGACCAGCGCCACAGCAACATAAAGCACTGATAGGGATTGCTGGCCTTCCCGAAGGCAGAATTATTATCGTTCGCGAATTAAATGAAGTTGTGGGCTATGCCACGTATGTTTATCCAGACCCGTTAGAACGATGGTCTGAAGGGAATATCGAAAGACTTATCGAACTCGGTGCAATTGAAGTGATTCCAAAGTTTCGCGGAGGTGGTGTCGGAAAAGCCTTATTAAAAGTATCCATGATGGACGATGCGATGGAGGATTATATTGTCATTACAACGGAATATTACTGGCATTGGGACTTGAAAGGCACAGGTCTAAATGTTTGGGAATACCGAAAAGTAATGGAAAAAATGATGCAAGCGGGGGGACTTGAATATTATGCTACAGATGACCCTGAAATCAGTTCACACCCTGCAAACTGTTTAATGGCCCGGATTGGTAAACGAGTAGACAAAGAAACAATCCAACGATTTGATAATTTACGTTTTCAAAATCGTTTTATGTATTAACTTTATGCTATTTAATTATGAATAGAGTAATAGAACTACACTATCCCAAAGAATCATCATAGTATTTAACCTAGACTTGCAAAATAGATCTTGAATTTTCTTACTCAAGATAAAAAGAAGGTGTAATCATGTTAATCGAAGAAATTATGGTTCGAGATGTGCAAACTTTATTAACGACAAACACGGTGAAAGAAGCCATCGATCTCATGCGCGAAAAAAAGATTCGTCATGTGCCAATCTTAGATGAATCGAACACACTTGTTGGAATTGTTACAGATCGCGATTTGAAAGAAGCTGTTCCTTCGTCTTTAACAAACGAAAAAGATACAGCGATTTATCAAACCCAATTGGCTAAAATTATGACACGAAATCCAATTACTGGCCATCCAATGGATTTCGTAGAAGAATCTGCACTCCTCTTTTACGACAAGCAAATTGGTTGTTTACCAATCGTCTCCAATCATGAAGTCGTAGGGATTATAACTGAAACCGATTTACTTTATAAGTATATCGAATTGACAGGTGCTAATCAGCCCGGGTCTCAAATTGAAGTACGTGTACCAAACGTTCCCGGGATTCTGTATGAAGTTTCGAAAGTCTTTTATGAACAAAAAACGAATGTTTTAAGCGTTCTCGTTTATCCTGATAAAGAAAATACTGAAACCAAAATTCTTGTTATCCGTGTCAAGACGATGAACCCTCTTACTATTATTGAAGGATTAAGAGCAGAAGGCTTTGAAGTATTGTGGCCTAATGTTCCTGGGATTAATCTATGAAGAAAAATGCTGTTTTCATTTTCTCAGAAGATCAACTCAGTTATTCATTTTCGGACGAGCATCCTTTTAATCAGAAGCGAATACTATTAACGCTTGATTTACTGAAAAATATCAACGCGATTCAAGCTGAGGATATTATTCCTCCTCGCATTGCGACTGACGAGGAAATCTTATTAGTCCATGATGAAAAGTTTGTTGAAATTGTAAAAAAAGCTGGGAAAGGTGAACTGTCTCCTGCAGCGGGAGAAATATATGGTATAGGAACGGAAGATACACCTATATTTCCAAATATGCATGAAGCAAGTGCACTACTTGTAGGTGGAACATTAACAGCTGTAGATGAAGTAATGGAGGGACGGTCAAGGCACGCACTAAATCTTGGCGGCGGATTACATCATGGATTCAAGGGGCGTGCATCAGGATTTTGTGTGTATAATGACAGTTCTGTCGCAATTAAGTATATGCAACAAAAATACGGTGCCAGAGTCCTTTATATCGATACAGATGCACATCACGGGGACGGCGTTCAATGGGCATTTTACGATGACCCTAATGTTTGTACATTATCTATTCATGAAACTGGACGCTATTTATTCCCTGGTACTGGGAAAATAACCGAGCGCGGGAATGGGCCTGGTTACGGCACTTCATTTAATTTTCCCATCGATGCCTTTACAGAGGATGATTCCTTTTTAGCCATTTATCGAGCAGCTATGATGGAAGTCACCGAATATTTTAAGCCCGATGTGATCCTTACTCAAAACGGTGCGGATGCCCATTATTTTGATCCTTTAACGCACTTATATGGAACCATGAATATTTATAAAGAAATCCCACGTATTGCCCAGGAAATTGCAGATGAATACTGCGATGGTCGCTGGATAGCAGTTGGTGGTGGTGGGTACGACATTTGGCGTGTAGTTCCCCGTGCTTGGGCACATTTATGGATTGCGATGAGTGGTCAGGAGCAACCGACTGGCCCATTACCGCAAAAATGGTTAGATAGATGGCAGAAAGAAGCGCCAATCACACTTATTCAGACTTGGGAAGACCCGGAACCATTATATAAACCGATTCCTAGAAAAAAAGAAATCGAAGAGAAAAATGCACATATGCTTGAACAAGCCCTTCATACAATACGTACGAATAACTAAAGTAGCTAAAAGCATTCTGAAAGACATTTTCATATATTTGAATAAAAAAAGACTCTCCCATGACCGATTGTTTTAGTACCGGTTATAGGGAAGTCTCTTTCATTTCAATGAATCGCGATCAACGAAATGATAAGGTAAGTTAATTTGTAGGTTTTCTACTTCTTCTTTGTCCATCAATTTCGTGAGTAATCGCATGGATACCGCTCCAATGTCGTATAATGGCACAACAACTGAAGTTAATTGAGGTCTTACAATTCGCGTCAGATTCGAATGCTCGTAACAAATAATTTCATAATCTTCCGGTACAGAGTAACCCGCATCTCGAATACCATTTAAAATACCTACCGCAAGCGTACTATTACTTGCGAAAAATGCAGTTGGCTGTTGCTCGAGCTTCTCAATCTCTTGCCATCTTTCATAAGAATCGTCATATGTACCATCTACTTCAAATACATACTCTTCTTTTAGTTCAATACCCGCCTCTTTTAATGCGCGTTCATAGCCGGCTTTTTTATGCACGCGATTAATATCCCTGCTTAATGGGCCAGTTACAAAAGCAATTTCTTTATGTCCATTGTCAATCAGCTTTACGACTGATTCATAGGCAGCTTGTTCATAATCAATGTTAACAGTTGGAAATTGTTCTTCAGTGTCTATCGTTCCCGCTAGCACGATTGGCACAGGGGACCTAGACATCTCTTGTCGCACTTCAGCAGAAACTGAGTCACTCATAAAAATGACTCCGTCTACTTGCTTACCAAGATGGTCAACCAGTAGTTCAAGTTCACGTTCAGAACGTTCATCCGAATTGGATAAGATAATATTGTATTCATACATCGTCGCAATATCAGCAATCCCTCGGGACACCTCTCCATAGAAACTCGTGGAAATATCCGGGATGATTACACCAACTGTTGTCGTCTTCTTACTCGCCAATCCTCTTGCAACTGCATTTGGCCGATATCCTAAGCGTTCTATACTTTCTAGGACTTTCCTTCTTGTTGAAGGTTTTACGTTTTGATTTCCGTTTACGACACGTGATACCGTTGCCATTGAGACATTAGCATCTCGCGCTACATCATATATTGTAATTGCCATCGACATGTCTCCTTTTTGAAGTAATTTTTAATTATTAGTCAGTTCATTGTTATTGAGTATAGACATCCTATCAGCTATTTAACATTTATAGACAACCGAGTTAGTTGGCTTATAGTATTTATTCCAATCAAACTTCAACGATTCATAGTCAGATAATGCTTACTGTCAATAATACCCTAATTTATCCTTCTACGTCATTAAAACATAATTTCGCCTTACTTTCCACTGTTAGTATGCGATTTAAAAATAAAAACGCCGAACCCAAAAGGTCCGGCATTAAATGATTATGCATGAATTTTTAAATAGTCCAGGATTGAATTGTAGAATTCATCAAACTGGGCAAGATCCATTTGTTGAGCCGAATCTGAAAGCGCAACTGCAGGATCTGGATGGACTTCCGCCATTACGCCATCTGCTCCTACAGCGATTGCTGCTTTAGCAGTTGGCAAGAGCAAATCACGCCTTCCAGTTGAATGTGTGACATCCACAAATACTGGTAAATGAGTCTCTTGTTTTAAAATTGGAACCGCTGAAATGTCAAGCGTATTTCGTGTAGCGCGCTCGTAAGTCCGAATTCCTCTCTCACAAAGAATAATTTGATCGTTTCCTTGGGAGATAATATATTCAGCCGCATTGATAAACTCGTCAAGCGTAGCAGATAGTCCTCGCTTAAGTAAAACAGGCTTATTAACAGATCCTGCTTCCTTTAACAATTCAAAGTTATGCATGTTTCTGGCACCGATTTGAATGACATCGATATAGTCCAAAGCTTCTTCAAGATGTGAAGGTGTAACAATTTCACTCACAACTGCGAGTCCGGTTTCATCAGCGACTCTCTTTAAAATTTTCAAGCCTTCTAGTCCTAGACCTTGGAAATCATATGGTGATGTACGTGGTTTGTAAGCACCACCCCTTAATAGTCTTTGACCTTTTGCTTTTAACGCTTGCGCAACCGTAGAAACTTGTTCATATGATTCTACTGCACACGGTCCGAAGATAAATGACGGTACGCCATTACCGACCTCTTCTCCGTTAATTGTCACGATTGTATCTTCAGCTTTCTTCTTACGAGAAACGAGCAGTGTATTGCGTTGCTCATCTTCTTGAATTTCAAGCGCAGACATGAAAATCCCTTTGAAAATATGTTCCATTACACCGTTTGGAAGCGGCCCCTTATTATATTCCTTCAGGAAATTTAACATTTCGCGTTCGCGGATTGGGTCATAACGATTGACACCTTGCTTTTCTTTTACTTTACCAATCTCTTGGACAATTTCAGTTCTCTCGTTAATTAAATCTAATATTTTTGTATTCAAGCCATCAACTTTATCTCTCAACTCGTCTAAATTATGGTGTCCCATCTCTGTCCTTCTCCCCCCTGCACATACCTTCTCTTTTTCGTCTAAAGAGGAATATGCTACATTTTTGATAATAGATTTATTATAGTCAATCATTTTAGAAAAGTCACGCTATACGCTATTATTTTTACGAAAATCGACATTATCTATAAAAATCATAAATGACATGTCATCAAATAGATTTTAAATCAATATTTACATCGATATATTATTAACTTCAACAAATTTTGTAGGGATCTGCCCAATTGAATGCTGATACAAAGAAGCACAAACCGTATTAGGTTTGTGCTTCTTTTTTATTTCTCAGATGTATTTTTTGCAACAGCCTCTTTTAACGCTTCAGCAGTTTGAGTTGTTTTTTCTTCAACAGTTTCGAGTGCTTCTTGCACTTTTTCATTTGTTTTATCAATAAAATCTATTGTCTCTTCCCCTTCGAATGATACGGTTCCATCATCCATTGGGATATTTGCATTATTTTTAACAGATTTTACTTTATCAACTAGTTGTCCAGATTGTTTTTGAATCGTTTTGGTAACGCCGTCAGTTTTCTCTTTTGCTGTCGATGCAAATTCCGTCGCTTTATCTTTTGCAATTGTACCGTATACAGTTGCCTTTTCTTTTGCAACTGAGCCATATTCAGACGCTTTGTCTTTTGCAATGGCACTTAGTTCAATACTTTTGTCTTTAAACTGGACCGCTTGCGTCGAAAATTCACTACGCATTTCTTTGCCTGTTTTCGGTGCCAGGAATAATGCGGTTGCTGCTCCTATTACACCACCGATGACAGCGCCTAATAAAAAGCTTCCTGCACCTGTCTCCTCATTCTCATCGTAAAAAGTGTCGGTATAGCCTCTTTGTGAATATTGACTTGGCAGATACGTCGGTTCACCTGTCACATTTTCATACTGATTGTTCTCCGAATCATATTCATGATTGAAACGATTTTCATTGTAACTTGGCTTTTTTGTATTAATTTCACTCATCGTCTAATCTCCTCACTTTTAGTTTTGTAATAAATGAATAGCTAAAAAGATACAGTTTCATATAACAGCTTTTCTTATTATATCCATAACATTGGTATTCCCTATTTAGAGGAAATTTAAACGTTACGTTTAATATTCAAATTCGACATTGAATTCAATAATCCTTCTTTTCAATACAAATTATTTCTCCGAATATTTAAAGGATAAAAAAGACGAGCGCTAAAATATAGCCACCCGTCTCATTCATTGCTTCTAAAGTCTGACAGTTTAGGAAGCAGTTTCATTTTTATGGATATGCAGCTTAAAATTATTTAAATATTTTTGAATATCCCCTGCACCCATAAACAAATATACCGACTTGCCATGCTTATCTAATTGTGCCGTATCTTCAAGTGCTAAATACTGTGCATCCGGAACTCTGGCAATCAATTCCTCGATTGTCAAACTACCTTCTTGTTCTCTGGCAGAACTAAAAATATCACATAAATAAACATGATCTGCTTCAGATAAACTTTTTGCAAATTCATCTAGTAATGCCGCTGTCCTAGTAAATGTATGCGGTTGGAATACCGCGATAATATCTTTGTCTGGATACTTTTGTTTCGCTGATTGTAATGTAGCCTTAATTTCAGTCGGATGATGTGCATAATCATCGATAATAATATGTCCTTTACATTCCGCAACAGAAAATCTTCGTTTTACCCCATGGAAACTAGATAACCTTTCTTGCACATGTGTCGCTGGAATTCCTTCGTAGTGACAAAGTGCAATGACTCCTAATGCATTTAAAATCGCATGATCGCCCGTTAGAGGAATCGTAAAGGTGAAATAATATTCATTTCTAACATAAACATCAAATGTTGACCCTGTTGATGTCTTATGAATGTTTTTTGCAGCAAAATCATTGGATTCTTCAAATCCGTAATATACAACTGGTACATTCGCTTGAATTTCTTGCAAATGAGGATCATCCCCACATGCAATTAACCCTTTTTTCACCCGCAATGCCATTTCACCAAATGCATTTAAAACATCATTTAAATCCTTGAAATAATCAGGATGATCGAAATCAATATTTGTCATAATCGCATAATCTGGTTCATATGCAAGAAAATGTCTCTTATATTCACAAGCCTCAAATGCGAAATATTGACTATCCTGAACACCTTTTCCAGTTCCATCTCCGATAAGATAGGAAGTCGGCGCATAGCCTGAAATCACATGAGCAAGAAGTCCTGTCGTTGATGTTTTCCCATGAGAACCTGTGACGCCAATGGAAATAAATCTTTCCATATAGTTCCCTAAAAATTCATGATAACGAACAACTTCTACACCCAATTCTTTTGCTTTTACAATTTCAGGATGATCGTCTGAAAAAGCATTTCCCGCAATGACGACCATTCCTTCTTTAATATTTTCCGCACTGAAAGGATAAATCAAAATTCCTCTTTCACGTAACGGATCTTCAGTAAAAAAATATTTCCCTACATCTGAACCTTGTACTTGGTAGTTGGAATCATGTAAAATCTGCGCAAGCGAACTCATCCCAGACCCTTTAATTCCTGTAAAATGAAACAATGTCATATTGCAACCTCCCGGGACCTTTTGGCATCCCTTATCCTCATCTATCTATTTCCAATTTTCTTTTCAATTATGCATTTTCTAATCTATAGAATTGTCTCTTTAAGTTCATTTAAATCACTTTCAGTTAAGTAAACATCACGTGCTCGACTACCTTGTTGTGGCGATATAAAATCTAGTTTTTCTAGCCGATCCATCAATTTAGCCGCGCGATTGTAACCGATGCTAAAATTTCTTTGTAACATTGAAGTCGATGCACTATCTTGTTCGTAAATAAACTGACAAGCTTCTAAAAACAGTGGATCTTCTTCTTCATCTACCGCACTTTTCAACAATTCTTCTTGCCCAAACAAGTAAGTCGGAGATGCTTCATTTTGAACATGCTCTATTATACGTTCAATTTCGTCATCCGTGACAAATGTCCCTTGCAGGCGCACAGGGGAAGACTCTCCATTCCCTACGTACAACATATCACCTCTTCCGAGTAATCTTTCAGCACCATTTGTGTCAATCATTGTACGTGAATCGACTTGTGAGGAAACTGAAAAAGCGATACGTGTTGGAATATTTGCTTTGATAATCCCCGTAATCACATCAACTGAAGGACGTTGTGTTGCAATAATTAAATGGATACCACAAGCGCGCGCTTTTTGTGCAATTCGACTAATTGAAACTTCAACATCGCTCGGTGCCATCATCATTAAATCAGCGAGCTCATCAATAACGATCAATAAATAAGGCATTTTCAATGAAAACTGTCGATTATCCAAAACTTGCTTATTATATCTTTCAATATCTCTTACGCCCGCATGCGCCAATAGTTCATAGCGACGTTCCATTTCAGTGACGGCCCATTTTAACGCAGCAGTTGCCGCTTTAACATCTGTAATGACTGGGCTAATTAAATGTGGAATCCCATTAAATGGCGCTAATTCAACCATTTTCGGATCGATTAACATCATTTTCAATTCAGCTGGAGATGCCTTGTAAAGCAAACTGATTAAAATCGAATTGATACAAACAGATTTACCAGAGCCTGTCGCTCCAGCAATCATCCCATGCGGCATTTTCCTAAGATCCAAAGTTACAGGTTCTCCTGTTAGTCCTAGGCCTAATACAGCCTCTAGTGGAGAATCAGAGTCTCTAAATGAGTCTGTTTGAATCACTTCTGAAATACGTACAGCACGTGCATTCCGATTTGGAATTTCAATGCCGATTGAACTTTTCCCCGGAATTGGTGCTTGGATTCGAATATCTCGCGCCGCCAGTGTTAGTTTTAAATCATCTGTTAAGTTTCGAACACGACTCACTTTCGTCCCTTGACCGACTGTTAATTCGAATCGTGTGACAGTAGGTCCTTGCACAGCATCAATGACATTTGCTTGCACGCCAAAATGCGACAAAGACTCTTCTAGTTTTTCGGATTGAGAAGTTAACCATTCCGTATCTTCAATTTGCGATTCTGGCGGAACTAGATACTCGATGGATGGAAATACATAATGTTCAAATTCCGGAGTTTCTTCCGCTTTGTCTTCGACGACCACTTCTGTTTTTTCGATTGTTTGATTGTCTTGCACACTCGGCTGCACTGGTATTACTCTTGGTGTTTCTTTTTCCTTTGATTTTAATTTCTCTTTATCTGATTTTAGCATTAAGACATTAAAAGGAACGATTCTCTCTCTTTTTTGCTCAGCTACTTGTTCTGTTTCAATTGTTGCGGCACCTTCGCTCTTGTGATCTTCGTTATTTTGAAGAAGGCTCTTTTCAGTTTCCGCTTGCTCTTCAAGACAAGTCATTGCGGGCTCTTCAATTCGTTCTTTTTTCTCCGGATGTACTTTATCATTTATTTGATGCGATGCCTGTTCTTCCACAACTGTTTCTGCTTCTACCATAGGTGAAACAGCATTCTCTAGGGAACTTACTGAACCGGCTTGATTGGAAACTGTCACATCTTGATGTTGCTCTTCAATCTGAGTTGATTGTTCTTCCATTTGAAGCATTTCATCTTCGTGATTTAGTTCTAACTCTTTTTGTTGGTTGATTAACTCATCTTGAATGGACTCTCCTGGATGCGATTGAATTTCATTTCTCGGTGAATCTTCGAGTTTTGGATACTGACTTAATTCCTCGTTCACCTGAGGTGCTTCACTCTCTTCAATAGCGAGATTTACATTTACTTGAGGATCTTCCGGTTCCTCTTCCACTACACCTAATCGTGTAGTTTCTTGAATAAAACCTCTTTCCTCTGTTTTATTATCCTGTAAAATTTCTTTTTTCGATTCTTTCTCCTGTGCACTTTGCTCTTGATGAAGTGTATATTGTTCCGTCTTTTTCTCATCTTCATCAACGCTGTGTTGCTCCTTAGGAGGTGAGAAACCGTATATCGGAGAAGGTACCTTCGTCGGCACGAAACGATCTGACGTTTTTCTTCTGCTAGCAGTATCAGTTGTATCGCTAGAAGGACTTTCTACTTGTTCCGGTACTACTTCTTCTTTTTCAATTACTTTTTCTCTTGGTGACTGACTAGCTCTATGTACGTTTACTTGGACATTCTGGGATGGCCATCTCTCATTTTTATATAGAGGAATAGGTTCATAATCATCTAGTTCCTGATTGGAAGAAGATGGGGCAACTTGTCGTGGATAATCATCCAGATCGTCCTCATCCCAACCATAAATTTCTGCATCCGTAATTATCGGGAAGCGGAATGCCGGCCTTGTCTTTTGTTCGCTTGGATTGTTCTCGTTTTTATATTGATCATCCATATTTTCTACATGTTGTTTTTCTTCAACTTCTTCGCCAAACAGGCGATTTGTCAACGTTTTAAACCATTTCAACATAATCACTCTTTCCATGTCGATTAGTCTATTTTAGCAGTTTATTCACATTGAAATCAAATTATATCTCAAAATAAGAGGAACGTACCAGCCAATCCATTTCTTTACTCACAAGAAAAGGAGGGCTACTAAAGTAATTTTATACTAGAGAAATAACGCTAGTATTCAACCTGTTCTTTTAAAAAACAAATTTGCTTTCAGTAAATCATCAAAAAGCAGGTGAAGAAGAAAACTTCTTTACCTGCTTCTTTGAGGCTCGACAACTCTTATGCACGAAACGCTTCGCCTACAATCGCATTATCGTCTAATACGAGAATTCCTACATTTTCCTCAGCATTCGGGATAGCTAACTCGGAAGCTGAGCAAATCATCCCCGTAGATGGAACACCACGTAATTCAGCATCACGAATAATCATTCCTGATGGCATGACCGCACCTACTTTTGCAACAACAACTTTTTGGTCTTCCGCAACGTTTGCTGCACCGCAAACAATTTGCAGTTCCTCATCCCCTACATCTACTGTACAAACACTTAATTTATCAGCATTTGGATGCTTCTCTTTTCGCATAACCTGTCCAATCACAAATTTAGGCGAAAGATCTACATCTAACACTAATTCAGCGCCATTTTTAGTTAAGGCAAGTTGTATTTTCTCAACAATCTCTTCTGTTAACTCAATCTGCCCATTACCTTCTATTTCTACGTAAGAAGTTGCTTTGAATAAATTGAAACCAACAACTTCATTTGTTTCTGCGTTTTGAATGAGGACAACATCATTGTGAGAAGTAATGTTTACGTTTTTTGGATTGTTTGTTGTTAATTGAACAAGTAGTACATCGCCTACACCGTTCGCATTATAAAATAAATTCATATCATTCTTTTCCTTTCTTCCGTGCAACACGATTTTTTGCCATAATAAATATTGGTTCTAATTGCTCGTCTTCATAAACGAAGGACAATGACGTGACTGGAACAATTCCATTCGTAAAGAACTGCAACGTCATTTGTGCTAACACATCATACCCTGTTTTATTACGAATGTCACCGATGATTAACACATCTTGGTGTGGAACCGAAACAGTCATATCCCCTTCTATTTTAGCTGCCATATCCGCTAGAAATGCCCGATTTAATATGCGGCTAGCGTCGTATCCATCATTATTATTTACAAAATAGAAAATGTTTCCGGCAACTTCATCTGTTTTCATTTTAGTCGACAAACTGCGTACATTGAACAAAGCAATTTCTATAATTTCTTCTCTCGATTTCCCTAATTCTTCAAGCATACTTTCGTCAATAAGGCGATACGTTTCACCTAAGTCTAATGCATAATATATCCGCGTTTCAGCTGTATGATCTTTCATAACAAAACGATGACCAGCGGAAGTCTGTTCTGCAAATGAAGTGGAACGAATGACTGGGTAAATTGTGCTCTGGTCTTTAAAACCCTTCACTTTTTCTATTTCCATCGCTCGAAATGTTGCGTTAATCGTATAAACCACTTCATCTATCGCTGCTTCTTTTTTTTGGTTATATTTGCGGATGATTTCAGGAAGTGATATTTCCATTCCTTTATTTAGACCGATATGATCTAATCTTAATTTATCTGCTTTTTGTTCATATTGCCATTCATAATGCTCGTTTGGTAATCTTTTCTTAAGTATTTCCACAAGTTCTTTAGATTTCACCATTCCAACTCCTTCATTCATAAAAATGAACGGCCACTACCCTGAATTCAAAGGCGACCGTTCGTTAAATTATTATTTCATCTCACACTTAGCGAATCGATCGAACAATTTGCATCATCGCTTCTAAATTTCGAACGACATTCTTCTCGTTTGTGAGCGTTGAGATTTTTGCGCCTCCAACACTGGCAATTAATTCAATCGTTCCATTCCCATGATTGACGATTGCGGCAAAACCAAAAGTATCTCCATCACTAAACTTCTCCTCAGCAACAATATGCGCCTCTTCATTGGCATGCAACAATTCATAAAATAGCTGACTGTCTTTCGTTTCATTTGGATTAACAAATAATATAAAGGTTTCTTTTCCTTTATTAAGTACGATATTTTGCGCATCCGATTCGTCACTTATATTGAATCCTACTGGTTTATAAAGTTTAGTTCCCTCAATTTCTTCATTTTGTTCTTTATTATTCGTATGAAAAGCTTCCCTTGCAGCTTTTATACCTTCACTAGCTTGGTCTTCCAGCGATTTACCACAACCCGTAAGTAAAAAAACCGCAACCGATACTAGGAATATATATTTCCACGTTTGGAACATTTGGTATTTCCTCCAATCATGATGTTCGCATGCAAGCATACAATGTTAATTCTAAATCTTTTGTATACCGCTTTTACACATTCAATTCCTCTATTTAAAACTCCTTCTCTATTTTAAAGATGTTCCCCAGTACTTGCAACCGTTGCGTACTTTTTTACTATGGCTCGCTTGGAATTTTTTAAAAATCATCAAAAGTCATGGTTCATCTTGTATTGAAGTTGTCCAATCAATAGGTGCATAATATGCGTGAACAATTCAACTCTGGAAACAGTACCAGCAGTGAACATACCCATTGCTCCCTCTTTTTGTCTTAGACCTTTTGCTTTAAAATATCTGTCAATTACAGGGCCTAATTCTTTGCCTAGATGGATTTCACTTGCAATTTCGTTAGGTAGCGGAATTTGTGCACCACCAGCTGTAATTACTTGTTCAGTAGGTAATACGAGTGCACCCCAATTACAAATATACATCGTTTCCCCTAACAAACGTACGCCGCCCTCCAACCCAATACCGATGACATTTTTCTCTTTCGAATACACTTGTTGCGCTCGGTTCATCGCTCCCATGATTGCTTCTTCATCCCCAAATGGCTGAGCAGCAACGCCAGAATTCGCTTCTATCGCTGTTACTTCCGCATTAGGAAAGTAGTGCCGGATCACATTTTTAACCGCCTGTACTTTTGCTTGATTCGTTGAACCTATTATAAATTCCATCTACTCACTCCTGATGTTAACAAATGCTAAATATACTATTTAAGACCTAAGGAAATAAGGAACGCGCCTATACTGTACCATTAACTCCTTAATGAACCCAAAAAACCGCCCTTCCCAAATTGCGAAAGGACGGCTTTACATTAGACGTTTCGTTTGATTGTTTCTACAGTTGTCTTATCACATGATTGCACAAGTTTCACGAGTAATTCTTTTGCGGCAGCATAATCATCTGTATGAATGATAGATGCAGCAGTGTGAATATAACGTGAACATATACCGATGACTGCGCTTGGCACTCCTTCATTGGCAGTATGCACTCGTCCCGCATCTGTCCCACCTTGTGACACAAAATATTGATATGGAATATCGTTTGTTTCGGCTGTGTCTAAAATAAATTCGCGCATGCCACGATGAGTCACCATCGAACGGTCGACAATACGCAGAAGCGTTCCCTTCCCAAGTTGTCCAAATTCGTTTTTATTCCCTGAAGCATCGTTTGCTGGACTTGCATCGAGTGCAAAAAACAAGTCCGGATCAATCATCGTTGCAGAAGCTTGTGCACCACGAAGCCCAACTTCTTCCATAACGTTGGCGCCTGAATACAAAGTGTTCGGGAGTGTTTGTCCATGTACTTCTTTTAATAGTTCAATCGCCAATCCACATCCATAACGATTGTCCCAAGCCTTCGCTAAAATCTTCTTATTATTTGCCATTGGCGTGAATGGGCATACCGGTACAATTTGCTGTCCTGGGCGAATGCCAATTCTCTTTGCATCTTCTCTATCATCTGCACCAATGTCAATCAACATATTTTTTATATCCATCGGTTTTCTCCTCACTTCATCACTCAATAGATGAGGTGGAATAGAACCGATAACACCAATGACTGGACCCTTATCTGTAATAATTTCTACACGTTGTGCTAATAAGACCTGGCTCCACCAGCCCCCTAATGGTTGAAAACGGATCATTCCATTTGCAGTGATGGAAGTTACCATAAATCCTACCTCGTCCATATGACCAGCAACTAAAATTCGTGGGCCGTCCTCTGGTCCTTTTCTAACACCAAAAATGCCACCCAGATTATCTTGAACCACTTCATCACTATACTTTTCTAATTCTCCGCGCATATAATTACGAACTGCGTGCTCATTGCCAGGTGCTCCTGGTAATTCTGTTAACGTTTTAAACATGTCCAAAGTATCTTTTTTCACGAATACGGCCTCCCAAATCATTCATATACGCCCTTTAGTGTAAACGATTATTCTGAAAGTTTCCATCTTATTTTGTAAATCGAAATACTTTTCGCCCATATGAGTAAAATGTTTGTGAGGGATAGGTGAAAATCCATAACACAATTAATCTCCGTTCCAATCGGACGCTTTCCGCGGGCACGGCTTCAATCTCCTCGTCGCTGCGCTCCTGCGGGGCTTTCAGCTCGCGCTGTTCCCGCAGGAGTCGCCGATTTCCACTCCGATTAATTGGTATATACATAGAATAATTTTGATTTTTAGGCATAAAAAAGGGTTCTCTTAGTGAAGTTTGCTGAAAAACACTACAGGGAGAACCCACATGATTAAAAACAACTAGAAACCACCAACATTGTAAGAGATTGAAACAGATTTATTTAGAACGCTTCAATAAACTTATTTAGACGCGTTAATCCAGCTTTTAAAAGCTAGATTAGTTAGCCGAGAACCGTAATCAAAGTGAGTCGAAATTATTACTGAACGAGGCATTCAGGCATTAATTCAGTTTATGGTTGCCTTAAATGATGGGTTAGTTATAAAAACATTAGTGGAACAATGAAAGTTAAACTTGAAACACAGATTGAAGGTAAACCGCCTAAATGTTACAAAGAAATGCTTGAAAATAGTGCTGAAAAAGCGATAAGAAATATATAAGTTATATGCGTTAGAAATTTATATTTAAGGTAATCTCTGTTGATTGGAGTGCAGAGCGGCGACTCCGGTGGGATTTAGCGGGACAGGTGAGACCCCGCAGGAGCGAAGCGACGAGGAGGCTCACCTCCCGCCCCACGGAACGCGTCCGCTCGGAACGGAAATCAACATAGTTTATTTGGCATTATTAAAACTGGAATACCTAACTATTCAAGAAGAGAAAGCCTCCGCTTAAAATAGTACCCACAAAAACATGACTCAATCTTTTCGTTCATTCAACTATCAGACGTTCTGATTTTTATGGTACACTATGGAAAAGACTACATAGGAGGTTTTGATTTTGAAACTGAAAGATTTCCTTGCCGGTATTCTCACAGGTGTAGCGGTTGGAGTTGTTGTAAAAGAAGCGATAGATCGTACGAATCCATACATTTCTGCAGATTCTGTATTAAACAATATTAAAGATGAGTTTAAAAAAGAAGGACCCATTGATGGATCTTGGATTGTTATGAAAACCGAACCTTTCGAAAATAAAATGATTACAATGGATGTTTATCGCGGCGGAATTTCTCGTATCCATAACGGCGACCTAGAACAATTTGAGTTTGCAGCAAATGCCAAGACTGGAACAGTTGTCGAGCTAACGAAATTATAAACCTTTTTAAGGCAACTATACTCAAACAAGTGAAGGAATGATTAACGATTCCCTCACTTGTCTATTTTTGTCAGCTTTTGTTATATAGCTTGATATATCCACAGGAATTCTTTTTACTCATCATACTCAAGGTCAAGATCAAACCTTTTCATGAGAATACTTGGAACGGTTCACTTTCTCTACAATATTCTTTCCTGACACATCCCACTTTACAAGGCGATAGATGGCATCATGGTAAAAGCTAAACCAATAATTACCTTCTAACCCTTCTTCCATTAACTTTTCTTTCGCTGCGATTGAGTCCATCGGATAATCGTCATAAGCAAGCACCCATAATGGGTTACTATGAGCATGGGTCGGCATTAAATCTCCCATATGTAAAATCGTTTCCCCATTTTGCGTTAATTTCACAACACAATGTCCATTACTATGACCACCTGTATGAATCATTTCGATACCCGGTATAATTGTCATTCGTTTTTGGAAAGGTTTCACTTGATGTTGAATTGGCGCCCAATTCTCTTTCCAATACGTATTCTTAGAACGGATATTAGGTGCGCGCATTTCATCCCACTCTACTTGCGATGCATATATTTCAGCATTTGGAAAAACAGAAACAAGCTGCTCTCCTTCCCATTTCGTGAGTCCCGCTGCATGATCATTATGCATATGTGTCATTAAAATGATATCAATATCCGCTGGTTGTAACTCGAGTTCATTTAATCCTTTAACCACACTTGACTCATTCGCAATGCCTAAATTCCGTTTCATTTTATCGCTAAGTTTGTCATTACCAAGACCCGTATCAATTAAAATATTTTTATTTTGATATTGAATCAAGATTGGATGAGCCGTTAATTCAATTAAATTATTTTCGTTAACATCATATTTTTTAGACCAAAGAATCTTCGGGACTGGCCCAAACATTGTCCCACCGTCTAAGTAGTTTAAGCCCCCATCCAACCAAGTTAATGTCATATCGTGAAATGTAAATTGATCCATTTACAAACTCCCCTTTTACTATTGTCATTCCGCTATATCATCATCTTCGATTAATAATCGATTAATTGCAGTTGTTTGCCCTACATCTAAAATGGCTTGAGCCGCTCGAAACTGAGCATATTTCAAAGGTGTGGAGAGCTTACCAATCGAATCGAACCACTCCCCATAATAGCGTCTATCAATGACCTCTAAATCAAAGCCGCCCATTGGATAATCAATATAACCATTCCTTGATATTAAATACCTTTTTATCGGAAAGTCTATCTCTTGCTCTTTAAACAGCTGAGCAATAATCTTCGTCATTCGATTTAACGAAAGAAGTGGATTTAATACTTTCACTTCTTCCGCCCCGTGTCTTTTGGTCCAAAAGCGACTGCCACTTCCACTGAATGCAGCCAAATCTTCCTCTTCTAACACTGTAATACACATGCATTCAACGGGCGTAATTAGGATAATATCTAATTCTACAGGTGCTTTTTGTAGTTTAATGATTGGTTCGTAAAACAATAAATAACTGTCTGGTAAACTTTGGAGAAATGAGCGTAATAACGAATCTCTCATATATTTTGGCGCCACACGCGACTGTTCCATTAACGTGGAACTCGCCCATTTTATTTGAAAATTAAAAAGTTGATCTAAATAATGCTGGCGTAGTTGCTCAATCGATCCGGGGTTATATATAACGTTGGGATTAAAATGTAAACTCTCGTCTTCTTCGATTATTTCATGACTATCCTTTTCACTCTCTTCTTTGCTTCCCTTAAAAAGCCTAAAAAGTGAAGCGAATAGATTTTGACGGTTTTCTTCTCCCTCATCCATCTCTCGTTCTTTTTCAGACCCAGACGACGTATGCTCTGCACCTGTTTCCCACTGAATCTTCATCCGGTTCCATTGATACTGTTTGAGTCGGAGAAATTGGGTTGGATAACGCGTTAAGTCATTTTCATATCTAGAAACATAATCGAGCAACTTGACGAGTTGTGCCATATTCATCTACTCCGATCTAATTGCATTCTTCGCATTCATTACTGTTTGCAAAGAGATGGGATTTTTGTCGCAAAAGCTTTTTGTAGCTTTTCTGTAACTTCCCCTCTTTGACCATCGCCAATTGTCTGTCCGTCTATCGTAATTACCGGCATCACTTCTGCTGTTGTTGATGTATAAAAAACTTCATCCATTTGAAAAGCTTCTGCTAATGTAAATGCTTTTTCTTCTACTGGGATATTTAATTCATCACAAAGCTGCAAGACAACTTGTCTAGTAATGCCTTCCAATATTAAATTCGAAACAGGATGTGTCCTGACGACGCCATCTTTTACCCCAAACATGTTCGTTGAAGAACCTTCTGTAACGATGCCATCACGATGAAGAATCGCTTCTTCACACCCAGCAGCTTTTGCCTCTTCTTTCGCCAATACACTGCCAAGTAAATTTAAACTTTTAATATCACATCGTAGCCAACGGATATCTTCGACGGATTTAACTGCCACACCGTTTTTCATATTTTCTTTTGGTCTACTACCTTCCATTGTATAAGCTGTCACAACCGCCGGAACAGCAGGTACTGGAAAATGATGTTGTCTTGCCGCAGCACCCCTCGTCACTTGCATATACACATGCCCATCAAGCAAATTATTTCTTTCAATTAATTCGCGTGCAACACCAATTAATTGTTCTTCAGAATAAGGCATCGCTAAGTTGATTTTAGCAGCACTTGTAAACAAACGACTAATATGTTCTTCCGCAGTAAATAATTCACCGCCGTACACTTTGATAACTTCATATACGCCGTCTCCAAAATAATACCCACGATCATCAATTGAAATTTTTATCTCGTCTTGCTTGGTAAATTGTCCATCAATAAAGTAATATGCCATTTCAATACTCCTCTCATTTATACCCCAAAGAATTGTTTTATGTTTTTTTAACATAAATATAGTTCGTATCCTTCCTTTATTCTCACACGTTTTTAACATAAAAGAAAGAGATACATAGATTTTTTTCTCTATGTATTGAATTTTCACTCAAAACTCACTATAATAAAATAGAGTCAAATTGTCAGTTGACTTTCGAAAGGATACTCGCTAATCATAGGAAGGATGTGCGGCTCTTAAAATTTTCAACATGTTTAACAGACCATTCACTAGTCTCATGCTTTTCGCTTTGGAAATATGATGATAAAGGAGTGATTTAACAGTTGAAAGAAGCTACAGAACGTATGCTTACCCGCATTAAAGACGTCTACATGTATATCCTTGACAATGGCACAGTAACGACACAAAATGTAGTCGACGAATTTGACATCACTCCTCGCACGGCACAACGGGATTTAAACGTTTTAGAATACAATGAACTAATTACCAGCCCCGTGCGCGGTAAATGGACAACGACATCAAAAAAAGTAATTTCATAGTTTATCTATAAAAACAAGGCTGAATCTACTTAGAGATTCAGCCTTGTTTCTACTCTTCTGCAATATCCTCAAGCAATTGAAGTTCCTCTGCTGTTAATTCACGGTAACCGCCTAGTGGGATCGTTTCATCTAAGTGTAAAGGACCCATAGATAGCCTTTTTAAATAAATGACCCTTTTACCGACTGCTTCAAACATCCGCTTCACTTGATGAAATTTACCTTCCGTAATCGTCAACTCAATTTCTGATACTGCATCTGATTTCAATATTTTTAATTTGCCTGGTTTAGTTTCATAACCATCATCCAATGTTACGCCTTCTGAAAAGGCTTGAATATCTTCTTCAGTTACAATACCTTGTACGTGCGCGTAATACGTTTTAGGTACATTTTTTCTCGGGGACAATAAATTATGTGCCAATTTACCGTTATTAGATAGTAATAAAAATCCTTCAGTATCTTTATCAAGGCGTCCAACCGGAAAGGGGTTGAAATGTCGATGTTCATCACTGAGTAAATCGATCACTGTTTTCTCTCTCAAGTCTTCCGTTGCTGAAAGTACGCCTGGCTTTTTATTCATCATTAAATAAATAAACTCCCGATAAATCACTCGTTCCCCGTAACAAGTGACGATATCTTCAGTTGTATCAATATGAACATTTGGCTTTTTTGCCACTAGGTCATTGACACGGACTGCACCATTTTTCAATAACTGCTTCACTTCTTTCCGTGACCCAAATCCCATATTTGCTAATAATTTATCTAACCGCAATGCAATCACCTCCTACAATCCGAGTTTATTTGTAATTCTCGTTAATCGCTCACCAAAGAGCTTTTGAGCTAAACCTGTTTTGAGTGATAAATATCCGTAAACGACGACGCCTACCCCCGCACAAATGAGGATGTACAACAACGCATGCATTTTTCCATCTACAGGGTTTACCGCATTTAATCCTTTTAACGTAAAGAAAACAGCGATAAACATGACGACATTCAAAATTCCGATGAGAATTAATCTTCTAAACACCAATTTTGAATGATAGTGAAGCGTCTTTGTAATAATAAGTATGTTTAGGCCAACTGCAGCTGAATAGCCAATCGCTGTCGCAATAATTGCTCCATTCGTTTCAAATAGTTTTATAAGAGGAATGTTTAACATTAATTTCAATAATAAGCCGAATAAAGAGGTAAATACAATCCACTTATGTCGGTCAATTCCTTGTAAAATAGCGGCAGTTACGGTATATAATCCGAAAAGCACTGCAACAGGTGCATAACTGGCAAGTATTGCGGCTCCGACATCACTTTTACTGTATAAAAACTGATACAATTCATCAGATAGTAGAACTAATCCAATCACCATAGGAACCGTTAAATACAACATAATTTGGTACGTTTGGTCAAGTGAACGAGTAATTCCAACTTGGTTTTTCTTCGTATAATCCCCTGTAATCACTGGGATTAATGTCATAGAAAACCCAGTCGCAACCATCACGGGTATCATCACAAACTTATGCGTCAACAAGTTCAACATCCCTAAGTATGTATCAGACACTGCTGCAAGTCCTATCGATTTCATCGCACTATTAAATGTAATCATATCTACAAATTGATAAAGCGGATTAATCACACCGACTAATATAAATGGAATAATATACGTAATAACTTCTGCATACATGTCTTTAATGGTAACGTCACTTGCCGGTGGACTTTTGGCCAATAGATAATCTAATTCCGGTTTATATTTTCTCCAATAATAATACAAAACCCCAAGACTAGCAACAGCACCAATCGCCGCAGCAAAAACTGCAAAATTCACAGCCACTTTAGGAGATTCATGTAAAAAATTCACAACGATAAATCCACCGATTAAGACAACCGCAATACGGACGATTTGCTCGACGAGTTGCGAGACAGCTGTCGGTTCCATTTTATTATAGCCTTGCAAAAATCCGCGAATAATGCTCATCATTGGAACAACTAGTAGTGCATAGCTGACCCAACGGATAACGCCGGCAATTTCTTCCACTGTAAAAATTTGTTCATCGTCTGTTCGAACAAGATGTGCGATTGGCTCGGCTAAAAAAAATAAAATTAAAAAAGATGCAATCCCCGAAAATACCATGATCCCCATACTGCCTCTTAATATTTTACGTCCCGTCGCATAATCGCCCAGCGCATTGTATTTTGACACGAATTTAGAAATCGCGAGCGGCGCACCGGAAATCGCAACAGACAATGCAATGTTATAAGGGATATAAGCATATTGGTACAACCCAATATTTTCTTCCCCTACGATGGCATAAAAAGGAATGAGGTAAAATAGACCGAGTGCTTTCGAAAGAAACAGCCCGATTGTTAAAATGGCGGTTCCTTTAAGAAGTTTTGACGACATAATTAATCCTTCCATTCTCTAAAATCTATATAATAGTTTACCCTTGACGACCACATTACACAATCATTAACATTGAATGATGTATAATAAGACATGCTGAAGGAAGCGCTTTGGTGCAACAACCGTTCGGAAAATATCCAACGCTTTCTAGCGACAACCTATTCTAGGTGATTGTTTATTAAAAATATGAAATCTACTCAAACTATAAATTATACAACATTCAACGAAAGTGTGGTTCTTTATTAATGTATGACGTAATTATTATTGGTGCGGGTCCATCTGGTTTGATGGCTTCCATTGCAGCTGCCGAAAACGGAAGCAAAGTCCTTCTTCTTGAAAAAGGAAAAAAGCCAGGAAATAAACTGGCGATTTCTGGTGGAGGCCGCTGTAACGTAACAAATCGTCTTCCACAAGAAGAAATCATTAAGAACATCCCGGGAAATGGTCGTTTTTTGTATGGACCGTTTTCCGTGTTTAACAACGAAGATATTATTCATTTCTTTGAAAACTTAGGCGTTCCCCTTAAAGAAGAGGACCATGGAAGAATGTTTCCGGTTTCGAATAAAGCAAAAGATGTTGTGAATGCATTATTAGATGAAATGAAAAGACTAGATGTAGACTTAAAATTAGAAACAAAAGTTGCAAAACTGTTAATGGATGACGAAAAGATTCTCGGTGTCCGTCTCGATAACGGAGAAGAAATTCGTGCGCATGCAGTTGTATTAGCGGTCGGTGGGAAAGCTGTTCCCCAAACCGGAAGCACTGGGGATGGTTATCCATGGGCAGAACGAGCGGGTCATACCATTACGACAATATATCCAACAGAAGTTCCTTTATTATCAAGCGAACCATTTATCGTTTCTAAAGAGCTACAAGGACTTGCACTTCGAGATGCTGCCGTATCCGTATTAAATGCGAAAGGAAAAACACTCGTTACGCATACGATGGACATGCTTTTCACGCACTTCGGTTTAAGTGGTCCCGCAATTTTACGGTGCAGTCAATTTGTCGTCAAAGAACGAATGAAAAACGGCAACAAGCCAGTCACCATGAAAATTGACACACTTCCTTTACAAAATGAAGAAGAAATCTTTCAACAAATTAACAAAATTGTTAAAGAGGATGCAAAAAAACAAGTCAATAATTCTTTAAAAGGCATTGCGCCTGAAAAATGGCTACATTTTTTACTAGAGCGCGCTACAATTGATCCAACTGAAATTGGGGCCGCCTTATCTTCTGAAAAATTACGGGCACTCGCTCGTTTACTTAAATCTTTTACTTTAGAAGTAAATGGTACGCAACCTATTGAAAGGGCCTTCGTGACAGGAGGCGGTGTTTCAACCAAAGAAATCGTTCCAAAAACGATGGCTTCCAAAAAGAAAGATGGCCTCTACTTTTGTGGTGAAATCTTAGATATCCACGGCTATACAGGCGGGTATAATATAACATCTGCACTTGTCACCGGGAGAATTGCAGGTATGAACGCAGGTCAATATGCTGCGCTTCTCTAACTACTTATCAATAAAAAACGCGTACCCTACTCAGGATACGCGTTTTTTGATTAGAGAATTATGGTGCGACGATATTCACAAGTCTTCCTGGAATACCGATAATTTTCTTCACTTCTTTACCAGCTATAAACTCTTTTACTTTCTCATCTTCTAACGCAATTTGTTCAAGCTCTTCTTTCGTGCTGTCTTTCGCAACTTCAATGCGTGCACGAACTTTCCCGTTAATTTGAACGGCAATTTCAACTGTATCATCTACTAATCTTGACTCGTCATACGTAGGCCATGCTTCATACGTAATTGTATCCGTATGACCGAGTTTCTCCCATAACTCTTCCGCAAGATGTGGTGTGATTGGAGAAATTAACTTCACAAACCCTTCCGCATATGCAGTCGGCACTTGATCAACTTTATAACATTCATTTATAAACACCATCATTTGGGAAATGGCAGTATTATTGTGCATCACTTCATAATCATCCGTTACTTTTTTCACCGTCTGATGATACACTTTTTCAAGTGCACCGCCCGGCTCACCGCTAATTTTTTCGCTAAGCGTACCGTCTTCATTCATAAATAGACGCCAAATACGGTCTAGGAAACGTCTTGCACCGTCAAGTCCATTTGTTGACCATGCTTTTGATGCGTCAAGCGGACCCATAAACATTTCGTACAGGCGAAGTGTATCCGCACCGTGTGAATGAACGATGTCATCCGGGTTAATCACATTTCCGATTGATTTAGACATTTTCTCGTTACCTTCACCTAAAATCATTCCTTGGTTAAATAATTTTTGGAAAGGTTCTTTCGTTTTCACTACGCCGATATCGTATAACACTTTATGCCAGAATCGTGCGTACAATAAGTGAAGTACAGCATGTTCTGCCCCACCGACATAAATGTCTACCGGCAACCAACGTTCAGCCAGTTCTGGGTCAATGATCATCTCATCATTATTTGGATCGATATAACGTAAGTAGTACCAGCAGCTACCTGCCCATTGTGGCATCGTATTCGTTTCACGACGGCCTTTCATGCCTGTTTCAGGATCTACAACATTTACCCAGTCGTCAATATTTGCAAGCGGTGATTCACCCGTTCCGCTCGGTTTGATATTTGACGTTTTCGGTAATTCTAATGGTAATTCAGACTCGTCCAATGCCGTCATTGTGCCATCTTCCCAATGAATAATTGGGATAGGTTCTCCCCAATATCGCTGTCTGGAAAATAGCCAGTCACGTAAACGATAAGAAATTTTCTTTTCGCCTTTACCTTGTTCAACAAACCAAGCAATTGCTTTTTCAATCGCTTCTTCTTTCTGAAGTCCGTTTAAGAAATCCGAATTGACATGCGGTCCATCTCCAACATACGCTTCTTTTGAAATATCTCCGCCTTCAACAACTTCAACAATCGGCAAATCGAACTTCGTTGCAAATTCAAAGTCACGCTCGTCATGTGCAGGAACTGCCATAATTGCGCCCGTCCCGTAAGACACAAGAACATAGTCAGCAATCCAAATTGGCATCCTTTCGCCACTTGCCGGATTGATCGCATAAGCGCCTGTAAATACACCTGTCTTTTCATCCGCTAAATCTGTACGTTCTAAGTCACTCTTTAGTTTCACTTCTTGCAAATAAGCTTCTACCGCTTCTTTTTGCATTTCTGTCGTAATTTCTTTGACCAATTTATGTTCAGGTGCTAATACCGCGTACGTTGCACCAAAGATTGTATCTGGACGCGTTGTAAATGCTTTGAAACTTTTATCCGTTCCCTCAATTTCAAATGTTAATTCAGCACCTTCTGAACGCCCAATCCAGTTACGCTGCATATCTTTCAAACTTTCAGGCCAATCTAGGTCATCTAGATCCTCAAGAAGTCTATCGGCATACTCTGTTATGCGAAGTACCCACTGACGCATTGGACGACGTTCTACTGGGTGTCCGCCACGTTCAGATAGTCCATCGATAATTTCTTCATTCGCAAGAACCGTACCTAATGCTGGGCACCAGTTTACATCGACTTCATCAACATATGCTAAACCTTTTTTATACAATTGAATAAAAATCCATTGTGTCCATTTATAATAAGACGGATCTGTTGTATTAATTTCACGATCCCAGTCATATGAAAAGCCAAGATCTTTCATTTGACGCTTAAACGTTGCAATGTTCTTCGCTGTAAATTCAGCAGGGTCATTACCGGTATCGAGTGCATATTGCTCGGCAGGCAAACCAAAAGCATCCCAGCCCATTGGATGGAGCACGTTATACCCTTGTTTCCGTTTGAATGAACTTAAAATATCTGTCGCAATATAACCAAGCGGATGACCAACATGAAGTCCAGCACCCGATGGATATGGGAACATATCAAGCGCATAAAACTTTGGTTTCGACGGATCGTTCGTCATTTTATACGTTTTATTTTCCTCCCAATACTGTTGCCACTTTTTCTCAATTTGACCGTGATTGTAACTCATGATTCATTAATTCCTCCTTAAAAATAAAAAATCCCGTCCCTAAAAAAAGAAGGGACGAGATTTTTTGCAAACTCCCGCGGTACCACCCAAATTGACGACGAATCGTCCAACTTGTCTCCTTAACGCGGATAACGGCATAAGTTACTAATTTTCACTCATGCATGCTCTAAGGCGAGTTCGTCTATTTGTCCACTACCGGCTTCCACCAACCGCCGACTCTCTGAAAGTGTTCGTTACAGATTACTATTCCTCTTCAAAGCAAACTTATACATTTGCTCCTATCTTACCCGAATTAACGAAATTTAACAACTACAACTGAACATTTTCGACAACATTTTCAATATTTAACTTTGCATCTGTCGAATCTATAATATCTTGTACGGTAAACCCTTCAAAAACTTCTTTTAAAACTAGTCCCTCAGAAGTGACTTCTATTAACGCCCGTTCCGTAATGATTTTATGAACGACTTCTTTTCCTGTTAACGGTAACGTACATTCTTTTTTTATCTTTGCTGAACCATCTTTAGCAACATGATCCATAATAACAATGATTTTTTTAGCCCCGTGCACAAGGTCCATTGCGCCGCCCATTCCTTTAATCATCTTTCCAGGAATCATCCAGTTCGCCAAGTCACCTTTTTCAGAAACTTCCATTCCACCTAAAATCGCCACGTCAATATGTCCGCCGCGAATCATACCAAATGATTCTGCACTTGTAAAATAAGCAGATCCTGGAATTGCAGTAACCGTTTCTTTTCCTGCATTAATTAAATCTGGATCAACAGTTTCTTCCGTTGGATAAGGTCCAATCCCTAACAGGCCGTTTTCAGATTGTAGAACGACTGTTTTATCCTCAGAAATAAAGTTGGCAACAAGCGTTGGCATACCGATTCCAAGGTTAACATAATCGCCATCTGCAATTTCTTTTTCTGCCCGCTTCGCAATACGCTCTCGATAATTCACTTTCCCCATACTTTCCAATCCCCTTCCCCTCACTTATTGTGTCGTAAGACGTTCGATACGTTTTTCTGCCTTTGCCTGTAAAAGCCCTTGTACATAAATGCTTGGCGTATGAATTGTTGCAGGGTCCAAATCACCCGTTTCAACAATTTCTTCTACTTCTGCAATTGTTACTTTCCCCGCAGCTGCCATCATCGGATTGAAGTTTTGCGCCGTTTTATTGTAAATTAAATTACCAAATTTATCGGCTATTTCCGCTTTCACTAGAGAGAAATCCGCATGTAGAGCTTCCTCTAACACATACTCTCTTCCGTCAAACTCTCGTACTTCTTTCCCTTCCGCAACCGTTGTCCCAACACCAGCTGGCGTGAAAAATGCAGGAATGCCCGCGCCACCCGCACGGATTTTCTCCGCGAGCGTTCCTTGCGGCGTCAACTCTACTTCGATTTCCCCAGAAAGCACTTGACGTTCAAATTCCTTATTTTCTCCAACGTATGAACCAATCATTTTTTTAATTTGTTTATTTTTAAGTAATAGACCAAGTCCCCACTCGTCAACACCACAGTTATTCGAAATAATGGTTAAGTCTTTTACCCCTTTTTCGACTAGCGCTAAGATTAGTTGTTCTGGGATTCCTACGAGTCCAAACCCACCAACCATAAGTGTCGCACCATCTTGTATATTAGCAACCGCTTCCTTAGCTGAACTATAAATAGGTTTCATGCTTCTTCCCCCTTTAAAAATTAACCCTCTCCCTTTCATTAAATCAAAATTATCTCAATCTTGCAATCAAACAATAGGAAATGACCAATAATTACAGAGGAATACTCATTCACTTTTCAATGAGTACCCCGCCTTCTTAATGGGCCTATCATATACAAGCGTTGTAATAATCGCCAAACTCATTAACGTTATAAGAATGAAAATCATTACCCGCATGTCGTATAGGTCGACTAAAATCCCACCAGCTACAGGTCCAATCATACGGCCAATTGTCGCGGTTGAGTTCACGATTCCTTGGTAAAAACCTTCCCTGCCCCGTGGTGCTAACTGATTTGCAATCGTTGGAATTGCAGGCCAGATTAACATTTCACCAAACGTAACAATCACCATCGCAGCCACAAACATTTTAAATGATCCAGCATATGCAACGACTGTAAATGAGATAATAAAGATAAAAATTCCGATTAACATCTGTGTTTTAATTTTGTGTTCCAATCGTTTAATAATTGGCCTAATCAGCGGTTGTCCTAGAACAATGAGTAATCCATTTATCGTCCAAATTAAACTATATTGTCTTAATGAGACGCCAAGATCTAAAGCAAATGTCGATATTGTTGTTGACCACTGCGAATAAATAATCCAAGTAAGTAAATATCCGCCTGTAATAATAAGCAACGCATAGAATGGTGCTTTGTCCGTAATTTTTTCCTGTTCTTTTAGTACATTCGTATGTAATTCCGGTGCTGTTTCCATATTTTTATAACCGAAGAAAGCAATAAAAAAGAAAATCGCGTAGAAAAACAAGTTCGCTGTAAAGATATAATGAATATTAATAGAAGCGACAAGCCCTGCCAAAGAAGGTCCGATGGCAACACCAACATTTTGTGATAAATACAATGTATTAAACGCTTTTCGCCCACCATCAGGCCATACGGAACCGATCATCGCATACATACTCGGAAAAATGATTCCGCCGCTAAATCCTAATACCATTAACAACCAAACATAAGTTGGCCAATCATTCCAAAAAACAAGACAAATTAAGGCTAGTATAGATAGACCAATGCCCCCTAAAATGGATTTATAGGCGCCAATACGGTCGAACAAAAAACCACCCAGTAAATTTCCAATAACTCCTGCTCCTTGGTTAGCCATAAGAACAAATCCGGCTACAGTGAGCGATTTCCCTAAATAATCATGAATATATATTGTGTTTAAAGGCCACAGAAATGAATTTCCCGTAACATTAACGAGCATTCCTATCACTAGAAGCCAAACTGCTCTTGGCATTTTCATCCCCCTTTTGCAATCATATAATATATAAATTTTAATCTTAACTTGCCAAATGAACAAGCACTATTTACATTGGTTCGCAATCGTAATTTAATCCTCAAACATGCTATACTTTGATGGTAGAGGAGTGAAGAAAGTGGATAATAATAATTTCCCTTTTCCGACAGAAGGAAAACGATACTATACATGGTCACGTCATTTAAAAGATCAATTTGGTTTTAAAGTATTTAAAGTCGCCCTGGATGCTGGGTTCGATTGCCCCAATCGTGATGGCACCATAGCGTACGGGGGCTGTACATTTTGCAGTGTAGCCGGCTCCGGGGATTTCGCTGGAGATCGGGTCGACCCAATTGACGTGCAATTTGCTGAGATTAAAGCGAAGATGCACCGTAAATGGAAAGATGGTAAACCAATGGCCTATTTCCAAGCTTATACAAATACTCATGCCCCGTTACATGTTTTAAAAGAAAAGTTCGAGGCCGCCCTAGCTCAAGAAGGCGTTATCGGACTTTCTATTGCAACGCGTCCAGATTGTTTGCCTGATGATGTTGTTGAGTATTTAGCCGAATTAAACGAGCGAACTTATTTATGGGTGGAGCTAGGTCTTCAAACAGTCCATGAAAAAACGGCCCAACTTGTTAATCGAGCCCATGATTATGCAACCTATGTAGAAGGTGTTAATAAACTTCGCAAGCACAATATTCGTGTCTGCACACACATTATTAACGGGATGCCCGGGGAAGATTATGACATGATGATGGAAACCGCACGTGAGGTTGCAAAGCTAGACGTACAAGGTATTAAAATCCATCTCCTACATTTACTAAAAGGTACACCAATGGTTAAACAATATGAAAAAGGAAAACTACGCTTTTTAGATAAGGATGAGTACATCAGCCTCGTCGTCGACCAACTAGAAATTTTGCCGCCTCATATGATTATCCACCGAATTACAGGAGATGGCCCAATCGAATTAATGATTGGCCCGATGTGGAGCGTTACAAAGTGGGAAGTATTGAACGGCATCGACAAAGAATTAAAACGCCGTAACAGTTGGCAAGGAAAGTATTACGAGAAAGTAGTTGAGACAACTTGAGTCAAATTATTCTTCCCCGTGTTCTACCGCTTTCAAAAAGGCTGATTGAACAAACTGTGTTGCAAGGCGAAGTCGTTGTCGATGCAACAGCAGGAAATGGAAACGACACTAAATTTTTAGCTGAGCATGTAGGCGAAGAAGGTCATGTATTTGCCTTTGACATTCAACAGCAAGCACTTGATTCGACAGCGGAACGTTTACAAGCGCTAACTGAACGCGTGACACTTGTTTTGGATAGTCATGCGCACGTTGATAAATATGTACAAGCCCCGATTGGTGGTGCGATGTTTAACTTAGGCTACTTGCCATATAGTGATGATTTATCTATCATCACAAAACCTGATACTACAATCGAAGCGATTCATAAATTACTCGGTCTTTTGAAAAAGGACGGGATGATTACAATTGCTGTTTACGATGGACACGAAGGTGGAAAAGAAGAACGAGAGGCACTCCTTCAATATGTCACAAAACTTCATCAGGTAGATGTTCACGTCGCAAAATACGAATTGCTTAATCAACTAAATAAGCCGCCGTTTTTATTGGCGATTGAAAAATTACGTGATTTTGATGAACCAAGAATGATTGAAGGATAACTGTTAATAAAAACGAGTCTTCCAGATTAAATATCGGAAAGACTCGTTTCTTCTCTTATAAATGTCGAATATCCGCTATTGGTCCAGCTGTCTTAAAATCAGCTGTTTCCAAAAAGCTGATTAAGTTATGCGCTGTTTCCTCCGCACTACTTAACAACCCATGCTCTTTATATTCAACAAACCTATTTAGTAACGGAAATGATGCCTCACTGCTATGTCGAATCGTCTCTTGCATACCTGTATCAATAATCCCCGGTGCGATAGACACGACTTCAACAGGATTAGACGCACGCTCTTGCTCGACAGCTATAATACGGGAAAAATGATCGAGCCCCGCCTTTGACGTACAATAAGATCCCCATCCTTCATACGGTTTCCGACCAGCACCCGAAGAAATATTCATGATCTTTTTGGATCCACTAAATGCTTCTAATTCTCGAATAAAGGTATTACATAAAATCATAGGTGCAGTTAAATTAATGGATAAAGCATTTGACACTTTTGCGCTTTCTACTGTTCCAATTAATCCAATTGGTTCTACAGTTCCAGCATTATTAATTAGCGTAAACGATGTGGCTTCCGCAATATGCTCATGAATAACCGCTGATAAAATCCCATCTAACTTTTCGGTTTCTGCAAGGTCGACCGTTACAAAATGCTTTGCTTCACTCGGCCTTGACCTCGCTAAGCCAATTACTTTCTTCTCTTTTTCCTGTAATTGTTTTAATAACGATAAACCGATTCCCTTCGATGCGCCTGTTACAATAACAATTTCTATTATTCTCACTCCTCTTCCGTATAGGCATCAAACCATGCTGAGAAGTCTTCATTCAACGGATTTTGTACCTTCTCTTTAAATACCTTAGGGTCCTTAAAATCTACTAAAGTAGTCCCGAACCACTTTTCCACACGGTCTCTTGAAACACTATACGTTTTATCTTTAAACTTCATATTGATTTGTTGAATGTTTTCAATAAGCGCAAACATTGCTGTAGAATTATATATCACACCTTGTTTTGCTTGGTGCTCAATTTCTGTTGAGTGAATATCATAATTCACTAGAAGAGATAATGTATCTGGATCTAGTTCTATCTTGCCTTTATATTGATTGAGTGGTAATTCATTCAATAAATTGATGACATTCGATGCATCCCCCATATACGGTGATTCATATTGGGTCACCTTTTCAAATTCATGTGTGGTAGAATCTTGCTGTAATTTCTCTTCCCCAATTTTCACTTTGCTTGGCACTTCAAAAAATTGAATCCAAATGAACAAAGGAATCCCGATAATTAAAAACGCTATCATAACTTTCCTTCGATTATCCATCTGTTCCCCCACTCTCATGTCAAATAACATCACTCTAGATTTCTAGCTTCTAATTATTGTAACATTTCGATTACGGGAATGAAATCATATTTTTGTTACATTTTTAATTTTAGTCCCTCTATTTTTTCAACATATACGGACTTTAGTCACTCCCCTTATACAACACCTCCCTTAAATCGATTCAAAAACGTAATAAAAAACCCGCCAATCATGAAGATTAGCAGGTAGTTTATACATTCAATCTAATACTTGTACTTTCACTTCTTTACGTCCCCACTCCAAAGCTTCTCTTCTCGTTGGGAAAAATACATCGATTGTATTTCCTTTTATTGCGCTCCCAATATCTCCAGCAACCGCATATCCATAACCTTCAACAAAGCCCTTCGTGCCAAGTGGAATCACTTTCGGATCAACCGCGATAACTTTTTGATTTGGATTTTTTCGCAGGTCAATTCCTGTTTTCGTAATGCCAATGCATCCATTACAATAAGCTGTATAGGCTGTTGATTTCATCGTAAATTCACTCTTCACTTGCTTGGAAGACTTTTCTTGGCTTCCAACGATTAGTTTTTGATTTGGAAAGATTAAATCACTTCTTAAATTGTTCCAAGTTTTTAAGTTTGATACACTAGTGTTATAGAGTAAGGAAATACGATATAAGTTATCTCCTGATTTCACATTATATGTCGGCGATGAAGCAAGGCTCTCCTTCATGCCAAATCCAAATACACAAAGACTAACTAAAAATGCAATACTAATTTTTTTCAACTTCTCATCCCCTTATTCTTTAGTGCGCTTGGCAATTTAGAGTACTTAGCATTAACAAACTTGGTCCTAGTCATTGTGCACTAGAGTTTTTATTGACGACCAATGTTAATCGTTTGCCTATGAGAACTGCGCTAAACTATCACTAGCTTATCTGTTGAACATTACAGATAAGTGACAAATAAAATTCGATTGGATAACAAATTGATGCCATATTATTACAAACGAGGTGCTTATTTTGGATGCTCTTGTCATTCGTCAAGCTACTAAAAAAGATATCCACAATGTACAAGACGTTCTTATTACAAGTCAGCAGTTTACATACAAAAATATATTTTCTGAATCGAATATCCAGACAATCATCCATCGATATTACAATTTGGATAGACTTTCCGAAGAGATTGCGTGCATTAACGCCAAATGGCACGGCTACATCGTCGCTGAAGAAAAAGGTAATATTATTGGTGTGATTGGCGGTGGGATGAGGGATGAAACAGATGGAGAGGTCTATGTGTTGTACTTACATCCTGAGGAGCGCGGTAAAGGGGTTGGCACGCGTCTGCTCAATCACTTTACCAAAATTCAAAAATATAACTATGGAGCTGAAGAACAATGGGTGGCGGTCGCAAAAGGGAATGAATACGGGATTCCTTTTTACGAAGCACGAGGATTTATACTTCAATACGAAAGCCAATCGTATGCGGCATTAGATAAGAATGATATCTCTTTATGGTATAAGAGAACAATTTAAAAAGGAGCATGAATTTTGATAGAAATTAAAGGTCGTTATAATGAAGCAATTGTATTTACAGATGTGATTGAGGATACTGCAAAACAGCAAGTATACGATTTATGTAATCTTGAATTTCTCCAAGACTCTAAAATTCGAATGATGCCTGATTTACATGCCGGTAAAGGGTGCACCGTTGGGACGACTATGACAATTACAGACAAAATAGTCCCTAACTTTGTCGGTGTTGATTTAGGCTGTGGAATGATATGCGTGAATATTGACGTTAAGAAAAAAGATATCGATTTTCATAAACTCGATCAAGTCATTCGCAGAAATGTGCCAAGCGGCATGAAGATTCGTAGAAAGGCTCATCGCAATGCTAACCAGATACCCTTCACTGAAATTCTTGCGCCTATTAATGAAGGAAGAGCGAGAAATAGTGTTGGTACGCTAGGCGGCGGAAACCACTTCATTGAGATAAATGAAGATTCTAAAGGCAAGATTTATCTCGTGATTCATTCAGGAAGTCGTAATCCTGGAAAACAAATTTCGGACCATTATCAAGAGTTAGCGATTCAGCAATTAGATTCGCGACCAGACCGTGAAAATTTGGATAGGAATACCGCCTATTTAGAAGGCGAGCAAATGCAAGATTATTTACACGATGTTGGAATTGCCCAGCAGTATGCTGCTGTTAATCGGCAAACGATGGCAGAAGTAATTATGAGGGGCATGGGATGGAATGATATCAATACATTTGACACGATTCACAACTACGTTGACTTGGACAATATGATTTTAAGAAAAGGTGCAATTTCTGCTCAGAAAGATGAAATCGTGATCATTCCGATGAATATGCGTGATGGTTCCCTCATTTGTCGCGGAAAAGGAAACCCTGATTGGAATTTCTCTGGTCCTCACGGTGCAGGTCGAACGATGAGCCGTACGCAAGCAAGAAGACATGTAAAGCTTGCGGAATTTGAAGATGCCATGCAAGATGTCTGGAGTACTTCTGTGACAAAATCAACCATCGATGAATCCCCTTTCGCTTATAAGAAGATGGAAGATATCATCCGTCACATTGGTGATTCTGTAGAAATTGTAGAAATTATTAAACCTTTATACAATTATAAAGCCTAACAGCGAGTTTTTTTCGTACTAGGAAATCGCCCCTCACTTTTCAACATAGTGAGGGGAATTCGATTTATCACACTAGAATTCAACCTGTTGGAAAGTATCTTTACAAGTAATTTAGGAATTTCATTAATAAAAACGACAACTGAAAGTTAAATAATTTATTGAAACGCAATATATTGTATACCGTTTAAATCATTCTTGTTGTATAATAGATAAAATGGTTCTGTGAGGAGGATTGGTCAGCAATGCCCATACCAACGAATTTCGAGAGGCCAAGACGCTTAACCGCGAAAGAAAATGCATTTCAGCAAATACAGGAGTGGATCATAGATGGAACATTAAAACCTTCTGAAAAGCTCAATGACGTTGAACTCGCAAAAGCGCTAGGTGTAAGCCGGACGCCGATTCGCGAATCTCTTCAACTATTAGAAGTTCAAGGATTCGTTGAAATGTTTCCCGGGAAAGCAACACAAGTGACAGAGGTCGAAGCAGATTCAATTATCGATTTACTTCCACCGCTCGCCGTTCTGCAAGCGCTATCAGCAGAACTCGCGATTCCTAATTTGACTGATGAAACGATACAGCTGCTAGAAGAAACAAATGAACAATTTGCTGAAGCAATTCATGATAAGCAGTTTTTCAAAGCATTAAAAATCGATGAAGCATTTCATCAAATTATTGGGGATACAGCGAATAATCCATATATCACTTCACTTGTATCCAACTTACAAGCTCATGTAAGAAGACTATTTTTCCATAACTCTATCGTCTTAACAGAAAGTTCCATTCAAGACCACACTGATATCATTAATCTTATGAAAAAACGCGAAGGTGAAACTGCCTCGAAAATTATGCGTGAAAACTGGTTACGCGCAATCGAAGAATTTCGCTCATTAAAAAACTGATTTCCAATATGGAAATCAGTTTTTTATTTAAATATTATTCTAATACTAGATTTTTAGCTGCAATTTCTTTGTGACGGATAATTTGTCTAACGTAAAGCAGGAATACGCCAAATGTTAAAGCTCCGCCAATGATTAGCGAAATCGTATAGTCTAAATTTAGGCCTTCCGGTGCAAATACGAAGTACGTCGTAACAACACCAGTCATAAATAAGGCAGGAATCCCTGCAATATAATGGGCGTGGGCTCTTCCTTCTTTTAATAAATAGGAAACAACAACCCACAACATAATTGTTGCAGTGATTTGGTTAGTCCCACCTACATATCTCCATAAAAATGTATAATCAATCATCGACAATAAAAATGCTGGTGTCCCTAATAAGACCGTTGCCATAATGACAGTACCCTTTTTATCGGGGTCAATCCATTTTGAAACAGCATCCATGACAATCATCCTTGAAGAACGGAGAGCTGTATCACCAGTGGTAATTGGTAGAATTATAATTGCAAGAATCGCTAAAACACCGCCGACCGTTCCTAACATTGTGGTAGACATTTCATTAATAACGCCTGCTGGACCGCCCGCTGCTAGTGCGGATTGTAACCCACCAGTTCCTCCGAAAAATGTCATTCCAGCTGCTGCCCAAATTAATGCAATAACACCTTCTCCAATCATTGCACCGTAAAAAATTTTACGTCCTTCCGATTCTTTTTTCATCGTTCTAGACACGATTGGACTTTGTGTCGAGTGAAACCCAGAAATGGCTCCGCAAGAAATTGTAACCATTAGAAGGGGCCAAACAGGTAACTCCCCCGGATGCATATTACTTAATGTTAAGTTAGGAATTGTATAATTGCCAAAAACAAGAACTGCTCCAATTGCGACCGCCATAATAATAATAACCGCTCCGAATATCGGGTAAATTCTGCCTATTATTTTATTAATCGGTAAGATTGCAGAGATAAAGAAATACGCGAAAACAACGAAAATCGCGCCGATAAAGGAAAGAGGTGTGACTTGTGCAAGTAACTGTGCCGGACCTGCAGTAAACGCTGCGGTAACTAAGATCATTAAGATAAGCGAAACACCAATAATCGATTTCTTTGCAAATGGACCTAAGTATTTTCCAACAATTTCTGGAAATTGTGCCCCCTTATGTTTTAATGACAGCATCCCAGAAAAATAATCATGAACACCGCCTGCAAAAATTGCTCCAACCACTATCCAAATAAAGGCGACCGGCCCATATAAAGCACCAGCAACCGCTCCGAAGATAGGTCCTAATCCAGCAATGTTTAATAACTGTATGAGCCAACCTTTCCACCAACTCATTGGTACATAGTCCATCCCATCATTGACTGTATATGCAGGCGTTTGACGTGAATCGTCTATACTAAATGCCTTTTCTACTACCTTCGAATAAATCATATACCCAACGATTAGCAATACGATTGACGCTATAAATGTAACCATTTCCACCCCTCCTAATAAGTAAGAATATATCGATGATTATAAATATTAACTCTTTTAAGTTAAGTACTAATTTCATTTCACGTAAAGATTTATATATATTAAAACTCCCCCCTCTATCATTTTCACCTGATAAAGAGAGGGAGATTTTATGCACGAACCGTTGCTAGTTGTTGCAATCGAACGATAATTCCTGTCACCACCATCGTTGTAACAACTGGAAGTAACCATCCGAGCCCGTCATTATAAAACGGCAATGACTGTTCGTAAAACTTAACGATTGGCGCTAACCATTCGAAGTATTCAATACCAATGATCTCACAGAACGTTTTGAAGCCATCGATTGTACTAATCATAAACGCAACAGTTGTTGCTGCTACATACACGATTCTAGAATGATTAAATAATGATGACGTAAATGTTAATAGGATCAATACAATCGCAAGTGGATATATAAACATTAATAGCGGAATTGAATAGGTAATAATATTCGATAATCCAAAGTTTGCAACAACAAAACAAAATGTTGTGAAAATTACTACGAACATTTTGTAACTAACTTTCGGCATTAATGTATGGAAATATTCTCCGCAAGCCGTCATAAGACCGATCGCCGTCGTTAAGCATGCAAGTATAATAACAACACCTAATAACACCAATCCAAACGTTCCAAAATAATAAGTAGAGGCTTGACTTAGTACTGGACCACCTGTATCAAATAGCCCAAACCTCTCTGTGCTTGTCGCGCCTAAATAGCCAATTCCTACATAAATGATGGCTAAGAACGCTGTTGCAACCACACCTGTTTTAGCAGTTGCAGCTAAAATACCTCGTTTACTTGTCACACCCATAGAACGGATTGCATTAATGACGATAATTCCAAAAACAAGTGATGCAAGTGCATCCATCGTGTTATACCCTTCTGTAAACCCTGTTACAAATGCCCCTGTACTATAGGAATCTTGTGGACTTTCAATAGCGCCCATCGGTTTGATTACGACCATCGCAAGTAAAGCGATTAGTAAGATGATTATCCCCGGCGATAATACTTTTCCAACCCGATCTACAATTTTCGCTGGATTTAAAGAAAGCCAAAGTGTAATTCCGAAGAAAACTAATGTGAAAATCAGTAATGCAATCTGTGCATTACCATCACCAACAAATGGCATAATCGCTATATCAAATGCAACGGCTCCCGTACGCGGCGCTGCAAAGAAAGGTCCAATTGTTAAATAAAGTAATGATGTAAAAATGACCGCGTATAGCGGATGAATACGGCTAGCAAGTTCTTGTAAGTTCCGGCTTCCTGAATACCCCATAGCAAGGATTCCTAAAAACGGTAGTCCGACTCCTGTAATTAAAAACCCAAAAATTGCTGGCCATAAATTTGTTCCCGCATTTTGTCCTAACTGTGCTGGAAAAATTAAATTTCCTGCCCCGAAAAATAACGCGAATAACATGACGCCAATGACTAGATACGACGAAGATGATAGTTTCTTTTCCATAAGCCCGTTCCCCCTAAGTTGCGACTCACTTATATGCGATATATCGCTGAAGTAAATCTATCATACAACGCCCTGTCGAATAATGCAATATATTACAGAAAAATTAAACTTCCATTTTTCAATTGTTTTTAGAAGATAGTAAATCTATCAAATCATCTAATGATGCCAAGCTTTCTGTCTAGCGTAAAAAACTCCACGTTAAAGTGGAGTTGTACTACTTATTTAATTAAAAATGACGTTTGACTATGCCCCTCTTTCGATTTCTTTACTTCTAGAATCGCTGGAAAGGCTGCTTTTAATTCTTCTACGTGTGAAATAACACCAATCATGCGCCCAGCTCTTTGTAAATCAATTAATGTATCAATCGCTTTTGTTAATGATTCCTCATCCAAAGTACCAAAGCCTTCATCAATAAACATCGTATCTATCGAAACAGCCCCTTGGAAACTTTGTATTATATCCGCCATGCCTAATGCCAATGAAAGGGATGCATTAAATTTCTCTCCGCCTGATAACGTTTTAACATCACGGGTTTGTCCCGTATAAGCATCATATACATCAAGTCCTAATCCACTTTGACGTCCTCGGACTTCTTGTCGATCGCTTCGTATCAATTCAAACTGGCCATTCGAGACATCTCGAAGACGTTCATTTGCAGATTGGATCATCTGCTCGAGATATTCTATCTGAATATAACGTTCAAAGGACAATTTCAAATGATTATGCCCTCTAATCACATCATATAAATCTTCAACTTGTCCGAACTTCTTTTCTAAAACTGATAACTGCTCAGTCACTCGTATCATTTGTTCTTTCAACTGCTCAACTGATTTGTAATAGGAACTTGATTGATTAAACGCCTGTAAAGCGAATTCGTATGCAGTTTTCAATTCAGTTAGTAGGACTTCTACTTTTTCTAAGTCTAGTTTTTGTTTCCCTTCTAGAAAAGATGATAATTCTTTAACAGCTTTTCGAACAGAATAAAACTGTTGTTTAAAGTCGTCAATTTTTGTTCGTAAAACTTGACGTGAATCTTCATCCATTTTTGCTTCTTGATAAGCTTGTTTTGTTGCAAATGTTGATTTTTCTAATGCTTCCTTGAATCTTTTCTCTGCCTGTTCTTTTTTCAGCTTTGTATCATCGCGTGATGCAATTGCATGTACTCGCGCTGCTGTAGTAGACGTGACAAGTTCCCGACTTTCTTCTAGTTGCTTTTGAATTTCTTTCCAAGCATGCTCTAACGTGTTTCTTTGCTTTGTAAGTTCACTAATTTTTTGCTCTAATACAGTGAGTTCTCTTAATTCTTCTGGGATTTCTCGTATAATTTGTTCAAAAAGAGCTTGCTCTTTTTCGATTGTAGCATTGCTTTCATACACTTTTCTTTCCATGGCTAGTTTACGGTCTGCAGCTTCGTCTGCCACTTTCCTTTGATTCGTTAACTGTTCTTTCAGTTGGACTAGTTCTTGTCTAATTGCCCGAAGCGCAGCCACTTCTTTTTCAACAAGGGATTTTTCTTCATGTAGCTTTTGACTTTCGTCATCGATTTGCTCAAGATGAACATCTATGTCTGCAAACCTTTGTGCTTTACTTTGTAACTGTTTAAATGAACTTTGGAAATCTGCATCCGCTATGCGATAGGCCCTTTCCACATTCACAAGTTGCTTCTTTCTCTCTTCAAGCTCTTCTTTTGATACGGTAGTATCAGTTTCATGAGCCTTCTGCGGATGGTCAGCGCTTCCGCAAACTGGGCAAGCTTCACCTTCATGCAGCTTTGCGGCTAGAGTAGCAGCTTCATTCATTAACCAGTCGCTCGTTAATTGATCATATGCCGATTGAGCATTTTCATAAAGTTGTGCTTGAGCATTTTTGGTTTGCTCATACATCTCTGTTTGCTTTCGTAGCGCGATGTATTCATCAACAAGGGTACATTTTTCATTGATACTCGTTAAAAGTTCAGCCTTCTCGTCTAATGAAATAATCGCTTCTTCCTTCTTGTTAATTCGTTCAGTAAGTTGGGTAACTTTCTCGCGCTCTTGAGCCGACTGTTCCGTTAACATTGTCAGGTTTTGGTCATTATTTTTCCGTTCAGTTTCGAGCATATAAAGTCGTTGTTGTTTAGATGCTAAATCCTTCACTTTGGGTAAGGCGTCTTGAAGTCGGACTAGTTGTTCTTTTACTTCTTCCAACTGTTGCTGCTTTTCCTCTTCTATTTTATATTGAACTTTCACTTTCTCTAGCTTTTCTTCAGCTACTTGAACGGCATGAATCGATTTCGTAACAGTCTCTTCTCTGGCAGCGAGTTCTTTTGTTAATTCTTCAAACTGATATTCAATTTGTTCGATTGCGACTGCACGTTCCGCGTTTTCAAGACGTTTAGCTTCCTGTTCGAATAAAGGAATTTGCTCTACTAATTGTTGGTACGTATTTTGTCTCTGTTCTAACTCAGTAAAACGCTCATTAATAGATTTGGCAGCATGATAACGGTCCACCATTTCCCCATGTTTTTTATAAGCCTTCTCATACGCTTCCTTGTCCTTACGAATTTTCTCTTCATAAAATAACTGCTCTTCATTCAAACCTTCAATAATTTGTTGCGCATTATAATGCTCACTGGCTAGTAAGTGAAATATTGCGGACTCCCTGTTTGGCAATGAAGCAGAAATCTGCTCAACTAGTGCTCTTTCTTGTTGCCTTTCTTGATCCAACTTAGCTTTTGCCTCATCCCTCTGTTTTTGTAGCCGTTTGACAATTTCACGATACTGATCTGTCTTAAATATTTTTCTCATGATGAGTTCTTTATTTTCAGTATCAGATGTCAAGAACTTACGAAATTCTCCTTGCGGCAACATGACAATCTGACTAAATTGCGCTTGTGTAAAGCCAATTAATGACTCTATTTTTTTATTAATCTCAGATACCATTTGTCTATCTACCACTGGAACTTCTCCGTCTGCTGTTAATTCATAAAGCTCACAGCGCGCAGATGTTTCAGTTTTATTACCAATTTTCGTATAAGGAACTTGACGCATAATTCGGTATGTACGACGATGAATTTCAAAAACAAGTTCGACTGAAGTTTGCACATCATTTTCCGCAAAATCACTTCGCAATGCTCGGATATCCGTTCTATCTTCGCCACTCGCTTCCCCGTAGAGCGCGAAACAAATCCCGTCAAATATGGTTGTCTTACCTGATCCTGTTGCCCCTGAAATGACGAATAAAAGGTGTTCTTGTAAATCCTGAAAATCAATAACTTCTGTTTCTTTATACGGACCAAATGCTGTCATTTTTAACTTTACTGGTTTCATTGTTCAGCTCCCTCCTCATTCATCACTTCGTGAAGAACTTCTGCAAACAGCTTTTTCGTTTCCTCGTCCAATTCTTCACCTTTCATTTCTTTATAAAAGGATTGGAATAACTCCATATCAGTTTGTTGGCTACTGTTCTTTCTTTCCGTACCGATCGTTTTTGATTCAGACGCGTAAATTTTACGTTCTACATGCATGGCATTCGGGTAAATCGCCCGCACTTTTTCCATTGGGTATAATACCGGTGTTTTATCTAGTAATTTTACAAACACATAATCTTCACTTACGGGATGGGTTTCTATTTCTTCAATTGTTCCCTCTACTGTACGCATATCTCTTCTAGGAATTAAATCTCTCTTTTCAATCGTCGTGTTACCTTCCCCGTCGAGGCTCACGATGAAAAATCCTTTATTATGATGTTCTTCTGAAATTGAATATTTTAGAGGCGAACCTGCATACCGAATGTTTTCATTCAACACATAATGCGCCTGATGTAAATGCCCTAATGCCGTATAATGAAATGGTTGAAATAAACGAGCAGAAACATATTCTGCCCCACCAATCGCAATTGGTCTTTCTGAATCACTCGTATTCTCTTCACTTTCACCATGCGGCGTCACAAAAGCATGTCCTACAAATACATGTCTTGCTTTATGATCTATTTTCGCGGAAATCGATTCCATTATTTTTGCCATGGCACTTTGATGATTCGTAATCTCGGCGTCATCATAAAGGTTCCGAACGACTGAAGGATCAGCAAAAGGCACAAGATGAAAATGAACTTCACCAAATTCATCGTTTAAAATCACCGGTTTAATTTCTTTCGTCATCTTTCCGGCAATGTAATACCCATTTTCTCGCATAAATTGGCTACCGAACTGAAGTCTACCAGGACTGTCATGGTTGCCAGCAACTGCGATCACTGGTACATCTAAGTCTACTACTATACTTTTAAGGACATTGTCAAACAAGGCTACCGCTTCTGTTGGCGGCACTGCCCGATCATATAAGTCACCTGCAATAATGACTGCATCAGGTTGCTCCTCTTCAATCGCTTCGATAAACTGCTCTAATATATATGATTGTTCTTCCGTCATATAAACACCTTGAACAAGTTTCCCTAAATGCCAATCCGCTGTATGAAAGATTTTCAAGTTGCTCTCTCCTTTTTTAATACACACTTACTCCTACTTTACAGCACTTTACAACTAAAGTGAAAGCACCACTAGATAAGTCAAAAAATGAATTCAACTTATAATTCCTGAGATAGAGTTACTGGTTAAAACATTGACTTCCGTTCCGAGCGGACGCTTTCCACTCCAGTCAATTAAGTGTCACTTTTTTTATTTAAACTTCTATACCTGCTATTCTAATATTTAGCATTTGTTGCTGGTCAACTCCCATACAACAATCCAATAGGAAAAGCGCAGAAATGTTCTGAGTCAACATTGCTACGCTTTTAAAGCTGAGGTAATCTATTTTATAGATTTTTTAAGTATAACTGAAGTTTACGCACTACCTTTTCAGTTCGTATATCTTCTTTTAAATTTGAAATCATACCTAATATAACAGGTTTTCGAACGGTCTCCGATAACAGTTCTTCTTCAATCACATCCAAACTGATTTGTATATCTTCCTCGAGACGTTCTTGTTTTAACGTTCGAATTTCTTCTATTATTTCTGAAGTTGACAGGAGTAGCTCATTCATATCGATTTCAAAACCAATTAATTGCTCCTGACGTAAAAGTGGTTCGGTTAATCCAGCCACGATTGAATCGGTTCTTGCTACTAAAAACTTTGCTAACGCCTCATAATTCAAAGAATCTTTATTAAAAATAATGATTTCAATATATCCTGTCAGTATTCCGTGTAATAGCACATGAAGATCAGGCAGATGACGCTCAACTTTTTCTCCATAGACATCAAGGAGTACATCCTCTTGTAACTGATAGGTTCTTCTTCTCATATTGTTCATAAGCTGTAACATTTCTTCATTAATTGGATTTGTTTGCTCTCTCATTTGCATTAAAATAAAATCCGAATAACGTGCGATTTCTTCGAATTGAACCTTAAAAAACAACTTCAGTCGTTCACGTGCTTCAATATTGATATCTTTTAGTTCGGCCATTCTTTTCATTAATTTATTTGTAAAGTATTCAAAGATCGAGAACAATAAATTATCTTTCGATTTGAATGAAAGGTAGAATGAACCTTTTGAGATCCCACAAGCATCTGTTATATCTTGCACGGACGTTGCATCAAAACCTTTTTCCGCAAATAATTCTGCTGCCTTTTCAATAATTAATATTTTTCTATCTGTCAAATTTACAACCCCTCAGCCTTTCAATGATTGTAAGTACCGTTATGCCTGACCTTTGACTGACCGGTCACTTCTAGTTTGCATTCACTTTCATTGTCAGTACTATTACTATCTCCATAGTTGTATAATGGTATTCGTTGACTTCTGACCAAGCAGTCATTAATATGAATCTATAGTCTAGCTCATTCTACTTAATAGAGGTAATTTACATTTACTTAGAGCTACATAAGTTCTATGACTGACTAGTTAGTTCTATCATAATGCACACGTTGCAAATGGTCAAAATTATTCCTTGGAGGTACTTATGAAATCAATTGTCAATTTTGTAATGAGAAATAAACTCGCGGTTTGGCTCCTGACAATTATTATTACAGTAGCCGGACTTTATTCAGGCACACGTATGAAACTGGAAACGATTCCTGATATTACGATCCCAGTCGTTAGCGTAACGACAATTTATCCAGGGGCTACCCCAGATCAAGTAGCTGATGAGATCTCGGATCCTTTAGAAAAGGCAGTCGCGAATGTAAGCGGTGTGTCTTCTGTTAATTCAACCTCTTATCAGAATGCTTCTTCCCTGCAAATCGAATTTAGCTTTGGGACAGATATGGAGAAAGCAGAAAGCGAAGTAGAAGAGGCATTAAAAAATATTCAGCTTCCTGAAAATGCGATGGAACCTGACGTTGGAAGGATTAGCATTAACGCCTTCCCTGTTTTAGCAGTAAGTGTTTCTGATAGTGATGCTAGTTTAGAAGAGTTAACGAGAAAAGTAGAAGACTCCTTAGTCCCTAGCCTAGAATCAATCGAAGGTGTTTCGAGTGCATCCATCTCAGGACAGCAAATCGAAGAAATCCGTCTAACATTTGATAAAGAAAAAATGGCTTCTCTTCATTTAGATGAAGAAACGGTTAAAATGATCATTAAAGGCTCCGATATCAAAATGCCATTAGGTTTATTCCAGTTCGGAGACGAGGAACAATCTGTGATTGTAGATGGAAAAGTAACGACAGTGGATGACTTTAAAGAAATTTTAATCCCTGTAATGCCAGCTGGAGTAGGCAACCAAGGTGATATGGAAGGAACAGTTCCACCCTCCGGACAGAAGACTGGATTGCCAACTGTTACATTAGGTGAAATCGCAAAAATTGAGCTTGTCGGAAAAGCTGAATCGATTTCCAGAACGAATGGTAAAGAAGCCATTGCCGTTCAAATTATCAAAGCACAACAATCGAATACTGTTGATGTTGTCAATAAAGTAAAAGACGAAATCAAGCAGTTCGAAAAAGAACATAAAGGTGTAACAATTGCCACAACGCTTGACCAAGGTGAACCAATTGAAGAATCCGTTGATACTATGCTCAATAAAGCATTATTTGGTGCACTTTTTGCGGTCCTAATTATCATGCTTTTCTTACGTAATTTCAGATCAACAATTATTTCAATCGTGTCCATTCCGATGTCACTCCTAATCGCGGTTATCTTCCTAAATTTAATGGATATTACCTTAAATATGATGACACTCGGTGCAATGACTGTAGCAATTGGCCGTGTCATAGATGACTCGATTGTCGTTGTAGAAAATATTTATCGAAGAATGCACTTACCGAATGAAAAATTAACAGGCAGAGCACTAGTCCGTGAAGCAACGCTACAAATGTTTAAACCCATTACTTCATCGACGCTTGTAACAGTGGCCGTTTTCCTTCCAATCGGTTTAGTTGGCGGGATGGTCGGAGAGTTATTTATGCCTTTTGCATTAACGATTGTCTTTGCGTTACTCGCTTCTTTGATTGTTGCAGTTACGATTGTCCCTATGCTCGCTCATTCTTTATTCAAGAAAGAGCTATATACAGATAGTGGCGTTCACAAAGAACATAAAGGTAAAATGGCAACTGCTTACGAGAAAATGTTGAACTGGACATTGAATCATAAAGTCATCACGTCCATTATTTCTATTGCATTGCTCGTCGGAAGTTTATTTTTAGTGCCCGTTATCGGCGTAAGTTTCCTCCCTGACGATGAACAAAAGATGATGTATATTACGTACACGCCTGAACCAGGGGAAACTTTAGAGACAGTCAACAAAAACGTCCAAAAAGCTGAAAAGTATTTAGCAGATTTAAAAGACGTTGAAACAATTCAAGTTTCTGTTGGCGGAGAAAATCCAATGTCACCCGGCGCATCAAACGGTGCATTGATGTTCGTTATATTTGATAATGACACGAAAAACTTTACGAAGGTCACCGAAGATACGATGGAAGAACTTCAATCTTTAGACACACAAGGCGAATTTAAACCACAAGACTTCGGTATGGGTGGTGCAAGTAATGCACTAAGCTATTACGTTTATGGCAATCACATTGATGATATTGAACCAGTTATTAAGGAGATTGAATCCATCTTAAATGACGAAGCTGATTTAGCAGACGTTAAAACAAGTTTGGCAAAATCCTATAAAGAATACAAACTCGTTGCCGATCAAGAAAAACTAACTCAATTTGGATTAACGACAGCCCAAATCGGGATGGAATTAAACCCAATGAAGCAACGTGAAGTATTAACGAAAATTACAAATGGGAACAATACCATAGATGTAGTTGTGGCCACGGAAGAAAAAGAACATCAAACAATTGATGATTTATTGAAAGAAACAGTCCAATCTCCTTTCGGAATGGAAATCCCAATTTCTGAATTTGTTGAAGTACAAGAAGGAACAACTTCAGATACGGTTTCTCGCCGAAACGGAAAGATATTCGCAAGCGTTTCAGCAACGATTACTGAAAAAGACATTGCTAAAGTTTCAATGAATGTGCAGAGCAAAATTGATGAATTATCACTACCTGATGGTGTAGAAATCAATACAGCCGGTGTGACGGAAGATATCGCGGAAGCATTTACACAGCTTGGCTTAGCCATTCTAGCGGCGATTGCCATTGTATATCTCATTTTAGTCATTACATTTGGTGGCGGACTTGCACCATTTGCCGTTCTCTTCTCCTTACCATTCACGGTTATTGGAGCACTCGTCGGATTATTAATTGCTGGTGAGACGATTAGTGTATCTTCCATGATTGGCGTATTGATGCTAATCGGAATCGTTGTTACAAACGCTATTGTTCTCATCGACCGCGTCATTAACATGGAACAACAAGGGTTGTCTACGCGTGAAGCGATTCTTGAGGCAGGAACAACCAGATTACGTCCTATCTTAATGACAGCCATCGCAACAATCGGTGCGCTCGTTCCACTTGCAATTGGTGCAGAAGGTAGCGGTCTAATTTCAAAAGGACTCGGAATTACTGTCATTGGCGGTCTCACAAGTTCAACACTTCTCACGTTGATTTTCGTACCACTTGTTTATGAACTGTTTAGCAGATTCCGTAAAAAGAAAAAAGCATATGAAAATGATTGATATAAATATTTAAGTATCAGCTTTAATATGGAATATGTGTCCAGGATATAAAATTCTGGACACGGCTTTTTATTTTGACTAACTTTTTTAGGATTCTAGTATCGTTTATTTGGATTTGTGCGGATTGATTAATCCCAGTGATATATTATTTTTGTTCAGTCTACTTCAGACTTAACGAAGTTTTTTGATTTATCTACTAAAAGGGTTGACTATTATTTCCTAATCGTGTAAATTATTAATAAATACTTACAGGCGTTGAAGAGAAAAGTAAAATGTTCGATTTTTTACCAGAAAGCTTCGGTAGCTGAGAAGAAGCAAAAAATCTTTCATTTGAAATATGGCCTCTGAGCTCTGGATTGAACGTGCATACTCATGCATCAGTAGCTACCAGCGGGAGTTGGTCCCCGTTACCAAAGCCACAGTCTAGAATTCATCGTCACAGAATTCTGTACTAGCTGAGGTTGCTTATGCGAATAAGCGACGAATTAAGGTGGTAACACGAGAGATAATTCTCGTCCTTTTCAATCGTAAGGTTGATTTGGGCGGGTTTTTTTATTCCATTTTTACTGTACATAGCTTGTTCATCGGTACTTTAGTAAATAACGATTAGGAGTGTTAGTCAATGACAAAAGGATTACTAGTTTTTCAATCGGATTTCGGGAATAGTGATGGTGCAGTCAGTGCCATGCATGGTGTTGCAAACTCAGTGAAATTAGGGATTCCAATTTTTGAAGTTACACATCAAATTCCTCAATATAATCTATGGGAAGCTTCTTATCGTCTTCTTCAAGCAATCGGTTATTGGCCAGAAGAAACTGTTTTCGTTTCAATTGTAGATCCTGGGGTTGGATCGGATCGTCGTGCGGTCGTTGCAAAAACCGTTAACAATCATTATATCGTTACACCTGATAACGGAACGTTAACGCATGTCAACGCATCCATTGGCATTACAGAAATTCGAGAAATTGACGAATCTATTAACCGCCTTCCGAATTCTGGAGAATCACATACTTTCCATGGTCGTGATATTTTTGCTTATACAGCAGCACGCCTTGCAGCAGATGTGATTCAATTTGAAGAAGTAGGGCCATCATTCAATACGGATGAGATTATTTCATTGCCGCTTAAAAATGCTACGATCGAAAATGAAATTATTTCGGGGAACATCGATATTATAGATCGACCATTCGGGAACTTATGGACGAATATCAGTCGTGAACTATTCAGGAAAATCGCAAAACAACATGGAGATTCATTTGAAGTTACTATTATTACGGACGGGAGAACGATTTACAATAATATTATGACCTATGGCCGTTCGTTTGCAGATTTGCATATTGGGGAACCGCTTGTTTATGTAAATTCATTAGACAATATCGGAATCGCCATTAACCAAGGTTCTTTCGCAGATGCTTATCGAATTGGGACAGGAACAAATTGGGAAGTTTTCATTCGCAAAGCACCACGTATTATATACGAATGATGTTTTCCATACAAAAAAGTAGAAGGTAGTTGATACTTCCCTTCTACTTTTATTAATTAAAAATCAACTATCCGAGGTTTCTCCAAAAATCGTAGTTAATTTTTCTTTCGCTTGATTTTTTATAGAATCATCAATATGAGAAAACACCTTATACACAGCTGCCGCAATGACGGCACTATCATCAGCAAGTCCTACAACGGGGATAAAGTCGGGGATGACGTCTACTGGAAATATTAAATAACTAAGCGCGCCGACAATAATCATTTTCGAAGACTTAGGTACTGATGGACTTTTCGCAGTATAATATAAAAGTAAGCTGTAATAAACTGTTTTCTCCCCTATTCGTTTTCCAAATTTCATTAATTTATCCCAAAACTGTTCATCTGTTGCCTGATCTTCTTTATGTTTAATCCACGAATCCTTTTTCATCGTATAACTCACTCCAATTTCTTATCAATAGCACTTTTCACTTTCCTAACATTTGATTATCCAACATAATTAAAAGACGACTTGAGATTCCATTCGTGCACCTATTCATTCGCCTAACATAGTATAAGGTGATACTTAGGTAGAAAGGAAGAGATGTATGGATTTTCCCGTTTCGATCCGCATCGAAAAATTGCCGAATACGCCCCCTCATGTTAATGTCTATTATCCACTTGTCCATAACTTAGAGAATCAACAGGCCCAACATGCAATTAATACAGCCATCGTCACTTTATTAAATAATTTGCTAGTAGAACAAAGTTATTATGCCCCAAATCTTGTGGAACTCATCGCAAATTTTGAAATCAAAAACAATCAAAGAGGGATTTTAAGCTTAAATTTAATCGTCTATTCTTTTACGGGCGGCGCGCATGGGATGACTATCGTAAAATCACTCACTTTTGATACGAAAACCGGTAAACAATACACACTAAAAGAACTGTTTAAATCAAATAGCGATTATGTAAAGAAATTATCCACGATCATAGACAAAGATATAAAAAAATGGCAGGTCGATTTATTAGAACCTTTTAAAAGCATCCGACCTGACCAAGATTTCTATATCGCAGATACTTCACTTGTTGTGTATTTTCAATTATATGAAATTACTCCTTATTATTGGGGATTCCCATACTTCCCAATCCCAATACTAGATGTACAAGATATTATCCAACCAAATGCACCATTAGATACAATGATGTCATTCACATAACCTTTACAGACGACGATCAACATCAGCTAATAATTGACCAATTTTTTTATCGTTTATCACAAGGTCTGCATGATGATCAAAATGAGTCGGTTCTAGATTCACAATCACTAATTTCGCGCCTGAATCTTTTGCAATTAATGGAAATTGGTTGGCAGGGGTTACAGTTAAAGATGACCCTAGTACGATAAACAAATCAGCTTTTTCACTTTCTTCGGCAGCTTTCATAAAAGGACCTTCTGGCAATGCTTCACCAAATAAAACGACGGAAGGTCTTAGCTTGCCACCGCAATCACAGTAAAAATCTTCCTTTTCATACATTGAACTATCATATTCTTTTTTACACGTTTGACAATGTACTTTTTGCAATGTTCCATGTAATTCCAGTACATTTTCTGATCCTGACTCTGTATGAAAGCCATCCACATTTTGAGTAATCACTGATTGGATTGTTCCATTTTTCTCCCATTTAGATAAAATGTCATAGCCAGCATGCGGTAGACAATCTTTAACGCCTATCACCCGCTGTCTGTAAAATTGAAAGAACTTCTCAACGTCTCGATTTAAAGCTTCTGTACTTGCAACACGAGCCGGATCTTCTTGTTCCCAAAGCCCTTTTTTGGCTGAACGAAAATCTGGTAAACCACTTTCCGTAGACATCCCTGCACCAGAATAAATAACCGTGTACGTTGATTCCTTCAATAAATTTGCTAACAATCTTATCCCTACTTTCTTAATTAGTAAAGAAATATCCTTTTTTTAACAAATGGTGCTTGTACCCTCACTATATTTCCTGGGAAATACAGTTTTTTCTCTGTCAATTGGTTTAATACAAGCGCCCTTTACCATATTCCTTTTTATGGAAACGATGCATCGACTGACTAATAAAATGTCCTTACATTCTATTTTAACAAAATCATACTGGAAATTCTTCCCCTAGCATTTACCTTCGATCATTGTAGTAGTCAATTGACCTCCATCTAAATCTGTAACAACTAATTTCCCTACTCTTTCCATCGAATAAATGTTACGATATATTCAACATAACTGTTTATTCTAAAACTAAACTGCTTACAACTACCCGAATTGAAAGTGTATGCGGTGGAGAAAAAAAGATAATACATAGTGGAGGTTTGAATTATTGACTAACAATAAGTACGAGGAACTTGTACCTGGAAGAATTTTCATAGGCGGCATTGAAGCTATCGATGATCTTTTACAAGATGAAAAAGTAGACGTAATATACGATTTACGCGCAGAAGTAAAAGGACCACTAGCAAGCGGCATAAGCGTTCATACACCAATTGTGGATGAAGCCGAGAATCAGGATGAATCTATTAAAGCAGCAGTTAAATCTGTGATGGATGCATACGAATCAGGACAAAATGTATACTTCCATTGCAATACGGGCCGCGGACGTGCAGGTACAGTTGCAGCAGCAACACTGCTTGAATTAAACCTCGCCCAATCCGTAGAAGAGGCCGAACAAAAAGCAACCGATATCCGTTCCCAAATTAAAATACGTCCACAATTTAAGGATGCTTTAAAACGTATTTATGAATAAAACACAAAAACGCTAAGTTCAGTTCAATGGAATCTTAGCGTTTTTGGCATCTAAAAAGATGAAATAACATATTAACTGAGACCTTTAGGATTGGTTGTTTGCTCTTCGATTCTTTTGTAGCCGAAAAAATAAAAAGTAAAGAAAAACTACAAAAACCAGAAGCGATGCCGATAAGTACATACTTTTATATCCAAAATAAATTGCAACAAGCCCCAATACGTATGAACCAACTGCAATGCCACCATCAAAAAATGTGAAGAATGTAGCGGTTGCATAACCGCTTCTTTTATGGCTAGTCGCTTGAACAGCTAGCGTTTGTAGACTCGGTACCAATGAGCCGTAGCCAAATCCAATTAATCCGCCTGAGATTAAAAACTGAATTGGCCCTGTCATATAACCTAATAAAAAAAGTCCAACAATAAATGAAATAAAACCGGGAATCAATACATACTGTGGACCTTTTTCGTCAAATAACTTACCTGTAAACGGACGAGTGACTAACATGACCACTGCAAAAACCATAAAAAACGTACTTGCTAACGGAAGAACATTCTTTTCCTGTGCATAAATTGATAAAAAAGCCAATACACTTGCATAAGAAAAGGCGATAAAAAGACCTATAAGTGCGACAGGTATCGCACCTTTCTCAAACAAATCCCCGACTGTAATGGTAAGCTTTACTTTACTATGTTGCGGATTCGTATCAGGCTGTACGGCAAGCGAGAACACACCACCTATTAGCATAAGCACACTTAAAATAATAAACAATATATCAAATGAATACGACTGAATAATTGATAAGGCTATGAGTGGACCTAGAACAACTGCTAAATTGGTTGACATATTAAAGTACCCAAGCCCTGCTCCTCTTCTAGTCATTGGAACAATATCTGCTGCAATAGCTACGGCGGCTGTCGTAATGACACTAAACCAAATCCCCTGTACAAAACGTAATGCCAATAAAACTCCAAATGGTTGCACAAAATAATAAAGTATCGTACAAACGAAATAAAATACCAAACTTATCCATAACATTTTCCGCTTTCCAACAACCTCTAATACTTTCCCAGTAAATGGACGAACGAAAATCGCAGATAATAAGAAACTACTCATCAGTAGCCCTGCATCTTCATCCGTCCGATTTAACACGCCTGTTGCATAGAGCGGTAATGCAGCAACAAGCCCGTAAAAAACGATAAATACGGCGATATTTGTTATAAATAAACTTAGAAAAGCTTTTGTCCAAATGCGTTCTTTATTCATCAAACTTCACTAATCCTTCCACATCAAACTTCATGTAACTAATTAAGGGTATCATATTTTTTTGAGTAGCAATGTGAATGATGCTTGAGAATAAATTATAAACTTATGTAAATTCCACTTCGATACTAAAGATGGCTTTTCATTTAAAAACAGGCTACCCAATTAAGGATAGCCTGTTAAAAGTATTTCAGTACAGTTACACTTTTTTGCGAATCTTATGATGCAACTATCTTCTGATCTCGCGGCAGCCATAAACCAACTAACCCAATAATTGGTAGTAGCGATATAACAATCATCGTCTGATAAATGCCGATAGAATCCATCAATATGCCAATGACTACGGAGCCAATTGCGCCCATGCCAAATGCAAGCCCAACCGTGAGACCTGCCATCGTGCCAATCTTACTCGGGACAAGTTCTTGTGCATAAACAACTGTTACCGAGAAACTCAGCATAATAATAAATCCAATCGCACCTAATAATACAATAACCGCCCAAAGGGGCACGTACGGTAATAAAGCACATAGCGGAATAGGTAATGCAATCGAAAGAACAATGACATTTTTCCTGCCAATTTTATCAGCCATTGGACCACCAAAAAACGTCCCTGTCGCTCCTAATGCTAAGAATAAAAAGATACATAATTGCCCTTTAGAAATGGATAACCCGTAAGATTCCATTAAATGAAAGATATAAAAGTTCGTAATACTAATTACGTAGAAGGAACGCGCAAAAATAATTACGAGCAAAAGGCCAAGTGCAACGCCGATTTGCTTTTTCGTTAAATTGCCAATCGATGATAAAAGTACTTTTTTGCGATTATTTTTCTTTTCTTGAATAAGCTGTTCTTTATACCAAGCCGAGATTTTCATTAAGATAAATATTGCCAAAGCCGCTACAAAAATAAAAAAAGCCGCACCTCTTTGTCCGAATGGAACTAATATGTATGCACTAATTAACGGAGCGAGTGCCTGCCCAGAATTACCACCGACTTGATAAATGGATTGCGACAATCCCCTTTTAGAACCGGCAGACATAAAAGATACCCGAGAGCCTTCGGGATGAAAAACAGCTGACCCAAAGCCTAAGCAAATAACAAATACTAAGATCATCCAATACTGCGGGGCAAATGCGAGTCCTGCGATGCCAACCAATGAAAAGGTCATTCCGATGGGCAATGCATAAGGCATCGGCTTGCGATCACTAAAATACCCAACAACAGGTTGCAAAACTGAAGCAACCATATTTAAAGCAAAAGCAATCAGTCCTAATTGCGTAAACGTCAGTCCCATACTATCTTCCAATATTGGAAACATTGCAGGAATAACCGCCTGTAAAGAATCATTTAATAAATGAACACCACCAATTGCAAACATAACTGGGTAGACTGGATTCCCTGTAAATGGTGAACTTTTTGTAGCCATTACAATTATTCACTCTCCTTTTATTTCTCATATCGCACTAGTATAGCCTATTTCCATGTTCTATTGTGTTATTTTGTTTCTAAAATCAGTTTACATGTTTTATTCTGAAATTATCGATATAATAGAATGGATAATTGATAGAAAGAGGTTATTTAATTGAACGTACATGAAGCAATTCAGACTAGAAGAAGTAAAGCGCTGATTGAAGATAAGGCTGTGCCGAAAGAATTAATCGAACAAATTATTGAAGCTGGCACTTATGCGCCAAACCATCATCGTACTGAACCTTGGCGCTTTTTTGTATTAACAGGTGAAGGCCGTAATCAACTGGGAGAAGTTTTTGGCGAGATTATAGCCGAGAGACAAGACGATCCAGATTCAGAAGAAAGTAAGAAAAAAATCGAACGCGTTAAAAACAATCCACTTCGCTCCCCTGTTATGATTGCAGTTGGTGTAGAACCAAGTGATCTAAAAAACGTTATTTTAAAAGAAGAATTTGCTGCGGTAAATGCGGCCGTTCAAAATATGTTATTAACCGCACATGCACTCGGGCTTGGCGCAATTTGGCGTACAGGTTCAATTTGTTATGATCCAAGAGTAACTAAGTTTTTCGGTCTATCTGAACAAGGTGAAATGACAGCATTCATTTATCTAGGCTATTCAGATATGGAGCCAGCACCACTACAAAAAACTGACGCAAAAGAACTGACTACGTGGATTAACAAATAACTTACTAAAACGAACCATCCATCGCAATAGGATGGTTTAATAGAAAAAAGATTGTCCATGTTCAAAATAGGACAATCTTTTTTCACTTATTCTTTATGATGCTTCATACAATTATACACACTACAATGATTGACTTCTTTTAAAGTCACAATACTGATAGATGTATTTTCAGGTTCTTCATCAAATTCATCGTACGGGACTAAGCGTTGAAGCATCTTTTTAATAAAGCTGCCATGAGTAATAACGAGTACATTCTCATTCGGATAGTTTTTCTTAATGGCTTCTATAAAGGAGATACCTCTAGCAATGACATCTATTTCATTTTCAGTTCCCAGTGCTAACGTGCTCCATGATTTCCCCCACTTCTTAATCCGCTCCTCTTCTGTTGTTCCTTCAAATTTGCCTTCATGAATCTCTCGTATGCGACTATCCTCAATGACATGAGTCAATTGTAATTCTGAAGCGATAATAGTTGCAGTCATTTTAGCACGCCTCATAGGGCTTGTATAAATGGCATGCCACTTTTTAAATCCTAGTCGTTTGCTAAGATCTTTAGACATCTGAATGCCCTCTTCACATAATGGAATATCGATACTTCCTTGTATCCTTCCTTCTTTATTCCATTCAGTAATCCCGTGTCGAATAAAACCAATCGTCGTCAATATGTCACGTCCTTAAGAGACATCAAGTTTCGAGTACTTCGAATTACGTGAATATCTCCCTTGTTTCTGTTTTCGTGTTAAGACTATTAAACTTGTTGTTACACCGATTGAAAAGACGGTTATAAATGATAATAGCAAATGTGCAGAATGAATAATAAAACTTCCAACCGTCACAATGACAATATCAAAACAAAAAATCACAATTCCTGAATTGACATTTAATTTCCGGGCTAACATTTGTGCTAATAAATCAGTACCGCCGATACTAATATCTGAACGCAACATGATGCCTGCCCCAATTCCAATCATAATTCCCCCATATGCTGCGCTCATTAGTGGATATGTTACCAATCGTCCTCCTAATATATCAGCAAATACATCGATAATGATAGATGACAATAGCATACCATGAAGGCCATTATAAAAAAATGAACGATAAAAAAACCAAGCTAATATAAAAATCGGAATGCTAATGAGTAAAAATGTAAGCCCCACTTTTACATTCATGACATAGTGAAAAATTAAACTAATGCCTAAAGCCCCACCCTCCAATAATCCAAATGGAACGAGAAATCCATTTATCCCAATCGCGATAAACGTACAGCCAATTAAGATAATAATTCCTTTTTTCAAGAACTCCATTTTAAACACCTATTTCTCCATTTTTTAAACTATATGATTGAACTCCACAATTCTTCACTATTTTAGTAAAAGGGTTGGCTTTCTCAGGGGACCGCCTTTCTCATATGACGAATATGAATGAAAATAGAGGTGTGAATTTTTTTGCACTAAGTTGACTATAGATGACGCTGACTTCAAAACGATCTGTATTACCTCCACGAAAAGATTAATGCCAGATTATGAATAAAAATCCAAAAAGAAACAGCTCATTCTATTGGTTAAATACCAATAAAATAAGCTGTTTACCTTACAGTCATTACAATCCTAAATTCTTCGCAATAATGACTTTCATAATTTCATTTGTGCCCGCATAAATCGAAGCAACTGGAATGTCACGGTACCGTCTCGCAATCTTATATTCTTCCATATAACCATAGCCGCCGTGCAACTGCATACATTCTATTGAAATTTCTCTCGCAGTCTCTGTCAGCCAAGATTTGGCCATGGACACTTTCGTAACAACATCTTTTCCAGCGATATGATCTTCAATCAGCGATTCTAAAAACGTTTTACCAAGTTCAACTTTCGTTGCCATTTCAGCAACTTTGAATTGCGTATTTTGGAAAGCAGAAATTGGTTTGCCAAACGCTCTACGTGACTTAATATAATCGATTGTCGTCTCTAACATATCTTCTGATGCAATTTGAGCTGCGATCGCAACGACTAATCTTTCTTGTTGGAGTTTATCCATCATATACAGGAAACCTTTTCCTTCATCGCCAATTAAATTTTCAACCGGCACTCTGCAGTCTTCAAAATAAAGTTCCGCTGTATCTTGCGCGTGAAGGCCAACTTTATTCAACTTCTGCCCTTTCGTAAAACCTTCTGTACCTTCTTCAATAATTAATAAGCTAACTCCTTTATGTTTCGGGTCCGCTTTAGGATCTGTTTTTACCGCAACAAGAAATACATTTCCATTAATCCCATTTGTAATGAATGTTTTTTGTCCGTTCACAATGTAATGGTCGCCATCCCGAATCGCTGTCGTTTTAATATTGGCAAGGTCAGAGCCGGCACCTGGTTCAGTCATCGCAATGGCTGTAATTGCGTCCCCGGTCACACAATTCGGAAGCCATTTTTTCTTTTGCTCATGCGTTCCATAAGATTCAATATATGGAACTACGATGTCATTATGCAGCCCTACTCCTACTAAGCTCGAGCCGACCCTTTCCAATTCCTCCGAAATGACAACGCCAAAACTGAAATCTAAGCCGAGTCCGCCGTATTGTTCTTCTACTTGCGGACATAGATACCCCATCTCCCCTAACTGTTTCCAAAATGATTTTGGTATTAATCGATTATTTTCCCACTGGTCATAATTAGGCACCGCTTCCTTTTCAAGATACTTCCGTAAAGAGTCACGGAAAATTTGATGTTCTTCCGTTTCAAATCTATATCTAGTCATGCATACACCCCGATTTTCTACCTACTTTTTTATATCAAATCTTGGAACATATCCCCCCTTTTTTATAATTTAGAAAAGGAGGGTGTTAATATTAATTTAAATCCTCTCTATAATCGTCGCATTCGCCATCCCCATACCTTCACAGATTGCGAGAAGCCCGTATTTTCCGCCTGTACGCTCTAAACGATTCATCATCGTAACGAGAAGTTTTGTTCCAGTTGCACCTAACGGGTGACCTAATGCGATAGCACCACCATCTGGATTTAGTTTTTCAGGGTCAGCACCGATGTCATTTAACCAAGCTAATGGAACTTGTGCGAATGCCTCGTTTACTTCATACGTATCAATATCTTCAATTTTTAAACCGGCTTTTTCCAACACGCTTCTCGTTGCCTCAATTGGACCTGTTAACATAAGTGTAGGGTCCGAACCTACAACGCTTCTCGCAACGATACGCGCTTTTGGTTTTAGTCCTAACTCATCTGCTTTTTCACGGGACATTAATAATACTGCCGATGCACCATCACTCATCTGGCTTGCATTTCCTGCTGTAATGACACCATTTTCATCAAATACCGTTTTTAATCCGCCTAATACTTCCGGAGTTGACCCTGCTCGAGGCCCTTCGTCTACTGAGAAGCTCTCTACAGTGCCGTCTTCTCTTTCCACTTGCACCGGAACGATTTCTTTTTCGAAATGACCATTCGAAATTGCAGAGATGGCTCTTTTATGACTTTCGGATGCATACTGATCAAGTTCCTCTCGCGTTAGCTCCCATTTTTTCACCATACGTTCAGAAGATAAACCTTGATTAATAATCTCATATTTCTCAGTTAGTTTTGGACTTGGCTTCACCTCGCCAACATTCGAAAACATTGGCTCCCTCGTCATACTCTCAACGCCTCCGGCAATCACGATATCCATGTCTCCTGAAGCGATTGCTTGTGATGCAAAATGGACCGCTTGTTGACTTGCCCCGCATTGTCTATCGATTGTGACACCCGGCACGTGAATTGGGAAACCAGCAATAAGCGCTGCTGTTCGAGCCACGTTGCCAGCCTGCTCACCTTTTTGAGTGACGCATCCAAGGATAACATCCTCCACATCTTCTTTATTTACGTTCGCACGCTTCACTAATTCATCGAGCACAACTGCCGCCAACTCGTCTGAACGCACATTAGATAGTGCTCCTTTTCTTCGTCCAACTGCCGTTCTAACCCCTTCAATTAATACAACTTCTGTCATTTTAAAATCCCCCATCATTTTATAATTAAGTCCCCTCTAAACCTTGCAATATCTCATTTTGGTAAGTTTCGCGGAGCTGATATTTTAAAATCTTCCCCGATGTATTACGTGGTAGTTGATCAATATAAACAAATTTCCTAGGAATCTTATAACCAGCTAGACGTTCTCTACAAAACGTAATTATTTCATCTTCATTTACCGTCTCGCCTTCTTTTAATACAAGGACTGCGCCGACAGCTTCTCCCCATCTTTCATCTGGAAATCCGATTGTTGCGGCTTCTAAAATTTTGGGATGGCTGTTCAGTACTTGTTCGACTTCAACTGAATATACATTTTCCCCGCCGGAAATAATCATATCCTTCTTCCGGTCAACAATCGTGATATATCCTTCAGCGTCAATCGTTGCGAGGTCCCCCGTGAACAACCAGCCGCCTTTTAATGCTTGGCTCGTTTCTTCAGGCTTTTTATAGTACTCTTTCATGACTGTTCCACCTCTAATGATGAACTCCCCAGTCTCTCCACTTTGTACGTCCTCCATATTGTCATTTACAACTCGGACGTTCGTTAAAAACATCGCTTTACCGCCAGCACCTAATTTTGTCTTATGTTCATCTGGATATAAGATGACGCCACCTGGTCCAGCTTCAGTTAAGCCGCATAAATTGTAAAATTGATCTGTACCAAATAATTCGATTGCTTGATCGATTAATCCCGGTGCCATTGGGGCTGCCCCGTACAAGCACTTCTGAACAGTAGACAAATTATATTTTTCCCTTTCAGGCACTTGCAACAATGCGTTGTACATCGCTGGCACACCAAAGAAGTAAGTAATCTTGTATTCCTCAATTGCTTTCAATACTTCAACTGGATTAAAATCTCGATGAATAATATTTGTCGTGCCAACCATGATTCCTGTTAGGAAAAACAAATTTAATTGAGCTGAATGAAATAACGGCGCAAGATGAATTAATCGGTCATGCTGATTAATTTCAGTACCCATAATAAATGCCGTGTTTACATTCACAATACGCTGATGATCAAAAAGTGCACCTTTCGGTTGTCCAGTTGTACCTGAAGTATATAAAATTTCAGCATCGTCAGTAGCTACTACTTCTACAGGTGGTTCTTGTACATTGTTGCTTCTCACTTCATCCCAGTTAAGGTTTTCTGACTCGCTAGCCTGTGGGTGAACAATTGTGTGCTTTACATCCGTTTCATTTTTAGACGCTTCTGAAATAATTTCTTCATATTCTGCATCACAAATGACCGCGATACAATCGGATTGAGCCAAAATATAACTTGTCTCAGTGGCGGTCAACCTAAAATTGACCGGAACAATAACCAGTCCAGCCTTTGCAAGTGCATAAAAGGTGATAATGAAATGATCGGAGTTTTTCATAAACATACCAACTTTATCGCCTTTTTTATACCCCAACTGCAAGAATCCATTAGCCATCCGATTCACTTCATCGTTTAATTCCTTGTACGTATAACTTCTTCCTTCACAAATGACTGCAATTTTATCCGGATGACGATTTGCATTTAATGTTAGTGATGTGCTGAGGTTCATACTAAAACACTCCTTGTAGTTTGCACTGACTTAAGAAAATGAGACAAATAAAAGCACCTTTCGTTGAAAAACGGGTATACCATACCTAAATACAACGTGGAGGTGCTTTTTGTATGGGAACAAGAGTGAGTTATCCTTATGAGGTGAAAATGAAGGCGATTGAAATGCGTTTAGCAGGAGTACCAGTAAAACAAGTATTAGAAGAGCTGAACATCAAAAATCATTCACAGTTAAAAGTTTGGATGAAATGGTATCGAGAGGGCGAAATTCACCGACTTTATCAACCAGTTGGCAAGCAATATAGTTTTGGAAAGGGACCAGAATATGGGTCAAACGAACAACGTTTAGCAGCCGAAAATCGTTATTTGAAGCAACAAATCGAAGTTTTAAAAAAGTACAAAGAGTTGGAGAGGAAGTGGTTGGACAAGCATTTGTAGAACTGGTTGAAGAACTTAAAGATAAGATGCCAATTAAGGAAATTTGTATACACATGGGAGTCGCTCGATCAACTTATTATCGTTGGAAAAAAGAGAGTAGAAAAGAAAATAGTAAGGCAAAGCGTGATGAAGAGATTGGAAAGCTATGCACGGAACATAAATTCAGATATGGATACAGAAAAATCGCTGCATTAATGCCTGGAATCAGCGAGAGAACCGTCCAGAAAGTGATGCAAAAATATGGTTGGTCATGTCGTGTTAAGGTGAAAAAACGTAAGGTTACAGGTCAGCCTGCTTATGTAGCGGATAATATACTACATCGGGATTTTCACGCCACAGCACCTTTACAGAAATTAGTGACTGACATTACTTACTTGCCTTTTGGACAATCGATGTTATATCTTTCAAGTATTATGGATTTATACAATGGAGAAATTATTGCTTATACGATTGATGGTAAACAGAATTTATCATGTGTTTTAGACACACTTAATCAACTTGATTCACTACCAGAAGATATTATATTACATAGTGATCAAGGAGCTGTTTATACTTCTTATGAGTATCAAAAACAGATAAAAGAAAAAGGAATTACCATGAGCATGTCCCGCAAAGGCACGCCTGTTGATAATTCCCCAATCGAAGCGTTTCATTCCACCCTAAAGTCTGAAACGTTCTATCTCGACGACATACATAGCACAACCAATGCCTGTGTTATTCAAATCGTCGAAGATTACATTAACTATTATAACAATATCCGAATTCAAACGAAACTAAACAACCAATCGCCGGTAGATTACCGACAATTGGTTGCCTAAAAAGGTGTTTTCTTTGTGTCTCATAAACGGTCCCCAGTGCCATGTCATCGTAGCTTTTTGATTTATCTACTTTCTAAGGCGGCCCGTTCTACTGCCGCTGCAACATTTTCATGGACAGATGGATCTAGCGGATGTGGCACGAGATCTCCTGATTTCGTACTATCAACAATCGCAAGGGCAGCTGCAATTAGCATAGGATATGTAATTTCCTTCGCTTGTGCATTGAGTGCACCGCGAAAAATTCCTGGAAAACCAAGGATGTTATTCACGAGTCGACCGTCTGCAGCAAATGCAGCGCCCGCTTTTAAAGCAACTGCTGGTTCAATTTCTGCATTGGGGTTTGAAAGAGCTAAAATCACTTGTCCTTTTCGCACCATTTCAGGCTTAATCAATCCAGCTACCCCAGTAGTTGCAACGATAATATCACATGTCTCCATAAGTTCTTCCAATGACTTTGCTGTCGTACCTCCGTGTTCCACAAGCCGTTGGCAAGCAGCTTCATCTCTGTCAATGCCAAGTACCCCCTTCACACCAAAGGCCATGAGCATTCGGCTAATCGCTAATCCTGCTGCCCCTAAACCTATTTGGCCAACGACTGAGTCCGATAATTTAACACCGGCTTGTCTACAGGCAGAAATGATAGATGCGAGCGTGACAACCGCTGTTCCATGTTGGTCATCATGCATGACTGGGATTGGCAGTTCTTTTTTCAATCGATCTTCAACTTCAAAACAGTGAGGAGATCCGATATCTTCCAATAAAATGCCACCGAAACCTTGATAAATATTTTTCACCGTTTCAACAATTTCATCTGGATCCGTCGTGCTTAATAAAATGGGTACACCGCTAATGTTTGCGAACTGATCAAATAATACGGACTTTCCTTCCATCACAGGCATTCCAGCAACAGGCCCAATATCACCAAGGCCTAAAATAGCCGTTCCATCTGTTACAATCGCAACTGAATTGGAGATACCAGTGAAATAATTCGCTTGTTCGGGATCTTTTTTAATCCGCTCACATACGTTCGCGACCCCCGGCGTATAGACTCGACGCAAATCGCCTAGAGAACGAATTTCCATACGACTCTTCATATGAACCTTTCCACCCTCGTGTGCTTGCAATACATCGTCTGTCACGGCATGGACAGAAATGCCATCTCCTATGTGATTGATCGCCTCCACGATAGAAAGTAGATGATCTTCATCCTTACAATGAATTGAAACATCACGGATTGTAGACACTGTTCCAATTTTTATTGTTTGAATGTCGCCAATATCACCTTCAAGTGAGCCGATCGCTAAAGCAACTTTAGCAAAATTACCGGGCGAAGAAGGCGTTTCGATGATAAGATTACGCATGAATTCCGCTGATTCCATTTTAATAACCCCCTATGAAAACGCTATTATTTATAGTTTACACTCCATATTGTCAACCGTAAATTAAAGCGCATTTCAGAATATTAGAAACCGTCTCCCGAGTGCTTTCTTGCAAAATTCGACATTTATTTAATTTATCTTCGTTTTTTGTCGAAAGTTTTGTTATACTAGTCATTGGTTTAAATTAAAAGATTCATAAATTCAAGGAGCTGCAAATATTGTGACACTTCGAAAGAACTTTATCATTGGGCTAATGCTTTTCGCTCTATTTTTAGGCGCTGGAAATATCATATTTCCACCGGCTCTTGGTCAAATGGCAGGGGATAACCTAGTTATCGCGATGCTCGGATTTTTAATTACAGGAGTTGGCCTACCGCTAGTAGCCGTACTAGCTATTGCGAATTCGAACACCGGAGAAAGTGGAGGACTTCAGTCAATTGCGAGTCGTGTACATCCAGCTTTTGGTGTCATTTTCACAATGATTATCTATATGGCAATTGGTCCGTTTTTTGGCATTCCGAGGACTGCAACGGTATCTTATGAAATTGGAATAGTTCCCTTTTTAACAAAAGAAGTAGCTCAGTCAAACTGGCCACTCCTAGTATTTACAATTGTATTCTTTACAATTACCGTTGTACTTGCGTTAAACCCTGCAAAATTAGTGGACAGAATTGGCAAAATCTTAACACCAATCTTATTTGTCATTATTGGTGCGCTAGTCATAAAAAGTTTAATCACTCCAATGGGGAACATCCAAGAAGCACATGGAGATTACGCTAGCCAACCATTCTTCCGAAGCTTTGTAGAAGGCTATTTGACAATGGATGTAATCGCGGCACTTGTTTTCGGAATAATTATAATAAATGCGCTGAAAGTAGAGGGCATAACAAAAAAAGAGCCTGCTTTTAAAGCAACCATTATTGCTGGGATTATCGCCGCAATTGGATTAACACTTGTTTATGTTTCCTTAGGATATATTGGCGCAACAAGCGTCGAAGCCATTGGATTACAAGATAATGGGGGAGCGATTTTAGCACTTGCTTCCAAATTCTTATACGGAGGCGCTGGCAGTACGATTCTAGCTTTAACAATTATATTCGCTTGTCTAACAACTTCAATTGGACTTGTATCAGCATGCGCTCAATTCTTTGAAGAAACATTTCCACAACTGCCATATAAAGTATATGTATTCCTGTTTGCTGGGTTCAGTACGATCATTGGAAATTTCGGTTTAACCCAACTGATTAAAATTTCTATCCCAGTCTTAATGATGGTCTATCCATTGGCGATTGTTTTAATGCTGATGTCATTCATCGACAAATCATTTGGCAGATAACCAATCGTCTACATATTAGCATTATTAGGTACAGCAGTGATTAGTGTTTTCGACGGATTGAAAGTAGCAAATATTGATGTGAAACCTGTAACATCTATACTTTCACACTTACCCCTTTATGAACAACAAATCGGTTGGTTAATTCCAGCGATTGTTGGTGCAATTATCGGGGTTATCATTAGTCGTGTCATTCCAGAACGACAACGTGGATGATCGTTGTAAGGGTTTTACAAGTGTCGTTAAAAATGATGCTCAACAATTTAAAGCGATATTGTCTACTAAGAAAGTAGCAATATCGTTTTTTGATTCCAAAATTCATTTTGCTAGACTTTATAAAGATAATCGTCTCAACAATACTAGATTACCCTTACAATTCCTTGCAGTGACAGCATTCTTTCGCTACACTTAATAATAGAGTGAATTTTTCATTTAAAATAACTTGAACGGAGTGAACTAAATTGTTCAAGGATAATCGCTTTCAGCATTACGATGCAGCAAGTTTTCGCAAAGATTTAATTGCGGGTATTACGGTCGGGATTGTGGCGATTCCACTCGGGATGGCTTTTGCCATTGCATCAGGCGTAAAACCTGAATATGGAATTTACACGACCATCATCGCAGGATTTCTCGTAGCCCTTCTTGGCGGTTCACGTTATCAAATTGCCGGACCAACAGGCGCATTTATCCCGATCTTACTTGCCATCGTACTACAATACGGATATGAAGAACTGTTAATTGCAGGATTTCTTGCCGGAATATTCCTTGTCATCATGAGTTTTGTCGGCGTTAGTAATTTAATCCACTTTGTTCCAAAGTCTGTGACCATTGGCTTTACAACTGGAATTGCTGTGATTATATTTACCGGACAGTTCGGAAACTTCTTTGGTTTAACAGGACTTGAGCAGAATGAATTTTTTCACGAAGATATGATTGGCATTGTTAAACAGTTCCACACTGTAAATGTGTATAGTATTTTAATTGCGCTCATTGGACTGGCGGTCATTTTTATTTTACCTAAAATTGCACCTCGAGTTCCCGTACTACTTGTTGCGCTTCTTATTCCAACGCTTGTATCTATCGCTATATTCCCCGGAAAAGTCGAAACGATTGGCACTACTTTTGGAGGTATTCCTAATTCCCTTCCTCCATTTCGCTTTCCAGAAATAACATTATCTAAAGTTGTTACATTATGGACACCAGCGCTTGTGATTGCAGCATTAGGGGCAATTGAATCCCTTTTATCTGCCGTTGTTGCGGACAGCATGAGAGCTGAGGGAACCGAAAACCATAGTTCTAAACGAGAACTCTTTGGGCAAGGTATCGCAAATATTGTCACACCATTATTTGGAGGTATTCCCGCTACGGGAGCAATCGCACGTACAGCAACGAATATTCGTTCAGGTGCAGTCAGCCCTATTTCCGGAGTTATACAAAGTCTTTTTGTACTTGCGTTTCTTCTTCTTTTCGCTCCTTACGCGTCTTATATTCCCCTTGCAGCAATGGCGCCTATTTTAATGTTCGTCGCCTGGAATATGAGCGCACGAAAGGCATTTTCACACATTCTTTCATTAAGAACTGGCGATACCATCGTCTTGTTAACTACTTTCCTATTAACGATTTTTGTGAATTTAACAGTCGCGGTTCAAGTAGGGATTTTAATTGCAGTGATTTCATTCATTCGAAAAATGATTAACAAGCTTCACATAAAAGTAGAAAAACTTTCCGATGTTGAAGTTGTCAAATACGGTCATGGCGATGCTGCATCTATTAAAAAATATAGCCTCGATGGGCCACTATTTTTCGGTACTGCAAAATCTTTCGAAGATGATTATCCAGTTATTTTGTCAGATGATATAAAAAGTATCATCATCGACATGGCGCACGTATCTGTTATTGACGCAACCGGAGAAGCTGTCCTTTCCGATTTAATCGATGATGCAAAAGATTCGGGCATTCGAATTATTATTAAACGCCTACCGAAAGATAAAATGATTTTATTCAAGAAAAGTGGACTTTACGAGAAGATTGGAAAAGACAATTTCTTTATGTAAATATACAAAGAAGCCGAACATGCCCAAAATACATGTCGGCTTCTTTTTTTATATAATTTTCCAGGACGATTAACGAAATAAAAGTTTGTTAGTTCATTTCATCCGTTAACTTTCGAATCGTGTGCGCCAATAATAGGGCTCGTTCTGTTAAGCTTGCAATTTCTAAATATTCATCTTCACTATGTGCATGCCCGCCGATTGGTCCAAGCCCATCAATTGTGGCAACCCCTTTGGCAGACGTAAATGAAGCATCAGAACCGCCGCCGGTTGCCATATCTTTCACTTCGATGCCGAGATCACGCCCTACTTCCTGAATTTTTTCTAGCAGTGCGATTGTTTGTTCATTTTTAACCATCGGTTGTCTTTCGATTCCACCTTTCAACTCGATTGTTGTGCCTTCAACATCTGGCGTTGCGCAAATAGATTCGATTTGGCGCTCAATCCAGTCGGCTTGTTCAATTTTATCAATGCGTACATCTACACGAGCAACTGCGGAAGGGGCAACCGTATTTACTGTAGTCCCACCTTCTATCACACCCACATTTACCGTAATGCCTTCGTCGTGGTTTGTGAGCTTATGTAATTTTATGGTTTTTTGGGCCAATTCCTCGATTGCACTGCTGCCTGCTTGTGGTTGCACACCTGAATGTGCGGCTTTCCCAGTAACATATAACGAATATTCACCGACTCCCCGACGAGCTGTAACAAGGGAACCATCTTGTCTCGCAGGCTCCATAATTAACGCATATTTTTTGTGCTCAGTTTGACTTTCAATCAGTTCTCTTGACGTATGCGAACCGATTTCTTCATCACTTGTTAAAATGACTTCTATATTTTCTAGGGCTTTACTGTTGTTTTCACGTAATGCTTTTAATGCAAATAACAGCACTACATGGCTTCCTTTCATATCAATCACCCCGGGACCATAAGCCCGTCCATCACGAATCGTAAAAGGTCGTTCCGCTACTGTGCCTTCCTTAAAGACAGTATCCATATGAGCTACTGCCATAATTTTAGGTGTTGTAGCATGTTGATGACGGATAACTAAGTGATTGCCTTGAATTTCTTGCGGAATGACATCAACTTGGAATCCCAATTTTTCAAATTCTTCAAATAAAACTTGGCCAACTTTATCGACGCCCGCCTTATTCATTGAGCCACTATCGATATTTACTAGTTTCTCAAGCAACGTCAACATTTCTTTTTCATGACATTCCAGATATTTTTTCATTCTCCACACTCCTAAATCAAATTCTAGCAATCTATTACTAGTATATCATGTAGGAATATAGTGAGGGTCCTCCCTTTCATTAAGGATTTGTTTCATCTTTCTTTATCCTGTTTTTTGCCCCCGGAGGAATATACATGAATAGATGATGTACCTTCCCAGGACTATCCTTCATCAATAATGGTGCAAATTTCAATGAAAAATAAACGACATCATTCTCTTCTTTTAAAATTGAAGATTGCTCCTTATCCAAAACAAATATTTCTTCCATACCATTCATTTTCAATAAATTGATCCTGTTTTTACTTAAGGAAGAATCTCCCCAGATAATGTGTGTTTTTTTCTCCATTTGCATTCCCTCTTTTCTGAATAAATAGTAACTCCTATTTGGATTCAAGACACCGATCATTCAGCGTTAAAAACTCTATTAGATAAATGGCAATACCGATTTTCTCCTTTATATATTTCAATCGACTCATTCATGTTTGTCGCGTCAAAAACCGTTAGTTTCTTTCAGTCACCCCCTATTCGGGCTTAACTACACCAATCAACCTCGTGATTAATTAGTAATTTCCTAATATTGTAACACACCCTTCTAAATAGTTCTACTTTCACATAAAACAAACTTCAACACCTAACAAACACCCCTTAAGACCCACATCACACAAAAAAATAAACTAAACTTCAAATCATTTTTACCGACAATTAAGTGACATAGGACAATCCTCGTATCCATATAGTAGATAAAAGCTTTTACAGATAGCTCTCAAAGGCTTAAATAGAAATTAATAGGGAGGAAATACACTATGGAATGTAGTCATTGTGGACATAAGCAAAATCACGGGTATTATTGCGGAATGTGCGGCGTGCAGCTTAATACGACGGGTTACGTTAATCACACACCTTCCTCAGTAACTGCCTCTAACGAACAAACTAATCATCTTCCTGCCACAATGGAGTCAAATGTACAATTTGATCAGTTAAAAGAGAAGGTAATTCATTTTCTACAATACTTTTTGAGTTATTTTAAAAACCCTACACATATCTTTAAGCATAAACATGAGGAATATAAAAACGGCATCATCAGTATTTTACTTTTTACAATGATCGTTGGGCTAAGTTTTTATAACCTTGCGTTAAACAACATGTACCTTACAAGCGAACCTTCCTTCACCTCCTATTTTGGTTCTTTTTTTGTAATTATCTTAGGTTTCATGATGATTGGTTTATTAGCGGTTATTATAATCAATCATATCTTCGGCCCTCAATTCTCATATAACTCAATTATCAGTATATACGGTGCTCACCTCCCCTTATTCACTTTACTTACTTTACTCTCATTCATCTTAAAGTCCTTTTCACTCGGAAGTACGCTACTCGTTATGTCTGTACTCTTTGCGATATTCGTTTTACCATTTTATATAATGATTTATTTACTTACTAATCAATCAGTGGGACTTGATTCTTTTTATGCGTGTATCATTTACCTCTTTACTTTCTCAATTTTACTACTTCTATTTCTATCATTTTTTGGAGATTCAACAAAACTTCAACTATTTATTCGAACGGTCATCACATACTAATACCAAGAATACTACAATCCTTATCTCAACAGCCATTTTCAATTGGCTGTTTTTTATTTATTAGGGATATTCTTCAAATTCACAAAAACCTTTCGACAAATTTCGCGTCGCTTTTCACCTGTGGATAACCTTGTACACACTAACCCCAAGTGGTATGAGCATGTTTACCACCTTTATGAACAAGTTAACCACAACTTATCCACTCTGAATGTGGATAAAGGAACAGTTGTTCCAAGATTATATATTTGGTAAGTTAAACATACAGCAAAGTTAGCTACATAATATAAAGGTCCAATTTAATAGACGAAGTATTATTTACAGAAAAGTTGGAGGTGAACTTTTAATGAAGAACATGTCAGATGAATTATTAATCGACACATACTTCAAAGCGATAGAATTAAATTTACACCCTTATTTTATTAATTTATTAAAAGCCGAAATTCATTTTCGATCATTAGTGCATAAAATAGATGGCTCACAGCCTTTAAAACAGACTGCCCTATAATAAATAAAAGGACGTTAGAGAGAATAACGTCCTTTTAAATAGTCATGTATAATTCCGCCAAAGAAAGGGTATACTAATTACCACAGAGACGCGGCACATCTTTGTCCCGCCCTGGGGCACTTTCGACGGAAAGTGGAAAAGAATACATCGCCTATCCAACTAGGGATTCTCCTAGTAGTGCCGCAAAAGCTCATTTCTATTATTCAAGAGGAATGAGCTTTTTACATGTTATGATTCAATTAAAGTAATCCGACCATTTCCAAACCATGTGCGATCCCATCGTCACCTACATCTTTCGTAACATATCTTGCAACCTGCTTCACTTGCTCTGGGGCATTCCCCATTGCCACGCCATGGCCGACAAATTGAAGCATTTCTACGTCGTTGAAATTATCTCCAAATGCATAGACATTTTCTTTTGAAAACCCTGTATGCTCCATAAACCTTTCAATCCCCATTGCCTTTGAACCGCCCATCGGAAGGACATCTACTGAATTTTGGTGCCAGCGGATAAAGTTCAAATCTTTCATAGACTTCCGATATGCCGCTTCTTCGTGTTCTTGACAAAACAACAGTGTTTGATAAATTTCTATTTCATTAAAATAGCTGCTATTCACATGGATATGGCTCGTGTCAATATTGATGGACGCAAAGGAACCTTCCATGACATGATTCATTTCTACAGTTGACTTCATTTTCTCAGCACTCATATAAACAAGTGGATGTTCTTTTTCAGATGAGAAATCAAAAAGTTCCTTTAAATATTCTTTTGAAGTTGGATTCTTGTAAATGACTTCATTATCTATTTCAACATATTGACCATTAAAACAAACAAAAGAATCGATTTCTAATAACGCTCTTAATTCGCTTATGAAATAAGGGGATCGCCCCGTCGCAATGGCTACTTCATGACCATTTTCTTTTAATAATTGTATCGCTTCCTTCGTTGACGCTGGCACTTTACTTTCATGGTCTAAAATGGTCCCATCAATATCAAACATAATTAATTTTCTAGTCATTTTATCTTCTCCTTTATGTATTCACTCTCAAACGAGAGTGTTTCTTTATATAAAAAAACAGCAACTCGAAACGACTCGACTCGTTCGAAGATGCTGCTCTTCAGATAAGTGTAGCGACACTTATTTACTGGGTGATGAATGATAGTTTTTCTTTCACTGCTTGAACGACTTCTTCGGCAGTTCCCATTTGGAGTGCTTCTTCGGCAAGTGCTGCCATATCACTCTTCTTCAACCCGCGAATTTGAGAACGCGCTTGCAAGATAGATGTTGCGCTCATTGAAAACTCGTCTAATCCCATTCCGAGAAGTAGTGGAATTGCGAGTTCATCGCCAGCCATCTCTCCGCACATGCCTGTCCATTTTCCTTCACGGTGTGAAGCGTCGATTACCATCTTCACAAGTCGTAAAATCGCTGGGTTATACGGTTGGTATAAATAAGAAACGCGCTCGTTCATTCGATCTGCTGCCATTGTGTATTGGATTAAATCATTCGTTCCAATACTGAAAAAGTCAACTTCTTTTGCGAACAGTTCAGCTTGAATTGCAGTTGAAGGAATTTCAACCATAATGCCTACTTCGATATCTTCAGAAACTTTTTCACCGGCTGATACTAGTGCTTCTTTTTCTTCTGCTAACATTGCTTTTGCTTGTCTGAATTCATCTAGCGTTGCAATCATCGGGAACATAATCTTCAAGTTTCCAAATATACTCGCGCGAAGAAGTGCACGTAATTGCGTACGGAAAATCTCTTGTTCTTCTAAACAAAGACGAATTGCACGGAATCCTAAGAATGGATTCATTTCTTCCGGAAGTTGTAAGTAAGGAAGTTCTTTATCGCCACCGATATCCAATGTTCTTACGACAACCGGCTTCCCTTCCATACCTTCTAATACTTTTTTATACGCTTCAAATTGCTCATCTTCAGTCGGCAATTGGTCGCGTCCCATGTATAAAAACTCTGTACGGTAAAGGCCAATGCCTTCTCCGCCATTATTCATAACGCCTACTAAGTCTTCAGGTGTACCAATGTTGGCAGCTAACTCAACATGTTCGCCGTCAACTGTCATTGTTTTTTCATTCACAAGCTTTGCCCACTCTGCTTTTTGTGCTTCAAACTTTTGTTGCTCCGCCTCGTACTCAGCGATCAATTCTTCAGTTGGGTTAATATGTAATTTTCCTGTTAATCCGTCAACAATCAAAATATCCCCGTCTTGAATTTGCCTTGTCGCCTCCTGTGTCCCAACGACAGCAGGAATCTCTAAAGAACGTGCCATAATTGCTGAGTGAGATGTACGTCCGCCGATATCTGTTGCAAAACCTTTAACGAAATTACGGTTTAGCTGTGCTGTATCAGACGGTGTTAAATCTTCAGCAATAATAATCACTTCTTCAGATATCGTACTAGGATTCACGATTTTCACACCGAGCAGATGTGACAAGATTCGCTTTGTGACGTCACGAATATCCGCTGCACGCTCCTGCATGTACTCATTCTCCATTGCTTCAAACATGGAAATAAACATGTCGGTTGTTTCTTGTAATGCGTGCTCTGCATTTACCTTCTCCGTGTTAATTTTGTCTTTAATTGGATTAATTAGTTCCGGATCATTTAATACTAAAATATGGGCTGTGAAGATTGCAGCTTCTTCGGCACCTAGCTCCCTTTCAGCAACTTTTTGAATTGCTTCCAATTCACTAATTGAAGTTGCCATAGCAGCTTCAAATCTTGCTGTTTCTGCGGCCACATCTTCAATCGTTTGTTTTGTAAAAGATAAATCTGGCTCTACTAGACGGTATGCTTTAGCAATCGCTATACCGCTTGAGGCAGCAATCCCTTGTAATAAGCTCATTATTTTGCCAATCCTTCATTTTGCAATGTTTTTTCAAGCTCAACTAATGCGTCTTCTGCGTCTGTCCCTTCCGCGCGAATTGCAAACTCTTCACCTGAACCAATTCCAAGTGACATAACGCCTAGGATAGATTTCAAGTTTACGTCTCTTCCTTTATGAATTAAAAAGATATCTGATTGGAATTTGTTAGCTGTGCTGACTAAAACAGATGCCGGTCTTGCGTGGATTCCTGCCTCATCGATTACTGTAAATTGTTTTTCTGCCATGATCATCATTCTCCTTTAAGATTTTCGAGTAATCGATTTTGGAATCTTTACTACCTTAACCTGTTCAAGGTAAAAATAGGACTTTCCAAAAGTCTAAACTCGATTACCGTTTACTTAAATGTATCTTGTCCACGTGACAATTGCAAACGATTGCAAAATAATAGCGTGCCTATTGATTTGGCCAGTGTTTATTCATGAACTGTAATTGTCCATTGCTTCGAAAAACGGCATAGCTCATGCACCTTCCTTTTGATAAAAATAACCTAGCTTTTATGTTAATTTTTTTCTATACAATCGACTTGGACCGTGGTACGATTTTTATATGAGAAAATTTATTATCTTACTTTTATTACTAACCGTTTTGTTTATTTCATCCGGTCAAACTTACGAACAACAATCCATTATCCCGAACCTTCAAAAATTACTTCCTGGAAAACCCTTTGAAACGGTGCTTTCTAAGTTAGAGATTCCCTATTGGGGCATCACCGTATCAGTTGAAGAAAGAGGCTATTACTACTTCATAGAATTTCTACTTAGAAAAAGTGCACATTTTTTCATCTTCGGTTTTATTGCCGCTTCAATTTACACATTGTTACCTAAAATGTCCTTTCGTTTCCTACTTGCAGCGCTATTTACGTTATTTATCGCAATTGGTGATGAATATCGCCAGTCACTTACTGGTGGGAGAACGCCGTCCATCCAAGACGTCATGCTTGATATGGCGGGTGCACTCACTACACTGATCATCGTACGTCTCATCATGAATATTATAAATCGTTTAAAAGGACGAAAGCGTCGTCGCAAAATTAGCACCTAATTGGGACAAAATGAAAAAGATCCGTCTTGCTTCATTTGCAATGACGGATCTTTATTCGTGTTGGACAAGCGTTTCGTTAACTTTCTTCACCATTTAATATTAGTTTGAATTCAACTTCAGCTTTTAATGAATCAGAAACAGAACAATACTTATCTTTTCCGAGACGAATGGCTCTCCAAACCTTCTTACTATCTATATCACCTTCTATATCGAAAGTGATCTCCATGGTAGTAAATCCTTTTGGCGGTTCTTCTTTTCTCGTGCCATCTGTAATAATTTCGATTTTATTAATCTTATCCAAATGTGGTCGCAATATCATCGTAATATCAATCCCGATACAGCCGGCTAAAGCGCCTAAAAGCATTTCAGTAGGGGTCGCTCCTTTTCCTAAACCGCCATACGCCTCCGTTGCATCCATATTGATTTCATAACCGGAGTCTCCTACTGCAGTAAAAGCACGTCCTCCAGTCCATACTGTCGTCACTCTCATTTTCCTTCACCCTTTCTAATAATTTAGGGTTGTTCCGGGTCCAACCGGAATCCCCAACACGTACCAAATAATAAAAAAGATTACCCAGCTAATTAAAATAATAATCGAATAAGGCAACATTAAGGATATAACTGTGCCTACGCCATTTTCTTTACCGTACCGCTGTGCAAAAGCTACGACTAACGGGAAAAAGGGCATTAATGGCGAAATAATATTGGTCGAGGAATCTCCTACACGATAAGCAACTTGTGTCACTTCAGGCGAAATTCCCATTTGCATAAACATCGGCACAAATACTGGCGCCATAATTGCCCATTTCGCAGAATCTGCAGCGATAAATAAATTAATCATGGCAGTAATGAAAATTAATGCGACAAGTAGTGGCGCACCGTCTAAATGAATCGCTTGTAAAAACTTTGCACCATTTACGGCAATAATTGTACCTAGGTTCGTATAATTAAATAATGCGACAAACTGTGCAGCAAAAAAGATTAAAACAATAAAACCAGACATTGTTTCTAATGAAGATGCCATTAGCCTCGCAATATCTTTATCATTTTTAATTGTTTTCGTAAAAAAACCAAAGACAATCCCGGGTACTAAAAAGACAAGCATCATAATAAAAATAATACTGCTCATAAACGGGGATTGAATAACACTTCCGCCTGCTCCACGTAACACACCATTTTCTGGAATGACGAGGAGTGCAATGAGGACAACTGTGAGCAAAATAGAGATATTCGCCCAGAAGAGTCCTTTTTTTTCACGTGCTGAAATTTTATTTACTTCATCGACTTGATCGACTTGTTTATAGGGGCCTAATTTTGGTTCGATAAGCTTATCCGTGACAAGCGTGCCTATAATGACAATAAGAAATGTTGAGACGAACATGAAAAACCAGTTATCAGTAGGATTCACAACATAATTAGCATTTAATATATTCGCTGCTTCTGTCGTAATTCCGCTTAATAAAGGGTCGTTTGTTCCTAACAAAAGGTTAGCTGAGTACCCACCTGCTACACCTGCAAACGCTGCAGATAACCCTGCGAGTGGATGCCGATTAAATCCTAAAAAAATAATCGCGCCAAGCGGCACCAAAACAACATACCCAACTGATGCAGCGACGTTTGATAACACACCCATTAATACGACGATTGGCGTTACAAACCTTCTCGGTGCTTTCGTAACTGTATTCGTCATGAGTGCGCTAATATAGCCGCTTTTCTCAGCCACGCCAACACCAAGCATGGCAACAAGTACAGGACCGAGTGCCACAAATGATGTAAAGTTCGAAACGACATTTGAAAACATATACGCGATCCCGTCCGGAACGAGCAAGCTGACCGCTTTCACAGTAAGCGTTTCAATTTTCCCCGTCTCATGATTAACCCCTTCAAAGCTGACACTGGTCCCCATAACATATAATAGATGGGACACCCCGATGACAAGCAAAGTAAAGGCAATGAAGATTGTAATTGGATCAGGTAATTTATTTCCTTTTTCCTCAATAAAGTTTAAAAAACGAATCGACTTGGATTGTTTTGGTTGATTCATCCTATTCATCCTCTGCGACCTATTTATTGACAAGTATACCCTTCGTTTAAAATCTGAATCATGAATGGATGTCATCTAATTGCTGTGCAAGTTAACATTTCTTTCAATTGACGATAAACACTTTCAAAATTTTGCTTTTCCCCTGCATCAAAAAAGTCCCCAAATGGATCACTTTGCCGTTTTATACGCTCTAAAACGGCCGGAATCGGAAATTGATCAGGCTTTAATGATGAATTTACTTCATTCCATAATAAAGGCGTAGCGACTAGTCCTCGTTCATTCCCCCTCGGTGAATAAGGCGCAATGATCGTTTTCCCTTCTTGATGTTGTACATAATCTAAATATAATTTATTGTTACGGTTTTTCTTCAAACGTTCTGTCGTAAACCAATTAGGTTCTTGCTCGCACAAAAAATCACAAACGAACTTTGTAAATAGACGGGTATCCTCGTAGGTATATCGATTAAAAGGTAAGGGGATATAAACTTGTAATCCCTTTCCCCCGGATGTTTTCACGAAGGATTCAAGTTCAAATTTGTCGAAAATCAATTTCATCCGTATCGCTGCTTCGACTGCTAAAGAGAACTCTTCCACTGAAGGTGGATCTAAATCAAAAACAATTTCAGTCGGCTTTTTCGTTTCTATCGTTTGAAAAGGGATATGAAATTCGAGGGCAAGTTGATTACCAAGCCATAACAATGCTTCAATGTCATTACACAAAATATAATTGATATCATCGACCCTTGAGGTTGAGATAAAATCAGGTGTATAATCCGGTGCGTTTTTTTGATAAAACATTTCACCTGGCACACCGTGAGGAAAGCGAATGACCGTCAAGTGGCGATTACGCAAAAATGGCAACATGAGAGATGCAACGTTTTGTAAGTAATACAAGTAACTCTCTTTTTGAATGTCCATTTCAGGCCAAACTGGCTTATCAGGATGTGTAATTGCTATGGATTTTGGAATCGGTAGCAACTGTCGAAGCATTTGATTCCAGTCACACTTATGGGCATTCATTTCTAAATCAAACTTATGAAATCTAGGTTCACGTAAATGTTTCCCATCAAAGCCAATACAAGCAATTTGGACGCAAATGGAAGGCGGTAATTGCCAGATATTACGTGATGTTTGCTGGCCATTTGATAGAAATAAATTTTGTAATGTCTGAACTTCATCTGCATCAAGTCCGTGAAGAAATGTGACAACTTCTTTTAGTGCATCTTCTTTGTACACTGCACCCGTGAAAAAGCCATTTTTCTTATCATATTTCGTTAACATCACATGAACGTAACGCCAATTTTTAACTTTTACCCACTGCTTTGACCGCGTATCTTCCACCCAGGTACTCGCTTTCTTTTTTGCAATCATGCCTTCACCATTATGTACAATCATTTTATGCCACAATAATTCGTTATCTGTAAAAGACTCAATTGCTTGGAGGCGAGTTTTACTTTTGTACTGAACCGCTGTTGAAATTCCTGCGGCTGTAAATAGTTTCAGTAACTCCTTTTTTCTATCTGTTAAAGGCATGTTGGTAAGATCTTCATTTTTTACTGACAATAAATCGAAGCAAATATAATGACAAGGAAATTGTTTAGCATGTTCTGCAATATTTGTTTCACTCCGCATCCGCCCTCGTGTCTGAACAATTGGAAATTCACTTTGAAAATCATTCCGTAAATAAACAAGTTCTCCGTCCAATGTTAATGGTAAATAGGGCTGAATCCGTTTATAAATAGTTGTGCAAAATTGAATGATTTCTGGAAACAAGTGCGTCAGTTCCTTATTGTTGCGACTTTTTAATGTAGGTGTTTCTCCATCCCATATCAATAGACATCGAAATCCATCATACTTCGTTTCATATATCCATTCTTTCCCTTGAGGTACCTTATTTGCATCCGTTAATCGCATTGGCTTCATTGTTAAAATGCGCTCCTTTTTCAAATTAGCCTTTGATTCCTTCCATCTTCTATACATAGAACCATGAAAAACTTCCATAATAAGAAAAAGATGAAGCAGGTGAGCGCAGTGCATACGGTTTGAAAAGGTAGTATTAGCTTTGGCCTCGTAAATATTCCGGTGAAACTTCATACCGCAACAGAAAATAAAGACATCAAATTACGCCAATTGCATAAAGAATGTCATTCCCCAATTAATTATCAAAAAACTTGTCCCGTTTGTGAGAAGGAAGTCCAAAACGAGGAAATTGTCAAAGCGTATGAATATACGAAAAATAAATTTGTTGTACTGGATGAAGAGGACTTAGAGAAGTTAAAAAAAGAAAATGAAGACAAATCGGTCGAAATTATCGACTTTGTAAAATTAGAAGAAATCGACCCGATTTATTTTGAACGCAGTTATTTTATGGCCCCCGATAGCGGTGGTGGAAAAGCATACACCCTATTAAGAAAAGCTTTAGAAGACTCCGGCAAAATTGGTGTGGCCAAAATCATTATCCGGTCAAAAGAACAGCTGGCGGTTATCCGGGTCTATCAAGATACATTATTAATGGAAACCATTCACTTTCCTGACGAAGTACGTCTCGTAAAAGACGTTCCAAATATCCCGAGTAATGAAAAAGTGGTCAAAAAAGAACTGGATACGGCACTCATGTTAATCGACCAACTTACGACGGCATTTGATCCAGAAAAATATAAGGATGATTATCGTACAGCCCTTATGGAATTAATTGAAGAGAAAAAATCAGAAAATGCAACAGTCATCGCAAATGACAAACAAGCTCCAGCACCGGCCAACGTGATGGATTTAATGACAGCACTGCAGGCATCACTGGATAAAACTACCCCGAAGAAAACTACAAAGAAAAAACCAGCTACACGAAAACGTACGACAAAGAAACATGCTTGACTTTTAGCACCGCTAATAAAAGAGAGACAGCTTGATTTCGCTGTCTCTCTTATTGTATTTAAATTTAAAGTTCTTCATTCATAGTTACTATTCCGAATTAAACTTATAATTGAAAGCGTTCGCATAACACGATGATTGATATATATTGAACTGTCACCAATTCATTACAAGTGTGTGTTTACACTTTTATTTTCAATCGTCACGACTGGTTCTTTCGCATTCTTACTGTTTTTCGGAATCGATAGGATTGATTCTTGTCTTTCAGCATTACTCATCTTATTGATTGGACCTTTGGGCTCCTCACTTGAAGTTAATGCGAGCTCATCTTTCAATCCTTTATATGTGGAATAACACATAACTAGCAATAATATGGCCAACGGAATGGATGTTGCCACGAGGATGGATTGTAAACCTGACAAACCGCCGGTCATAATTAATACAGCGGAAATAATCGCAATAATAATCCCCCAAACGATTTTAGTGAAATGAGACGGATTCGGTTCTCCGTTTTCACTAATCATTCCTAATACAAAAACCGCCGAGTTTGCTGAAGTGATAAAGAAAACGAGTACTAGAACCATTGCTAATACGCTCAAAAATGCACCCATTGGGAAGTAATCAAAAAACAAGAATAACGCAGAGGTAACATCCGCAGAAACAGCTGTTGCGAGCGCTGTATGACCTACATTCTGTATAAGATCGATTGCTGAACCACCCATAACCGCAAACCAAAAGAATGAACCAAGGACAGGTATAAAGATTGCACCTATCATAAACTCTTTAATCGTTCTCCCCTTTGAAATTCGAGCTACAAAACTTCCCACAAGTGGTGACCAGGCAATCCACCAGCCAAAATAGAACAATGTCCAACTTGCTATCCACGTCCCATCACTATACGGTTCTGTTCGAAAGGACATACTCACAAAGTTTTGTGTATAATCACTAATGCCTTGTAGAAATATTTTCATAATCATTTGGGTAGGACCCAGAAAGAACACAAACGCCAACAGTACAAAAGCCAACAACATATTTAGATTGGATAAATGTTTCATTGCTCCCTGAAGTCCCGAAACAGTAGATCCTATATAAATCAAACTAACGATGAGTATAATCATTGCTTGGGCAGAATAACTTATTGGAATTCCCCAAAGGTAATTCAGGCCACTATTTACTTGCAATGTTCCAAAGCCAAGGGATGTTGCAATTCCAATAACAATCGAAAGAATCACAATGACATCAATAAACTTTCCGAAAGATCCTCTAATTTTATCTCCCAGTATAGGATAAAAGACAGAACTCAAAGAAGTTGGAAGCTTTTTTCTGAATTGAAAAAACGCCAATGAAACGCCTACAACTGCATAGCAAGCCCAGGCAGACACTCCCCAATGTAGATAAACAAACTGCATGGCCAGTTTCGCTGAGTCTTCTGAGTATCCTTTGCCGTACGGAGGCGTAATATAGTAAGAGACTGGTTCTGCTACCCCCCAAAATACCAGGCTAATCCCAATAGATGCACTAAATAGCATTCCAATCCAAGTACCGGTTTTATATTCTGGACGATCATCATCGTCGCCTAATCGTATATGTCCAAACTTTGAAAGTCCGAGATATATACTAAAAGCAAAGAAAATAAAAACGCTCCCTAGAATAAACCACCCTAAATTATTATAGATAAAACTAAGAGAAGACTCAGAAAAATTCTCTAGTTGCTTTGGAGCAAAAACTCCAACACTTATTAAGGCTAAACTAACAGCCAGCGAGGAATAAAACACCGTTTTTTTTCCTTTCATGCAAACACTCCTTTAGTTAGAATATTGCTCTTGGCTGCCTCTCCCACGCTACGATAGCGATTTTTTCCAGCAAGTACGCTATAAAAATATAATCGGTGTTAGTATGAATAACACCGATTATATTTCCTTATACATTCACTGTTCGGGAGTTAGTCGTGATCATCTCAATCAGCCTATCCCCCACTTCAGATGTTGAAGCCGATCCTTTCATATCAGGTGTCAATGTTTGCCCTTCTATCAGAAGCTGCTCAATCGCATCAATAATTAATTTTCCATACTGCTCATAGCCAAAATGATCAAGCATTTGACTTGCTGACCAAATGGATGCAAGCGGATTCCCTATCCCTTGTCCAGCAATGTCAGGTGCAGAGCCGTGCACAGGCTCAAACATTGAAGGATACTTTCGTTCAGGGTTTACATTTGCGCCTGCAGCTAAGCCAATGCCCCCCGCAAGTGCTGCGCCTACGTCTGTTAATATATCTCCGAATAAATTAGACGTCACGACAACTTCAAAACGCTTGGGATCCGTAATCATTAGCATCGCAGCTGCGTCAACGAGATAAGAAGCTGTCTCCACTTCAGGATACTCTTCACTAACCTCTTCAAATACTTGATCCCAGAAAACCATCGAATAGTTTAATGCATTTGCTTTACTAATACTTGTTAAGCTACGTCCTTGCTTTTTCGCTGTTTCGAATGCATAACGGATAATTCTTTCCGTTCCTTTTCTAGAGAATACTCCATTCTGTAGCACGACTTCATTTTCTTTTCCTTTGAACAACCAGTCCCCTGCACCGGAATATTCTCCTTCTGTATTTTCCCGGATAAACAACATATCAATGTCTTCGCGCTTTACATCTGATAATGGACAATGGGCGCCTTCAAGTAACTTGACTGGACGGATATTGACATATTGGTCGAATTCTTTTCGGATAATTAATAATAAATCCCATAATGAGATATGGTCCGGAACACCTGGAAAACCTACAGCTCCTAAATAAATAGCGTCAAATTCTTTTAACTTTTCTATCCCGTCTTCTGCCATCATTTTTCCATGCTCGCTATAATATTCACACCCCCATGGAAAATACGTGAAATCAAATTCAAAATGCTGATCTAATTCGGCGATTTTATTTAGTACCTTAACTCCTTCATCAATCACTTCAGGCCCAATACCATCACCTGCGATAACCGCAACTTTATATGTTTTCATAATAATCCCCTTTACCCTTGATTCCAGACGACGAGCTTTAATTCTGTCATGTCTTCGACAGCATATTTTATACCTTCCCTGCCTGTTCCGCTGTCCTTAACACCGCCGTATGGCATTTGATCAACCCTGAATGTTGGAACATCATTAATAATCACGCCACCAACTTGGAGATTTTTTGCCGCATACAAAGCGTTTTTAACGTGATTTGTGTAAATACCAGCTTGAAGCCCAAATTGCGAGTCATTCACTTGCTCTATCGCTTCCTCAACCGATGTCACTTGGTTTACAGCAACTATTGGCGCGAAAACTTCTTGGCATGAAACTTTCAGCTCAGAATCCACATTTGTAATAATTGTAGGCTCCAGAATATTCCCCTGTACCTTACCGCCTGCTAGAATTTCTGCTTGGCCTCTCTTTGCTTCTTCAATCCAGCTAAGTGTTCTATCTAACTCTTCTTTAGTAATAAGGGAAGATACGTAGGTGTCTGGATTAAGTGGGTCACCTAACTTTAACTGTTTAGCCGCTTCTACAAATTTCTTGATAAACTCTTCATACACATCTTCATGGACATAGACCCGTTGCAAAGAAATACATACTTGTCCTTGGTTAGAAAATGCGCCCATTATACAACGTTCAATGATCTCATCAACGTCCACATCTTTGTCAATAATGAGCGCCGAATTCGACCCTAATTCTAATGTTGTCTTTTTCAATCCTGCTTTGTTGTTAATGCCAATCCCAACGCTCGGACTTCCTGTAAATGTAATCATGTTAACTCGGTCATCGGCTACAATCGTTTCCCCAACAATACGACCAGATCCTGTGACAATATTCAAAACACCTGCTGGAAGCCCCGCTTCCTCAAAAATCTCCGCAATAAAGAGAGCTGAAAGAGGTGTCTGAGATGCAGGCTTTAATACAATCGTATTCCCTGCCGCTATTGCAGGACCGACTTTATGTGCAACAAGGTTTAATGGAAAGTTAAATGGAGTAATGGCTCCAATAATGCCAATTGGTTCCCTTACTGTATATCCAATTCGACCGACACCACCAGTTGCGGCATCAAAAGGAATCATTTCACCGTGTATTCTCTTAGCCTCTTCAGCCGCAAACTTATACGTTTCAATTGTTCTTGCAACTTCCGCTTTCGCGAACATAAGAGGTTTAGCAGATTCAAGTGAAATAATCTTAGCTGCCTCATCCGCTTTCGCTTTTAACAATGCGACGACCTTTTCTAAAATCTCCGCTCGCTCATACGCTGGCATACTGGCAATTCGCTCCCTCGCTTCGTCGGCAGCCTGAATTGCTTGTTTCGTTAATTCTTCATCCGCCATTGCTATCTCTGCAATTTTCTCTTCCGAATACGGAGAGTACAGGGGGGCATAATGATTTGCCCCTACCCGTTCCCCATTAATGATTAAATACTTTTTTTCTACCTTTACTTCATCCGCTAATTTATTCATCGAGAGCCTCCAATACCATTTCATGAAATTGTACAATCGCCTGTTCTGAAGAAGCATAACGTCCTTTGTTAAATGCACGGGAACGGAACCCAATTTGCTCGAGTTCAACAAGTTCTATATCCTCCGCTCGAACTTCTTCTGCAAACGTCATTAAATCTTTTTCCTCTTGACTTAATTTCTCTAGACTATCCTCACGGAAATAGTAAGTATAAACAGCTAACGTCGTTTCGTGATCGATTGGAATCATTTCGATGGACGCCATATTCCCTGGCCCCGGATAAATCGTCAACATTAGATTCGGCCAGAGCCAAAAGAAGGTTCCACCTTGCATTTCCGCTTCATTTAAGTCTACTTCTCCATATTGTTTGTCAGGTTTAACAACTGTTCCTTGGATTGAATAATTTTCGCACATCGTAATTTGATAATCTTTCATATCAAGCGTATCTATAAAACTCGGATGTGCGATATGGCAATGGTCACATTCTAAATAGTTATCAATAAACGCTTTCCAGTTTGCCTTAATAATACGTGTCTTTCTGTGTGTTCGTTTCAATTCACTTAAAAACTCAAATTTGCTTAATTGGTCAAAGAAATCGCCATACGACTCAGCTAATGGTGTCGCATTATCATCCAAGTTAACGAAAATCAAGGATTCTAATACTTCCATTCGCACAGGTCTTAGACAAGCATCTTGTACGCAAGCTGCATCTTCACCACGAAAGTTTGGTGCTCTGTTCAAACTGCCATCTGTTTTAAATGTCCAACCATGATACATACATTGTAAAATCTTCTTTTTACCAGCTTCATTCTTTTCAAGCTTTGTTGCCCGGTGCGGACACACATTATAAAATGCACGAAGTACCTCATCCGTACCTCTAATTACAATAATTGGCTCGCCCATTACATCAGCTGTGAAGAAAGCACCTGCTTTTTCTACCTGACTTACATGACCTACGAGTTGCCAAGACTTCGAGAAAATTAAGTCCATTTCTTTTTCTAATACTTTTGGATCCGTGTACATGTCATACGTCATCGTTCTTTCAAATGTTCTCTGCGTTGCATTTATCACTTTATTATAAGCCATTTTTCATTCTCCTCCAAATTATCTTTATTTTTAGACCAATGAATACCCTATCTGATTTTGAATTCTAGTTAACTAGCAGCGGATTTCCCACAGCTAAATGGCTGATCTGCCACCTTAATTGATTCAGTTGGACAGCTTTCAAAGGCATCTTCCAAATCATCTATTAAATCTTCCGTAACCGCTGTAACACCTTCATTGTCATCAAGGATTGCAAAGGCTATTCCATCATCGTCATAATCAAACAGATCAGGTGCTGTCACTCCACAAGTGCCACAAGCGATACATGTCTCCTGATCAACCATCGTGTATTTTTCCATCTTGACTCCCCCTTTAAGTTTTATTTCGCTTTTTCTCAACTAAGTGAGTTATTTCGCACCTGCAGTTTCTTTTACTTTTGCTTTCTCCTGCTCTTTCTCCCTATCACCCATTACAGTTGTACTATGTGGAGCTTGCACTCTTGCAGTGGGATCGATATATACTTTCGCATTACTAACTGCGATCGGTGACTCGCCGAATCCAGTAGCAATTAACTTCACTTTCCCCTCATATGTGCAAATGTCTCCTGTTGCATAAATTCCTTTAATATTTGTTTCCATTTTAGAATTAACGACAATCGAATTTCTTTCAATCTCAAGTCCCCAATTATTAATAGGACCAAGGGAAGATACAAATCCATAATTGACAAGTACATCGTCTACTTCAAGTTCAAGTAATTCGTCACCCTTTGTTTCCTTAACAATGACTTTTTCAATTTTTTCATCCCCAACTAATTCAACGGGTACATACGGTGTTAACACCTCGACTGTTGACTGCTTTAACAGCTCAACACTATGCTCATGCGCACGGAATTTGTCCCTGCGATGAATGAGTGTTACTTTCTTTGCAATCGGCTCAAGCATTAACGCCCAATCAACTGCTGAATCACCGCCGCCAAATAACACTACATTTTTACCCGCAAATTCATGTAAATTTGTAACGAAATAATGAAGGTTTTTATCTGTATACTTTTCTTCTCCTTCAATATTCATTTTTCGTGGCTGGAAAGCTCCATTGCCTGCGGTAATAATGATTGTTTTTGTGTAGTGTACATCTTTATTTGTTGTTAATTTAAATATACCGTCTTCTCCTTTTTCAACAGTCTCTACTGACTCTCCAAGACAGATGGTGGATTCAAATTGATTCATTTGTTCCATTAAATTATCAACGAGCTCTTGTGCCCCAATTTTAGGAAAGCCAGCAATATCGTAAATATATTTTTCAGGATACAGCGCCGATAATTGCCCACCTAATTGAGGAAGGCTTTCGATGATTTTCACCGATGCCTGGCGCATACCGGCATAAAAAGCGGTAAATAATCCTACCGGTCCTCCACCAATAACCGTTATATCAAATATTTCAGTTGATTTATCCATATTCATTCCTCCTGAATACTTTTGTATGTACTACTTGATGCTACGAATTCACATGTGTTCAGAATGAATTATTCCTCTTCTCCCATTCTTACCACTACCAACGCTCACCTCCTTCTTTGTAATCAAAAGGACAGATGTCATAATTCAGTGGACTATCTGAATGCCCATCAAACCTGCTAGTCTTAGTTGAATAAGCGCTAGACGGTAGTCTCACTTTCCTCTCGTCACTTAAATACAATGCAAGACCCGTGCCAACTTTAAAAAACATTGAGTTATAGGCAATTTTCAAATAATTGATTATCCCACGAGGTAGTCCTGAGTCATAATTGCCTCGTAATAATAGTCACTCTATTCAAAATGCACTCACTACTCAAAAATCAAGGGTGATTCGTCGGAAACAATCTAAAGAAGAAAAGAGTGAAATAATCTAAGAATTGATGTTGAAGATTTTAGACTACATTTCTGATGAGCTTTATGTTTTTAACACTCAGCACTTTCTTAAGAATCAGGACAGATTTCTTGACCTTAGTGACCTTAGTGACCTTATAAAAACGGATAAGCTTGCTAGTCTAAATTTCCTTAGTCATGCCATTCATGCTAGAATAAGTACTAGACATATTTTTGTTTCCGCATCGTCACTGACTTATGTTGCAAGTCCCGTGCCAACATTAAAAACATTGATTTAAAAGCAAGTTTTTAATCACTCACTAAAAAACGAGATTGACCTGAATCATAATTGCATAAAACGAAGGTTGTTTTTATTCAAAATAAACTCACTACTCCGAATAGAAGGGAAGGTTGGTCATTGAGAAACAATTCAATGGAAAAGAAAGTGGATGTAACATTAGAATCGATGTTGAAGATTTTAGACTACTCTTCAGATGAAATCTTTGTTCTAAACAGCGAAAAGCAGATTGTTTATGTTAACCGAAATTGTGAAAAACATTACGGCTTGAAGCAAGATGAGATTTTGGGAAAATATAATCACGAGCTGTATGAGCAAGGATATTGGAAACCATCAATTGTTCCGGATGTGTTTGAACGGAAAGAACCCGTTCATTTAAAACAGCAAACTTATATCGGCGCTGAATTATTAACTACAGCCATCCCGATTCTCAACGACGATCATGAAATTGAATATGTATTCATTACTTCGACTGAACTCAATAATTTCAAGAGGCTCATCGAGAAAAAAAGCCTCATAGAAGAAATTACAGAGAAAGAGGAGTCGCACAGTAACTTCATTACGAATAGTCCGAAGGTTGGTAAAATCATAGAATTTAGCAATAAGGTAGCCCCTACTGATTCTACAATCCTTATTCAGGGAGAATCAGGAACCGGCAAAGGTGTACTCGCTTATTACTTACACCAGATTAGCCACAGAAAGAGTGGCCCTTTCTTAACTGTCAATTGCGCTGCAATTCCTGAAGACTTATTAGAATCAGAACTGTTTGGTTACACAGGTGGCGCATTTACAGGCGCAAATAAAGAAGGAAAAACAGGATTGTTCGAAGCCGCAAATAATGGAACAATTTTTCTAGATGAGATTGGAGAGTTGGCATTATCCCTACAAGCGAAAGTGTTAGGAGTTATTCAGGATAAGCAATTTATCCCGATTGGTAGCAGTGAAAGTAAAAAAGTAGACATCCGTATTATCGCAGCCACGAATCAGAATTTACTTGAAATGGTTAGAAATAAACGGTTCCGAGAGGATTTATTTTATCGATTAAACGTAATTGATGTCCATATGCCTCCACTGCGGGAGCGAAGTGAAGACATCATTCCGCTCACCTACAGCTTTTTAAATAAGTTTAATGAAAAATACAATACTAATAAAGTCATCTCCCCGAGTTGTTTAGATGTACTGTATTACTATTCTTGGCCCGGCAATATTCGTCAACTTGAAAACTTAATTGAACGGCTAGTCATCGTGGGCGGTTCCATTATTCAAATCGATGACTTACCTCAAGTAATCCAAGACCAAGTTAAAGATATTCCTCAATTGATTCATCCAAATTCCTTGGATTGCGCTTTAGAAGAAACCACCCGGACGCTGGTCAGAAGATCTTATGATAAAAACCAATCTTCCCGAGCAGTCGCAAAAGACCTTGACATTAGCCAATCCAGGGCATCTAGGTTGATTCGGGAGCATTGCCAAGATCTCCTTCCAGAAAAATAAGAGAACGAAGAATTACATAAAACGAAGAAAGTTCAGTCAAGAAATATTGGCTGAACTTTTTTAAGTTTATTTATGATTGGCGTGTTCGTATTAAATAACCTCACTCATCTATCTTTACTCGACAAGTTCGGTTTCAGAATCATACCTCCGTTGAACTTAAAGCTTTTCCTTCATAATAAGCTTACCTCTCCCCTATCGAATTAATTTTCACACTGTAACTTCCATGCCAAATTTGCACTTGAGCCTCAAACTTGCAACAATAGATATAGTAACTAATTAAACATATATGGAGGAGTTTCACCATGAGCACGATTTATGAACATAGAAGAACCGCTTTAGCCCAGTATCTTTCTGAACAAGAAATTGAAATTGCAATGATTACGGACCCGGCAAACGTCTTTTATTATTCTGGATTTAATTCAGAACCACACGAACGTTTTATGTCCTTAATGATTGATACAAGAGTAGAGCAAACAATTTTATTCGTGCCTGCTTTAGATAAAAGTGCTGCAGAAGCAGTTACGGATGTCACTACTATTATTCCTATTTCCGATGAACAAGTGCCATTTGAGGTTGTTTCGAATGCACTAAGTAACGATGCTAAACTTTTTGGTGTGGAAAAGAAATCATTAAATTTATTCCGCTATGACAGCTTGCGAGCATTTTTCCCACAAGCAGAAGTGGTTGATATTCAACCATTTACGGACGAATTAAGAATGAGGAAATCACGAGAAGAAATCGAACTAATGCAAAATGCGATCAATATTATTGAGAAAGTATTAGCTGAAGGAATTAAAAAAGTGAAAGTTGGTATGACTGAACTTGAACTGACTGCGGAATTCGAAACACTAATGAGAGAGCTCGGTGCAGACGGCCCTTCATTCTCAACAATTGTGTTATCTGGCGAGAAAGCTGCCCTTCCGCACGGAACACCTGGTGATCGCCAATTCCAAGAAGGGGATTTCTTATTGATCGATATGGGCGTTGTAAAAGATGGGTATTGCTCTGACACGACACGTACTTTCATTATCGGAGAACCAACTGAAAAGCAAAAAGAAATTTACGATATTGTCTTAAAATCCAACCAAGCTGGTATCAACGCAGTCAAAGCAGGGGTTGCTTTAAAAACATTCGACATTGCTGCTAGAGATGTTATTGCCAATGAAGGATATGATGAATACTTCAATAACCGTGTTGGACATGGGTTAGGTATCGAAGTTCATGAAGAACCGTCTGTCCATAAAAATAACGAAAATATCGCAAATGAAGGCCTTGTTTTTACTATTGAACCTGGAATTTATATTCCTGAATATGGCGGCGTAAGAATTGAAGACACCGTCTATATAAATGAAAAAGGCGAAGCAGAAGTCCTTACTTCATTCCCAAGAGAATTACAAACTTTATAATCATAATTGAGAGCCCTGAAACATTATTTAAATAATAATCGTTTTAGGGCTTCTCTTCTTTAAAAAGTGATTCGAATTTCACTTTTTTTCTATTTTCCCCTCGAAAATCAAAATAGGATATACTATAATGAATATAATGTATTTTTAGATGATTCATTCTATAACAGGTAAATTTGATTAACATAAAGAGGGGGGACAGGTATGCAAATTATACTTCAACCAAAACAAGTTCAAGAGTTAAATTTGGTCATGACGCCAGCGCTTAGACAAGCGATAGAGCTTTTACAATATTCAACGTATGGACTCTATGAATATATGAAAGAACAAGCTTTGGATAACCCTTTAATTGAACTAAAAGAAAAACAAGATATCACTTCGGAATATCGTCCGACGCGACGTATTCGCAGTTCATCAGATGCTTCTAATCTATCATTAGACTGGATACCTTGCGATGGGAACGATATGCGTAAAGAATTAGTTCAACAGGCTAAACTTGAATTTCGACAGATGCAAGACATCCGATTGCTAGAATACCTTATTAACAACCTAGACGATAACGGTTATTTACAATTACCTGGGAATTGTACTCACTATGATGAAAGCGTTATCACACATGGCGTTCAACTGTTACAACAAATTGGTCCTATCGGGATCGGTGCAAGAAACTTGCAGGAATGCTTACTCTTACAACTAACTTACAACTATCCAGACGAAAAGTTGGCATTTACTTTAATTGAAAGTTATTTTGATTTATTGGCCGAACGGAAATGGAATGTCATTGCTACACGAATGGAGATTACGTTAGCGGAAGTAAAAACGCTCCATGATTTCATTAAAACATTAAATCCAAAACCTTGTGCCAATATAACCGATTTTACGACTGAATATGTAACTCCAGACATTATTATTGAAGAAACTGATCATGGACTCTCTTACTTTTTAAATGATCGATACTTACCATCTATTCAAATAAATCGTGAGTATTTAACGATGCGCAATCAAAGTCAAGACATGTCAAAATATATTAATGAACAATATAATCAGGTTCAGTGGTTATTAAACAGTATCGAACAGCGCCGTGTCACAATCTCCAAAATAACTGAGGTTGTACTTCAAAAACAACAAGATTTTTTCAAAGAAGGCTTTCTCGCCCTTCAACCTTTAACCTTAAAAGATGTCGCTGATGAAATCGATATGCACGAATCAACTGTGAGTAGAGCCACCGCAAATAAAACGATTCAAACACCAAAAGGCACTTTCGATTTTCGGACGCTATTTACATCCAAATTAGAAACGAGTGATGGAGAGGCTATTTCTCAAACGAGAGTGAAAAAATTATTAGAAAGTTTTATCGCCGATGAGAATAAACAAAAACCTGCTTCCGATCAAAAAATTGCTAATTACTTTAACACCGAAAAAGGAATTTCAATTTCAAGGAGAACAATCAGTAAATATCGTGAAGAATTAAACATTCCTTCTTCTAGAATGAGGAAAGAAATTTCAACATAAAAAGAAGGCAGTCGATTTGACTGACCTCCTTTTCATGTGTAGGCCATATAATCAGGCTAATACCGTCATACTCCTACAAGAAAACCGCCAAAGTGTCTCCTTGGCGGTTTTACGATATTTATTTAATTCGCTCTTCCGTCTCCACATCAAAGAAGTGCGCTTTGCTTAAGTTGAAAGCTAATTTTATGGAGTCGCCCGCTTCAATATTGAAACGCGAGTCAACACGTGCAACAAAGTCTTGATCTGCTAGTTTAGAGTAAAGTACAATTTCAGCACCCATTAACTCAGCTACTTCAATTTCCGCCTCAATCGTTGAGTCTGGTGAAGCATCAATCACTAATGGCTCATCATGAATATCCTCAGGACGGATGCCTAAAATTACTTCTTTCCCTTCATAACCTTGGTCACGAAGCATTTTCATTTTGCCTTCTGGAACGTGTAATTTCACATTCCCTAAAACAATATGTTCTCCTTCAAGCTTACCCGTTAAAAAGTTCATTGCTGGAGAGCCAATAAACCCGCCAACGAAAACGTTATTTGGATAATCATAAACTTCTTTTGGTTCCCCTACTTGTTGGATAATACCATCTTTCATAACAACTAGGCGTGTCGCCATCGTCATTGCTTCCGTTTGGTCATGCGTGACATAAATTGTCGTCGTTTGTAGACGATTATGCAACTTTTGTATTTCTGCACGCATTTGAACGCGTAGCTTTGCATCTAAGTTAGATAGAGGCTCATCCATCAAGAATACTTCTGCATCTCGAACAATTGCACGACCTAATGCAACACGCTGACGCTGTCCACCTGAAAGTGCTTTCGGTTTACGATCCAACATCTCTCCTAATCCTAGGATTTGAGCAGCATTTTCAACACGCTGTTTGATTTCATCTTTTTTAAATTTACGAAGCTTTAAACCAAACGCCATATTGTCATATACGTTCATATGCGGATACAACGCATAGTTTTGGAATACCATTGCAATGTCACGGTCTTTTGGAGCAACATCATTTACTCGTTTATCACCAATATATAGGTCTCCCTCTGTAATTTCTTCTAGTCCAGCAATCATACGTAATGTCGTAGATTTACCGCATCCAGAAGGACCAACTAAAACTAAAAATTCTTTGTCTCTAATTTCCAAGTTGAAATCTTTTACGACGACAACATCTTTATCATAAACTTTTTTAATTCCCTTTAATGTTAAACCTGCCATTCCTATTCCCTCCAATATGTAAGTGCTTTCATCTATATCATTAGCTTACCTTTTTTCGATTTCTTACGTAATGGGGAATGTGCACAAAGTTTAGTCACTGTTTTGTGCACCATGTATATTTTTTGATAATGAACCTCCCACATTTAAAATCGTGAGTTTCAGGGTTAGTGCTACCGCACATTGACCACTCGTGGCTGGGAACACACAGCCGCTATGCCGTTCGCGAATGCATTCGGCACTACTTTTCTTAAAATATTTGCTGCCGCATTTATATCGGCATTAATACGCATTTTACTTTTTGTCTGGTAAAGCCCGCGCTTGATCCGTTTTCCGCTGAATTGATGGTGCGTCTGATTCCCCAATTTGTAGGTCGGAATAAGATCGCCATCTGGAAAACTGGCTTGAGACGTGTAGCTTTCTTCCGTTAAGATAACAGCTATTCCTTTTGCATTGGCTTTATAAGTAATCAATTCTATTAAAAGCGCATGCGGGATTTGAACAAAACGCTGGTTATTGCGTTTGCCGATATTACTCTTTTGCTTCCAATCTTTATTTTTCCCAATAATTATAGTGTCCACATTGGTTTCGATGGCTATTTTCACGATATTGTGACTTACTTTATGGAAAAAATCTTTCATTTTCCGATGCCTTTTAGCGTCTAACTTTATTAATATTTTGGAACGGAATTGCCCTTCTTTTGGTTTCTTCCCATTGCGAAGCGCCGCATAATAAAATCCACGCATTTTGTTATACCGTTGGTTGATTGATTTAATGACACCACCTTTGAATAGCATTGATGAATGTCCAGTATTAAAGGCAATTGCGGCAATGTTATCAATGCCTAAATCGATGCCCATACAACGTTCTTTTTGCGCAGGAATTTCTTTCTTTACTCCGACTAGAAAGATGACTTCAACTGTAAAACCATTATATTTCGGAATGATTCGAACCTGTTGAAATTCGCCTGGAAAGGTCGCTAATTTCCCAATATTTAACCTGCCTTTTGTTTTTGGAAAGCGCAGAAATTTTTTGTCTTGTATTTTACAAATCTGATTTGAAAAGATAGTTTCTTTTTTTCGGTCTCTTGACAAGTAGCCTGGAATAGAAGGTTTCCCTTTAAAGTTCTTAGGATTTGTTTTGTACGTTTTTATACTTTTGAAAAAGCCATTCCAGTTTTGAATGACATTTCGAATGACTTGTTGGTTGATTTGACCCGGGAGAGAATAGTAATCTTGTTGCTTGATGACCTTAAATAAGCAATCTAGAAAATTGTAACTTAAAAAAGATTTGTCTTTGGAAGGGAGTCCAAATAAGTTGGGTTTTAATTCTTTTCGTTCTGCCATAGGCTTTAATTTTTCTTTGGTAAGTCTTTTTTGGTGTGAATAGTATTGAATTTCATTCATCTTTTCAATATTATCTTGAAGCGTGTCCATTACTTCTTGTTGCAAGGGTTGAAGTTTTTTATCACTATGCAGCGCTGTGTACACTTGCCTAATGTAAAAATTGGTGACATTGTATAATTTACTGCTGTTTAAACAAAGTTCATTGAAATAATCGTATAATCGATGACCTTTCTTAATATTGATTTGATAGGTTCTATAGTCTTTTTTAAGATTTTGAACTTCCATTTAACTATTCACCTCCATTCAAGAATATTCTAACAAAAGAACATTCGTTTGTCTAGGGGAGTATTTCCCTAGTGGAATAAGCCGATTCATCCCACAACTGAAGTCACGAGTGTTCTCGGCTTATTAATAAAGCTAAATACGCCGTCATTGCATGATGAAATTGGCGGATATCCAAGTCCGTATTTTCATAAAAACGTTCTAAACGATATTGCAAACTATTTCGGTGCATGTGAAGTTTTTTTGCGGTTTCAGAAACGTTTAAATTACAAGACACAAATGCTTTAATCATCTTCGTTGTTTCTTCGTCATCTATATAATTTTGTAGAATAGATTCACTAATAGAGCGACTTTGTTCTTGTGATGTTTGGTGAACAAAAACATAGGGAATAGCATTAATATAGGTCAGCACATCTTTAGTAGCGTACTTAAAAACATTTTTAGCAGCGTATAATAAAGTATTATAATATTGATGAACATCTTGCCAATTATTTTTAAATGTACCCACAAGGAATTTAATCTTCACATATAAGTCGCTCATTAATACATCAATAATCTGCTCATAAGAAGTGATATCTTCATGGATTATTTTCTCTTCGATAATAATCCCTTCAAACTCATTTTCCCATAAAATTGGAACCTCTCTACCAAATAATTCACAGATCGCACTTTTAAATTGAATCGGACTGATTTGATTTCGATCAATGGAGAAATAAACAAAACGATAAGCATACTTATTTTCCTCATCCTTATATTCATTCTCATGGATAAGTGCTGCCCACTTCCTCTCCTCGTTCGTCATTAGAGGAAGTTGAATTTGGTACGGTGTTAAAAATGTTTCTAGCAATGAAATTTCTTTGGACGATAACTCCTCCTCATGTATGCCGATAATTTCATGATTTTCTGTTATAAACCATTTATAATCTGGGGGGAACGGTTCATTCGTATTTTTGTATAATAAAAAGGAAGAATACATCGTACGTAATTGATTAATCAAAAGAATCCCTCTTTCATTTGGGTACGTTTCTTTCATTATATTATAGAAGCTTTATTTGGTCATCTGCTAATTCTTTCTTGCATTGACTTTCACATTAACAACTACACAAAAAGCTGGACCTAATAAGTCCAGCTTTCTTGTTAAGACGAATATTCAGTTTCGACTTTTGCTTCCACACCATTTTCTAGATGAATCGATTGACCATGATGAGAAATTGTTAGCTCCTCACCTTCTACAATCGTATACGTTACGGCATCTCTTTCTAAATGTACATTTAGAATTCGCCCTTGGTAGCGTATGTTAAATGAAAGTGAATTCCATGCTTCCGGCAAGGTTGGCGCAAAATACAGGCCTGTTTCTTTCACCCGTAAGCCAGCGAATCCATAGACAAGTGCAAGCCATGTACCGCCCATATTCGCCATATGGAGTCCGTCTTTCGTATTGCCTTGTGTATTATCTAAATCCAGTCTCGCAGTTTCAATGAAATAGTTATACGCTTTCTCATCGTATCCTAACTTTGAAGCCATAATCCCGTAGATTGAACAAGATAATGATGAATCATGCGTTGTTAATTCTTCATAATAATCATATGAATTTTTGATCGTTTCCAAGTCTTGTTCATCTTCCAATAGAAAATGAGCAAGCACGGTATCTGCTTGTTTAATGACTTGATAGCGATAAAGTGTTAACGGATGATAATTTAAGAGAAGTGGAAACTTATCTTCCGGGGTATTTTCTAAATCCCAACGGTCTTTTTGTAAGAAACTATCATCTTGCGCATTAATCTTAAGTTCCTCATCATACGGCAAATACATATTTTCTGCGGCTGTCAGCCATTCTGATACTTCACCTTCTGATAAACTCAGTCTAGCCATTAGATCGTTTAGTTTATTTTGCTCTTTTTCCTTCAAGAGATGAAACACTTTTACAGCCCATGACAGATTATGTTTAGCCATTACGTTTGTATAATAGTTATTGTTTACAACACATGTATACTCGTCCGGTCCTGTGACACTGTCGATTCTAAATTCGCCATTTTGCATATGACCCGTGTCATTCCATAAACGAGCTGTTTCAAATAACATTTCAGCCATATACTCTTTCAAAAAGTCTTCATCTTGTGTCACTAAATAATATTGAATATAACTATAAGCAATATCTGCACTTATATGATATTGGGCAGTACCTGCTGGGAAAAATGCGGAGCTTTCCTGACCCGTAATCGTTCTCCATGGAAATAATGCGCCCTTTTTATGGCCCATTTCTTTCGCTCGTTTTCTTGCACTATCTAATAGTGAATAGCGATGGACTAATAGGTTTTTTGCAATTTCAGGATGCGTCATTAAAAACACCGGGAACATGTATATTTCTGTATCCCAGAAGTAATGTCCCTCATACCCTTCACCAGATAAGCCTTTTGCTGCGATATTACTCACTGGATCTTTCCCGACCGATTGCAACAGTTGATATAAATTAAAACGAATTCCCTCTTGCAACTGTTCATCTCCATCAATCTTCACGTCAGATTGACGCCAATAATTGTCTAAGTATTCTTGTTGCTCTTGTAAAAGAGTAGAAAACGATGTCTCGTTAAGTTTACGTTGAATTTCAAGCCCTTTTTCAATCACATTTTCACCGTGTCTTAACGTATCTGTGTACACGTTATATTTTGTAAAATGAACAGGCCCAGTTGCCTCAAATTCATATATTTCTTCGATATGGCTTTCAGTGACTTGACTGTCATAACCATAATTCTCTGCATGCATCGTAGACGACGTGACGCAAGCTACATCTAACTTCGTTTCGTATGTACGATTCTTTATGACACTATATTTTTCATTTTGTGAAACGTTTAAAATATGTAGGCGTTTCGCATTTCCAGCGGCAACACGAGGATCACTTGGATCAACAAAGTTTGTTACGTCACCGTTCACAGTGGATATAATTTTTACTTGTTGAACGCCACTGATTGGCTCAACTTCAACGTCTATTGCAAAAAGTTCTTTCGTTTTAAAAGAGACAAGTCTTTTAAATGTAAGTTTAACTTCTTTCCCCGTAGGTGATTTCCAATGAACGATTCTTTCAGCAAAACCTGAATCCATATGTAAAGTTCTTTCAAAATGAATCACTTCCCCTTCAAATAAAGAGAAGCGCTCATCGTCAAGATAAATTTGTATCCCTTGACTATCGATTACATTCAATAGTTTTTGCTGGATGTCAGGGAATGCATGTAATTTCTCGCCATATTTAATTTCAATTTCATCATGGTAAGCATTGATGTAAGTACCTCGGATTGAGTTAAATTCATCTTGATAACCTTCCTCAAAATTCCCTCTCACACCTAAATAGCCATTCCCCAAGGATAAAAGACTTTCATTTAATAATAAGTTCTCATTATCTAATTCTGATTTTGTTATTTTCCACGTCACTCAGCACACACTCCCTCTTCATATCGTCTTAAGTCGTCGTACTTTTCCCGGCTTCACGTTGCTTCTGATACTGTTTAATAATGTCTTCAAAAATTAATTCAGAAGTATCCTCTACAACATAGTCAGCATGATGTAAATGTTCAAAAGAACCTACACCGACTGAAAACATTTGCGCGCTATTCACTGCCTCTACCCCTGCAACCGCGTCTTCTAGTCCAATACAATCTGAATAGGGTACACCTAAGTAATCTGCTGCAGTCGTAAATGTTTCAGGATCTGGCTTTCCTTTTTCGACTTTACCCGCATCCACGATATAATCGAAGTACTCGATTAAGCCAAGCTTTTCTACGATGGTTTGCGCATTTTTACTAGCAGAACCGAGGGCAATTTTCACTTTCTGTTCAACACATTTCTTCAATAACTGTTCAATCCCAGGTAAAATGGCATCCGGCTGAAGTTGGTCAATTAACGTTAAATAGTACTCATTCTTCTCCGTAGCCAATCTTTCCTTTTCTTCATTCGACATAGCCGATAAGGATGGATCCAACGCTAAAATTTTCTCCAGCGATTCCATACGACTAATGCCTTTTAATTGTTCATTAAACTGCCGATCGATTGATAGTCCAAGCTCTTTAGCAAGTTTTTTCCATGCTAAATAATGAAATTCAGCTGTATCGGTAATGACACCGTCAAGGTCAAATATAAATGCTTTAGGAAAATGTGACATATTTTGATTCCCTTTCATTCGTTAATTTGAAGTTTTATTTAATGTTCCTACACTTTCTCGCTCAATTAATTCGTAGGCGACATCGACATGTTTTTCACATGTTTTATTTTCCATTAAACTTTGCAGTAATTGCGCTGCGACTTTCCCCATTTTCGTAAAGTCCTGACGAATTGTTGTCAGTTGCGGTTGGATATATCCGCTTAGGACTACATCATCAAACCCAGTCACAGACATATCTTCAGGAATTCGTAGTCCTGCTTCCTTCGCTGCTTTCATAACACCGAAGCCCATTAAATCACTAAAGCAAAGAAATGCAGAGGGGCTATTCGTCTTCAAATACGCCTTCGCTAATTGATAGGCTTTTTCTTCAGAAAAATCGGCGTACAGCACTTTATTTGGATCCACTTCTAAGCCATATTCATGAAAAGCTTGTTGAACGCCTTTAAGCCTTTCCGAATTGACATGCGTTTCTTTAATGCCTGCCATCACGACAATGTCACGATGATGCCGTTCTAGTAAGTGTTCCGCAATTTGTTTAGTCGCACCTACATTATCAATCGATACACTCCCAATTAGCTCATTGTTCTTTTCTGGAATGATATCGAAGAGCACACAGGGGATATTCGTGTTCATCAGTTCCTTAAAATAGGGATCATCCGTACGAATTCCTTGTAATATTGCACCACCAATATTGCGTTCCCGACAAAACTGTACGTAACTTTTCTGCTTTTGCTTCATTGAATCAATGAGAAAAATCGACAGTTCATATTCATTTTCCTCAACATTTGTATAAACGCCTTTGAATATATCAAATGCGTTATTATCTTTTTCATTTTGATTTAGCACACCAGAAGAGATTAAGCCAATCGTCATTTGCTTTTTGGATGATAAATTTTTGGCTACTATATTCGGTGAATAATTCAATTCTTTAGCGATGTCGAAAATTCTTTGCTTCGTTTTTTCATTCACATCTGCATAATTATTAAACGCTTTTGACACGACACTAATCGATACACCAGCTTTTTTAGCAACATCTCTTATAGTAGTCACAATAAATACACATCCCCTATTCATTTATAGTCACAAAAAGGCTACTCTTAGCAAGCTGCTTGAATGAAGACTTATTTAACAGCTCCGTCTCCAATTCCTTTAATGATATGTTTTTGAGCAAGTGCATAGAAAATAACAACAGGAATAATCGTTAACATTAAACCGGCCATCGCTAAATTCCATTGAATCGTAAACTCGCCGAAGAAATAGAATGTTGATAACGGAATCGTTCTAAGTCCTCTATCTGTTAACGTCAATGATGGTAATAAATAGTCATTCCAAATACTAATGACGTTTAATATCATAACCGTTACTGTAATTGGCTTTAACATTGGAAAAATTACTTTCCAAAACACACCAAACTTTGAAGCACCATCGATTGTTGCAGCTTCTTCTAACGTTCTAGGAATTGATTTCACAAAGCCATGATATAGAAATACCGAAAGACTTGAGTGAAATCCGATATGCATAAAAATTAATCCTTCACGCGTATTAAACATTGGAATTCCTAAATCATTCGTAATGGTCCCCATCAATTGCATTAAAGGCATCATGATCGTCTGAAAAGGAATTAACATCGTTGCAATGAAAGTCATAAAAATAATATTGCTCAGCCTATTATTCGTTCTAGCTAACATCCACGCTGTCATTGAAGATAAAATAACGATAAAAAAGACTGACACAATCGTTATATATAAGGAGTTGCCAATCGCACTCATAAAATTCATTTTTTGAATTGCTTCTGAATAATATTGAAAACTAAAACTTTCTGGTAGCGCTAATACATTTGTATATAGTTCTTGCCGATTTTTAAATGAGTTCGTAATGATAATATAAATGGGAGATAAAAAAAGTAACGCTACTAAAAAAAGTAAAATGTTTTTAATGATAGTAGTTGTTTTTTTCATTACATTTCGACCTCCCGTTTCTTCGTTAAATAAACTTGCGTTAAAGTGATTGCTGCTACAATTAAGAAGAAAACAATTGCTTTCGCTTGACCAAATCCATAGTTTCCATAGCCAAAGATTTCATTGTAAATATTCATCGCAAACAATTCAGTAGCGTTTGCCGGGCCTCCGCCTGTTAATGATAAGTTAACATCATACACTTTAAATGCTGAAGAAAGTGTTAAAAATAAACTGATTGTAAATGCAGGCATTAATAGTGGGAAGATAATTTTCCGCAATCTTTGCCAACCATTCGCACCGTCTATTTTTGATGCTTCTATCACGTCTTCTGGAATGCCTTGTATGCCTGCGATATAGATAATCATGACGTAACCCGCCATCTGCCAAGTAAAGACAAAAACCATTGCATACAATGCATATTGCGGATCCATCAGCCAGTTAAAAAACACATTGTCAAAACCAGTTAGTTCACCGAGTCTTTTAAATACGTCCGTAAAAATAAATTGCCAAATGTATCCTAAAATTAAACCACCGATTAAATAAGGCATAAAAATCATTGTACGAGCAGCATTCGCAGTTCGTAGTTTAGAAGTAACCAATAAAGCAAAGAATAACCCGACAATATTAACAGAAGCAACGGCTAAAATTGTAAACAATGTTGTTAACCATGCCGACTTGAAAAAGCGTGTATCCGTTAGTAAATGCTTGAAGTTATCGAAACCGACAAACACCTTAGGATTGGCTCCAATACCGTCCCATTGAAAAAATGCATAATAAATTCCCATTAAAAACGGGATCACGACGACTGTCGCAAATATTAACACTAGTGGCGCGACAAATAGGATATACCACAGCCTATTTTTACTATTTTTCATGTCAACCCCCTCTTTCTTTTCTAATCACTTTAGAATGAAGGAAATGCTGAACTTGCCATTGTAGACATGTTCAGCAAATCCTTTAGGTTAGAGATACAATCTCCTTTATTTCACAGCATTTTTCCAAGCTGCGTCTAGTTTCTCGATAAATTCCTGTCCAGTCATATCTTTTGATAAGAAGAACTCCTGTGCAGCAGGTGTGAAATCATTTGGTACGATACCTGCTGGGAAATAACTTTGAGACCATGCAATTGTTTCACCGCTATTCGATGCATCTAAAACATCTTGTGAAAGTGGGTCTAATTCGCCAGCTTCAATGTTCGTAAGTGCTGGAACGAAGCCAAACTCTTCAACAATGTACTTGTGGCCCGTTTCACTTGTATTCAACCAGTTTAAGAAATCTACAGCTGCTTGAACTTCAGCTTCATCTTTTTCACTGTTAATTGCCCAGTTGCTACCTACACCTACCGCTAACTTATCGTTGCCTTGTAATGGCAATGGCAACATACCAATTTCAAAGTCAACATCGAAATCAGAAATCATCCCGTATGCCCAGTTACCTTGGTGAATCATTGCAGACTTTCCTGCCGCAAAGTCACCGATTTCCTCATCGTATGAAACGTCTAGTGGACTTGGCGTATTTTCTTTAATTGCTTCCATGAATTTACCAAACTCTTGGAACGTCTCAGTTTCTGCCATTGTCACATCTCCAGCAGTTAACTGATCAATATACGAATAGAAATCATCTTGTAACGAGAATGGATGGTTAATAATATGACCAATTAAGAAATAAGCATCTTTCGCTAATCCCAAACCGTTAATATCTTCTGCTTTAAACTTTTCTAACGTTTTCACGAAAGATTCATAGTCTGCTACATCTTCAGGACTTACTAAATCTTTGTTATACACTAATCCAAATCCTTCAACACCGTAAGGAATTCCAACAACTTTCCCATCTAACTCTAAAGCCATACCAGGTGCAATATGCTCTACGTAATCTTCATCACTTAAATCATGTACATACGATTTTAGACGCTCAGCTTCTGTTACGTTTTGTAGACTAAAGATTGATGGTCCTTGATCACTATTCAGACGAATTTGTAACTGTTGGAAATAGTCATCACCCGTTGTACCCCAAACTTCAACTTCGACGCCCGTTTCTTCTTCATACTCTTTCGCAAGTGCTTCTAATTGATCAGAAATTTCTACTTTACTTTGGAAAATCGTGATTTTTTGGTCTGATGATTTTCCAGACTCTCCGTCGTTAGATTTTCCTCCTTCACCGCCGCTGTCACCACTACAAGCAGCTAAAATTAGCATTAAGACACCAATGAAAAGACTACTTAACAATCTTTTACGGAATTTCATTTGAACTCCTCCTATTACTTTTTAATATTTATAGTAAATAAAATGAAAAACATTTTACTAACTAACAATAAATCAGCTATTTTTTATAACATCCTCTGAAAGGTCGACCTCTATAAAGTCACCACATTCATACGTTTTGCCATAAGATTCAAATACAAATTTCTCTTTGTATACTGCTTCTACAGTTAGGGTAGTAGGTGTGATACAAAAGTTAATCGGTTGGCCTTGCCAATGAATCGTGAATTTAATTTCTTTCCAATGCTTCGGCAGTCTAGGCTGAATTGTTAGTTTGCCATTCACAAGTCTGATACCAGCAAATCCAAAAATTGCTGTTTTCCATATGCCGCCGATTGATGCTGCATGGATTCCTTCATCGGATGTGTGCATCATTGGACCAAGGTCCGTTTCGCATGATTTCTCGAACAAACGATAAGCCAATGCTTCTTCTCCAATGTCATTTGCGACAATTGCATATGTCACTAAACTTAAAGAAGAATCATGCAAGGTTCTTGGCTCGTAATAATGAAAATTAGCGCGTTTAACTGCTTCTGAAATTCTTTCATCGTCAGCTAAAAAAGTTTGTTCTAATAAATAAAATAAAATTAACGTATCGGCCTGTTTCGTCACTTGAATTTCGTTGATTTGTTCCGGATTATAATCTCTGTAGATTGTCCTAACCGTGTCTTGCTCTTTATATTTCGTCAAATCAATTTGCTTCAATTGTAAATAAGTATCATCTTGCGGAATGACTGAATCTTCTTCACGTGGATTTGGTAAATACAGTCGTTTTGCTTTCTTCTCCCAAAGTGAGTACATTTCATCTAAATCTAGTTTTCTACCTAAACTTTGAAGGAGTAATGGGTTTTCCTTTTTTAATTGATCATAGTAACGCATGGCTAGCTTCATATTGAAATAGGCCATATAATTCGTGAAAGCATTATTATGAATATGTTCTTTATACTCATCAGGACCAATGACATTGTTAATTTCATAACGATGTTTTTCCTCGTTCCACTCAAGACGACTTGCCCAAAACTTTGCTGTATCGAAAACAATTTCATAACCGTATTCATCCATAAACTGCTTGTCACCGGTTACATTTTCATATTGATAAACCCCAAATGCGATGTCGCTCGTAATATGTTGCTCAATGAAGCCAGTCCAGATTTTCGTTTGTTCACCCGTTACAATATCAATGTCTCCAAATTCTGGTGTCACTTCGCCATCTGTCGGCCAAGCCATCTCCCAAGGGTACATCGCACCTTCGTAACCGTTTTCAAGCGCTTTTCTCCTCGCGCCTTCCAATCCATGATAACGATACATTAATAATGATTTAGCTACTTCAGGATTCGAGAAAATAAAAAATGGTAAAATAAATATTTCTGTATCCCAAAACGAATGACCTTTATAACCTTCTCCACTTAATGCCTTCGCACCGATTCCCATTCTTTCATCATGCGCTGGCGTCATTACGGTTAAATGATAGAGCGAAAAGCGGAGTGCAAGTTCATCGAAATCGTTGTCGCTAACCAATTCAAAATTGTATTTGTCCCATATTTTTCGCTGCCACGCATCTTTATGGCGTTGGAAAAGTGTGTCGTATCCTTTCTCAACGTGACTTTGTAATGCTCGTAATGAATCATCACGTAGCTTTTGAAGGTCATAGCCTTCTTGCGGGATTTCTTTATCTCGACTTGTATGAACCGTAGTTAACTTCTCCATTTCCAATTTATCATTCGGCTTAAGGTTAAATTGATAAGTTTGCCATACCTTCCTGCGCGCCATATGCATCTCTGAATCGTTTGAAGCTTCCTTACCATTTACTTTCATTTTATGAGTCGTATTCAAGACCACATCGATATTCGATTCCGTTGTCGTTTGAATGAGCTGAATGAACTCGTTATTATAAATTCTTCTTTCACCTTCAAGAAAGTGTTGACAACCCGAATTGCTCATTTGTGCATTAATCCCCGTGTCTATTGAAATCTCAACGGGATCTGTTAAACTTTCAATCTCCATTTTCATACCGATTAAATGCAAGTTATCAAGCGAAACGAATCGGCTAAAAAGGAATCTTAATTCCTTTCCTTTCGGCGAGGTCCATTCAAAACTTCTTATCAATTCTGCGGTCTTTAGATTCAATTGACGTACATAATTGTTAGTTTGACCTAATTCAAGGCTAAACCGCTCCCCATCAATGCGAATATCAAGTCTTGTCACATCCGCTAAATTAGGTAACTCTGTTACTTCATTTTCCGCTGCTTTGTTAAATGTTCCACTGACAAATAAATTTCTCGTTTCATGTATATAGGGTTCCTCCGTCACTGAGCGCAATCCCATGTAACCGTTTCCGAGAGACATAATCGCTTCACATTTTCCTAATGCATTGGAGGAAAAATCAACTTCTGATATAATCCAGTTTTTAAATTCTCCCTTACCTTGAGAATAGTCGAGCAAAACTACACCTCCCTGGTAACGCTTTCAGTTTTACGAAAACGTTTTTGTAAATATTAAAATAGATACGTTTTCGCAGTGAGATAAATCAACTACCGAAAACGTTTTTGGTACATCGAGTATAGTATGCCATTTTTCGATTGTCAATGAATTACATCTGACTTTCATATGCCTTTCGCTCTATAATTAATCATCACACACAAACTTATTACCCAACTAAGTATTGAAAAGGCCCTCAAACAGGCATTTTGAACCTTTATCGTTGTGAACTTTACGAGATTCGTTAAGTTCTTTCGGTGAAACGTTGCATACTTTGATAGCGTTGTGAACTTTTTGGGAGACGTTGCGTTCTTTTTTGTATTCATGGATTTCTTTCGGTAAAACATTGCATACTTTATAAATAAAAAACTATGCCGATTAACTCTTCAGTTAATCAGACATAGTTTTTAATATAGCGATTTACTTTTCTTCAACGAACCCTGGCTTTTCTAACATTCTAAAGATGTTTTTCTTATACTCTTCTACACCTGGTTGGTCAAACGGGTTTACGCCTAATAAGTAAGCACTCATTGCACAAGCCATTTCAAAGAAGTAAATGATGTAGCCGATGTGATACGCATCTTTTTTACCGACTGTCAGGTGAATTAATGGAACACCGCCGTCTTGATGCGCTTGCATTGTTGCTTGTAATGTGACGTCGTTAATTTCATTCATCGTTTTATCGGATAGATAGTTTAATCCATCTAAATTATCCTCTGTTGTTGGAATCGCGCAATTTGCCGTTGTTTCTTTGAACTGGACGAACGTTTCAAAAATCTCGCGGCGGCCATCTTGAACGTATTGACCTAAAGAATGCAAGTCTGTTGGATAAGCGACAGAAGCTGGGTAAATTCCTTTTCCGTCTTTTCCTTCACTTTCGCCAAATAACTGTTTCCACCATTCGTGGAATGTCGCAAAGTTTGGTGTGAAGCTTGCTAAAATTTCTATATTGTACCCTTCATTTAACAGGTGATTTCTGAGCGCAGCGTATTGATAAGCACTGTTTGTACTTAATTCCGAGGAAGTGTATTCTTTGACTGCATCTTTGGCGCCTTCTAATAGCTGTAAAATATCGATGCCTGCAACAGCAATCGGTAGTAATCCTACAGGCGTTAAAACGGAGAATCTGCCACCAACATCGTCTGGAACGACAAAAGTTGTAAAACCAGAACGATTCGCCAATTCTCTTAGTGCGCCTTTCGATTTATCAGTGATTGCAACAACTCTGTCTTTCATAGCTGCACCGTATCGATTTTCCATATATTCAAGTAAAATACGGAAGGCAATCGCTGGTTCTGTTGTCGTACCCGATTTAGAGATCACGATAACGGCTACTTCTTTGCCGTCAATATGTTGAAGTAATTGCTTCATATACGTGCCACTTAAGTTTTGTCCTGCAAAAATAACCTCTGGATTGTCTTCATGCTTGCCGAAGTACGGTGATAGTGCGTCTTGAACTGCTTTCGCACCTAAATAAGATCCGCCTACGCCGATGACAACAACGACGTCTGCCGATTTCCGTAATTTCTCTGCAGTTGCTAATACTTGGTTTAATTCTTCTTGATCAATTTCATTCGGCAGTTGTTTCCAGCCAAGAAACTCTGCACCTACAGACGTACCTTCTATCATCTGCTTGTGAATGTGTTGAACTTTTTCCCCGAACTGCTTTTCAAGTTCTTCTTGTGCTATATGTGTTTGGTTGAATGTAATTGCATTTACCATAATTGTAACCTCTTTCCTTATATGTCATATAAAATAGTTGGCTTCTGTTTCACCATGAATTAAGGTTAAAACCATTTATACTATACTACACCCAGTTCTATCTAGCTAATATGATGCAGTTTAGATTGAATCAAGTTTTTGTCGGTGCTATTTGAAGTAGGAATTTTCTCTTCTTGAATAGTTAGGTATCCCATTTTTAATAATGTCAAATAAACTATGTTGATTTCCGTTCCGAGCGGACGCTTTCGGTGGGGCGTGCGGTGAGCCAATCGCAAACCGCAGATTGCGATTGGCCGTATTTCTGCGCTTTTTGCAGAAATTAAGGCATCCTCTTGTATATCCCTGCTCATAACGCTTCGCTTTTACTCGCAAAAAGCCGTTCTACGTAACGGCTTTCGCTCTGCACTCCAATCAACAGAGATTCCTTATATATAAATTAATAAGAGCATATAATTTACATAGATTTTGTTTATAAATAACTTCGCTAACTCAATATCCCTGAAGTCCTTTTAAGCTTGATAAACAGGTTTTTCAGTTGCTTGGTGTAAGTAAGAAACGTTGTCTTTGGCCGCCTCCGATACACCCATTGGACTCATATCGCTACTATCTATTATATGTTCAATAAGCCATTTCCTATATCCAAGTGCTTAAAGAGCCCTTTTTCTATGCCTGCAAATCCCAATAATTCAACTTGCACACCAATTAATCGGAGTGGAAATCGGCGACTCCAGCGGGAACAGCGCGAGCCGAAGACCCTGGACTGAGCGAAGCGAGGGAAGCGGCTGAGGCCGTGCCCGCGGAAAGCGTCCGATTGGAACGGAGATTAATTGCGCTATGGATTTATATTTATCACCCACAAACATTTTCTTTAGTTCATTTTCACTCCATTAATACATGTGAGTTGATATTCTAGTTAAACATTGATATTATCAGGTTCCAAGCTGAATGGAGGACTGAGTTTTTCATGATACGCCTTATTGCAATAGATATGGATGGGACGCTGTTAAGCCCCGATCACACGATCAGTGAAATGAATAAAAAAACGATTCGTGAAGCGCAAGCACAAGGGATTGAAGTCGTAATTGCTACAGGAAGAAGCTATTTAGAAGCTTATGAACCTGTTCACGAAGAAGGTCTCGACCTTTCCTATATTTGTATTAATGGTGCCGAAGTAAGAGACAATACTGGTAACCTCATTACAGGAACGCATTTATTAGATGAAGACATTCATAAAGTGATGGCTATTTTAGAGTCATATGAAATCGATTGCCAACTATTTATCGATAAAACCGTTTATGCTAAAAGTATCCAAGTACAAGTTGATACATTTATTCAACTTGCTGAAGCTGCAAATTTAACGCCAAACGTTGAAGATATTCGTAAAGAAATCGAAAGTCGTGTCGAACTAGGAATTGTTCAAATTGTAGACTCATTTGATCCGGTACTAAAAGATCATCAGAGTGAGATTTACAAAATACTAGGCACTTCGTTTAATCGTGATAATTTAGATGTTGCTCGCGCAGCACTAAACAATATCCCAAGCCTTGCGATTAGCTCATCTGGTGCAGGGAACCTTGAAATCACAAACGTGAACGCTCAAAAAGGGATTGCGTTAACAGCGTTAGCAAGAGCGCGAAACATCCCAATGGAACAAGTAATGGCGATTGGTGATAACTATAATGATTTATCAATGATGGAACGCGTTGGACGCTCAGTCGCGATGGGCAATGCGCCAGAAGCAATTCAAGAAGCATGTGATCATATTACTGAAACTAACAGCAATAATGGCGTTAGCGTTGCGATCCAAAAGGTATTGCAAGCACAAATGTCTCGTTGATTTTTCAAAATAAATACCGTCCACTTCCTTTATGAGAATGGACGGTTTTTTTTATGCTTATACCTCTCAATAGCACCTAAGGAAAAGTGTTATTGAGAGAATTATCGAACATATCAATATATATAAAACATATGAATAGAAGCGCTATATTATTTATAGCTTCTGGGAACGTATGTGTGATAGAATAAAAAAGTAATAGAATAGGTTTTCAAGGGTGGTCAGCATCCCGTTTTCAATCCTAGTCACGGTATATTCCATGACGGAAGGGGGTGCTGCAAGTGACCATATTCCAGACGCTTGTAATCATGATTAGCTTTTCTTGTCTAGTCGTGTCGATCATTGCGTTGGCGTATTTTAAAGGTACGCATCCTACAAGCGCCGCGTCCTGCGGCAACGGATGCATGACCGACATCCTGTCGGCCTCAAAATAAAATAATCCACCCTTGAGTTTCGCCGCTCTGGTGGATTATTTCGCCAAGTGATGCTGTCCCCTCAAAGGGAACCTGCTATTACATTGGTCGTTCGATGCACAAACATCGGGCGACCTTTTTTTATTCTATTCAATCTATATCTTTATTATACTTTTGAGTGGATTCTTTGACAACTATTTTATCTTAATTTCTTTTTTTACTGGATCTTAACGATAAAAACTTTATCGTCTAAAACAACAACCTAGCCATAAAAATCACAATCGAAACCGTCACCGCACTGATTAACGTTGAAAACAAAACGATTTGCGCAGCCAGGTCCGGATGATTATCGTATTCCTGCGCGATTACAGCACTATTCACTGAAGTTGGCATGGCTGATCCAATTAACAATGCTTGTGCGACGATGCCTTCTACTTGAAATATGTATATGATCGCTAATGCAATGAGTGGGCCAATTGCTAGCCTAATCGTCAAACTATAATACAATGTGGAAAGTGCAGAAGTGAATTTAATTTGAGCGACCTGTGCCCCTAATGTAAAGAGGGCTAACGCAATCATCGCATCTGCAACATAGTTTGCCGGTACCCAAATAAATGATGGAATCGCAACGTCGAAGTAATTTAGCGATACCCCTGCCAACATCGCATACAGTACAGGCATTTTAAAATAACCAAGTGCTGCTTGTAATTTCCCTACCCGGACGGACTGCAACGAAAAAATCCCATAGGAAAATAAGAAGATATTTTGCAATGTTAGTATAATCACTTGAATTGACATTGCAAATGGGTCACTTCTAAACACTAAATCATTGACCGGTACACCATAGTTTCCAGAATTGAAAAACATAACGCTATTCGAAAAGGTCGTTTTTTCACCTTTCTCCAACCGAATCATCTTGCCAATAAAATGCGAAATGATATATAAAATCACGACATAGAGAATGAAAAACAAGAATACCTGTCCAAATAAATTCACAGATATCTTTGTACTATATAATTTCACAAAAATAAATGCAGGTACAAGAAAATAAATATTTAATCGAGCCAATGTTTGTACATTTAACAGAAACTTTTTTTGCATCCAATAACCAATCAACATGATGACGAAAATCGGCAGTAGAATATCTTTTAATATAATCCCCAGTTCTAGCAAGTTCCCCCATCTCCCCTAGCCGTGAGCATTTATGAATAAACTCGGATAACCCATTTGTCGATATTGCAATTACAGGATTCAAAACAAGTCAGCTGTCTGCACCCGAAAGCGTATCTCCCATTCCTGCTACAGTAATCGACACCATTGCTTCATGAACTTTTTCAATATTATCAAGTTAGCAATGAATATCAGTTTCCCGGTGGAAAAATTCAATACTTTCTTCAATTTCAAGCGATTGCTTGAAAATACATATTCCTAAGCTATTTTACAACTAAGAGCTCACAAAAGGAAGTCGACAGATTGATAAATCGTCAACTTCCTTTATTAATCTCTGAGAAAAGATTTCCAAAAGGGGCTTCATTTATAGTTATCCTAGCACCTTCCGACAACGTTTCTGCCCCCATCGTCTTTAACGATTACTTCACTAAAAACTCTAATGGTACTAAAACAATAGATGGGAACAATATTAATATAATTACAAGGATTCCATATACGAGCAGGAATGGCCATGTACCTCTAACAAACTGGGTAATCGTAATTTTCCCCACTCCCGCAGCCACGTTCATAACTGTTCCAACCGGTGGCGTTATGAGACCAATCGTCGCCGTTAATACAAAGATAATACCGAAATATACTTCATTAATACCAGCCATCTTTACTAAAGGCATCAAAATTGGTACTAGAATTAAAATGGCCGGCGTAATATCCATCGCTGTACCGACAATAAATAAGATAATAACAATCACAAACATTAGCAAAGTTGGACTTCCAGCAAAAGGTCCTAAGAAATCACTAATCAGTGTTGGGATGTCCGATACTGTAATTAACCAAGCTGAGACCATTGCTGCAGCAATTAAAAACATTACCGTACTCGTGGTCTTAGCAGTTGAAATAAGCACTTGGTATAACGATGAAATTTTCATTTCACGATAAATTAATAGACTTACTAATAGCGCATAAAATGCAGCAACTGCCCCCGCTTCAGTTGGGGTAAATATGCCGCCACGTAAACCTACAATAATTATGACCGGTAATAATAGCGCCCAGAATGAACTAAGAAAGCCTTTCCAAACATCTTTGGCACCTTTTCTAGGAAGCGTTTGAATCATATCTTTACCCATCAGAATTCTCCAAACAATCACTAGACAAATCGCCATCAAAATCCCTGGAACAATTCCAGCCATGAATAAACTCGTAATTGAAACACCACTCGTCACACCGAAAACAATTAAGGGAATACTAGGTGGTAAAATTGGTGCAATGATACCACTTGAAGCAATTAAACCCGTTGATTTTTCCCTGCTATAACCCGCTTGTACCATCATAGGGATTAATATTGCTCCAAGTGCAGCCGTATCCGCAACCGCCGAACCGGATAACCCTGCAAATAGAAGCCCCGCAAATATTGCTACATAACCTAATCCACCGCGAATATGTCCGAAAAGTGACATGGCAAATTCAACGATTCGTTTTGACATGCCTCCCGCATTCATAATTTCCCCTGCAAGGATAAAAAACGGAATCGCCATGAGTGGGAAGTTATTGGCACCACTAATCAGGTTCGTTGCCATAATCTGCGTATCAAAAACATCTAGGTAAAACATGAGAGACACTGAGGTCGCTAAGAGGGCAAATGCAATCGGCATCCCAATTAGAATTAATCCAAAAAGTACAACTACGAAAATCAGTAAAGTCATAATTTGTTCCCCTCTTCCGCATTGACTAATTCTTCTACTTCCGATTTGGGCAACATATATTTATCGACATCATCTTTGAAAAATAAAACCGTGATTAAGCGAGTGATCACAATTATAGCCATTCCAACACTTAAAATAATGCCCATTCCATTCATAAATGAAAATGGGATACCTGTTGCAGGCGCTGGACTATTTATACTTAACTGTGTAATTTTTATACTTCCATCAAAAATCATATAAAGTAAAAATAATATTACTAAATTAATAAAAACAAATGAGATTTTTCTAACCACTTTAGGTAATTTCCCAACCAATAAATCTACAGCCATATGTTCATTACTTTTTAGGGCCTCAATCGCTCCAAAGAAGACTAACCACACAAAAAAGAATCGAGACATCTCATTCGCCCACGGAATACTTGAGTCAAATATGTATCTAGAAACAACATTTGAGAATACTAATAGACTCATAGCAACGACGCAAATAACCGCAAACAATTTCAATAGCTTATCGGAATATGTTGCAAACCGCTTCATATTATTCCCCCTACACTTTTATTTCTTTAAATAAGCACTCATTACCGTGGCATTCGTATCCAGTAAATGGTCTTCCAGCCATTTTTCAATTTTGTTCTGATCCTTCTCCACTAACGCATCTATAAGTATTCTATGTCGGAATATCAGGTTATCTAATTCCTCTTTAACTTCCTTAAATCGTTTCTCTGTAGCAACTACCAGTAAACAGAGGATAATATTTCGGATATTTCTCCAAAAATAAGAGACCCTTTTATGATTTGCACGCATGATTAATGTTTCATGAAAAAGTAAGTCCTGAAAGGCGAATTCCATGAAATCATTATGGTCAGCATGTAATTTCATAAGATCGACAATTTTATAAAATTCAGATGCCTCTTCCGAATCAAAACCCTCAAATATTTTCCGGATGGAAAAACCCTCCAATAAGAACCTAACATCATAGATTTCTTTAATATCCTCTTCATTTAAGCCTTGCACAGTAATACCCATTCGTCCCGGGGTCACAAGGCCTTCTAATTCTAACGTTTTAAATGCTTCCCTAACTGGAGATCTGCTCGTTTCAAATGATTTTGAAATCATATTTTCACTTAAAACAGCCCCATCTTCAATCTCTCCATTTATGATTTGAAATCTTAACTCACTCGAAATAAGCTCGCCCAAGGAGTCACTCGTTAACCAATTGGCAGGAAACTTCATTTTCATTCTCGTCCTTTACTATTCATACTTCTTACATAAGCACCTTCTGATTTGGCGGTTCTAAAAATCAAGGTGGTTTTTCAAGTCAATTATTCAAATGAAATAACCGCTTTTCTAACTTTATCAGGATTTTCCTTGATAAACTTAAACGCTTCCTTCACGTCGTCAACATGGAATTTATGTGTGACTAGACCATTATGTGTTAATTTCCTTTCATTAATTAGCTTTACTACCTTTTCAAATTGATTCGTTTGTAGTCTAGAACCCGCAATTGTTAATTCCTTTTTCGTAATGAGCATTTGAGCGATTGCAGATGGTGTTGCATTAAAACCTAGCGTCACAACATAACCTGCCGGAGAAGCTATCTGAACACTTAATTCAAATGTTTGTGGCGTCCCTACCGCGTCAATTACAACATTGGCCCCTTCACCATTTGTAATTTCATTTATTTTTTCCGTTGTGTCTATCTCAAATGGATTAATTGTATAGTCTGCGCCGTTTTCTTTCGCAAAAGCCAATCTTTCATTTGTTAAATCAGAAATAATGGTCGTTGCACCAAGAATCTTTGCCATTTTTAAAACCGTAATGCCAATTGGACCAGCCCCTTGAATGAAAACTGTTTGTTCATCTTGCACATTACCTCTCCATACGGCTTGTGCACCAATTGTATAAGGTTCTGCCATGACCGCTTCATCCCACTCAATATCTGAATCCATTTTATGCACTTGTTTTTCAGAAAGGATTATAAATTCTTGCATTCCGCCATCTTCGTGAACACCAAGTACTGCTACATCTTTGCATACATTGGGTCTACCAGATTTACATGCATAGCATTCCCCACAATAATGAATTGGTTCAATCACAACATGATCGCCAACGGATACTTTATTCACATCTCTACCTAACTCTACAATTACTCCGGTTATTTCATGCCCAATTATTCTCGGATAAGTTGCAAGTGGATTAGTGCCATGGTAAATATGCATATCTGATCCGCAAATACCGACCCTTTTCACCTTAACTTTTACCTGATTATCTTTTTCTATCACTGGTTCCTCAATATCTAATAGTTCAATTGTATGTGCTTTAGGTATTCGAATTGCTTTCATGTATATCCCCCTCTGTTCGTAAGGCAATGGGGCAGCACCCCCGTCCAATAAGGACGAGGTGTCCCCCCTATATATCCCACAACAACTTATTACATAGATTTAATTTTATTCCAGACTCCCTCATCGACAGGTATTCCCAGTTTCAAATTTTCCTCGCGCGTGTTCATCGTTCGCTCCCCAGGATAATATACTTCGCCTTCACTTGAGGCTGGAACAGAGTCTTTAATATATTGAATTGATTCGTTAATTTTCTCTTCCGTCTCCGACATATCCCCCAGTTTCTCCGGTGATATAGCCATAAACACTTGCGATAATGCGTATTCATCATCGCCTAATTTTCCAATACCATGTGTCGTATTTCCACCCGATAACATGGAAGCTAGGAGATCGAGTACGATGGATAAGCCCGAACCTTTCCAAAAGCCTACCGGCAATACGCGCCATGTTTCTTCTATTTCCTTCGGATTTTTTGATAAATTCCCCGCATTATCAAAACCTCCTGGTACTGGTAACTCTTTTCCTTCCAACCGATATTCTTCTATTTTACCGTAAGAAAATTGCGACATCGCCATATCTACAACTACCGGTCCTTCTTCTCTTGGCAATGCTAAAATGATAGGATTATTCCCAATCCTTCTATCTATAGCTCCCCAGGCAGGCATATTCGGCTGCGTGTTAGTCCACAGAATTCCAACATATCCCTTTTCCGCTGCTTGCCAGCCATACTCGCCACCCCTCATCCAATGATTTGTATTTTGTAGAGCAACACACCCAATACCAAATTCAGATGCTATTTCCATTGCCCGATCCATACAGTGTTTTGCTGTTAAGTTTCCTAATGCTAAGTTTCCGTTCCATCTTTCAATTGCACCAAAAGAACTGATTTTTTCCGGTACTGCATTTGGCTTTATGTAACCCTTCTCTATATATTCAATCACTCTTGGAAATCTATTCACACCGTGTGAATAAACCCCATCGCGGCTATTATTTGTAAAAGACGTGGCTGCTTCTTCAGCTGCTTGTTCAGTAAAACCTTTTTTAATAAATACTCTTCTAAATTCGTTTTTCATGTCTTCATATTTTATTCTCATATTCTCAACTCCATAAAAGTAATGTCATATGTGTTTATCAACACTTCATACAAAAAATTTATCCATCACCATATTAGTCCTGGCACCTGAAGTACCATTACTTTGACACACTCCACCCGTGCCGGTTAATTCTTCCACGATTGTTTCAACAAGAGGCTGATGGACATGCTCTGGCATTTCATAGGTAAATTCGGTTATTCCATCGGAGTTTGTTAACAAAACTGGCTCATTTCCTAGAGTGGAGAAGGTTAACTTTCCTTCACTTCCGATGATTTCATTTACATCTACATCTTCATAGGCAGAAAAACACCAATTTCCTGTACCATGGATTCCAGATTCAAATACATATGCACCTGTTACGATATCTTCCGCCCGATAATTCCCTGCTTGGTTGGCAGTAAAACCTTTCACTTCCCGAATAGGTCCGAGTAGAAAATCTAAAATATCTAACGTATGACTGCCCATATCAAAAAACAATCCGCCACCGGATATCTCAGGCTGAACCCTCCATGCATCCTGTAAGTCTTCCGAAGGTCTTTGATATTGCGTTGTTATAACAAAGCGAATTTCCCCAATTGCATTATTGTCCAGCAATTCTTTTATCTTCAAAAATCTAGGCATTGCCCGGCGGTAGTACGCAACATATAAAGGAACACCTGCCTCTTTACAGGCAACAATCATTTCGTTACATTCGTCAAAATTAAGCGCCATCGGCTTTTCAACATAAATGGGTTTCCCTGCTTTTGCAGCCTTTATTGCATACTCTTTATGGGAACTTGGCGGTGTTGCAATATAGATTGCATCGACTTCCGGATCATTTATTAAATTATCAGCATCATCGTACCATTTCGGCACACCATGTCTTTCTGCATAATCCTTAGCCAAATGACCAGTTCTACGCATTACTGCAACTAATTCTGAATTCTCGACTTTTTGGAATGCGGGGCCACTTTTCACTTCAGTCACATCACCGCACCCAATAATTCCCCAACGAACTTTTTTCATTTTCATTGGACGATTCCCCTCTCAACTACAACGATTTGTTATTCAAGCGTGAAATATATTTAAAAATCCAAACGAAATATTGGTTTAAATACAGGGGAATGCCTCTGTAGGACATTCCCCTTTGAGAATTATTTTAGATCTTTAATTTTCTGTAACATTTCTTCTGCCCAAGTATATTTTTCTTTACGCTCTGCAAAGAACGGCTCCATCGCATCAACCATATCCTGTCTGAACTCTTTACTAGGTTCAGTGACAGTTAAACCTTCTTCTTTTAAGAATGCAATATCATTTTCAACGCTTTCACCATATAACTGCCATTGGTATTCGGTAGAAGCTTGAGCTGCTTTTTCAATTGCATTTCTTTGTTCATCTGTTAATTTATTTTCCCACAAGTCTCCATTAATCACATATAGGTTAGGACTGAAAACATGGTTGGAAAGTAAAACGTTTTCTTGAACCTCATAGAAACCATTTGCCACTAAAGTAGATATTGGGTTATCCTGTCCATCCGCAACTTTTTGTTCCAATGCAGTAAATATTTCTGAAAACGGTAAAGAAATTACATTCGCGTTTAAACTTTCTCCAATAGCAATATATTCTGGTAAATCTGGCATTCTTAATCTATAAGTTTTAAAGTCCTCCATACTTTCAACTGGCTCATGGCTACTAAATGCACGGAAACCATTTGCGGCCCAACCTAATACTTTCACGCCTGTTTTCTCTTCTAATTCCTCAGCGACTTCCGCGCCAACTTCCCCAGTATAAGCTGCCTTGGCATGATCTAAATTTTCAAATAAGAAAGGCCAGTCACCAACCTTTAGTTTTTCCGGATTACCTGATACAGTTGTACCGGCGATAGCCATTTCAATTGTTCCATTTCTTACGCCATCAAATGTTTCTAATTCCGCGCCTAATTTATTATTTTCGAAAATTTGAATTTCTAATGTTCCATTAGATTCTTTCTCAGCAATCGGCTTAAACTTTTCTAGTATCGCAACATTATGTGGATGATCGATTCCAAAGTTATTTGCAACTTTAATAACAACTTTTTTTCCACCAGAATCAGATCCAGTATCTGAGTCCACATCTCCACAAGCAACAATTAATAAACTAGTTAAAATAAATAGTACAGCAATCCACAAATTTCTCTTCACTTCAAAATCCTCCCCTTTTCTATAATTTTCAAATACAAATATTTTTACTGAAAACTCCCTAAACGGAAAGCGCTTTCAATATACCTAACATACTAGTCGACAAGTATACGTTTGTCAATATGCTTTTAATATATATTACGTACAAAAAGCATTACGTATTGATAATAATATTCGCAACCTACCATTTTCAAAATTCATCAAATTGATTTTCAAATGGTAAGTAGCTATAATATTGGTGCAATCAATATGCATAACTACTTGTAACATTTTACATGACACATGAAAGACTTATAAAGGAGATCGATAGATATGATCAAAATCGAAACGTCCTCATTAACAAAACAAGTTTACGATATTCTTCGTAAAAGTATTATTAGCAGAGAGTATTTACCCGGTGATAAATTAGATATCCTAACTTTAGCAGATACTTTCGGAGTAAGCCGATCCCCTGTTAAAGATGCGATTAACCAATTGGTACATGAAGGGCTCATTGAAGTGATTCCACGCAAAGGAACATACGTCTCACAATTAAGTTTTAATGAATTTACTGACATTCTCGATGCACGTTTAATGATTGAAAAATGGGCAGCTGAGCAAATAATTGAAAGCGCTGCCAAAAGACAAATCGACGAATGCACTGAAATTGTAGTTAATATGGATAATTTGCTTGATTTAAGCCCATTTCCCTTTGAAGAGTATTTGGAATTAGATATTCGATTGCATAAAACATTAGTTGAATTAGCAAACAATGCAAATGTAAAACAGATTTACAATTCCTTAAATACGCATGTTTCCTTATCTCGTATTGTTTACTCAACATCGTTAGAAAGCACAATTGCCAGACATAAGGATCATTGGAATTTAATAAAAGCATTAAAAGACCGTAATTTAAACGCCTTTACAGATACGATAACCATGCATATTCATAGCTTGAAAAAAGAAGCAAAATCACGGTGGGACGAAGTGATGGACAGTAATTTTTAATGAGTCTTGCCTAAACAAAGACGGATAGATCGGTTGCCGCCCTATTTAATGGTCATCTATAAAACAGTGCAATGTCGTTGATTAATGTGAAAGCCGTTACGGAGAACGGCTTTTACGACTAAAAAGCGTATCGTTAATGATGAAATCACTCCGATAACTTTTTCCAAACTTCTTCATAAACATGTTTAAGTGGAACATGATTGGCTTCGGCAATTTCTTTGCATTCCTCAAATTCTGGAGAACTCTTAATCACTTGCCCATCCAATATCCCTTCTTTAACAGTAACCTCTCCCCATTTGGTCGAAACTTTTCGAAAGCTTCTTTCCATTCGATGGACTGTTAAAGGATAATACCGTACACCCAGGGTAGTCGTTTCCTGGAAGAGGATTTCCTTCATTTTATTCAATTTGGATTTTGAACAAAGAAGTTGTAACAATATCGCTGGCCGATTTTTTTTCATATAAATCGGTGTATAATAAACATCATTTGCCCCGGCATCGATTAATAAATCCATCACATACCCTAAAATCTCACCGGAAATATCATCTAAATTGACTTCAACTTTAAACATGGCATCATCAATATGCGCATGATTTGGCGGATGAATGACTGACATTATGACTGCCCCTCTTCTGTTGGTTGTGCCAATCGATGAATCAACGCAGCACTGTACGCTGCCCCGTATCCATTGTCGATATTTACAACGCTAATGCCTGATGCACAAGAATTAAGCATCGTGAGTAATGCCGATAAACCATTAAAATTCGCACCGTAACCCACACTTGTCGGGACGGCAATCACTGGATGTGAAACAAGTCCACCGACGACGCTCGGTAGTGCTCCTTCCATCCCTGCCACTGTTATTGAAACCGTCGCTTGCTGAATTTCTTCGATATTATCTAGTAATCGATGAATTCCAGCTACTCCAACATCATAAAATCGACGAACTTCACAACCAAATGCCTCAGCAGTAACAGCCGCTTCTTCAGCAACTCTTAAATCTGACGTGCCTGCACATAATACTGCAATAAAACCATTTGCAAAACGATTTTTCCGTTCATTACGTGTATATAAAATTTCAGCAATCTCATTGTAAATTAATTCAGGATGTGTACTTCTTACTTCTGTCGCTTTCTCGCCTGAAATCCTTGTGACTAATATGTCATCCCCATGCGCTTGAATTGCAGTGATGATGGTAGTAATTTGCTCAGCTGTCTTACCCTCACCGTATATCGTCTCTGGAAAGCCTTGACGTTTTTTACGATGATGGTCCACTTTTGCAAATCCTAAATTTTCATACGTTGCGAGCTTTCCTTTTGCTTCTTCTATACTTAAAGTACCTAATTGAACTTGCTTTAAAATTTCTTCCATTGATCTCACTCACCTTATTTATAAATGATGATAAAAAACGGGATAGCTGATGGTAAAGTAAAACAATATCAGCATCCCGTACGCTCGTACTAAATTAGTTTTTCATAAAAGTTAAGGGTATTCTCACGTAACAGTTACAATCATCATAACAAATAAGGGCCCAAGAAGAATCAAAAATACTTCTTTAAATCATTGGCAATGTTGATATATTTATCGAAGTTCTCTTTGTAGAATGTATGATTGTCCATATTCGGCTGAATGATTGCTTCAATCGGGATATTTTGCTTAATATCTTCTAAAGATGCAACTTTCCCAGTTGCGTATAATGCTGTCCACGCAGCACCCCAAGCGGCACTATGATGACTTTCCGATAAATAAACTTCTTTCCCAAAGACATCCGCCAGCATCTGTACCCAAAGAGGTGATCTTGCAAGTCCACCATTGACATAAATCTTCTTCGTTTCGCCCGCCTGCTTTTCTAACGCAATGCCGATGTGGAATAAATTATACGTAATGCCTTCCAACACTGCACGGACTAAATGTTCTTTTTTATGCGTAATGGACAGTCCGAAGAAATTTCCTTTCGCTTCTTGACGCCATACCGGTGCTCTTTCTCCGTTAATATAAGGTAGGAATAATACCCCTTCCGCCCCCGGTGCAACCTTTTCCGCTTCGGCAGTTAATTGCTCAAAACTGCCTTCATACTCAATCAATTCTTTTAACCATTGGAGTGCGATACCGCCGTTATTTGTTGGCCCACCAATAATCGATAATTCATCCGTAAATGCATAGCAAAATACTTCTTGGTCTTCGCTTACTTTAAAACCTTTCATCATTTGGCGAATTGCACCGCTCGTTCCTGCTGAAATCGCTACTTCACCAGGTGAAATAGCACCACTACCTAAGTTTGCTAACTGCCCATCAGCAGCGCCAATGACAAATGGAAGATCTGCTGGAATACCCATTTCCTTCGCAATTGCTTCATCGAGTCCTGTTAATTTTTCTGTTGGCGCTACAATTTTAGAAAGTTGTTCGGCATTTACGCCACTCAATGCTAGCGCTTGTTTGTCCCAATCGAATTCCTTCACATTAAACATGCCTGTTGCTGACGCCATAGAATAATCAATGACACGAACGCCAAACCATTTTTGGATGACATATTCCTTTGCAGACATAAAGTAAGCTGCCTGCTGGTAAGGTTCGAAATTCGTCTCCTTCATCCATAGCAATTTACTAAACGGGGACATCGGATGGTTCGGCAATCCTGTATTTGCGTAAACTTCATCTCCGACTGTTTCACGCAGTGCACGCGCTTGTTCACTGCTTCGACCATCCGCCCAAATCATTACTGGCGATAAAGGTTCAAATTGTTCATTGATGCAAATAAGAGAATGCATTGCCGCACATAGGCCAACCGAGACTAAATGATTTGCATCCACATTCCCTTTTTCCAAGACATCCTTAATAGCGCCCCTAGAGGCAGCTTCTATTTCCACCGGATCCTGTTCTACCCAATCCGGTTGCGGATAATGAGAAGTTATCATTCTTTCAGCTTCTGCAACAAGTTTACCATTTTGTTCAAATATAACTGCTTTCGCACTCGTCGTACCGATATCCAGTGCAAGTACAAGTTCTTTCGACATTACTTTTCACCTTACTCTCATTGTATTGAAAAGAAAAAGCTTTGGAATGTTCTCCAAAGCTTTTGATTAACGTTCCTGCGTCCAATTCATTTAAATTGTCATCGCACCGAAACCACCGTCTACACGGATTAGCGTTCCTGTAACGAAGCCAGATGCTTCGTCTGAAGCAAGCCAAACAGCTGTACCTGCAAGCTCCTCTGGTTTTCCAAAACGATCCATTGGCGTATGGCCCATGATTGATGCAATACGTTCTTCACTTAAAATTTTACGGTTTTGTTCCGCCGGGAAGAATCCTGGAATAATTGCGTTTACACGGATGCCGTGCGGTGCAAATTCACGCGCTAAAAACTGTGTCATATTGTTTACGCCAGCTTTAGATACGGAGTATGTAAAGACTCTTGATAATGGCGTTGTTGATGATACGGATGAAATATTAATAATGCTACCTTTTCTTTCTTGTTCAATCATTCTTTCAGCGAACACTTGCGTTGTCAACATAATGCCTTTTAAGTTCACGTCTAAAATATGGTCCCACTCGTCTTCTTCTATTTCAAAAAATGGTGTCGGACTATTTGTTCCAGGTGCGTTTAATAAAATATCCCAGCCGCCTGACCAAGCTTCAATTTCTTTTGCAACGTTCTTTAGAGATTCTTTTGAAATCACGTCAGCTTGGAACGCTTTCGCTTTACCGCCTTTTGCGATAATATCTTGTACAACTTCTTCTGCTGTTTCTAAATTCCGGCCAACGACAGCTACTTGTGCACCTTGGTCTGCTAACCCTTTAACCATTGCTGAACCTAATACACTATTTCCGCCAATCGCGACAGCTGTTTTTCCGGTCAAATCGAATAAATTGCTCATGTGAAAATCCTCCTAAAATGTTTACGCTAAATTTCCTTCATCATCAAATGACAGTTCATATAAATCCGTGATTTGTTCCATATATTGATGGGCCTTCACGTCTTCGAGATACGCTTCCGAAACTTCAATTTCACCAATTTCTAACGTATTTTTGATACGTACCATTCTAACTTGTGTAAAGTCTAAAATATTACATGTTTTAATCGCAGCCTTAATTGCAAGTTTATCGTTTGCCAATGTCGTCGCTGCTTTCGTAGGAGCTACAACCGTTGAAGTAAGGCCGTTTGCATACGTTGCATCCCAATCTGTTTTATCAACAAGGCGTCTTGTCGTAAAGTCAGCTGTTCCAACACCGTTCGCATTTCCTTCTGTTTCTGGTGTCAAATCAAGCACTACCATTTTATTAACTTCCGGTCCACCGTGCGCGTAAGGCGTTGGATAGCGTCCAGTAATATTCGGATCCATTCCGTCGCCGCTAATATTTTTACCAATTTCATCAATCACAAGTACATCAATTTTCTCGAAATTAATTTTAGGTAATAATTGTTTCGCCATTTTTTGAAGCTCTGTTTCACGCGTTTCGATTTCATCTGGTAATAAAACCTCAACATGCGCAACTTTATCAAAAGCATTTTCAACTGTCGCAACGCCAAATAATACAGGCATTTTTTCCAGGATCATCGAAGCCATTAAAATAATATGTTTGCCCATATGTTCGAAACCGAGCTGGTGGCATGTTTCTGCCCCTCTTTGTTTCCCTAAACCGATAGCAATCATTTTCATAATACCGCTTTCAACAGTTCCTCTAAATGCTGTGTGTGGTTTCACGCGGTTAATTACAACGATACCATCTGCCTGTGAAGCGAGTTTATCCACGTAAACTGGCAGTCCGTTCTCTAATTTTCCGATCTCCACAACTTCCATAGATGAACGAATCTCAGCACCAACCGACTCTTCCGTTACACCTAAATGTGCAAGAACTGCCGTTTGTCCTTCCGCAGTTGCACCGCCGTGACTTCCCATACTTGGAACGATAAAAGGCTTTGCCCCAAGTTCTTTTAAATATGTAATTGTTCTTCTGGTCACCTCGACGATTTGGTCCACGCCGCGGCTACCAACAGCTACTGCAATCTCCATGCCTGGTTTTACGGTCCTGCGAATTTCTTCTTTTTGTAATGCTTCATTCAACGCGCCATCTACATCGTCTAATTTTGTATCATCAAATGATTGACGTACTTTCAACATTTTAGGTACTGGTATATCTTTTAGTAGTTCGTTGAGAATGCTCATGTGAATTTCCTCCTTAATCATTGCATCTGTCTCGGCCTGCTGCATGTTTTATTCTTCTTATTATACGGTATTTGATTGCCAATACTCACAAAAAACAATTCGTTTATCCAGCAAACTAATTAACCAGATAAAGGTCCCATTCTCGATTTATTCGATTCAGAATGGGACCCAATAACAAACTAACTATTTGATGCTTTTTCTAAAATCGTTGCTGGCAATTCCTCGTTCATGCTTCCTGTACGATATCCAAGTAAATCAATCGAAACATATGCAAATCCAAGTGAAGTCAGTTTCATTTGAATTTGTTCACGCTTTTCAACCATAGACGGAATTTGTTCAGGTGTTACTTCGATTCGTGCTACATTTCCATGATGACGGACTCTCGTTTGAGGGAAGCCTAATTTATCTAAAAATATTTCAGCCTCATTTACTTGCTCGATTTTTTTCTTATCAAGTTGAACGCCATATGGAATTCTTGACGCTAAACTACATGATGCCGGCTTATCCCAGACTGGCAGCTCAAGCTGATTCGCAAGTTCTCTCACTTCATGTTTATAAATGTTAGCTTCCTGTAAAACGCTTCGTGCACCCGCCTCAGTTCTTGCTTTCAAGCCTGGACGGAAATCATCCAAGTCATCCATAATCATGCCGTCCAAAACATACGAATAACCTAATTCTTCCGCAATGTCATTCAAGTGGCTATACAACATTTTTTTACTGTGGTACCAGCTGTCTGGATTGTTTGCCACAATATGCGGATTCTCAAGTTCTTTAATTTCCGTCTTATAAACGTTCACACCCATTTTTTCAGCTAATTGTACCGCACCTTCAAATTCTTCTTTACGGAATAATTCAGATGCAACGACAACTGCTAACACTTGGTCGCCAAGTTCTTCTTGTGCGCGCTTTAGGACAAGCGTGCTATCCACACCGCCTGAAAATGCTACAAGGACACGTTCCATGCCTGACAGGATTTCTCCTAAGTGACGATTTTTTTCTTCCAAAGTTTTGTTCATCTTGAATCGCCTCACTTTTATTCATTTTCTAATGATTACTATGCCACCGATTTGTTCAAGTGTTAGTGATGCCCAAATCCCTTATTTTCTTGTATGGAAGTAAGCTTTAACCGCTTTCACAAATCATAAAACTTTAGTTTGTTTGTCAACTAAACCAATTTATTTCAATTAAAGATTATCATTTTCATAAGTAAGCGTCAAATACTATTAACTATTGATGAATCGTCTTGCACAGCTACTTACGCCCTCTGCAACATTCCTTATGTTCTATTTCGCCAGAAGCTGTGGCAGATACATGACAATACTTGGGACAAATGAAATTAATAACAACACGAATATTAATACGCCATAGAACGGTAACATGGACCTTGCAGCCCTTTCAATAGGTATTCGTCCGATTGCTGCTCCGACAAATAACACAGAACCTACTGGCGGTGTAACCAAACCAATTGCTAAGTTAAGGACTAATACAACTCCAAAATGAACTGGGTCCATTCCAATCTCTATCGCAATAGGCAATAAAACTGGTGTTGCAATTAATATAAGTGGGGCCATATCCATCACCATGCCCAGTAACAATAAGATTAAATTAATTAAAAGCAACGTCGTAATGTCGTTTGGTGAAATGGTTAAAATAAAGTCTGTTGCCATTGCTGGAACCTTTAATAACGCCAACATCCAACCAAAAGCTGAAGAAGCTGCAATTAAAAACATAACCATTGAAAGTGTTCTAAATGCACGATATAAGATTACTTTGAAACGGCTAAGCGGAATATCTTTATACACAAAGAACGTGATAATGAACGCGTAAAGTGCACCTATAGCCGCTGATTCAGTAGCCGTGAAAAAGCCGCTAATGATTCCGCCCATAATAATGACGGCTGTCAGTAGCCCTAATAAGCCTTCTCGTACAATTTTAGGAACTTCTTCTTTTTTAATTGGTTCGCCTTTAGGATAATTTCTTTTCACTGCAATGATATAAGTTAGCACTAATAATGCAAATCCAAGTAATAATCCCGGTATTAATCCACCCATAAACAAGGCCCCAACAGATACCCCACCCGCTGCGGTTGAGTAAATAATCATATTATGACTAGGGGGAATGATAACACCTTGTGTAGCGGATGCTGTAGTAACACTTACCGCATAATCATTATCGTACCCTTGCTTTCTCATCATTGGAATTAACACCGATCCCAAAGAGGATACGTCTGCCAAAGCAGAACCGGATATCCCGCCAAACAAGGTACTTGTAATAACGTTTACGAGCGCTAATCCACCTCTAATTCTTCCAATAATTACGTTCGCAAGATTAATTAAGCGGCGGGAGATTCCACCTTCATTCATAATTTCTCCGGCTAATATAAAGAACGGAATTGCAATTAATGAAAAAGAGTTAACGCCACTAACCATACGTTGCATAATCGCCGCTAAATCAATATGCAAATAAACGCCAGTTGCAATTGAAGATATAGCCAAAGTAAGCGCAATTGGAACCCTTAATAATAAGAGTAAAATAAAAACACCTAGTAGTATTAATATTGCCATTCTTTAAGCCCTCCTATCTTCGACTGCATCTAGTGCATCAACATCAATCTCATCGTTATATTCTTGGTGTAACCCTTTAGAAAACAGCAATTCAATTCCGTATAGTAACACGAATATGCCCGTAACAGGAATAGCCGCATATAAATAACTAGATTGAAGACCTGTTCCAGCAAGAGTTGAACCGCCCATTATAACTGTAAATTTCCATCCATAAACGACTAAAACAATACCGAAGATAATAATTAATATCTTTGCTAGAAAATCCATTGCATCCTGCAATTTAGTTGGAAACATATCAACTAAAAAACTGACCCCAATATGAAGTCTTGCTTTAAACCCATAAGCAATTCCTAAAAAGCTCGTCCACACAAAAAGAATAATGGAAAGTTCTTCTGCCCAAGACGGCGTATGTTGGAATAGTTGTCTTGAAAAAACTTGATATATAATGATTAAAATCATCGCCAGTAAAGCCGTCATAGATACGCCTACAAGCAGACGATCTAAAATATTTTTGATCCACTTAATCGCTTTCATAAGTATTTCCCCCTTTGTCCAAAAAAACTGTCATTTTCACCGAATTTAAAATAGACGAAAACATCATCATTCTTACTTACTACTTTGAATTTTATCAATCCATTTTTTATAGGGTCCGCCATATTTTTCATATACCGGCTCAACAGCTTCTCTCCAAGGTGTAAAGTCTTTTATTTCAATTACTTCATTTCCTCTTTCAATCACGGCTTCTCTAGATTTCTCAGTTAATTCAGCCCATGCCTCACGCTGTACAGCTACAGATTCTAATGCTGCTTCTCTAAATATTTCCCTATCTTCTTCACTTAACCGATCCCATAACTTTTGTGAACCTAGTAAAATTTCAGGCGGTCCAGAATAGTTATTTTCAGTAAAATATCCTGCCACTTCATAATGATTGGATGTGTAATAACTTGGCCAGTTATTCTCTCCGCCATCTATAACTCCTGTTTGAATGGCCGAATACACTTCACTGTATGCCATTGGTGTTGCTGAAGCGCCAAAAGATTTAAAGACATCAATCGCTAGTTCCGATGGTTGCACCCGAATTTTTAATCCTTTTAAATCTGCCGGCGTTTCAATTGGTTTTTTGGAATTATAAATACTTCGCTCACCCGAGTCATAAAAAGCAAGACCAATTAAATTCGTACCTTCAAAAGTATCAAGTAGCTCTCTTCCTAATTCTCCATTTAAATGTTCCCATTTCGAATCCTCGTCTTCAAAAAGATAAGGTAAAGATAAAACACCAACGTCTTTGGAGAATTCTGTCAGCGGCATTGTATTCACTCGCGTTAAATCGATTGCACCGAGTTGAAGTAATTCTACAATGCTTTTCTCACTTCCTAGCTGCCCTCCAGCATAAACGTCAATTTTATAACGACCTTCTGTTTTTTCTTCAACTAACTCAGCAAATTTCTTATCGCCAATCACTGTTGGATAGTCTTCGGGGTGATTGTCAGCCAAACGTAATACAATTGCTTTATCTGAAGATCCAGAAGCTCCACATGCTGCTAACATAATTGTTGCTATGAAAACGCTTAATAGCAATGAGATAAACTTTTTATTCACATGAACCTCTCCTTAACTAAATATTATGCACCGTAAATTCTCCTGATATGCTACCGCTTTCATAAAAATTTCACTCGAATTAATTTAGCCGATAAACAAACTAATTAAAATTTATTATAGATGCAGGCGCTTTTATTTTCAAGGTTTTTTTGTTCTTATTTTCTTCACAAAAAGGTTGTTTAAAAACTGAAGATTCCATTTTTAAACAACCTTTTATTTACTAACAGGGGCAATTTCATAATTGCCCAAACTATATATTGACCGTTATTGGATTACGAAATAATTGACTAAACCTTGTAATAAAGGCACTTAAAGTGGTCGTGAATATTTAATTTACTTTTTTACAACTTTTCACCAATCATTACCCTTAAAATATTCGGATGGCTTGAAAATGTTTTTGTCCCCGCCCCGTAACCAATTTGTTCGACCGTCATACTCGGCATCGTCCCAAAACTATTCGCTAATGCAGCAACAATCGCCGCGCCTGTTGGGGTTGCGAGCTCTCCTTTTACATCGCTCGCAGCAATGGGCACACCACGTAAGATTTCTAATGTTGCTGGTGCCGGAACTGGATAAATTCCATGTTCAATACGAATCTTGCCGGAACCGACTGGAACCGAAGATGATTGGATACTGTCGGGATTTAATAAGTCCAATAAAATCGCCGCGCCGACAATGTCAATGATTGAATCAACCGCGCCTACTTCATGAAAATGGACGTCCTCAAGTGGAACACCGTGAATCTTACCTTCAGCAACACCTATCTTCTCGAAAATTTTCAATGCAATTTTCTCTGCACGCTCCGAAAACTTAGCCTTTTGAATCATCTCGACAATATGCTTATAGGAACGATGATGATGGTCATGGTGATTTCCATCCGTTAATAAAACATCGAACTTTGTACTTGTGATGCCATTTTTTACAACTTTGGCAACCTTCAACTCATATTCATCTTCCATCTTTAGTTTCTTTAATTCATTTTCTAAATGAACGATGTCGCCACCGGCATCAATTAACGCTCCTATTACCATGTCACCGCTAATGCCTGAAAAACAGTCGAAATAGAGAACTTTCATTTTTAACGCGCCTTTCTTTGCTATACTAGAAATAAGTATACAGATTTAAATATCCTAAACCAACAAAGGTAAACTCAGTTTAACAAAGGTAAACTAAGTTTAACTAAGAGAGGCTATGTTCAACTAATTAATTGGTGCGATAAACAATTGATGTAGAATCAGGGGGATTTATATGATTACAGGCGACGGCGCATACATAAAAAAAATAAACAGAGGATTAATATTAAGAAAAATTATCGAAGAACAATCGGTTTCAAGGGCAGATCTCTCTAAAATAACTGGACTTAATAAAGCAACGGTTTCTGTCCAAGTTGCGGATTTATTAAATGAACATTTAATTTTTGAATCGCAGCAAGAGCACAACACTGTTGGTAGAAGACCCATTATGCTTTCTATCAACCGAAAAGCCGGGTACGTGTTAGGAGTCGACTTAGATTACAAGCAAATTCAATATATCGTTACCGATTTAGGCGGGCAACCTGTCCACTACAAATCCGTTAAGTTGGATACTGTCGATTATGATGAGATTGTTGCGATGCTCATTCAGGATATTCAACACTATCAATCCGAATGGGCTTCGAGTGAATACGGATTAATTAGCGCCATTATTGGTGTGCACGGAACTGTAAGTAATGACGAAAAGATTCACTTTGTACCTGCCTATCAATGGGAAAATAAATCGTTAAAAGAAGACTTAGAAAATGTACTGGAAATTGACATTTCGATTCAAAACAATGCCAATTTATCAGCCTATGCCGAGCGTGTGTATGCATACCACGATAGCGACAACTTACTTTGTATTATGCTTTCCTCAGGGATTGGCGTAGGTTTAATGGTAGACGGGAATTTGCAAACTGGCTTTCACGGATTTTCCGGTGAAATGGGCCATATGATTATTAAACAAAATGGTGAATTATGTAATTGCGGGAATCGTGGATGTTGGGAATTATATTCATCAGAAAAAAGTTTGTTTATTAAATTGATGAAGCACATGCAAGTAGATTATCTAACATATGATGAACTTGAACAATTAATTGAACAAAAAGATTCTGATACGATGGCAATCCTCGAGGAGTATATCGTTGACCTTTCCACAGGATTGAATAACATTATTAATTTGTACAATCCTGAAACAGTTGTATTAACGAGTCGTGTATTAAAAATGTACCCAAATGCAATCGAGAAGATTAAGCGCAATTTCCATTCAACGATGAGTCAATATGGCTCCCTTGTGCTTTCTGGACTTGGCTATAAGTCTTGTTCGCTGGGTGCTTGTGCACTTGGCATTCAACGTTTTCTAGAAGTGTCGGAAGTTGTGTTAACACTTGATGCTCCGCTAGTGGCAACGTCACATAAGAAGGATGGATTCGCAATTCATTGACATAAAGTAGAGAAAAAAAGGTCGTCCGGCGATGGACGACCTTTTTCGATTAGAACCAATTCGTATGGAATGTACCTTCTTTATCTTTACGCTCATATGTGTGCGCGCCGAAATAGTCGCGCTGTGCTTGAATAAGGTTTGCGGATAAGTTTTCAGAACGATAGCTGTCGTAATAAGCAATCGCACTTGAGAAACATGGCACTGCAATTCCTTGTTGTACCGCGACAGATACAACTTTACGTAATGCTGATTGGTACTCTCCAACAATATCCTTGAAATAAGGATCTAATAATAAGTTTTCAAGTTCTGGATTACGGTCATATGCATCTTTAATGTTTTGTAAGAATTGTGCACGGATAATACAGCCACCGCGCCAAATCATTGCGATTTCACCGTAATTTAAATTCCAGTTGTTTTCTTCTGAATGTGCACGCATTTGCGCAAATCCTTGTGCGTATGAACAAATTTTACTCATAAATAATGCTTTTCGAACAGCTTCAATCAGCTCTTCACGATCGCCTTCGTACTTTGGTACTTCAGGTGCAACTAATAATTTACTTGCACGGACACGCTCATCTTTCATCGATGAAATTGTACGAGCGAAGACAGATTCTGTAATAAGTGGAAGTGGAACACCGATATCTAATGCATTTTTACTTGTCCATGCACCCGTTCCTTTTTGACCTGCTTTATCTAAAATGACTTCAACTAATGGTTGGCCAGTTTCATCGTCTACTTTTGTGAATATTTCAGATGTAATTTCGATTAAGTAACTGTCTAATTCGCCTTTATTCCACTCAGTAAATACTTCATGGAGTTCTTGTGCATCTAGACCTAGTACGTGCTTTAGAATAAAGTATGACTCACCAATCAGTTGCATATCTCCGTATTCAATGCCGTTATGCACCATTTTCACATAATGCCCCGCACCTTCTGGACCGATATACGTACTGCATGAATCGCCGTCAACTTTTGCAGCAATCGCTTCAAAAATAGGCGCAACTAAGTCATACGCTTCTTTTTGTCCGCCAGGCATAAGTGAAGGACCATTCAGCGCACCCTCTTCTCCACCGGAAACGCCTGTCCCGATAAAGTGAATGCCTGTTTTTTCAAGTTCTTTATTACGACGGTTCGTATCTTCGAATAATGTGTTTCCACCGTCGATTAAAATATCGCCTTTTTCAAGGTATGGCTGTAGAGATGCAATCGTTGCATCAGTAGCAGGTCCAGCTTGAACCATTAACATAATTTTACGCGGAACTTCTAAAGAATTAACGAACTCCTCAATGCTTTTTGCACCAAAAAAGTTTTTCCCTTTTGCTTCATTCTCCAAAAATTCCTCGGTTCTGGATGTCGTACGGTTATATACTGAAACTGAATAACCTCTGCTTTCAATATTCATTGCCAAGTTTTTACCCATAACCGCTAAACCGATGACTCCGATTTGTTGTTTTGACATGTTGTTCCCTCGTTTCAAAGTAATTATTGTTTATTCATTCAAGCCGAAATAGCGCTTTGCATTGCCATAGCAAATATTGTATACATATTGTTTTAATAATGGTATATCTTTCGGCACTTTTCCTTCCTCAACCCAAGTACCGAGTAAATTACATAGGATTCTTCTAAAATACTCATGACGCGGGAATGAAAGGAAACTTCTTGAATCTGTCAACATTCCGATGAAGTTGCTAATTAAGCCAAAGTTGGCTAGCGTCTTCATCTGGTCTTCCATACCCTCGATTGTATCATTAAACCACCATGCCGTCCCGAATTGAACCTTGCCAGGAATCTCGGAATTTTGATAATTTCCTGCCATCGCGGCTAAAATATTATTGTCACTTGCATTTAGACTATACAAAATTGTTTTCGGCAGTTTATCATTTTTATCGAGCTCATCTAAAAATCCTGATAACTTATCAGCAATTAAATAATCACCCATTGAATCAAAGCCAGCGTCCGCCCCTAATCGTTTAAACATTCTCGTACTATTATTTCTTAACGGACTTAAGTGAAGTTGCATCGCCCAGCCCTTTTCCGCATACCATTCGCCCAATGTGACTAATGTATATGTTTTATACTTTTCAACTTCATCGGCAGTCAATGGTTGACCTTGCAGACGTTTTGAGAAAATCGCGTCCACTTCTTCTTTTGTTGCTTCCGCGTAAAACATTCTTTCAATCCCATGGTCCGAACTGCGACAACCGTGCGCGTCAAAGAAATCGATGCGCTCTTTTAATGCATCTAAAAGTGCACTGTAGTTCTCAATGGACGTATTTGTAACTTCTTCTAATTTATCTACCCATGCTAAATAATCGTTTCTTTCGATATTGAGCCCTTTGTCAGGTCGGAATGAAGGCGATACATTGATGTCAAAACCTTCCTTATGCAATTCAATATGGCTCGCCAAATCGTCTGTTGGATCATCCGTTGTCCCAACAAACTCTACCTTTTTATTTGTCAGTAACGTTCTAGCTGTCATATCAGCAGATTGTAACTTCGCATTTGCTTCTTCCCAAATTGCCGGCGCTGATTGTTCATTTAATAATTCATCGATATCGAAATATCTTAGCAGCTCGAGATGCGTCCAGTGATATAACGGATTTCCAAATGTATTCGGAACAGTTTTTGACCAAGCTAGAAACTTGTCATAATCACTTTTATCTCCTGTAATATAAGCCTCTTCAATGCCGTTTGCACGCATCGCACGCCATTTATAGTGATCTCCGCCTAACCATACTTCTGCTAAGTTGTTAAAACGTTTATTTTCTAAAATTTCGTGTTGATTTAAATGGTTATGATAATCAAGAATTGGTAGGTCTTTTGCTGTTTCGTGATAAAGAATTTTAGCTGTCTCATTGTATAAAAGAAAATCATCGGTAATAAAAGTCTTCAAAGTGAACCGCCCTCTCTTTTGTAAGTCGCCTTAATTAGTTTGCCCAGTAAACAAACTCCTTATGTAACATAATAGGTGTAAGCGTTTTTCTTTTCAAGTGTTACTTTGGGATAAAAGAAAATCATAGAAAGAACCTTAACAATCATCGTGAAGGTTCCCCAAAGTTATCCTTTTATTTTCTCACTCTTACCCGACGCAATCGACGCATAACACGCATCAATAACCGCCATATTATCCAACGTATTTTCAAAAGTATGATGAACCGTTTTCTCACCGTCTAAAATAGCTTGGGACAAATGTTCAACTTGTAAACAATATTGATCGCCTCGAACAATCTCTGTCGTTGTGACGTCCCCTTTTTCAATTTGAATAAGTCCTTCACCGCCGTAATTATCAGGTCTAAAAGCACGTGGAACTGTAATGCTCCCTTTCGTACCGTGTACTTTATACTCGTGTCGCATCGCTAAATTAAAACTGGAATCAAATGATGCACGTATTCCGTTCGGGAAATTCAAATACCCCACTGCATCCGTATCAATTCCGTAGTCTGGATCCATTACGGCATGAACATGCACCGATTCGGGCTCTGCTCGAAGAATATTTCTTATCGTGTGGATGGCATAGCTTCCAATATCATAAATACTGCCGCCGCCCTTCTCTTGACTCATGCGAATATTATTCCCCCTACGCTCTTCCGGCATATAAAATGAAAATCCGGCTTGCATAAACGTCACTTCACCGATTTCACCACGATCGATGATTTCTTTAACACGAGCATGCTGCGGATGGAAATAATACATAAATGCTTCCATAAATAAGACGTTATTCTCTTCGCATGCTGCCTTCATTTCTAGAACTTCTTCTCTTGCAATGGCAGCCGGCTTTTCGCATAAAATATGCTTCCCTTTTTTCGCTGCTTTGATGACCCACTGTTTATGTAAATGATTTGGTAAAGGAATATAAACCGCATCAATCGTTGGATCGTCTAGAAGCTTCTCATAACTATCATATACATGCTCAATCTCGAATTTGTTTGCGATTTCTTGCGCTTTTTCAACATCGCTCCCAGTTGCAATTGCTGTTACAACCGCGTTTTCGGCACGCATAAATGCCGGAAGCAATTGTTTTTGTGCGATGCCTGCAGTGCTTAGTACGCCCCAGTTTACTTTTTTCATTGGTATCCTCCTAGAGTTTTTATTTCATCTCTATTTTAACAATCATTCTATCAAATACTTCTAAAATGCCTTTTCATTGTTCAAACATTCAACTTTCAAGTAATTTACTCAACCAATTTTTCAGTTCAAAACAATCTTCACTGCCTATTCAAATGTATACGCAATGAATATTGTGACAGATACGACTCAATAACAGCTATTAGGCAAGTTTTGTTCCTCTCATCATCGTCCCCCTCCCCCTCCAAGGTATTCAGTTTATTGTTAAATTAAAAATACCATAAAAATATATTGAAAATTCTATTGTATTGGCGTAAACTTAACTTTATAAATTAATTTAATTAAGTTTTCATGACCCTATCGTTAATGATAAAAGGAGGATAATTAAATTGAACATAAACGACTTGCAAGAGAAATTTAAGGGGATTTTTCCAGATGCCGGACTGCCGGCAGTTTACTTTTCACCCGGCCGGATTAATTTAATTGGCGAACATACGGATTATAATGGGGGGTATGTTTTTCCCGCCGCGATTTCATTGGGGACGTATGCACTTGCTTTCAAGCGGCAAGACAGGAAATTGCGTTTTTATTCCTTAAACTTCCCTAGCAGTGGGATTATCGAGTGCAGTTTAGATAATTTGGCGTATAAAGCTGAAGACGACTGGGCGAATTATCCAAAAGGGATGATTCAATATATAATCGATACGAAATCCAACATTGAAGAAGGACTTGATATTTTATTTTACGGGGAGATTCCAAACGGGGCAGGTTTATCCTCTTCCGCCTCGATAGAGTTGGCAACAGGTGTGTTGCTGGATAATTTATTTGATTTGTCGTTAGAGCGTCTGCAAATTATTCAGCTAGGACAAAAAGTAGAAAATGAATACATTGGAGTAAATAGTGGGATTATGGATCAGTTTGCTGTTGGACAGGGCAAGAAAGACTATGCCCTTCTATTAAACTGCCAAACTTTGGAATACCAATATGCCCCGCTTCATTTGGAAGATTATACAATCGTTATTATGAACACGAACAAACGGCGCACATTGGCGACTTCCAAGTATAATGAACGCAGCCAAGAATGCCGGACAGCGCTAAGTGACTTGCAATTACACTTATCTATCCAGCATTTAGGAGATTTAACAACTGAAGAGTTTGATTTAAATGCTCACCTTATTGAGAATTCGACAGTCCGCAGAAGGGCAAAACATGTTGTTTATGAGAATAACCGCACATTGCAAGCTTATGAAGCACTGGAACAAAATGACTTAAAGCAATTCGGCTTATTAATGAATGAGTCACACCTTTCATTGCAATATGATTATGAAGTGACTGGAATTGAACTAGACACGCTCGTTGAAACGGCATGGGAACAACCTGGAGTAATCGGTGCAAGGATGACCGGAGCAGGTTTTGGCGGATGTGCAATTGCGATTGTTGAGAAAAACAGCATCTCTTCATTTACAGAAGCTGTCAATGATGTTTACCTTGATAAAATCGGCTATGATGCAAGCTTCTACATGCCGACAATTGTGGATGGCGCGAAAAAAATAACGAAGGAGGCCGCACAATGAGTATTTTAGTATTAGGAGGAGCCGGTTATATAGGCTCCCATGCTGTTTACCAATTAATTGAACAAAACAAAAAGGTAGTTGTTGTTGATAATTTACAAACCGGCCATAAAGATGCCATCCACCCGGATGCTGTTTTTTATGAAGGAGATATTCGGGATATCGATTTTTTACGAACTGTTTTCAAAGAGCAATCAATCGATGCAATCCTTCATTTTGCCGCAAATTCTTTAGTTGGCGAATCAATGGAAAAACCGATTCAATACTTCGATAACAATGTGTATGGCACGCAAGTTTTACTGCAAGCAATGGCTGAGCATAACGTGAATAAAATCATTTTCTCCTCTACAGCGGCAACGTACGGGGATGTTGAAAAGATGCCAATTACAGAGGATACGCCGACACAACCGCAAAATGCTTATGGCGAAACAAAGCTTGTTATGGAAAAGCTGATGAAATGGTGCGAACATGCTCATGATATCCGCTACGTATCTCTGCGTTATTTTAATGTAGCAGGCGCAAAGGAAACCGGAGTTATCGGCGAGGACCATCATCCGGAAACTCACTTAGTGCCGATTGTATTGCAAACTGCGCTCGGCCAGCGTGAATTCATTACGGTTTTTGGCGATGATTACGATACTGAAGACGGCACTTGCATTCGCGATTATATTCACGTTGAAGATTTGATTGAAGCGCACTTACTCGCTTTAGAATATTTAAACGAAGGCGGAGAATCCGATATTTTTAACCTCGGGAGCAGTCAAGGTTTTTCCGTAAAAGAGATTATTCAAGAGGCCCGAAAGGTAACCGGCAATGAAATTCCGACAGTCATCGGGGAACGCCGTGCGGGCGATCCAGCAAGACTTATTGCCAGTTCGCAAAAAGCAGAGAACATACTTGGATGGCAGCCTTCGCGGAATTCAATTGCAAAAATCATTGAAGATGCATGGAATTGGCATGTCGCACATCCAAATGGCTATGTAAAGGACGGGATTAAAAAATGATTGCTGAACGTCTAGAAGGGTTGATTAAGCAAGCCTTAAAAACTGAGCTGATAGAGCCGGCTGATGAAATTTATACCCGGAATCGCATCCTTGCCTTATTGAAATTTGATTCAATAGATTCAACCGGGTCATATACAGATGACTCAATTCCAAACTTACTTGAAAAAATCATTGAAGATGCGATTGAACGCCAAGTCATTGAGGATGTTTTTGATGATAAAGAAATTTTTAGCGCAGAAATAATGGATTGTTTTATTGCAAGACCGTCGGTAATTAACGCTAAATTTCAGCAAAAATATAAAGCGAATCCAAAAGATGCAACCGACTATTTTTATGAACTGAGCAAAAACAGCAACTATATTCAAATGAACCGCATTCGAAAAAACATCCAATTTAAAGCCGAAACAAAATACGGCGAAATGGATATTACGATAAATATGTCTAAACCCGAAAAAGACCCTAAACAAATTAAGCGAGAAAAGGTTGCCAAAAAGGATATTAATTATCCGGCATGTGTCCTTTGTATTGAAAACGAAGGATATGCTGGCAGAACTGCCTATCCGGCACGAGCAAACCACCGGGTTATTCAGATTCCACTTGAAGGTGAAAACTGGTATTTCCAGTATTCCCCGTATGTTTATTACAATGAACATAGCATTCTGTTGTCAGAAAAACATCGCGATATGAAAATTAATCCACATACTTTTCAAAGATTGCTTTCGTTCATTGAACAATTCCCGCATTATTTTATCGGTTCAAATGCCGACTTGCCTATCGTAGGCGGATCTATTTTAAGCCACGACCATTATCAAGCAGGAAATTATGCTTTTCCAATGACTAATGCGTCTACGAAATTTCAATTTTCATTGGAAAATTTTTCAAATGTTTCTATGCAGGCATTAGAATGGCCACTAGCTACTATTCGGCTGCGAAGTTCTGATAAAGAAGCGGTTTCAGAGGCCGCGGCTTATATTTTAAATGAATGGAAAAATTACTCAGACGTTGATGCAAATATCATCGCATTTACAGATGATACACCTCATAACACTGTGACGCCTATCGCAAGAATGAGAGGCAATGAATTTGAACTGGACATCGTGCTGCGCAATAACCGCACATCAAAGGAGCATCCGCTCGGTATTTTCCATCCGCATGCAGATGTGCATCATATTAAAAGAGAAAATATCGGACTCATAGAAGTTATGGGACTCGCTGTTTTACCGGCACGCCTGAATGAAGAACTGGAAGAAATCAGTCATTACTTAAGGAACAAGCAAAGCGGGATTGCTGACTACCACTTGGAGTGGGCTCAAGAGCTGCTGGAAAAACACGGGGAAATTAACAATAAAAATGAGGCAAATGAAATCCTTAAACGGGAACTTGGATATAAATTTGCTAGAGTTCTAGGCGATGCCGGAGTCTTTAAAAACAATGGGGCCTGGCAGCGATTTCTAGCGGCAATTTCTGCGAAAGTTAGTGATTAATATGAATATTACAAGTGAAAAACTGGATAATAGATGGACTTTATATACACTGAAAAATGACCAGAAAATGAGTGTCAGTATTTTAAATTTTGGCGGCATTATCACTGAAATCCTCGTACCTAACCGCGAAGGTATCGTTGAAAATGTCGTTCTTAAATATAATAATATTGCTGATTATGAGCAAAACCCTTCTTATTTCGGCTCGATTATCGGTCGTGTTGCCGGAAGAATTGCCAATGGGGTATTTTCACTGAATGACAAATTAATTAATCTGCCCGCCAATGATGGAAAACATCATTTACACGGCGGTCCTTCCGGATTTCATAACGTTATTTGGAATGCGGAGACGTTTGAATCAAATCACTCGGTCGGATTGCGACTTCAGCATACAAGTCCGCATATGTCTTCCGGCTATCCCGGCAATCTGGATGTATCTGTCATATATACACTAACGAATGATAACGAATTAATCATCGACTACGAAGGAATTTCAGATCAAGATACGATTTTAACGATGACCAATCATTCTTATTTTAATTTAAGCGGGAACGCAAAACAGACGATTCACCATCATGGAGTAACAATGGATGCCAGGGAAATCGCCGAACTTGATACCGAATTAATACCGACTGGGAAAAAGTTAGACGTTAGCAGTACCCCGTTTGATTTCAGAGAAGGATTGGAACTTCAACATGGCATCCAATCCGACTATAATCAAAACACAATAGCTTCTAATGGCTATGATCATTACTTTATATTCGAGAATCAAGAACCGATTTTTGTGAGGGAAAAAACCAGCGGAAGAAAAATGACGATTCAAACCAATCAGCCGGGTGTCGTCATGTACACAGCGAATACGATGACCGATGAAATTGCATTTGCCGAAGGAGACGCTGGCCCGTATAAAGGCGTTTGCTTTGAAACCCAAGGCTCGCCGGCTTCCCTCGAACATCCCGAATTTCCTTCTATTTTGTTAAAAGCCGGTGAAAAGTATATGAAACAAACTTCTTTTAAGTTTGATGTGGAAGAGGATTGAAATGACAGATAGTTGAATTTAAATGAATGAAGTTGCTTCCTGTTTACAAAAAATGAGAGTCAATCGCTTACTTGGATTGACTCTCTTTCTATTATGGCTGTTCAAAAAAACTATTACGCAGTTGGTTCAAAAATAGTTACTAACACTAACGCCACTGCTCCGATAATTGTCGCATCATCGCCTAATTTTGTAATCTCGACTTCAGTTTGCTTAGCTTCCGGCGTTAACGCATGTTTTTCGATAGCTTTCTGAATCGCAGGTAAAATAAATTTACCCGATTTCATAACACCGCCGCCGATTACTATTTTTGCAGGGTTTATTATATGAATTAAATTCATTAATCCCACGCCTATAATCGAGCCGGTCTCCTCCAAAATCTCCCGGCAGTCGTGGTCGCCGGAAAGTGCAAGCTCATATACTTTTTCAGCAGTAATAGCATTATTATGCTGCATACGTAAATTTGCCCGTTTCGCAATCGCCGCCCCTGTAGCAAACGTTTGCAAGCAACCTCTGTTTCCGCATTCACAGACTTCTCCATGAATGTCAATCGTCATATGGCCTATTTCCCCGGCAATATTATTAGCCCCATGGAAAAGCTTACCGCCTACAACTATTCCTGCTCCGACGCCGCGGCCAACGTTTACTGCCAGCATATTATCCATCACTTCATGATTGCCAAACCATGCTTCGCCCAACGCCATCACTCTTGCGTCATTTTCCACTTTCACCGGCAGTCTAAATTCCTCTTCCATTACTGCTTTAATGGGAATATTTGTTAACCCTAAATTCGGTGCAATTAAAGATGTTCCTGTTTCAACATCTACAACACCATGCATCGCTACGCCAATACCAATTAATTTATCTGTATCAATTGTTGCAGCCGCAATTAATTCGCGAATGCATTTAGTCAGTTTAATTAGAAATTCATCATTCGTAATAGGCACTGTCAAAGCAATAGAATTACGCGTATGTATATTCCCGGCTAAATCGGCGATGACACATTCAATTTTCGTAGGACCCGCATCTGTCCCGATTACGTAAAATGCCTCGTCATTAATGAGCAGCATCGTCGGCTTTCTTCCGCCTTGCGATTCGCCTAATTCACTTTCCACAACAACGCCTTCTTCGATTAACGATTTAACATTACTGCTGACAGTCGGTGGTGTAAGCTTCGTTTCCTTTGCGATTTGAGCTCGTGAAATCGGTGCATCTGTACGGATTTTATTTAATATGATTGAACGGTTTACTGATTTCATCCATTGGAAAGTACCTTCGCGCATAGTATTCCTCCTTTCTCAATAAGTAAAGCAATCTTTTTCTGATGTTTCCATTTTAACATAGATTATTTTTTCACCGAATTAAGTTGTTTTATTGCATTGGGACTGAATCTCTGCCTGAATTCTGAATTCTCCTCTTCATCACTTGAATTCCGCCCCCCGCCAGCTGAATTCCCGATTTCATAACCCAATCGCAAAGCGTAAAAAGTCCGCCCATGAAACCGCCTTGATTAGTCATTTAAAACACGCCACTTCTTGTTCACTTAACCGATAAATGCAGTGCCGCAGCACCAAGCAGTCCGGCTTTATTACCAAGCGATGCTTTCATAATTTGCACACCTTTGAAACTATCAATAATCAGTTCTTGTACTTTGTCGCGAACCATATTAATTAATTTTTTAATCTATCAGTTTACATGAAAAACAAGCCTTCGAATGAAGACTTGTTTTTTCATAAATTTATCCTGTTTCGACACTTACAGATTAAGCGATTCTATCCTAAACTCAAATTCCAGTTCTTCCTCAGCATTAATTCTATACTCCTCATGTACCGGCGCTCCCCAGCTATCATCTCCGCCAACCCCCATTTGTCTGCCAGCAACAGTTACAACGGTATGGTGAATCTGTGGCAATTCATAATGATGAGATGCGTTCTCCAATTCATGTGCTGTATACGGAGAAATATTACATTCAATCGGTTCATCAACGGATGAGATTCTTATCCCGAGTCCATCGCTGTTTGCTATATCAACGCTTCGAACGCCCGTCCTGTTTCCAGATTCTTGCGGAATTACATAAGCAGCGACATTGTCTTTCACCGTATTCTCAAAAATCCCCAGTCTTGCACCATGTGCCCGGTCAATGTAATTCTCTTTCGGCCCTTTTGCATACCATTTAAGCTCGTCATAATCAGCAGACAATTTAAATGTTATGCCAAAGATTGGCATTTCCGGCAGTCCGGCAACTCCTTTATAGTGTGAATGCACTTTAATGTTCCATTTGCATAGACAGTATAAGTGATTTGCAGCTTTACTTCAGGATGGATTGCCAAACAATAATCGAATGTAACAATCGCATGCGTTTTTTCATCCTGAATCGTAAAGCCGGTGCATTGATAACCTAAACTCGCCGCATACCACGCGCTCTTTTCAAACCCAGATTGATTTCCCCGGTCATTATCAGTGAGCGCTCTCCAAAACTGTGGTACAGGCGCTTTTTCCATCATTTCTTTCCCCGCATAATTTAATGAAATTAACGTACCGGATTCCAAAGAAAATAACGTACTGAATTTTTTACCGTGAACACCGACATTGAAATCACCTTTGACAACGTTAACGCTTCCCGCTGGTATAGCCCAGCTTTGCTTGCCTTCTTGGAAAATATACTCGCCAAAGGAAACTTCATAACCTTTATTCGCCCAAATCGCATCATCTTTTAATAGTAATGCAGTTTGAATAGCATATTCTCCTTTAGTAATTAATTCAGAAGGAATAGCTAAACTAACATATGCTTCGCTGCCCGCCTGAACATGAATTTCAGTTTGTCCAATATATACTGGCTCGCCTTCAGACAATAAGCGATACTCCAACACTACGTCATCAGTACCTTCAAACAACCGGTCATTCATGATTTTGACGCCGTTACGGTCTGGATACAATTTTATATCTTGATATAAAAAGCGAATATCCTGCATTTTAGGAGACAGTTTGCGGTCTGCGTAAATAATGCCGTTTATACAGAAGTTCGTATCATTTGGCCGATCGCCGAAATCTCCGCCATATGCTAGAAATTCATTGCCGTACCGGTCCTTTTTCATAAGTCCTTGGTCAATGTAATCCCAAATAAAGCCGCCTTGATACATAAGATATTTTCGTTCAAGGTCTGTATATTTCTTCATGCCTCCGACCGAATTCCCCATTGCATGCATATATTCACAAGCAATAAACGGCTTCTCTGGATCATTCTTTAAATACGCTTCAATGTCGGCTGGTTTCGTATACATTTGACTTTCCATATCGCTTGTATCATTGTAGTTTCTGTCATAAAACACACCTTCATAATGTACGAGACGGCTTGGATCCGCTTCTTTAAAATAACGCGATACATTTAATAAAACTTCACCAGCATGGGACTCGTTTCCGCATGACCAAATTAAAATTGATGGATGGTTTTTATCGCGTTCGAACATTGAATTTGCTCGATCCATAACAATATTTTCCCATTCCGGCAAGCTTCCCGGAATTGCCGTTGCAGCATCAACGGCCTCCCCCATCTTTTGCCAAGTACCGTGTGTTTCTAAGTTCATTTCATCCATTACGTAAATTCCATATTGATCGCAAAGATCATACCAATAACTTTGGTTAGGATAATGCGCTGTTCTGACTGCGTTAATGTTATTCTGTTTTAAAGTTTTAATATCCCACAGCATATCTTCTTTTGTAACCGCTCTGCCTCTGCGGCAATTAAAGTCATGCCGGTTGACGCCTTTAAAAACAATGCGTTTTCCGTTTAAATGCATCATTTTGTTTTTCATTTCAAAACGGCGGAAACCGACATTTTGCGGAACAACTTCTATTAACTTTCCTTCTTTGTTGTAAATCTTAATAAAAGCTTGATATAAATATGGGCTTTCTGCACTCCATAGTTCCGGCTTTGTCACAGTCAGCTTTAAGCTGTCTTCTGAATTGAATTGTTCTTCAGTAACCTCTCCAACCAGCTTGCCATCTCTATCTTCCAATATAAGAGATACTTTTACAGATTCGTCTGTATTCAATTTAAGTTGGACTTCTAAATCAGCATTTTCATATAAATCATCTAAATTGGTGTGTACATGTATATCTTCCGCATGGATAGCTGGTTTGCTATATAAATACACATCTCTAAAAATTCCTGAGAAACGCCAGAAGTCTTGATCCTCTAGCCAGCTTCCAGTACTTCTTTGATAAACTTCAACGGCTAATTTATTTTCGCCTTCCACCAGATAAGGTGTCAGTTCAAAGTCTGACGGGGTAAAACTATCCTCGCTGTAGCCAACAAACTTGCCGTTTAACCATACATAAAATGCTGTTTCCACGCCCTGAAAGGATATGTTTACAGGTTTATTCTCCATATTTTCAGGCACTGTAAATTCTTTAATATAACTGCCAACCGGATTATCATTCAAGGGGATTTCAGGTGGACGAATATCATCATGGCCATCCCATGGATACATTTTATTTACGTAATGAGGCTGCCCGAATCCTTGTAATTGAATATGACCGGGAACTTGAATTGTCTCCCATCCAGCAGCATCATAGTCAATCTCATAAAAATTTTCGATACGGCTCATAGCGTTTACCGAATAGCTGAATTTCCATGTGCCGTTTAAACTGTGGCGCAAATTCATTTCGCCCTTTTCTCTCGCTTCTTCGATTGTTTCATAATATAAATGATCTGAATAGGCAGGTAAACGATTCACAGCAAATACATCTGTATCTGTAAGCCAGTCTAAACTAGGCTGTTTCATTATTTCCCTCTCCTTATATAATAAATAGACGGCTATTTGTCATACGGGCCAAAATAGATAAACCTTTTTATAATTTCAGTACATTTCCAGTACTTTGGTTTTATCTTATTGTTTTCATTTAAATTCTGGCAACCAATCCCCATGTGCTTCGATTAGATCATCACATAATGAAACAATATCATCTATTGATAATTCCGCTGAGGTATGGGGGTCTAGCATTGCCGCGTGATATATATGCTCTTTTTTTCTTGTTACAGCAGCTTCAATTGTTAATAACTGTGTATTAATATTCGTTCTGTTTAAAGCCGCCAATTGCTCTGGTAAGTCACCTATATACGTTGGAGTCACACCACTCGCATCGACAAGACAAGGTACTTCTACACAAGCTTTTTTAGGTAAATTACTAATTAAACCACCAGTATTTAACACATTTCCACCAATTTTAATAGGGTTATCCGTTTCCATCGCTTCAATAATATAAGAACCATATTCATGTGAACGAGTATGTATTAAGCCTGGGTTATTTACTAAATCATCACGCATTTGCTTCCACTCTTCAATCTGAGTCACACAACGTCTTGGATATTCGTCTAGTGGAATATTAAAACGTTCAATTAACTCTGGATACTGGCTTTTAATAAAATATGGATGGTACTCTGCATTATGTTCAGACGACTCCGTCACATAGTAGCCAAAACGGTTCATTAATTCGTAACGAATCATATCATGATGCTTCGTCTTCTGCTTTTCTTGTGCTCTTCTTTTTATTTCTGGATATAAGTCTTCCCCGTTACGTGTAATCTCTAATAACCATGCTAAGTGGTTAATTCCTGCAATTTTCCATTGAACATTATCTGTCGGCATATCTAAATCTTTTAATAAATCATTTGCACATACTTGAACACTATGACACAATCCAACCGTTTTAATATTCGTGTATCTTTGCATATAACCTGTTAATGTCGCCATCGGGTTTGTATAATTCAAGAACCACGCATCTGGACAAACTTCTTCCATATCATTTGCAAATTCTTGCATGACAGGGATTGTTCTTAGTGTACGGAAAATCCCACCAATTCCTATCGTATCGGCAATCGTTTGACGAAGTCCGTATTTCTTCGGGATTTCAAAGTCAATGACTGTACTTGGCTCATAACCGCCTACTTGAATTGCGTTAATGACATATTTAGAATCTCTTAATGCTTCTTTACGATTTGTATAAGAGACAATTTTAACTGTAGAGCCGAGATTCTTTTTAATATTTTTCAACATTTGTTCAGAGTCTTTTAAACGCTCATGATCGATATCAAATAAAGCAAACTCAAAATCTTGTAGTGCATCGACTGTCATACAATCCCCGAGTACGTTTTTTGCAAAAACTGTACTTCCAGCACCTAGAAAAGTAATTTTCGACATGTAAAACCCTCCAACTCAAAATTCAAGTATATAAAGATGTGAAATTTTTATTCAATTTAATCTGTACGAAGATCTAGCCACTTCACTTCATCTTCTGTTAACTTAATCTCTGTTGCAGCTTTACACGAAAGCATTTCTTTTTCATTTCTTGGACCGATAATCGCAGCAGTAGGGAATGACTGGTTTAATACATAAGCCAAACTAATTTGGATTGTTTCTACACCTTTTTCATTCGCTAATTTCTCTGCTCGACGATAACGCTCCCAGTTTTCATCATTATAAAATACGCGGACTAAGTCCTTGTCCGATTTGTCTTCAGGTGTAAATCTGCCAGTAAAAAATCCACGTGCTTGCGCTGACCAAGAGAAAATCGGTAATTTTGTTTTTTCATGCCATGCAAGCGTCGAATCATCAACAGATACACAATCTGGCCAATAAGGTTCTTGTGCTTTAGCTAGACTCAAATTTGGACTGCTAAAAGAAAAACCAATTAGGTTATTTTTCTCGGCGTAGTCATTCGCTTCTTGAAGTCGTTGAAAAGACCAGTTTGACCCGCCAAATGCTCCAATTCTCCCTGCTTCAACATGCTCATTTAAGATTTCTAGTATTTCTCCTACCGGCACAGATGGATCATCTCGATGGAGCGCATAAAGTTCTACATAATCTGTTCGAAGTCTATCTAAACTAATTTTCAATTCTTCATCAATCGCCTGCTTATTAACTTGTGGCCCTTCTGTATTTGGATGTCCGCCTTTTGTCAGTAAGATTACGTCATTTCGACGGTTATTTTCTTCCATCCACATGCCAATTGCTTCTTCACTTTTCCCGCCTGCATAAACATAGGCAGTATCAAGTATATTGCCCCCAATTTTAATATAGTTTTCTAGTACATCCGAAACTTGATCAATGATTTCCGGAGCAAAATAGTCAGTTCCCATCATTAAGCTTGTTGCTTCTTTTTCTAAATTCGCTATTTTGATTTTATGCATGTTGATTCCCCCGAGTCTTATAAGATAATTCTTTCTTGTTTCTCAGCCGAAGTTAGTGCGCCTTTAATAGCTTTTATATTGTTAACCATATCGTCTGATGAGAATTTAACTGGTTTTCCATCTAATACACTTTCTGCAAAATGATCAGCTTGTAATTTATATGGGTTAATATTTTCATCATGTATTTCATTTGTTTTTCCATCTTTAATAATCCTATAAGACTGATCTCCGATAAAAGCAGACCCCATAATGATTCTTCCCTTAGTGCCCAGAATCTCTAGTTCGTTTCTAAATTCTGCCCACATTCCACAGTCAAATGTTAAAGCTACACCATTAGAAAACTCCATTATCCCTGATGCCATCATGTCCACATTTCCATGTTCTGGAGAGAAAAAGGCATGCGTAGTTACCGCAGTAGGCTCTTCATTTAACAAATATCTTGCAGCACTAATTGGATAACACCCCACATCATAAATCGAGCCGCCACCCCATTCTTTTGTAAAACGGATATTCCCTTTGTCTTCAGCGCCATCAAACGTGAATACCCCATGAATGCCGCGAACTTCTCCAATTTCTCCGTTATGAATCGCATGTTTAATCGCTTCATATCTTTGTTGATGAAGATACATATAGGCTTCTACGAAAATAACGCCTGCTTCTTCACAAGCTTCAATCATTTCGAGCGCTTCTTGTTCATTCAATGCCATCGGTTTTTCACATAAAACATGTTTTCCTGCTTTAGCAGCTTTTATTGTCCATTTTTTATGTAAATGATTTGGCAGTGGAATATAGACTGCATCAATGTCCGGATCTGCTAATAACTCCTCATAACTTCCATAAGCTTTTGGAATACCTAATTCATCTGCATATTTTTGTGCACTATCCAGATGCCTACTTGCAACCGCCTTTACGATGTTTCTATCTGATTCTTGTATGCCTGGAATTACTGAGCGTTTCCCAATACTAGCTGTTCCTATGATTCCCCAGCGTACTTTCTTTTCTGTCATGATTTTTGTCCTCCCTTTGTTTTTAAAAAACACTTTTTATAAATGTTAAAATAAACATCATTTAGGTTTTGGAATTGACTTAAATCTTTTCGTTATTTTTGGTAATAAAACTTTTTGAATCACTCGTAGTCTAGAAACCTATACAATCGAAATATGAAGATATCCTACCTCTTTTGTAAAAACGATAAACTTTCACTTCATTTAAAAGTTTATCGCTTTGCCTGTTTCAGCTGATTCATAAAGTGCATTAATAATCTTTTGAATAATAACCCCTTGTTCGGGTGTACTTGAAGGCAACTTTCCACCTAAACAACTCTCCACAAATTGACTAATTTCTCGCTCGTGCCCGTTTACTTCAGGTGCATACGCAGGGGTGATGTCGATTAATGTTCCATGTTTTTCTTGAAAAAACTTCAACGGAAAAATATCTGCACCGCCCTTTTCACCCATTAAGGAAACTTGCATTGTTTCGGCTTTTTCAACGTTTGCAGCAAATGCTGTTTCCACCGTAATTGAAGCGCCATTTTTAAATGTAATCATGCCAATAGCCATATCTTCAATTGTGTAATTTTCATAGTCCCAGTCGCCAAGCAGGCCTACACCTTTTTTATTGCCAATTCTTTGATGGATTTGTCCAAGAACGACAGCCGGCTCCGGATAATCCATTAAATATAAAGCAGTATCTAACATATGTATCCCTATATCAATTAACGGTCCTCCGCCTTGTAACTCCTTATTTGTAAAGACTCCCCAGCCTGGAATTCCTCTACGTCTAATTGCTTGCACACGTGCCGAGTAAATGTCGCCCATTTCTCCAGCTTTTATAAAAGACTTCGCAATTTCAACATCAGTTTGGTATCGATAATGGAATCCATATGTTAAAATTTTCCCCGTTTTCTCAGCCACTTCAGCCATCTGTTCAGCTTCTTCTACGGTCATAGCAGGCGGCTTTTCACATAGCACATGACAGCCTGCTTCAAGTGCTGCAATTGTTGCTTCTTTATGAAACTTGTTTGGAATACAAATACTGACCGCATCTAATTGAGATTGAATAAACATTTCTTGTAATTCACCAAATGCATAGGGAATACCAAATTCAGCAGCGACTGACTTCGCCCGCTTCTCGTCAATATCCATAATCGCAATAATTTCTACCCGATCTTTATTTGCTAAATAAAAAGGAATGTGAACATCTTTTGCAATTGCACCCGCACCAATTAGACCAACCCTTAGTTTATTCATTTGGAACACTCTTTTCTCTATGTAAATTAAATTTCGATTAACTTATTGAAATTTAACAAGTGATAGTTGTGATGAAGGTTACTTATTAGCTCCACCACAACTACTTTTAAAAAATTACACCCACCACATCTCCGTAGGTTGTTCATTAATTAACACAGACTGTAAATTCGTAACAGCACGTGAAAACCCTTCTTCAACAGACATGAGCGGATCTTCATGCTCAATACTCACAACGTAATCATAACCGTATGTCCGAAGTGCACTCATCATATCCGACCATTCTTGGATGCTGTGACCACAGCCGACCGAGCGGAATGTCCAAGCTCTCGTTTGTACGTCGCCATAAGGCTGCATATCTGTCAATCCATGCATATTGACGTTATCCTGATCAATATACGTATCTTTCGCATGGAAATGATGGATTGCATTTTCTTTCCCCAGAATTTTAATTGCCGCTACTGGATCAATACCTTGCCACCATAAATGGCTCGGGTCTAAGTTTGCGCCAATCGCAGGAGATGTTGCTTCACGTAGCTTCAGCAGTGTATAAGGTGAATGAACCGAAAAGCCCCCATGTAATTCAACGCCAATTTTCACGCCGTGATCTTCGGCAAACTTTGCCTGTTCTTTCCAATAAGGAATTAATTTCTTTTCCCATTGCCAATTATAAATATCCGTATATTCCGTTGGCCAAGGGGAAATCGGCCAGTTCGAATGTTTCGAGTCTTCGTTGGCACCTGGCGTCCCAGAAAATGTATTCACGACCGGAACATTCATCAGCTCTGCTAATTGAACAGTTTTCACGAACGTTTCATGTGCATTTTTAGCAATTATCGGGTTTGGTGAAACGGGATTATCATGACAGCTGAATGCGCTAATTGTTAAGCCGCGTGAGTGAATGGCTTCTAAATATGCTTTACGTTTTTCTTCACTAGCAAGTAATGCATCTACATCACAGTGGGCATTTCCTGGATTTCCACCTGTCCCAATTTCAACTGCTTGAAGTCCTGACTTTTGAACATAATCTAGCATTTCTTCAAATTTAATATGTGAAAATAATACTGTAAATACACCTAGTTTCATGGATACTTCCCCCTACTAAACAGTCATTCTAGTAAATTTCTTTGTTTTCATAGATTCTAAAGATGCCAAAATAATTTCTAATGATTTCTTACCTTCTTCACCGTCAATGAGTGGCTCTTTATTTTCTAGGACAGCCTCCACAAAATGGTCGATTGTATGGGAAGTTGTTTGCCCGCCTTCATCATTCGATTGAATTGCCCCTAGCCCATATTTAACGACTTCACCGTTTGCATACTGGACAATTAAGGAATAAATCGGGTCATCTTCTAGACGTAAAATGGCCTTCTCTCCGTAAATAATTGTTGAGTTATCTTCTTTCGCTGTATAAGCCCAGCTTGCTGTGAGTGTGCCGATGATTCCACTTTCTGACTTCAAAATACAAACCGCATTGTCATCTACTTCTGCAAAGTCTTTCGCACTTGTTTCAATCATACTTGCAACTTCTACAAATTCTTCGCCTAAAAGATAACGGAGTAAATCTGCTTTATGTACACCTAGATCTCCCATTGCCCCAATAAATGCCTCTTCTTTTCTAAAGAACCAGCTGTCTTTGCCGTCAGCACTCCAGCCTTCTGGACCGCCATGACCAAAAGTCGATCTAAAACTATGAATTTTTCCGATTTCACCACTTTCAATGATCGCTCTCGCTTTCTGGTGAGATGGGACAAAACGCTGATTATGCGCAATCATAAGCTTTTTATCATTTTTCTCCGCTGCCGCTATCATTTCTTCGGCTTCTTCTCTTGACGTTGCCATCGGCTTTTCACAAAGTACATGTTTTCCAGCATGTAACGCTGCAATAGAAACAGGTGCATGTAAATAGTTTGGTAAGCAAACGCTTACAGCATCCACGTTGGCTAGCATCAATACGTCTTCATAATTCGTATACGCTTCCACATTGTATTCATTGGCTATTTCTTTCACTCGCTCTTCCACAATGTCACAAACTGCGACAAGTTCTACATTTGGATTCTGGTTATATTCAATTAAATGTCTATGTTGCGCGATACTTCCACAACCGATTACAGCTACTTTTAACTTTTTCATCGCTTTAATGCCCCCATTATTGTCGTTTGTATCATAAAAGCCTACATAACTTTTTGGTCAATTTAGATTGCTTTTACTCAAAATTTAACGTTATGCACTACCGATTTTTTGCTAGCTTCTAGCTTCTTATACTTTAAAATTTGCTTTTAAATAATCAAGACTCATTTGAACGCTTTGTAACGGGTCAACTTTACTTTGATCCTGCTCTACAACCCACCACTCAACATTTGATGTACTCGCTTGTTCGATAACTCTTGAAAGATCAACCCCGCCGGTTCCTAGCTCCGCAAAAAACTGTTCTTCATCAGTCGTCATATCTTTTAAATGTACTAATGGCGTTCGATTATGGTAACGCTTTAACCATTCAACAGGATTTTCATTCGCTTTCGTTAACCAGTAGACGTCTAATTCTGTTTGCACCCACTCAGGATTTGTTTCATTTAAAAGTAATTCGAGTGGAATTTCTCCATTGTCTAATGCCACTAATTCAAAATCATGGTTATGATACGAAAAATTGATGCCTTCTTTAAAGCACTGTTCTCCCACTCTATTTAAAATCGGAATTAGATTATAATAATCTTCCTTCGACCTTCTTTCCGGTGGAAGATATGGGCATACGATATTATTACTACCAATTACATGTTGATAACGAATTATTTCAGCCAACTCATCGGCATTTTCTAATGAATTGATTGGGATATGACTGGAAGCAGCTTTTAATCCTAAATCATCTAACGCACTTTTTAACGCCTCCGCTGATAAACCACCATATCCAGCAAACTCAATCCCGTCATACCCCATTTCGGCAACCTTCGCCAAAGTTCCTAGAAAATCTTTTTCTGTTGCTTCTCTTAGTGAATACAATTGTAAAGCAATTGGTCTATTTTTCATTTTCTTCTCTCCTCAAAATCTACTTTTGTAATCGATTACATTCTTAATGAATGTTTATATGGACAATCCTCTCGAAGTGTAAATACTCGCAAACGCTAATAACGCTCAAATTTACTTTACCGATCCCATCATCCCTGCAACAAAATGTCTTTGCATTAAGAAAAACACAAGTGCAGTAGGAATAGTCGCAATTACAATCGCTAAAAAACTCACGCCGTAGTCTGGAGAATAACTGGATCCCAAATTTGAAATTAATAAAGGAATAGTCTGTTTTTCTGGTGATTGTAAAACAACTAATGGCCATAAATAGTTATTCCAACTATTCATAAATGTAATGATTGCCGCAGCTGCATAGGCTGTTTTCATAGATGGCATAAAAATTTTAAAAAAGATGCCAAGTTCTGATAAACCGTCTATTCGACCTGCTTCAATTAATTCCTTTGCAAACATTTTTGTATTTTGTCGAAAGAAAAAGATTAAAAATGCTGTCGTAATCGTTGGTAATAATGCTGCCGCCAATGTGTCTATTCCGATAATCGGTAATGTTTGTGAAATGCCACCAAACATCCGATATAACGGTACCATTAATGCAGCAAATGGAATCATCATGGATAATAAAAGAATATTAAATAGAATATCTTTTTTTCTACTACGATAAATCTCAAAACCGTATCCTGCTAAGGAAGCGATAATTAATGCTAAAACTGTTGTTGCAATCGCAATCATCGCTGAATTTAATAATGCCTGTCCCATATTCACTGTCTCGAACAGGTTTTTCATATTTTCAAATAAATGACTGCCAGGCAACAAACGTCCTTTTGTGACATCAACTGATTTGTTTGTCGAACTGACGACCATCCAAAAAAATGGGAATATGGAAAAAAACGCCGCAACCGATAGGAAAATATATGTAAATGCTCTTTTGAAAACCTTCATTTTCGATCACCCGCCACCCTAAACTGTATTAATGAAAATAACACGATGAGTATCACAATAACGAATGATACTGCAGCTGCATATCCAAAATCAGGGGTATATTTAAACGACAAATTATAAATATATTGTGATATGGAAACTGTCCCATTTCCTGGTCCGCCGTTTGTAATATTCATAGTTTCATCGAATATTTGTAAAGTTCCTATCGTCGATGTAATCGAAGTGAATAGAATAATAGGTTTCAACATTGGAATCGTTATTTTAGTAAAGATTTGAAACGCATTCGCGCCATCCATTCTTGCTGCTTCATAAATAGATGCATCGATATTTTGCAAACCAGATAAATAGAAAATCATATTATAGCCCGTCCAACGCCATGTAATCGCCATAATAATAACGATTTTCGCTAAGATTGGATTGGTCAGCCATTGAATCGGCTCTGATATTAGCGAGATATCGATTAAAAATTTGTTAATAATCCCATTTTGGGCAAATATATTTTTAAAAATCACCGAGTATGCGACCAATGAGGTTACAGCTGGTAAAAAGATTGCGATTCTAAAAAAACCTTTAAATCTTAATTTGGGATCATTTAACAACACCGAAAAAACCAAGGCCAATATAATCATAATTGGCACTTGAAAAATCAAATAAATAAATGTGTTTTTCAAGGCCGCGATAAAGGTCGGATCTCCGAATAAACGTTTATAGTTGCTAAACCCCACATTTTCCAGGTTATTTCCCATTCCCGACTTAAAGGATAAAAGTAACGCTTGGAACATTGGATAAAAATAAAATATCGTAATAAATACTGTCGATATTAATACAAACACCCAGCCAATTGTTTGGCTTTTTCTTTTATGATTCAATATGTATCACTCCCAACATGGCAGTTTGAACTAAAGTGAAACGAAAGCCTATGATTTTTCTTAACTAAAAGATAAAGAGGCTTTCGTTCTTGTTATTTTTTATCTCGACTCAACTTGCTTTTGTGCACTTTCCAATACTTTATCTACATCTTGTCCGTTAAAATAATTTTGCATTTCAACGATTAAAATATCTTCAATTGAATACGTATGAATCCCGTAATTAATCGGTGGCACTTGCTCCATCCAACTCGCTAAATCTGCATAGATTTTTTGTCCACTGAAAAACGCATCTTCTGTTTGATAGGCTTCACCTTCTGCTGCTGGTAAAAATGTTCCAACGGCGCCGACTTCTCTCATAAGGTCTTGATAGAATTCTACATTGGAACCAAATGTATTTTTGAGAAATTCAGCTGCTTTTTCTTTTCCATCAATATTCAATACGTAAAATGATGAGCCACCCAAGTTCGATGCACTAACACTTTCTTTAAGATTTAAACGTGGAATCGGAACGACTTCCCATTTACCCGACTGAGATTCTTCCGCTTTAATGCTCGGAATAATCCAACTACCTTGAACGGCCGAAACGACATCCCCGCTGTTAAAGCCTGCTAAAAGTTGACTCCAGTCTGTATGAATACCAGCTACGTCTTCGTCAATTAACGTTTTAAAAATACGGAACGATTCTTTTAACGCTTCATTATTTGCTAAATCTGGTGTGACGCCATCCTCTTCTAAATACCATTTACCAGCACTTTGTGCCATGACACGAATGATGCCTAAATCATTAAAATCGAGCGTTAACATATGCTTGCCAGTTTTTTCTCGAATATCTTTTCCCATTTCGATATACTCATCCCAAGTAATATCTTTAAAATCCTCCACCGTATAGCCAGCTTCTTCAAGAATATCTGTTCTTATAAACAATCCTGTTACCCCTGTATCAAAAGGTAATCCGTACATTTTTCCGTCTAAACTAGTTGGTTCAATTTTATAGTCTGCGAAATCTTCCGCATTCAAGTAGTCTGATAGGTCATAAAAGACATCCGGATAGGATTGTAAAAAACTTTGTGCACGATAATCCTCAATGAGCACGATATTAGGCATTCCTTTCATAGTTCCAGAGCCCAATCCCGTGTTTAACTTTGAGATAATGTCATCTTGTGCATTTTCAATGATTTTCAGTTCTACTTCTTCTTCACCGTCATACGATTTTTCAGCTAATTCAAGTGCTGCAATATTAAATTTTGGATCCCATGCCCAAGCTGTAATTTCATTACTGTCATTATTCCCCTTAGTATCCGATGTTTCAGAACAAGCGACCAATAATATACTAATTAACAGCAGTAAACCAATTCTTCTCATTCTCTTACCTCCTCAATTCAACTTAATGAAAACGCTTACTATAAATAATTTAACATCTTAATTAAGCGGATGTTAGGATATTTTCTACATGAAATTGGACTTCCTTTACCTTCTCTGAATAGTCTTATTATTCACTAGGATTTTATTTAGATAATAGAACTTTTTATCGTTAATAAAACAAAAAACATTCTGCGTGCGAAAGTAAACGAGCACACAAGAATGTTTTTTACTGTTTTTAATCACAAATTTGATTTAATTATCGGTAGACGTATTTTCACCTTTGTCCCTTCGCCTAATGAACTTGAAAATTCTACACCATACGCTTTACCATACATAATTTCAATCCGTTCATGTACGTTACGAACCCCTATCCCACTACGTAATTGTTCATTTCTTTGACGAGTAGGCAATCGTTTACCACTTGGAATAACCATTCCGTCCCCATTATCAACAATTTCACAAATTAATGTATCTCCTTGCGTTCCAATCATAATATGAATAAAACCTGAAGTCTTTTTATTAAACGCATGGAAAAATGCATTTTCAATAAATGGCTGAATCATCAATTTTGGCAGTTCATAAGTTAAACTTTCAGGCGTCACAAAAAAATTCACGCGAATTTGTGAACCATAACGGGCTTGGTTAATATAAACATAATCTTTCATATTACTAATTTCTTGTTCGACTGTATTCGTTTCACTCATATGACCAATCGTGTTTTGGAGTAATGAAATAAGCTTATTAATCAGTTTCGTCGCTTTCTCAATATCGCCTTGCGCCGCGATGATTTTTATTGACGCTAACGTATTGTATAAAAAATGTGGATTAATTTGTTGTTGCAATGCTGTTAATTCAGCATGACGCTGCTTTTCTTGTGTAATCATTAATTCATCCACGTATTCTCGGAGCTCATCTAACATCGTATTAAAAGCGGTTGCTACTTGTCTCGTCTCATAACTACCTGGCACATCGATATAATAATTAAAACGATCCTTCGCACTATTATTAATTTGAAAAACAAGGTGTGTTAATGATTTTGTTAAACGCCTTGAAATTAAATAAATAAACAAAGTTGCAATTGCGATTATGAGTAAACTAATCAGGACGATGGATTTTTTATTAATAATATTATCAACGACGATTTTTTGGTCAATTAAATTAACGACATATAAGTCCAAGGCCGATAAATACTCTGCCAGAACAATTTTTTCTCTGTCAAAAAAGCCTATCGATTTGTAACTTAAACCACGCGCTTCGATTTCCTTTGCAACTTTGAATAGTTCAAGTTCCTTCTGCCCGATCAATTCAGCTTGATTGCTAGATACTATGATGCCATCACCATTTATAAGCACAACATCATTTCCCTCACTCGTATAACTTGCATAAAATTGTTGAAATTGGGGTTCTTGCATCGTAATATACAGAACTCCATATACATCTTCATTTTTTCGATCGATGAGTGCTCTGGATGCGACGATTGCTGACTTCTCCATGTTATCCACTTGAAAAGTATCATAATGATAAATGAGCCTTTTAGGATTTTGAAGTGAGCTTTTCGTAATTGAATGCCTTTCCAAAAGATCTTCTGAAATCGGCCAATAAACTCGATTCGTCGAAAAGCTTTGAACGTTTTTGCCAGCCACTGTAATTCCAGTATCATAGCCATCCAAATGTCTACTAATATCCTCTATTTTAAAACGCATATCATAATACGAATTGATCATTTCTAAATGTGTTTTATCAGTTTTCATCAAATAGTTCATTACTGTTGGACTTTGCTCAAGATCATTAACTGCATTTACAATAGAATAATTAAATTCTTCAATCTGAGTTTTAATTTGCTTTAACACTTTAGCATTTGTAATACTAAAGGTTTCTATAAATAAATTCTCAGACATTTTATAAGTACTCAATGTAATTAGAGAGGTAATTGCACTAATACTAAAAAACATAACCAAAAATATTTTTGTCATTAAACCAATATCCTTGATACTTTTAAATGGGTTTCTCATATTTAAATCTACCTTTTGTGAACATGTTTTCTTCGATAACTGCTTGGTGAATACCCAGTGAAATTTTTAAACACTCTACAAAAATAACTATGATCAGAGTAGCCGACGCGCATACTAATTTTAGCAATCGGGTCCTTGCCTTCCCTCAATAATTCCATCGATTTTTTTATTCGCATCTGATTTAAATATTCGCTAAAACCTTGATGATGATTATCGCTAAAGTATTTTGATAAGTATGATGGATTATAATGAAATTTCTCACCCATTTCAGCTAAGGTCAATGGCTCTGCATAATATTGGTCAATATAATCTAATAACTTCTGCATATTGGATTGATTTGATTTTTCTTCTACATTTTCAACGATAAATATCACTTCTTGTAAGAATTGAGTCAATACCGCAACCGTTGTTGGAGCACTTTTTCCTTCTTCAATCAAAGCGATATAATGATATTTTTCTCTGTCTAGTCGTTTATTATCGTATCCCATATTGCCTAATAAAATCACAATATTAAACACAATATTTCCTAGTAACGATTTAAACGTGAATTCATCCTGCGTGTATTGTTGCATTAACTTCTCTGTAAAAGATTCAATATATGAAAATGCTTCTTCGAATTGGCGACGTTGAAAAAGCTCCGTGAATTTGGCTAGTTGGAAAGACGCTTCGACTGTTGGTAAGTTTGGTAATGCATCGTAAATGAAAATCTTCTCATCCACTAAATAAAAATGATAATTTAATAGCTTCATTAAATCGATTTGATAGGCTCGTTTTATTTGAAAGAAATCCTCAAATGGCTCTGCTAATCCCCATACAATTTTTTCATCTGTAAATGTTAAAGATGTAGCGGTCATCCTAATAGATTCTTTAATTGCTTGCGCTTGACCTTGCTCAAAATTAAATAGAAATGCAGATATATTTTGTTTTTTAGGAAGTCTTTTTATATAAATTTGTGTAAAACTTTTCTTCAACTGTTCTTCAATCTTTTTAATTAATGAATCATTTTCATTGTGAAAAGTGAGACCAAGTAGACAATAATATTTATGCGGGAAATAATCTTCAACAAATGACTGATTTTCTTCTATTTCTTCTCCTGCCATAACGCGATTTATTACATCATCTATTGAATTTACCGTTGCATTGTCAGCTTTTTCTTGCAATATAAGACCTGGAATTTTTTTGGCTGTTTTTTGAAGCGAGGTTAGGAGGCTAGTGCCCTCCAGTTGCGGTTTCAAAATATAATCAGAAACGCCCAGTTGGAAAGTATTACGTACATAATCAAACTCTCCAAAACTACTTAAAATAATGATTTCAATTTCTGGATACTTATCTTTGATTTCTTTCGTTAACATTTCCCCATCCATCACAGGCATAACCATATCTGTGATGACAATATGCGGTTGATTTTTGTCAATTGATGCTAATGCCTCTTCACCATTTGTCGCTTCATCAATGATTTGAAATCCTTCTTTTTCCCAGTCGATTGAATGTTTAATCCCCTGCCTGATAAGTAACTCGTCATCTACAATTAGCACTTTACAAAATTGATTATTTGCCATTGCTGTTCCTCCGACTTCATGATAATTTTGCGAGTCCTAATCTTCCTACTATTATAACAGGATTACTTACTAATAATATTAAAATAGAGCTTCTATTCGAAGTATATGGTTTTTCTTTACAATTAAAAATAAGCCTCTTCAGTGACTAGAGACTTACTTTTATTTTTAAAAAATAATCGCCTTTCCGGTCCCAGCTGACTCATAAAGTGCATTCACGATTTTTTGAATAATAACACCTTGTTCTGGTGTACTGTAAGGAAGTTTTCCGCCCAAACATCCTTCCACAAATTGACTGATTTCACGTTGGTGACCATTCACTTCGGGCGCATAAGCAGGTGTAATGTCAACTAATGTGCCATGCTTTTCCTGGTAAAACTTTAACGGAAATATATCTGCGCCACCCTCATCGCCCATTAATGACACTTGCATGGTTTCGTCTTTTTCAACATTTGCTGCAAACGCTGATTCTACGATAATCGAAGCACCATTTTTAAAAGTAATCATCCCAACCGCCATATCTTCAATTGAATAATTTTCGTAATCCCAATCCCCAAATAGGCCGACACCTTTTTTATTGCCAATTCTTTGATGCGTTTGTCCAAGTACAACAGCAGGCTCAGGATAATCCATTAAATACAATGCTGTATCCAACATATGAATCCCTATATCGATTAATGGACCGCCGCCTTGGAGTTCTTTATTAGTGAAAACGCCCCATCCGGGGATGCCTCTTCTACGTATTGCTTGGACTCGGGCTGCGTAAATCTCTCCCATTTCTCCAGCTTCAATAAACGATTTTGCGATTTCTACATCAGATTGATACCTGTAATGAAAGCCGTACGTTAAAATTTTTCCAGTCTTTTCCGCTGTGGCAGCCATTTGTTCTGATTCTTTCACTGTCATGGCAGGGGGCTTTTCACATAACACATGGCAGCCTGCTTCAAGTGCTGCGATTGTCGCTTCTTTATGAAATTTATTCGGTATACATATACTAACTGCATCTAGTTTGACGCGGGTAAACATTTCTTGATAAGAGCTATACGTTTGCGGAATCCCATAAATTTCTGCAACCTCTTCTGCCCGCGCCTCATTGACATCTGCAATCGCAACGACTTCTACCCGGTCACATAGTCCTAAATAGTGGGGAATATGTACTTCTTTTGCGATTAACCCGGCGCCAACAATTCCAACCCGTAACCTTTTCATTTGAAACACTCTTTTCTTTTATGTAGGTTCATTAAATTTCAACTTTCCCGTTAAATGGAAAAAAGTTGTGACGCAGGCATTCGCATTACTTACGTCACAACTATCATCTAACAGCTGCGTATAGCCGTCAAGCCCACCACATCTCCGCAGGTTTTTCATTAATTAACACCGACTTTAAATTCGTCACCGCACGCGTCAATCCTTCTTCTACGGACATGAGTGGATCTTCATGTTCAATACTGACTACATAATCATAGCCGTAAGTACGAAGCGCACTCATCATATCCGACCACTCTTGAATGCTATGGCCACAGCCTACAGAACGGAATGTCCAAGCACGCGATTGAACGTCTCCATATGGTTGCATATCCGTTAACCCATGCATATTGACATTGTCTTGGTCAATATAGGTGTCTTTTGCATGGAAATGGTGAATTGCATTTTCTTTCCCAAGAATTTTAATCGCAGCAACAGGATCAATGCCTTGCCACCATAAGTGACTCGGGTCAAAGTTCGCACCAATCGCCTCAGAAGTAGCTTCACGTAATTTCAACATCGTATACGGTGTATGCACTGAAAAACCGCCGTGTAATTCAATTCCAACCTTCACGCCGTGATCTTCAGCAAGCTTTCCCGCCTCTTTCCAGTAAGGAATTAACTTCTTCTCCCATTGCCAATTGTAAATATCGGAGTACTCTGTTGGCCATGGTGAAACTGGCCAGTTTGGAATCTGAGAGTGTTCACCTGACCCTGGCGTACCCGAAAATGTGTTGACAACGGGAACATCCATCAACTCTGCTAATTTCACTGTTTTAACAAATGTATCATGCGCTTCTTTTGCAACTGCTTCATTTGGTGATACTGGGTTGGCATGACAGCTAAATGCGCTAATTGTTAATCCTCTAGAATGCACTTGCTCTAAGTACTCTTTTCTTTTATCAGCGCTGGCAAGCAGCTCATCAACATTACAATGCGCATTGCCCGGATATCCACCAGTTCCAATTTCAACTGCTTGGATCCCTGCTTGTTGTACATAATCTAACATTTCTTCAAATGGTTTATGAGAAAACAATACTGTAAATACGCCTAGTTTCATGGGATACATCCTCCTGTTAATTTTATTTCACCCAAACATCCTAACATTTCGAAGAAGGTTGATTTCCGCTCCAGGCGGACGCTTTCCGCGGGCACGGCTTCAATCTCCTCGTCACTTCGTTCCTGCGGGGCTTTCAGCTCGCGCTGTTTCCGCCGGAGTCGCCGCCTTCCGCTCCAATCAACACGATTAGAACGCTTCATTGAAGTGTCTTATACTTCCTTTGTTATTAAATCAAATTAGTTAATCTGACTAAACTTCTTCGTTTCCATCGACTCTAATGCCGCTAAAATAACTTCTAACGATTTCTTTCCTTCTTCGCCGTCAATAAGCGGTTCCTTATTTTCAAGAATTGCCTCAACGAAATGGTCAATCGTATGAGACGTCGTTTGGCCGCCTTCCTCATTTGATTGAATCGCGCCTAATTCGTAATTCACAACTTCCCCATTTCTATATTGAACAATTAAGGAATAATTTGGGTCATCTTCAAGTCGTAATGTTGCATTTTCTCCGTAAATAATTGTTGAATTATCTTCCCCAGCCGTATACGCCCAGCTTGCCGCGAGTGTACCGATAATGCCGCTTTCCGATTTCAAAATACATACTGCATTATCATCTACATCTGCAAATTCTTTCGAGCTCGTCTCAATAAAACTAGCCACTTCAACAAATTCCTCGCCTAGTAAATAGCGAAGCAAATCCGTTTTATGTACGCCAAGGTCACCCATTGCGCCAATAAACGCCTCATCTTTTTTAAAGAACCAACTCTCTTTTCCATCTGCACTCCAATTTTCTGGACCGCCGTGGCCGAAAGCACTTCTAAAGCTAAAGATTTTCCCAACTTCACCGCTCTCAATTAACGCTCTTGCTTTCTGGTGAGATGTCACAAAGCGCTGGTTGTGTGCAATCATTAATTTTTTATCATTCTTTTTGGCTGCTTCAATCATTGCGTCCGCTTCCTCTATCGAAGTTGCCATTGGCTTTTCACATAGCACATGCTTCCCAGCTTCTAAAGCAGCAATTGAAACTGGTGCGTGGAGATAGTTTGGAAGACATACGCTTACAGCATCTATCTCTTCAATCTTCAATACATCTTCATAGTTTGTGAAAGCTTCCGTTCCATATTGTTCAGCAACTTCCTGTACTCTTTCTTCAACAATGTCACAAACTGCGACTATTTCTACGTTTGGATTGCTATTAAATTCTCCTAAATGACGGTTTTTCGCGATACTTCCGCAACCAATCACAGCTACTTTCAACGTTGTCAATGAACCCATCTCCTTAAATTTATTTGATTTCTTCTAAAGGTTGTGCATTTCCATAAACTGGCGTAGGCGTATTTGTATTTGCCGCCCATTTTACTCCGTTACGAATTACTTTTTGAATATCTTTGTTATAGTAAGTTGGATATGTTTCATGGCCTGGACGGAAATAAAAGATTTTCCCTCTGCCTCGTTTAAAAGTTGCTCCACTTCGGAACACTTCTCCGCCCTCAAACCAGCTTACAAAGACTAACTCATCCGGCGTTGGAATATCAAAGTGTTCTCCGTACATTTCCTCTTTTTCCAGCTCAATAAATTCGCCAATGCCTTCTGTAATTGGATGCGTTGGATCTACTACCCAAAGACGTTCTTTTTCATCGGCCTCACGCCATTTTAAATCGCAAGTTGTACCCATTAATGTCTTAAAAATTTTCGAGAAATGTCCAGAATGTAAAACGATTAGCCCCATCCCTTCAAGGACTCTTTGTTTTACCTTCTCAACAATTTCATCTTTCACTTCGTCATGTGCCATATGCCCCCACCAAACTAGGACATCTGTCTCTTTAAGTACCTCATCTGTTAAGCCATGCTCAGGTTCATCTAACGTAGCAGTTTTCACATGTTCAAATTCTTCACCAAGAAAATTTGCAATAGCCCCATGAATACCTTCTGGGTAAATCGCGGAAACCTCGGGATTCTCATTCTCATGGCGATTTTCATTCCAAACGACTATCTTCATAAATAATGCCTCCTATTTCAATCTGTTGCACGATTAATGCAACCGGTTGCAATTTTGTTTCAAAACAATCCATTACATTTGCTTACAGGATTGTCTTTCAATCATTAATGTTGGAACAATGATACTTTTATTGAATGTAGACGGTTCGTTAATTAATTCAATTAAACAACTTGCCGACTCATGACCTAACTGAAAAATATGTGTGTCCATTGTCGTTAATGGCGGATTAGATACTTGTGTAAGCACTGAATTATTAAAGCAAATGATACTCATATCATAAGGAACTCTAATATTTTTCTCACTTAATGCCGTTAACATAACGAGTGCATTTAAGTCATTCGCAACAACTAGTGCAGTCGGCGGTTCGACTAAATCGAGCAACTCTCCTGCAATCTTTCTTCCTTCCTCTGCATCGAATTTAAGATTTTTAATATATTCTTCTTTGATGGGGATGTTTTTTTCATTTAAAGCCGATAAGTAGCCATTTAACCTTGCTTCATCTACTTCAAACTGATTATCCTCACCAATAAAAGCAATGTCCTTATGCCCTAAATCAAATAAATAAGTCGTCGCCTCTTTAGCTGCCTGTACGTTGTCATTATCGACATACGTAATTTGACCTTGCGAATGAACCGGCTTTCCAATGACGACAAATGGAATGTTAGACTCAACTAAGTAAGGAACAACTTTGTCGTCTTCCTTTGAATAAAGCACAATCATGCCATCTACTTTTTTTCCTCGTACCATTTTCACTGTATCGTTATAAATCTCTTCCTCAGATTCTCCTGTCGTTAAGCTAATGCTGAAGTCGAACTTACTGCATAATGCACTAATTCCTGCAATAACTTCTGGAAAGAACGTATTATACATTGACGCTTGAGTAGAATGCTTCACGACGATACCAATTGTTTTGGTAGATTGCTGTGCTAAATTTCGAGCATTATAATTTAAATGATAACCTAGTTCTTCCATTACTTTTTGTACTTTTCTTTTTGTTTTATCGCTAATATGCGGGCTGTCAGAAATCACACGTGATACAGTAGAAGGTGCTACATTTGCGGCTTTCGCAACATCCCGAATCGTTACTGACATTTTCTTCACCTCATCTACTACTATTTGACAGCGCCTTCAGAAACACCTTCAATAATTTGCTTTTGGGCAAAGAAATAACCAACAATCACAGGAATAATTGCGATTGTTAATCCAGCTAGCGCTAAATGCCATTGCTTCGTGTACTGGCCAAAGAACAAAAACATTTTCAAAGGAATTGTGGCACTTGAATCAGGCAAGATTAATGATGGCAGTAAATAGTCATTCCAAATCCAAATGACATTTAATATGCCAACTGTCACTGAAATAGGTTTTAACAATGGAAATACGACATGCCAAAACACTTGAAACTTATTGGCGCCGTCAATTATTGCCGCTTCATCCAATGACTTTGATATTCCAGTCATCGCTCCGTGATATAAAAAGATCGATAAACTACAACCAAATCCTAAATACATAAAAATCAAACCTGTTTTATTTAACATATCTGCTTTTCCAAATAACGATACGAGTGGAATCATCACTGACTGGAACGGAATTAACATCGCAGCTACGAAAACTAAGAGCAGCATGCCGCTCAACCTACTTTTATTGCGGGCTAGCGCATATCCAGCCATGGCTGAGAAAAGTATTATTATGCCAACACTCAAAATCGTAATGAATAATGAGTTAAACAAGGACTTTGTGAAATCCAAATCTATATAAGCTTTGACGAAATTCTCTGTCACAAACTCGCTTGGGAATCCAAGTACATCAGTAAAAATATCTCGTTTGGATTTAAATGCATTCACAATCATTAAATAGAACGGAGAGAGCCATAACAAAGCTAGTAATAACCCGAAAATCTCGATTAAAAAGGACTTTCGTTTACGTTTCTTCATTACATGTCAACCTCCCGTTTTTTATTGTAGTAAACATTTGTAACGGCAACTGCTGCTACAATGATAAAGAAAATAACAGCTTGCGATTGTGCATAGGCCATTTTATTTTCAGTGAATGCCGTTTTAACAATACTCATAGCGACCATTTGCGTTGAATTATAAGGTCCGCCGTTTGTTAATGACAAGTTCTGATCATATATTTGAAATGAATTAGAGAGCGTTAAAAACATGCTCACTGTAAATGCGGGCGCAACTAATGGAAAGATAATATTCTTGAACTTTTGGAAACTAGATGCACCATCTATTTCCGCAGCTTCGAGCAAGTCCTTTGGTATATTTTCCAAATAAGCGATGTAAATGACCATGATATATCCTGCCATTTGCCAAGACGTTAAAATAACAAGTCCCCAAAATCCAGTTGCAGTTGTTGATAACCAACCCGTTAATGCTTCAATTCCCAACAATTCTCCTATGCTACCAAAAACACTAATAAAGATAAACTGCCAAATAAACCCTAAAATGAGTCCGCCAATTAAGTTTGGCATGAAAAAGATTGTTCTCATAAAGTTACTCGTACGCATTCTCTGTGTAACAAGTAACGCTAATCCTAAACCAAGGAAATTCAGCAAAATTACGGAAACAATTGCAAATTTCGTTGTGAACCAAATGGATGCTCTAAATTCCGCGTCTTTAAATAAGTTTATGTAATTTTTAAATCCCAGAAACTCAGTCGCGTTGATTCCATTCCAATTTGTAAAAGAATATACAAATCCGTAAAGAAAAGGAATCATAATTACAAGGCTTAAACTCAAAATAACAGGGGCCAAAAATAACCAAAATGAAATATCGCGATTACGCATGAAGCACCTCCATCTATTAATTTTGAAAAAAAGCAGCGAACAAATTGAATATGTATTTGTTCGCTGCAATGTTTAAGCACTACCCCTCAGTCATTTTTCAGATTAAATAATGTCAACGAGCTGGTAACGCTTTCAACTTTTCTTTAACATGGGCTCATACTTATTGTCTTTCCGCTTCCCACTTTTCGATTGACTTGGAAATCACTTCATCCCATTCCATATCGCCACTTAAATACTTTTGAATGTTTACCCCAAGTGTTTCTTGGTTCCATCCAGTTGGTGTTGCTTGGTAAACCCATCCTTCGATTGTTTTTCCAACCTCAGCAAACTCATAAATTTGCTTTGAAAGTGGATCAGAAATTTTTTCCGCATCGTAATCTTTGTAAGCTGGAATAAACTTAAAGTCTTCTAATACAGCATTTTTCCCTGTTTCAGATGTATACAACCAATCTAAGAAATCCTTACTTGCTTGAACTACTTTGTCATCTTTTTTATCATTTACTGCCCAAAACATTGGAACGCCCGCTGGAATATGTCCTTCAAATCCTTCAACTGGTACTGATAAAATTCCAATGCCATTTTCCGCAAAATCCGGATCCATATCATAAACTGAATTGTACACCCAGTTTCCTTGTTGGATCATTGCAACTTTTTCTAAAGAAAATAATTGCTCCACTTGTTGTGAGTAATCCAAACTTAAAATTGGTTGAACTGAATATTTATTTTGTAAGTCTAAATATCTTTTCAGCTCGTCGCCTTTTTCCAAAGCAATTGTTTCTGCATGATAAGCTTCTTGAATATCATTGTTAAACTCCGGTGCGATAAACATATTTGAAATATGGTCACCTAATACCCAAAGTTCTTTTGCCGGCAAAGCAAATACCGCATCTAGGCCTAGCTCTTCTTTCTGTTTATCTAATGTTTCTACAACATTTTGCAAATCTTCGAATGTAACGATGTCCTCTACGTTAATGCCTGCTTCTTCAAATACATTCTTGTTATAAATTAAACCATACCCTTCTTGGTTGAAAGGTAAGCCTAAAACTTTAGCGTCCTCTTGAACGGCTGTTAATGTTCCGTCTAGTGCAGCCTCCGCAGCGGCCGTATCAGCTAAATCCGCTAAGTACGCTCTGTATTCTTCAACATCGGAAGGACCGCCTACGTTAAAAATTGCCGGCTCATCGCCTGAAGCAAATGCTGCTTTCAAAGTACCACCATAATCATTTCCGCCGCCAACTGTTTTAACGTTGATTTTCACACCTGGATTTTCATCCTCGTACACTTTGACTAAGTCTTCAAATTGATCTTTAATTTCTACCTTGAATTGAAAGATATCGACTGTAACTTGATCCTCCGATGATTTTTCTTTGTCATTGCCACTGTCATTAGAAGATGAACAACCAACTAATGCAAGCACAGCAACTAACATTATCGAAACAATACGAAAAAATGATTTTCTGTTTTTCAAATTAACCTTCCCCTTTCTTATTAGTGCAAACGGTTGCACAAGACAGTATAGAGAGTTAGCATCCTAATAATTTAGGTATCTACCACTCTATGAAACCGCTTGCATGGTAATTCCTCTATAGAGTATCACGACTTTTTATTTTCTGCAACTATAGATTCATCTCAACTTCCAGAATCACTGCCTGCCTGTGTAATCTTCAAATACCGACTATAAAATGCAGCAAACGATAAAAATGCAATAAGGGAACCCGTAAAGAACGGCAGCAAAAATAAGAAAACATTGAAACTCATATAGATAATTATGCCACTACTTATCGCGATTGCTACAAATAAAATCGGACTACCTACAGTAATCAAGCATGCATTTTTTATCGATTCTCGAAATGTCATATCGTAGTGAACTGTGATGGAAAATAGATTAATCGTCAAGACAAACAACACAATGCCCATCGTTAAAAAGAAAATAAATAAGTAAAAATTATTTTCAAAGAAATAATAAACATCTACGACCCAAACCACCCAAATCGCGGTCATTACGAGACCATTCACGATACTTCTTTTATAATTTTCTTTGTAGTATTGCCAATAAGTTTTTATTAACGAACTGCCATCACGATCTTTAATGACCCAATCCCTTGCCATCCCAAACATTGCAGTCGTCGCGGGAAAAAATACAAATGGAAGTAGGGCAATCATCGGTACAAGGAACACCATCATTGTCTCTACCCTACCAAGTACAAGCATATTTAATCCTAAAAATACGATAGGGAAGCTAAAAAGCAACCATAATACATTGGCCGCTGAAAATCTCATAAACCATACACAAAGTGTAAATAGACCGCCCATCAACCCGCTTTGATTGGTCATCCAAAAACTCCTTTCCTCTTTACCAACTTACATGTGAAGCGCTGCCGCCCCAAGTAATCCCGCTTTATTGCCTAGTGAAGCTCTCATAATTTGTACGTCTTTAAAACTATCAATAATAAGTTCCAGCACTTTCTCTCTCACCATTTTAATAAGCACATCTTGTTCCATAATACCACCGCCAATAATAATCGCAGGTGGATTGAAAATATGTGTTAATGAAACTAATCCCGTTGCAATTTCAAGCACCCAATTTTCTAGTACAGTCTCTAATCGCTTGTCGCCTTCATCTAGCCCCTCAAAAATTTTACGGCCGTTCGTATATTTCGGATCAATCTTCATCGCCTGTTTCACTAAAGCTGTTGTAGAACCGTACATTTCATAACAACCATAACATCCGCAATTACACTTCACCCCTCCAGGATGCAAAACTAGATGGCCCACTTCTGCAGCGATACCATTCAGACCTTTATAAACGGTCGAATTCATAACGATTGCGCCACCAACTCCCGTACCATAGGTTAAACATAGAAAATCTTCGAAGTCTTTCCCCGCACCAAAGAACTTTTCCCCAAGCGCTGCCGCATTCACATCGTTTTCTACTTTTACCCGCACGTTGAAACGTTCTTCAAAAAGCGCTTTCAAATTCATCCCTTTGTAACCCGGAAAATTTTCGTTCGCATAAACGATTATCCCTTTATCACTATCGACCTGACTCGCTGTACTAATCCCAATCGCCTCAAAACCAGAATAATGCGCCTCGATTACTTTCATCAGATTTTCAACTAAATACGGGCCGCCTTTCATCGCTTCCGAATCAATCTCCCGAAAATTTGATGTAAGCCCTTTCTCATCTACAAGACAAATTTTAATAGAAGTCCCGCCAATATCGACTGCCAATATGTTCATAGAAGTCTCCCCCTGTATGTTTCTCACTTTTTGAATTAACTGTAGCATAGGATGGATATTCTGGCTACTTTCATTTCATCAACACAATGTTCGCTCACAATAACATGAATTTGTTAAATAGATTGTTAATCAAACATATTCCCTTTTCCATATCATCATTCATTCTCCCAAAAAAGCTTTGCTATGGAATAAATCAACCTACCATAGCAAAGCTTCCATTCATTTATTTAACTTCTTGCAACCGAGTCGTTTTCAAATCCCGCTCTTTCGACAATTTAATTGGTGCATAAATTAATGCAGCCATTAAGAACAGGCCTAGATAGCCAATTAAGTTGTAGAAGAAAGCAACTAACTCTGTGAATCCAACAAAACTTAATACGAACCCGACGATACATACAACAAAAACTGCAACATTCGATGTTTTTTTATTCATATCAAAAAATCTTGCTACGAACGCATAGAACATACTTACACCCGTATTAAAAATCATTCCGAATAAAATGAACGACATAAAGATTGCTAGTCCTGGTGAGATATCGTTCACAATTTTTAACATCGGCATTTGATAAGATGCAACAACATCGACTTTTGAGAAGATCGCAAGGTGACTCAAAATGATCAAAATTCCAAGCCCAAGTCCGCCGATTAATCCACCCAAAGCTGCTGTTCTTTCATCTTTCTCAGCGCCCCCCATGACAAGCGACATCGCAGCACCTACTGCAATATTAAAGGATACATAGTTTAGTGCTGAAATAAACCAGTTCGGTAAAGTTGTTTCATGTTTTAAAGCGATTGGATTTAGTTCACTGAATGATAAATCCATTGTTAACAAACAATAGACGCTAATCCCGATGACTGTTAACACGAGAAAAGGTGTAATACTTCCAATCACGCCAACTACTTTCTCAACATTCATCAACATTGTGAAAATTAGTAAGACAACAAGCAGTGCACTACCAAAATAGGCAGGTAGGCCAAACTGTTGATTTCCGATAGACCCCGCTCCTGCAATCATTACGACTCCTACTCCGAATAGTGTGAAAACTATTATCGCATCAACGAGCACCCCAAGGTATCTACCACTAATTTTATAAATTGCATCTTTATGATTTGTCGTTCGCATTCTACTTCCTAAACGTGTGAGCGTCATGCCCATATATGCAAATAACGCAGTACTTAAAATCGCTGCTAACGTCCCTAAATGTCCGAAACTCGTGAAATATTGCAAAATCTCTTGTCCTGAAGCAAAGCCCGCTCCTACGATAATACCAATAAAAGCGCTTCCAATTTTTAGTATTCTAAACATATTTTTCCCCCAATGTACTGTAGTTAATACCCTAACCCCTTTTAGAGATAAACGAAGTGCCTACTCCGTTATCGAATAAGGCACTTCATATTGATACTCATCAACTAACTTTTAACAACTTCTTTAAAACGCTCAAACTTTAAAGGATCCGTTGGGATAATTGTATCTACCCCGCGGATTAACTCATCTATTATTTTTCCAGTAACTGTTGCTAAACTAATTCCGTCACCCTCATGTCCTGCGGCAATATAATACCCAGGAATTTCTTCAACTTCTGAAACAATTGGTAAGTGGTCCGACGTCCAAGGTCTGAAACCTGTGTATGTACGGATGATGTTGAAATCGTTCATCTGCGGATAGAATCTAAGCACTCTTCTTGCCATCGTTTCAACAACGTTAATATCGATTCTTCCATCATAGCCAACAAATTGTCTACTACTTCCAATTAAGAAGTTTTGACTCTCGAGTGGTTCCAAAACGAGTGCAACACCGTGTTTTTCTGTACGCTCATCCGTAATTCTCTCACGGCCAAATTTGTTCATTAAGTAACCAAACTCCATTACATTTCGCATCATGACAGGCTCTTGACGTGAACCTACAAGAATATGTCCTTTTCTTGGAATAATAGGAATATCCAACTCTAGCATTTTTCCTAGGAACGGAGCCCAGACGCCCGCCGCATTCACTACTTTTTTCGCAGTAAACGTACCGTTTGTTGTTTCAATGATAAAGTCGTCCTTCTTCTTCATGCCCGTAACTTCCGTTTGTGTATGTAGTTTAAGTCCGTACTGCTTTGCTTTATCAATTAAGGAATAACAAAATAAATATGGGTTAATGAGCGAATCGGTTTCACATTCCAATCCACCTGGAATATCATCCGCAAAATAAGGAGATTCCTGTCGAAGATCTGAACGATCCAATAAGTTAAACTTTAATCCAGCCTTATTTTGGATATCTACCCACTCTTTTGCAGCTTCCATCTCAGTGTCATTATCACAAACGAGCAGGCTACCTAGTGGACGATACTCAAACGGCAAGTCAAGCTCTTCATGTAAATCAACAGTTAATTCCTGACTTTTCAACGACATAAGACTATCGAATCCAGGATCTTTATCAACAATTGTTACGTTGCCATCGCAGCGTGAAGATGTCCCACTCGCAATGTCGTTTTTCTCAATTAATACGCAATCGATTCCAGACTTGGCAACATAGTAAGCGATTGCACATCCGACAATCCCACCGCCAATAATCGCAACTTCTGCATGATTCGTTGACATATTTTTTCCTCCTTTGACATAGAAAGAGCATTTATACTACATTATAGTACAGATAGTATTATAAATATAGATAGTATTAAAAAAACCTTCAATTTTTATAGAAAGTTTATTCTATTCTACATATCTATGTTAAAATAGGAATAGACAACCTGTCAAATTTATTTTGCAATTATGTAAAAGGAGGAGTTGGCCCCGTGGATAAAACAATTATTTGTAGATGTGAGGAAGTTTCATTAGAAGACATCGAAAATACCGCCAACACATATAACTGCTCAGCTCGTGAAGTTAAATTACGTACGAGAGCAGGAATGGGCTATTGCGGTGGACGCACGTGCCGACCAGCAGTCGATGCTGTCTTAGAACATGTTACAGGAGAAAAAGCAGGACATGCGATACCGTTAAAAGTGCAACCTCCCGTCCGTCCTGTTACATTATCTGTTTTAGGAGGTAATCTAAATGACGACTAATCGTATTATGAATCATCCAGTTTTAGGTAAGTTAGAAAATAGAAAAACTGTCACTTTTACTTTTGACGGCCAAACATTTGAAGGCTTTGAAGGAGATACGATTGCTTCTGCCCTTCTTGCAAACGGGATTCGACAATTACGTGTGCATGAAGAAACAGGTGCGCCGCGTGCAATTTATTGTAACATCGGGCATTGCTTTGAATGTCGGGTAACAGTAAACGAAACAGACACTGTTCGTGCATGCATGACCCCAATTCAAAATGATTTGAAAGTTGAAAGCGGTAAAATGCAACCTGCACCTTTCAATACGTCTCCAGAAAATTGGCCACGTACATATGCAGAATATGAAGAAAGAAATAAAGCGAATAAGGACGGTGATTCGAATGTTTGATGTCGTAATCATCGGCGCTGGGCCAGCTGGTTTATCAGCCGCAATTGCTTGTCGGGAATCGAATTTAGATGTACTCGTTATTGATGAATTTACGCAACCTGGCGGAAGACTACTCGGCCAACTTCACCAAGAACCAACAGGTGAATGGTGGAACGGGATTAAAGAAACACAAATTTTACTCGATAAAGCAAACGCTCTCAATACAAATATTAAATGTGGCATTTCCTGTCACCATATTGAGAAAATTGATGAAGGTTATATTGTCCATACAAACGACGGCCTTCTAAAGACAAAAAAATTACTGATTGCATCAGGCGCTGCCGAAACTGCTGTTCCAATTCCTGGTTGGACACTTCCAGGCGTTATGTCGATTGGGGCTGCACAAGTGATGACAAACGTTCATCGCGTAGAAGTCGGAAAGAAAGGCATTGTGGTCGGTGTAAACGTTCTATCTGCAGCCATCGCACGTGAACTTCAAATTGCAGGTATCGATCTACATAGTATGGCATTACCAGTCAGTAATCCGGTGACGAAAGACCATGCACATCCAGGGAAAGTAATGGATGGCTTAGTTCGCATCGCACATTTAGCGCCTTCTGCATTTTTACGTTTCGGAAGTAAATTTGCACAGAACGCTAAAGTACGTGAACTAGCTGTTAAGTTTTATCCAAAAGGCGGCGTCAAAATGTGGGGCATGCCAATCCATATCCGCAAAGCGATTTCGCAAATTAACGGAACGGATAAAGTAGAATCCGTGACTATGGTTGACGTCACCCCTGAAGGCAAAATCATCCCAGGCACAGAAGAAATCATTAAAGTCGATTTCGTTTGTATCGCCGGCGGATTGTATCCATTAAGTGAACTAGCATCTGTTGTAGGTTGTCCATTCCGTTACATTGAAGAACTTGGTGGACATGTTCCGGTTCACAATGAACAAATGGAAACGCCATTAGATGGCTTATATGTTGCTGGAAATATTACGGGTATCGAAAGTGCAAAAGTAGCCCGTGCACAAGGAACTGTTGCCGGCTACGCAATTGCCGAGCAACAAGACAAAGTTGAAAAAGCGAAGGAAGAAGTAAAAGCAATTCGTGAAGCCGCTTCTATCCAATTCCACCCGCAAATTAAAGCAGGGCGCGCTAAGATCCATAGAGCATTTCAGGAGTATGCATAAGTTAGAAATCTAGAAGAGAAAGTGCTTTTACTTTCTCTTCTTTTATTTTGCTTTCTTGAACGTTGCTTACTTTTATGAAAACGTTGCGTTCTTTCGTAGATGCGTTGTATCCTTTTATCGAAACGTTGAGTACTTTCGTCAGCGTTGCTTACTTTTATCGAAACGTTGCGTACTTTTGGAGATGCGTTGTATCCTTTTATCGATACGTTGAGTACTTTCGTCAGCGTGGCATACTTTTATCAAAACGTTGCGTTCTTTTGGAGATGCGTTGTATCCTTTTATCGATACGTTGAGTACTTTCGTCAGCGTTGCATACTCTTATCAAAACGTTGCTTACTTTCGTAGATGCGTTGTATCCTTTTATCGAAACGTTGAGTACTTTCGTCAGCGTTGCTTACTTTTATCGAAACGTTGCGTTCTTTCGTCAGCGTTGCTTACTTTTATCGAAACGTTGCGTACTTTGCTCTTAGATGTAAAATAAAGTCATCTCCTATAATTTTGAATGACAATAGCCGCCCAATAAAATGGTCGGCTATCTTGTGTTACTTCCTATATAGTTGTTCTTTATCAGCATAAAAATAATAAGTTTTCGGCGGTTTTCCTTTCCTACTTAATTTTGAATGACGCAGAATAATGCTTGCTGCATATTTGGAATTTAAATTTAGAAATGCTCGACATTCAGCATTAGAAATCGTTGGCTTTATTAGTAAAAACCAATCTTCTAATGCTTTATAAAGTTCTTGAGTAGCATATTTCCCGCAATTGAGACAACGCCATTTTTGTCCTCTTTTCCTATTCATTAATCCATTACAATCTGAACATAATACCCCACTTTTCAATTCGGAAGGCTGAAAGTTAAACCTTTCGCAAGCTAACCGGTAATTTTCTTGTGAACTGTCCTCTATCTTTTGGGCAACTCTAGTAATCTCTTCGCACGATAAAATCGTTGGGATTTTTGGTAACCCTGATATATACCGCGGCAGCTGTTTTCGATATTTGACAGGTACAGTTTTTGGGATTTCACTGATAATTGTTTGTTGATTTGCCATCACAAGGATACTTTCTATTGGAATGGTAATATTCCGTTTGTCGAACCATCGACTCAGTGCTGCCTCTGTTCTAATAAGTTGATGAATGGCACAATCAAAATAATCCTTCTTGCCTGTCGGTGAAACTCTAATTGTCTTGCCTAATTCTTCATCAAAATAAACAGTACCATAATAATTTTTTACTTCTAATAGGATAATACGAGAAGGGGAAAGGATAAGTGTGTCAATTTCAAACAAGTAATGGGGATTTACCTGTAACTTAATATTTTTCAAGATTTTTGTGTTTGGGGGAAAAATAATTTCATGCATAACACGATCGACATTAAGTTCTCCTGAATAACCGGCTTCAATTCGATTCTTTCTGTCTAAAATTTCATCGTAACGCTGATGCTGGGTGGGTAGTCTAGTTAATAGACGATTGATTATTTTTAATTCAAATGGTGGTTGACGTGGTGGGCTTATTTGAACCCCTCCTATTCTGATTATTTAGTTTAAATGTTAACGCTTTTCATCATAAAACGCAAGCACTAATTAGTTACTTTTCAAAATTGCTCGATATTTCAACTGCGTGAATATCAATAACTTCTTATTGATAAGCCTTATTTTTCTTGCAATGGCGTTGCATACTTTTCTTGAAACGTTGAATACTTTAGCACCAACGTTGTATTCTTTTACAGATTCGTTGCTTACTTTCGCAAACGTTGCATACT